>NZ_NBOA01000001.1:0-687329 GCF_002213235.1 Thioclava sp. F34-6
GGGCGTCACCAGCCCGTCACCCTGAGCAAAGCCGGGAAACTCTGCCTAAGGGCGGTAGAGCTCTGGGGTGCGGATCAACACCAACCGGGCTCCGGTCGCGGCTGGATGAAAGTTCAGTGGCAGGTCAGCGGATCAGACGACGGACCTACCGATCCCGCGAAGAAGCCAGGCAGGATGTGTTCGACTACATCGAGATGTTCTACAATCCGAAGCGCAAGCACGCCCGGAACGGAATGCTGTCGCCCGTCGACTTTGAACGGCAGCAGAAACTGAGACACGAAGGCGTCTAAGAAACACGGGGCTATTCAGTATGGCGGCTGCATCCGTTCGGCGGGCGAACCTGCGGGGCCGGTTCCCAATGAAATTTGGCGTCGGTTCCAAATTGAGAAAAGGGTTTTCAATCGGGTGCGCCGCTTGCACCGGCGCGAAAAAAACGGTGGTGGAAAGCCTGACGAAGTCAGTCCTAAAGGAAATGCGCGGGGTCTAGGCGAATTTCACGCCGTTCAGCTATTCCAACGTGCCTTAGGGCGCGAGCGGCCATGCGGAGCTGCGCACCGATCCGACGGGCGCGAAAGCCAGAGGCCTGTTTGGTTATCGGCGTTGGTTTTCCTGAGTCTATCTGAGAGACGGTATTAAAAGGATTTGTAATGCCGTAGTCCGCCGCGCGGTCTAGCTGCACGCCGCAAGTCGGCTCGAGTTGAAAGCTTTTCAATTCATAGGCTTTGCAGATCAGCGCATCAGCGAGGGCGACCTCTTTGGACGCCCGCGCGAGAAGTTTTCGCGCCCCAGAAGGCGAAATTACGTAAGCAGCAGCGCCGCTCCTGTGTTGATAGAGGCGGAGTAGTTGGTGGTTGGACCCGATCGCGCGCCCAATCTTACTAACGATCTTCTTGCGCGTCCGTACCTCAAGGGTCACATGCTCAATGCCTTCGATCTCGTCAATAGCATTTAGGACACTGGGCGTCTGATAGGAAAGAAGCGCATCGTCTTCTAGTATGAGGGTGCTTTTATCCTGTGCTGCGGAAAATTTCCACGCTTCCACATGGCTTAAAAAGCATGCTTTCTCAGTGTCTTTGAGAGGGCGCTCCCAGCTTGACCATTCAAAAGAACTCTCATAATTAATTACCATTTCTGGCGTGAATGCATCGATCCTCTGAAAAGGTATTTTCAGCCTGTTCAGCTGATCGGCCATAAATGACATGCGCGCGGTCGCAGTGCTCAAATTAATTACCAGGCAGTACATAGGCGTAAGCATGCTCCGAGCGTTTGGTCTGGTTTGCTGTTAGCTCAATCTCGCCCTTTTGTCCATTGGGATGCCGGTTCAAATCGAAGACCTGATTGAAACGCTTCAGGACCCAACCTTTAGCGTATATAAGTTAACTCGATCGCGCCATCTTATTGTTTTTGTTGGCAAGGGACCATAGGTCTTCGTAAACGATATTTATCGCATCCACTTCGGAAGTTACGCTAAATTTTCGCACGGCCCTTTTTCTGGCGGCTATCGATTTTTGATGGTATAAGTCTTTGTCTTTGAGAATTCTCACTAGAGCCTCTGCTGCAAGTTCGGCGCCCTCTATTGGTACAACCGCGCCACATGAGCCGGTGTCTGTATCATTTTCTCCCACGAACTCTTTGAAGTAGCCGGTCTCACTCAAAATCACTGGAAGTCCGGTAGCCATGGCTTCCAGAGGCGTCATCCCATATCCTTCATAACGGGGGAGTGCCACGAGCGCTCGGCATCCCTGCAATATCTGCTGCAATTTGTCAGGGTCGACTTCTCCCAAAAAAACAATCCGGTTTGAAAGCCCAGCTGCTTCAGCACGTTTCTTTATTTTTTCCTGGAATTTTTGGTGTTCGGGTCTCGCCGTTCCGACGACAATAGCGCAAGCTCCCGGCAGGTCCGGAAGCGCAGTAATCATAGCGTCGATAAAAAGGTCCGTGCCTTTCTCCGGACGCACGCGCCCCACCGTTATGATCCCATATTCCCCGGGAAGTTGCAGTTCTTTCCACTTGCGCTTATAGCTTTCTTCTTGGGCGGGGAAGAAGTGCTCCGTATCCACTCCATGAGGCACTACTGCAACCACATTAGGCACATATTTGGCGGCCTCTTCAGTTGTTGCAATTACCGCATCCATTCGTGAAATTAGCCAGCGTGGCCAAGCTGAATGGCGACGTTGTGCGGCTGAGGTGAAAACAATTCTTATTGGCAGGCGCAGGACATCTCGGGCCAATATAGCAAGTTGCATTTCAATGTTTCGCCGTGTGTGCCAAATTGAAAATTTACGTCCGGCAGGAGGCTCGCGACATTCCCGGAGAGCGCGGAAAAAACCAATCGGTTTTGCGCATTTCGGCAATGCGTAACCAACAAGCGCTACATTCAGTAAATTTTGCTGCTGCCGTAACACCGCTGCCGCAGTTGAAGATACGCCTGTGAACCTTTTTTTGAAGTTCGTGACATATAGGCTAGCTGTCGTTTTTTTCATTTGGGCGCCCTGACATCAACACCGATACGTAAGCAGCTTGTGTGAGTGAGCTAATATTGGCAGGTGCCACACGGGCTTGGGTAGTACTTATTGCCAAATACGCTCTGTCTTCCTGCTTGACTAATCGAAGCTACTTTCCGCAGTTTTCAAGCACATCAATTACGGCGTGGTGGATGTGCCAGATTTTTCATCGCATTATCAAGGGGCGGTGCCCGCTCGATATCTTCTGAGATTTCGTTACAGAGCTTTCATCTTCCAGGTCGCAGGATTTCACTGACTTAGATCAGTCGGAAATTTGATCTCGAAAATCTCGGTAGAGCGACTTTGCCTGACGGTCTGCGCAGGCGCCGTTAAGTGCCTCTCCCTTTGATTTCATGGACTTGCGCTTCCTATTTCGATGTCTGCAGCTTCGAAAATTAGGGAGGTATCAGATGAATGTCGAGAGGCTGTCTCTGAAAATTGCCAAGCCTGCGCTTCACTAGTGGCTTGGTTGTAGTGTTTGCGCCGATCCTCCAGTTTTCCGCGGCATCCGCAAGGCTCATGAAGGTGCCAATGTTGCGCCATTGGGCCGAGCGACAGTGGCGACGGGCGTTTAAACACTCGGCCCGCAGCTTGCTGTTGAAGGTCTCGATGAAGCCGTTGTCGGTTGGCTTTCCGGGCCGTGAGAAGCCCAAGGTGACCTGCCTCGCATGAGCGCAGAGATCGAGGTCGCGGCAGATGAACTCACGGCCCTCATCGACCCATATCGTTCTCGGGTGGCCGAGCTTGCTACAAATCCGTTCAAGCGTATGAACGACATCTTCACCGCGATACCGAAACCGCACATCCCTCGCTGGACAGTAACGTGAATGACTGTCGACGATGGTCAGAAACCGCAGTTTCTTGGGTAACGCGAGCTGATCGTGAACGAACCGAAGGTCCGCGAAGCGAAATCCATCGCCCAAACACCATTCGCAGCGACGACTTCCTGGCGGTCATTGCGCAGGTTCGCTTTTACCCGCTTGCTCTGCCTCCGACACTCGCAACCCGGAGACGGTCAATCCTGACCATTCACGTCACGACGCGGCGAGGCCAAAATCGCGCGGGGAGATTGCGATATCGGCGATCGTGTAGGCGTCCAGCGTCGTCAGGAACGCTGCGCGCGCCTCGGCCAAGGGCGCGATCAGGCGGCATGCGGCGGTAATCGTGCAGTCGCCGCCGCTGCGCATACATTCCACGAGGTCGAAATCCGTCTCCATGTGGCGCACGATCGTCCCCACGCCGATCTCCTGCGCTGGCCGGGCAAGTCCCAACCCGCCGGAGCGTCCGCGTTGCGCCACCAGAAAATCCCCCCGGGTCAGCGCGTTGACGACTTTCATCATGGTGCTGCGTGGTGCGCGATAGGCCTCGACGAGTTGATCGATCGTGAAACGTCGGTCTTTCATCGAAGCGGCGTAGATCATCACCCGCAAGGCGAGGTCCGTGGTGTCGTTCAAGCGCATTCGCACTTCTCCTGATGCAGCCTCCTCAGCGACCCGTCTCGTACCACGAGACCGGACAGAATGTCGCACGGGAAAACATACCTGTGATTGGCATCTTAATGGCTGAGCAAATAGATGCGTCTTGTTGGTATGTTTTATAGCCTAGGAGACAGGAATGGCAAAGCCGCTCTCGGAAGAAACACTCGCGATCATTGAAGCTACTGCGCCGGTCGTGGCGGAACACGTCGATCAGATCGTGCCCGTGATGTATCGGCGGCTGCTGGCCGCTCCCGAAATTCGCGCGCTCTTCAACATGTCGCATCAGCATGGCAACTCGCCGCAGCACAAGGCGCTCGCGGGCGCCCTGGTGGCCTATGCGACCCATATCCGGAACCCCGGCGTCCTCGCGGACGCCTTGGAGCGGATCGCGCAAAAACACGTGGGCCTGCAGATTCTCCCCGAGCATTATCCGCATGTCGGCGAAGCATTGCTCGGGGCTGTCGCGGAGGTGTTGGGAGACGCCGCCACGCCTGCAATTCTGAACGCCTGGGGCGAAGCCTACTGGTTCCTCGCCGATACGCTGATCGCCCGCGAGGAACAGATTTACGCCGGTGCGGAAGAGCAGGACGGCGGCTGGCGTGGCTGGCGGCGCTTCAGGGTTGGTGCGAAAGAGAAGGAAACCTCCGAGATCGCGTCCTTCACGCTCTATCCGGTTGACGGCATGCCGGTTCTCAAGCATCGCCCCGGCCAGTATCTGAGCTTCCGCTTCACCCCTGCGGAGGGCGAGGAATATCGTCGCAACTACTCGATCTCCTCGGCGCCGGATGGCCAGTCCTACCGGATTACGGTCAAGCGCGAACCCGGCGGGCGGATCTCCAACTGGCTGCACGACACGGTCGAGGTCGGCGACGAATTCGACGTGGCCGCGCCCGCCGGCGAATTCTTCCTCGATCCGAAGGGCAAGCAGGAAATCGTGCTTCTGTCGGGCGGGGTGGGTCTCACGCCCATGATCTCGATGCTCGAGAGCTACGGCGGCGGCGATCTGCGGATGGTCTATGTCCACGCCACCCGGAATGGTCAAACCCATGCGCTCAGCAATACGCCCCGTACAAAGGCACATGAGACCCATGTCTTCTACGAGGCGCCGGAAGAGACTGATGTTGCGAACGGTGTGCATTCCGGACGTGTCGATCCCAGCTGGCTGGTCCAGATCAGCGATGCAGAAAAGGCCGACTATTTCATCTGCGGCCCAACCGGGTTCATGCAGGAGATGGTCAAGGGCCTGAAGGCCGCCAATGTGCCGGACGCTCGGATCCACTACGAGTTCTTTGGCCCCGCAGCCGCCCAGATCGGCTGACAACGCGGCCCGGCGCTCTGAAGAACGAGCGTCGGGCACGCGCCCCGTGGTTCCGGTTATCAATCGGAATGTCGGTCTCTGTCCGGCGTGATCGCGCTCACGATAATCGAAGTTTGGGCAGGGTTCTTCCGACCCTTTTCGCCCCGCGGAACGGCAATTACCTCACCCGTGTTCTCCTCCTGCCGGCCGATGGTCGGCGCAAGAAATGGAAGGAGACTACTATGACCTATAGCCTCAAATCGATCGCCCTCGTCGGCCTTCTCGCCTCTGCGGCTCCCGTCGCGGCCTTCGCCCAGGATAGCAACGCCGCTGCCGGCGTTTCGACTGACATGGGCGGCAGCGCTTCGGTTGCTGCGCAGGGTGCGGGCACCGATGTCGGCGCGAATGTGGATACGGGCGCCTCGGCGGATGCGGGCACGAGCTCCGGCATGGGCCAAGGCGGGTCGATCAAGACCTATGGTCAGCTCATCTCGAGCCTGAAGGCGAACGGTGCCGCCTCCACCGATCAGTTCTCCGATTATCAGGTCGGAACCGATGGTGAGGTGGAGATCGTCGCGCTCTCCGACCTGCAGGGCAAAGGCGCCGAGAATGGTTCCGCGGCTCTGAAGAACGCGACCGGGGCCGACGTGGACGCCGATTACAGCCAGCTGCCGGACGGCGTGTTCGACGGCACCGGCTACACCGCAGATGACGTCGAAACCGCGTTCATCGATACCGATGGCAACCTGGTCGTCGTGGTCAACGGCAACGCCTGATCGACCCTCACACCTAAATCCTCCCCGGAGCCCCTCGTCGCACGCGGCGGGGGGCTTTCTCATGTCGCGCTCGACCCGGGGGCAACTGCGGTCCATCGCATCAGCGGTGGAATAGATTGATGTCAGCGGCACGCTTACGCGGACGGCCAAAAGATGACGATTGCGGTGCGCCACGGCGGCAACGAAGGGTTTGCACCAATGGGCGGAGCGCTGCTATCGGGGACCGGACAATGCGCCGCCTCCATCCCGCAAAGGGGAGGGCGGTAACAAAGCGAAGCGAGGCCCCATCCAAGGAGCCTCGCAGCACGCATTCTCTCAGGACTGGAATACCTCCACCGTCAGAGGCCTGCCCCTATTCCGCGCCCTCGGCGGACAGCGGATCGGCCACGTTCTCCAGCGACTCCTGTTCTGCATCGATCCCGATGACCGCTTCGGTGACGGCCGCGACCGTCATCAGGGCACCGGCGAAGAGGTAGCCATAGAACACGTTCCAGGCGGAGCCCGTGTCGATCAGCGCGCCGAAGACCCAGGGCGAGACGATGCCGCCCGCGGCGGTGCCGATCGAGTAGAAGATCGCGATGGCGAGCGCCCGGGTCTCGAGCGGGAAGACCTCGCTCACGGTGAGATAGGCGGAACTCGCGGCCGCAGAGGCGAAGAAGAAGATCACCGACCAGAGCGCCGTGAGCGTGATCGCCGTGAGGTAGCCCTGCGCGAACATGTAGCCGGTGGCCATAAGGAGTGCGGCAGACAGGCCGTAGCTGAGCGAGATCATCACGCGGCGTCCGATCTTGTCGAACAGCCGCCCCAGAACGATCACGCCGAGGAAGTTGCCGATGGCGAAGGGCACGAGGTAAAGCCCGGTGTTCTTCGAGGGCACGTCGAAGAAGTTCGACAGAACCAGCGCATAGGTGAAGAAGATCGCGTTGTAGAGAAACGCCTGTGAGCTCATCAGGATGAGGCCGAGCAGCGCCCGTTTGCGGTGCGTCGAGAACATCGCCTTGACGATCTTCATCAGAGAGAAGGATTTCTGCGGCCGGATCTTGATCTTGTCGTCGTCCGGAACCTCCGAAAGCTCCTCGCCGGTTTGCTCGCTCGTGCGCTTCTCGATGTCGCTCACGACCTCCTCGGCCTCGTCCAACCGGTCATGCGTGGCGAGCCAGCGCGGGCTCTCCGGCAGATGGCGGCGCATGTAGAGGATGATGCCGCCGAGAACCGCGCCGATACCGAAGCCCAGACGCCAGCCGATATCGATCGGGAGGTAGTCCGGGTTGAGCAGCACGATCGTCGACAGCGCGCCGAGGGCCGCACCGAGCCAGTAGGAGCCGTTGACGCCAAGCGCGACCTGACCGCGCACCCTCGCCGGGATCATCTCGTCGATCGTGGAGTTGATCGCGGCATATTCGCCGCCGATGCCGAGGCCGGTGATAAACCGGAAGGCGACGAAGCTCCACAGGTTCCACGAAAAGGCGGTCAGCAGCGCACCGACGAGATAGACGGCGAGCGTGATGAAGAAGAACATCCTGCGCCCGAAACGGTCGGTGAGATAGCCGAACAGGAGCGCGCCAAGAACCGCGCCGGTGATGTAGAACGACGCGATCATCCCGATCTGCGAACTCGTGAAGCCTAGGCTTTCGGGTTCCTGAAGAACGCTGGAGACGGCCCCTTTCAGGGTGACTTCGAGGCCGTCGAGAATCCACGTGACGCCGAGCGCGACGATGATCGTCAGGTGAAATCGAGACCACGGCAAGCGGTCCATGCGGGCGGGAATGTCAGTTTGAACCGTTTTGCCGCTCTCGCCAGCCATGTCTGCCTCCTATTCCTATCGATCAAATCAGCTTCAAAACAACAAGATCTGATCCAGAATGTTCCTGCGAGCGTACGCGACCGGTGGCGCAAGCCGGGGCTCCGCTGCGGATATGGGAGGCTGCAGGGCGCCTCTCTCCTCGGGGGCGCGCATTGTGATGTGATTGAAATCGTAGACAAACCGTCGCGGGGCTGAGCGAGCGATCGCGCCGCGCTCGTCGGGCTCAAGCTTTTTTCGTCTCGTCGCGGCGGGTCGCCACGCACGCAGCGTTCGGGCTTTCCGGGCCAGCCTCTTCCCGAAGGCCCATAGTCGAACCGCGGCGCCGCGGCGTCAGCCGATCGTGTCGTGGTCGTCGGCGAGACATTCCGAATGGTCGCGCAGCACCTCGAGCACCCGGCACTCCGAGGTCGGCCCGCCCCGACATTCGCCGATCATCCGTTCCAGTTCGCGCTTGAGCGCCTCGAGCCGCGCGATCCGGGTCTCGACCTCTCGCAATTGCCGCCGCGCGATCGAATCTGCGGCCCCGCAATCGCGCGCAGGGTGGTCCGACAGGTCCAGCAATTCGCGGATCGCTTCGAGCGGGAAGCCCAGCTGGCGCGAGTGCCGGATGAAGGCGAGCCGGTCGAGATCGGAATCGCCGTAGCGCCGCTGGCCGCCCTCGGTCCGCCCGGGCTCGGGCATCAGGCCGATCTGCTCGTAGTAGCGGATCGTCTGCACCTTGGTTCCGGTGCGGCGGGCCAATGTTCCGATCGTATGCATGCTGCACCTCCCTTCACGGTTACGTGAGTGCGGATTTCCCCCTTGAACCTATAGTTGCTGTAGCTCCTATCTTCCCCTCTGTCGAGAAAACCACGCGAGAGGACAGCAGATGACCGAGACAGCAGACCTTCAGGAATGGCGCGTGACGGGCATGGATTGCGGCGCCTGCGCGGCGAAGGTGCGCGGCGCGGTCGAGGCTCTGCCTGGTGTCGACGGGGTCGAGGTGACGCTGATGAACGAGCGTCTGCGGCTGCGGCTCGATACGGCGACCACCTCGCGCGAAAGCGTGGAGAAGGCGATCCGCCGCCTCGGCTACGGCGTCTCGGCCAAGGGGGCTGCGCCGGAAAAGCCCAAGGGCGGCTTCGTTCTTCCCGAGGGCGCCCTTCCGGCGGCGGGCGAGACGGATGAGACACCTGCGGTCGAGAGCGCGCCAACGCCGCCCGCCGATCCCGCGTGGTATGCGACCCCGAAGGGGCGCTACTTGATCGTGACCGGGCTTCTGCTGGCCGCGGCTTGGGTGGTGGAGCTGCTGGTCGGCGGCCCGATCGCGCATTGGGTCTTCGTGCTCGTCACCGTGATCGCCGTTGCCCCCGTGGCGCGGCGCGCCGCCCTGATGGCGCGGGCGCGGATGCCCTTCACCATCGAAATGCTGATGAGCATCGCCGCGATCGGCGCGCTCTTCGTCGGTGCGGCTGAGGAAGCCGCGCTCGTCGTCTTCCTGTTCGCGGTGGGCGAGATGCTCGAGGGGCTTGCGGCGTCGCGCGCCCGCGGCTCGATCCGGGCGCTGGCCGATCTTGTGCCGAAGACCGCGCGGCTGGCCACGGGTGAGCGCATCCGCGAAGTTCCGGCCGACAGCCTCGCCATCGGACAGATCGTGCAGGCCCGTCCGGGCGATCGCATCCCGGCGGATGGCACAATCGTCTCCGGCAGTTCGGGGGTCGATGAAAGCCCTGTGACCGGCGAGAGCGTGCCGGTCCTGAAAGAGCCCGGCGATGCTGTCTTCGCGGGCGCGATCAACACCGAAGGCGAGCTGCGCATCCGTGTCGAGAAAGCCGCCGAGGACAACACCATCTCGCGCATCCTGCACCTCGTCGAGGAGGCCGAGAGCGCGCGCGCCCCGGTGGAGCGGTTCATCGACCGGTTCAGCCGCGTCTACATGCCCGCGGTGGTGGGCGTGGCGCTTCTGGCCGCGATCGTGCCGCCGCTGGCTTTCGGCGCGCCCTGGGAGACGTGGATCTATCGCGGCCTCGCGCTCTTGCTGATCGGCTGCCCCTGCGCGCTGGTGATCTCGGTTCCCGCCGCGGTCGCCGCCGGGCTCTCGACCGGGGCGCGCCGCGGGTTGTTGATGAAGGGCGGCGCGGTAATGGAGACGGCGGCCAAAACCAGCCTCGTCGCCTTTGACAAGACCGGTACGCTGACCGAGGGTCGGCCGCAGATCACCGATCTTCTGCCGCTCGACGGGACCGAGGCTGAGCTTCTCGCCACCGCCGCGGCGGTCGAGACCGGCAGCAGTCACCCGCTCGCACAGGCGGTTCTCGCCCGGGCAGAGGCGCGCGGGATCGCGGTGCCACAGGCCACCGCAGCCACGGCGATCCCGGGCCGTGGTGCGCGCGCCGAGATCGACGGCGCGGTCTGGAATGTCGGGGCGCCGCGGCTGGCGACCGAAACAGGCGTGCTCAGCGCCTCCGACAGCGCCACCGTCCACCGGCTGGAAAGCGCGGGCAAGACCGTCGTCGCCGTCTTCACGCCCGAGCGCCTTCTGGGCCTCATCGCGCTGCGCGATGAGCCGCGCGCCGATGCGGCGGAGGCGGTCTCCACCCTCAAGCGCATGCGGGTATCCTCGGTCATGCTGACGGGCGACAATCCGGTGACGGCCCGCGCGATTGCCGACGGGTTGGGCATCGAAGCCCGTGCCGGGCTGCTGCCCGAGGACAAAGTGACGGCAGTGCGCGATCTGGCGCGGGATGCGCATGTGATGATGGTGGGCGACGGCATCAACGACGCCCCGGCGCTCGCCAGCGCCCATATCGGCATCGCGATGGGATCGGGCACCCATGTCGCCCTCGAGACCGCGGACGGAGCGCTGCTGCGCGACCGGGTCACCGATGTCGTCGAGCAGATCCGTCTGGCGCGCGCGACGATGGCTAACATCCGTCAGAACGTCGCCATCGCGCTCGGGCTGAAGGGGGTGTTTCTGGTGACGACGCTCCTCGGTCTCACCGGTCTCTGGATCGCGGTGATGGCCGATACCGGGGCGACCGTGCTGGTCACGATGAACGCGCTGCGCCTGCTGCGGTTCAAGGCGGAGGCGAATGACATCTGACGCTGGGCTTAAACCAAGGCGACGCCTGCGAAATATTCATGCAGGTGCAGCAGCGCCATATAGGCCACGAGGCCAAGCGCTGCACGCCCGAGATCGGCCAGCGTAAGCCCCGCGAAGGGGGGCGCCGCTCTCGTCCGGCGCAGCGTCTCCGCCCAGACCTCCGGACCCCTCTCCCGGCGGCGTTTGCGGTCGATCAGGCGCATTCCGAGCAGGGCGAAGCCGCCGAGCGCACCGAACAGCAGGACATGCGCCAGATCGCCGTTCGGCGGCAGGTGCAGCCCGGCCCAGCTCGCGAGGCCCAGCAGCATCGGGTGGCGCGTGAGCCGCACGAGGCCGGGACGCTCGGGGTCGAAGCTTTTGCGGCGGCTGCCGCCGAAGGAGAACGGGTTGGCATGGCCAAGCGCGACGGCGAACCACATGCAGACCAGCGCCATCCCGATCTTAGTTGCCTCCATCGCCCAAAGAGTGGTGGGCCAAAGGTAAATCGGGTCCGGCCATGCGGCGGCGCGGATCAGGATCAGCAGCATTGCCGTCGACAGCAGCGAATAGCCCAGCCCGAAGCCTGCGTGTCCGAAGGCCGCCACCAGCCGCGCCCTAACCGTCGGGCGTGTCGGGATCGAATGGGTCGCGAGGAACGCCGCGAACACTCCGCCATAAGCCAGCCACATCATTGCGCCCTCCGTCTGGGTTGCCACAGCACCGGAGCATAGAGGATCGCGAAGCCGAGGAAAGCACCGCACCACGCCACGCCGGAGACCGAATAAAGCGCGCTCAGGGCGAGCCAGCCCGCGAGGAGCCGCGCGATCATCGCGACGAAGAGGGCTGCATAGACCGCGACGGTGCCGGTGCCGGCCTCCAGCGGGCGACCGGTATGGCCGAGCGAGGCGCGGCTCATCACCGCCAGCGTCATCCCGCCAAGCGCGCCCGCCGTCCACAGGTGCATCGCGGTCGCGGGGGCGAGGGCGGCGGGAAGCAGGATCGCGAACCCAAGCGCCAGCGCGCCGAGCGGCAGGCAGGCATAGGCCAGATGGAGAACGAAAAGGATCGGCGCGCGCAGCGTCAGCCCGCCTTTCCAGCGCCACAGCCGCGCGAGATGCAGCACGGCGGTCGCGAGCAGCAGCGCGGCGGTCAGCCGCGTCTCTGGCGAAATGACCCACGCGAGCAGTGCCGCGCCAGCGACCAGCATCGCGAGCTTGTCGAAGCGTTGCATCGGCGGGGCGGGTCGCGCCGGGTGGTTCTCCTTGACCAGCCAATTGCGCGTGAAGGAGGGGATGATCCGCCCCCCGATCAGCGCGACCATCATCAGCACCGCGGCAAGACCCAGCCGCATCCCGATGCCGTCGGCGGCATAACCGCCACGCGCGGCTTCGATCAGGAACAGAAGGTCGGCGAGGGTGAAAACGCCGAGCAGCCACAACACAGGAAGGTTGCGCCAGTTCTTCCCTGCCAGGATCTCACGCAGCACGACGCCACCAAGCGCCAGCGGAAAGGCGAGATCGATGCACGCGACCAGCGCGAAAGGCAGATCCGCCGAGGCCAGCAACCCTAGCCGCCCGAGCGCCCAGAGCGTGACGAGGCCAAGCAGCGGCCAGCCCACGACAGGCAGTCGTCCGGTCCAGTTCGGCACCGCCGTCAGCAGAAAGCCCGCGATCGCCGCGCCGAGATAGCCGAAGAGGAAGGCATGGGCGTGCCAACTGACCGGGTCGAGCCGCGTCGGCAACGCGATCAGCCCGGTGAGTGCCGGCACCCAAAGCGCCATCGCCAGAGCGGCCCAGACGGCGCCGAAGAAGAAGAACGGGCGAAAACCGCCCGACAGCAGCGCCGGGCCTTGCCAGCGGCGCATCTGCTCTGCGGAAGACATGGCCATGATCGGCTCCTTTCAGTTTTCGGCGGCGTCCATCAGCCGCCGGATGTGACATGCGAAGGCGTAGGTCGCAGGCACGGCGACCACCGCGCCCAGCCCCAGCGAGACGACCGGAGTCGCGACCGGCAGCCCGACCCACGACCCGATCAGCGAGGCGAAGAACACGTTAACCGCGAAAGCGCCCCAGCCGAACGGGTAGAGCAGCAGCGCGATCCGGGCAGGGGACCAGCGCGCACTCATCGCCGGGCGACCACCCGCGCCACCACCGCCAGTGCCGCGACGAGCGCGAGCGCCGCCAGCGCGAACCAGAACTCGGCGGTGGCCGATTGCGCCTGCGGGATCGGGCGATCGAAGCTTGCCGCCTGTGCGGTGAGCGGGGCGAGGGCGAGAAGAAGGGTCAGTTTGCGCATGTCAGGTCTCCTGTGTGAGCGAGCGGTAAATGTCGGGCAGGGCGCGCAGCAGCCGTTCGGGCCGGGGCAGCAGGGTGAAGCCGCCGCGCCCGAAGATCCGTGCGAACCAGTCCTGCCCGTCCTCGTCGATGATGACGCCGTGCAGGCTCTGGCCCGCGCGGCGGGCCTCGCGCACGGCCATGTGGCTGTCCTCGATGCCGTGCTGGCCCTCGTAATGGTCGAAGTCGTTGGGCTTGCCGTCGGTCAGCACGATGAGCAGCTTGCGGCTCGCGCTTTCCTGCGCGAGCTGTGCCGAGACGTGACGGATCGCGGTCCCGAGGCGCGTGTAATGGCCCGGGCGCAGCGCCGCGATGTTGGCGTGGATCGGCGGGGCCATCTGGGCGTCGAAGCCTTTCACCCGCGTCAGGAACACCCGGTCGCGGCGGAGCGACGAGAAACCCCAGATCGCGAAACGGTCGCCCGCCGCGTCCAGCCCCTCGGCCAGCGCGGACATCGCCTCGCGCGCTATGTCGATCACGCAGCTTTCGCCGATCGCGGCCTCGGTGGAGCGCGAGGTGTCGATCAGGAAGGCCACGGCGAGGTCGCGCTCGACCTTGCGCAGGCTTTGCCAGATCCGGTCGCTGCCCCGCCCGGTCGCGGCGAGATCGGCGCGGCTGGCGATGACGGCGTCGAGGTCCAGCTCGGTCCCGTCGATCTGGCGCGGGCGCAGGATGCGGCGCGGTTGCAGCGCCTCGAACTGACGGCGCACGGCGCGGATATAGCGCGGATCGGCGCGGAAGGTTTGCGCGGCTTCGGGCCGCGCGGGCGCGTCGAGCACCCGGCAGTGACCCTCCATGTAGGCGCGGCTGCGGTGGTTCCATTCGGGATAGACATGCTCGCCCGCCAGCGCCTCGTGCTCCGCCTCGGCGGGCGAGAGGTCGAGATGCAGCCGCAGCCGCGTCGCGGCCTTGCGATCATGCCGCGTCAGGGTGATCTGGTCCTGATCCTCGGCGGCCTTGGCGGCGTTGTCCTCGTCATCGTCGTCGACCGAGCGATTGACGTTAAGCGCCTCGACCCAGGACAGGATCGACTCGAAGCGGTGGATGATGAAGCTGTCGCGGCGGCGCGCCTGATCGAGATCGCGGCGCTCGCCATGCTTGCGCTGCGTGCTGGCCATCGCGGTCGGGGCAGAGGCGGGCGCGTCGGCCTCTTCCGAGGCGGCGCTGCGGCCTGCGGTGTTTGGAGAGAAGCGCAGCCAGATCGGCACCGGAGCAAGCGGCATGTAACCGCGTGCGCCCCCCGCCGTCTCGGGCAGCGGGGCGGGGGTGCCATCGGCGGAAAGCTGGTCGCAGAGCGCGGCCTCCAGCGCGGCCTCGGCCGCCGGGCGCGACAATCTGCGGCGACGTGCGAGGGTGAGCGCCGCCATCTCGTGGTAGGGCGCGCGCAGCCCGATGCAGCGGCGATAGGCCAGATCGCAGGCTCGCGCATTGGCACGGATCTGCGCGCAATCCATCGCCGGGCCGTCGGTCTCGTCGGGCAGATCGGGCATCGCGTCGCGGCTGAGCGCAGCCAGTGCGGTCAGCCAGAAATAGGCCGCGCGGTTGAGATCAGATCGGGGGAAGACATCAATCACCGGCGGCAGGCGCAGCCGCGCGCCGTCGAAGCGGGCGATGCGCTCGGTCTCGCGCCCGGCGCCAAGGCGACGCCGGACGGGTTGGCGGTGACGGACCGGGGTGGCCGGGGCCTCGACGATTTCGACATCCGCACCGCCGCCAAGCGCGCGCAGCAGCAGCGCGAGCGAGGGGCGCAACGCGGCCAGCTCGACCGCGGCGTCGGGATGGCGATCGTCCCGACCGATATCCTTGGCCAGATCGTGCCAGATTTCGCCTACGGTTTCCTCGGGCTCCATCAGGTCCATCAGTTTCATGGCGTGCTCCTCAGCCGTAGATCGTGGCGATCAGGTCGCGCAGCGCCTGCTGCACGTCCGCCTCGTCGCTGAGCGCCTGGACCACGGCGGTCTCCAGCGCCTCCTCGATCGCGATGCCCGCGCCGATCAGCCGCGCGGCATAGACCAGAAGCCGGGTCGAGACGCCTTCCTCCAGATCCATGCCCGAGAGCTTGCGGATATGCCCGGCGAGGCGCACCAGCGGCACCACCTGCGCCACCGGCAGGCCGGTCTCGGCGGTGATCACGCGGGTTTCCGCATCGGGTTCGGGGAAGTCGAAGGCGATCGAGAGGAACCGCTGCCGGGTCGAGGGTTTGAGCCGCTTGAGCACGCTCTGATAGCCCGGGTTGTAGGAGGCCACGAGCATGAAGCCCTCCGGCGCGTCCAGCTCCTCGCCGATGCGGTCGATGATCAGGCGACGCCGCGAGTCGGTGAGCGGGTGCAGCACCACGGTGACGTCCTTGCGCGCCTCCACCACCTCGTCGAGATAGCAGATCGCCCCTTCGCGTACCGCCCGGGTGAGCGGCCCGTCGACCCATTCGGTCTCGCCGCCCTTCAGCAGATAGCGCCCGATCAGGTCCGCCGCCGAAAGGTCGTCATGGCAGGCGACGGTGTAGACCGGCTTGTTCAGCCGCGCCGCCATATGCTCCACGAAGCGGGTTTTGCCGCAGCCGGTCGGCCCCTTCAGAAGAAGGGGCAAACCGTTGTCATGCGCGCGCTCGAACAGGGCACATTCGCGGCCGGTGGGGTGGTAGTAGGGGATGCGGTCGTTGGTCATGTCGAGGGACATCGTCATTCTCCTGCCACGGGGGTTGCGGGACCGGGGGCGATGACTTCACGCCGGCGCACCACGACGAGCGAGTAGATGAACAGAAGCGCCCCCAGCACGACCGCCGCCCCCGCGCCGAAGCGCATCAGGTAGAAGATCGACAGGCTGTCCTGCACATCCATGTAGTAGTCGCCCACGACCCGCTGCATGTGGGTCTGGATCGTGCCTGCGAAGGTCAGAACGAAGGTCATGAAGGCCATGCCGCCGGTCATCAGCCAGAACGCGCCCATGTTGAGGACCTGGTTGTAGGGATCGCGCCCGCGCAGCATCGGCATCGCGTAGGTGAAGACCGCGAGATTGAGCGCGACATAAGCCCCGTAGAAGGCGAGGTGCCCGTGCGCCGCGGTGATCTGCGTGCCGTGGGAGTAGAAGTTCACCCCGTGCAGCGTGTGCAGGAAGCCCCAGACGCCCGCGCCGAAGAAGGCCACGGTCGACGACCCCAGCGACCACAGGAGCGCTGCCTTGTTGGGGTGGTTCTTGCGGCCCTTCCAGACCATCACGAAGGCGAAGGACATCATCAGGAAGAACGGGATCACCTCGAAGGTCGAGAAGATCGAGCCCACCCACTGCCAGTAACCCGGCGTGCCGATCCAGTAGAAGTGGTGCCCGGTGCCGAGGATGCCGGAGAACAGCGCGGTCGCGACGATGACATAAAGCCATTTCTCGACTACCTCGCGGTCCACGCCCGTCAGCTTGAGCATCAGGAAGCCGAGGATCGCGGCCATCACCAGTTCCCAGGTCGCCTCGACCCAGAGGTGCACGACCATCCACCAGTACATCTTGTCGAGCGACAGGTTGTCGGGGTTGATGAAGGCGAAGATCCACAGCAGCGACAGCAGCCAAAGGCCCATCAGCAGGACGTTGGTGATCGCGGTCTTGCGACCCGCCAGCACCGTCAGCGAGATGTTGATCAGGAAGATCACCGCGGCGACGAGGATGCCGAACTTCACCCAGAGGGGCTGTTCGAGGAACTCGCGCCCGCCATGGATCCCGACGAGATAGGAGCCGACCGCGCCCAGCGTCCCGATCATCAGGATCGCGAGTTGCAGATAGGCGAGCTTGACCGAGAAGATCTCGCGCTCGCTTTCCTCGGGCACGAGGAAATAGGCCGCGCCGAAGAAACCCAGCAGCAGCCAGACGATCAGCGCATTGGTGTGGATCATCCGGATCACGTTGAAGGGCAGGACTTCGGACAGCGTGTTGGGCGAAACGTAGATCCAGCCAGCCAGAAGGCCGCCCAGAACCTGCACGCCGAACAGCAGCATCGCGCAGTAGAAATAGGCTTTCGCCACGGATTGGGATTGGTATTTCATCGGTTTGTCTCCTCAGCCCGCATCATTGGGCGGCCAGCCCTGCGTGTCGGTGTGATCGGCCCAGCGGAGGAATTCCGCGAGTGCGCGCATGTCCTCTTCGTTGATGTCGAAATGCGGCATCTGGCGGCGGCCCTCGATGCCGGAAGGCTGCGCCGCGATCCAGGCGTCGAGCGTCTCGTAAGCGCCCTGCGGATCGTCGGCGACGCCCCAGCGGGTCATCACGTTGCCGACCTCGGGCGCGAAATAGGCACCTTCGCCATGCAGGGTGTGGCAGTTGATGCAGGAATTGCGTTCCCAGACGGCCTTGCCGCGCGCGACCTGTTCGGTCAGCGGGGCGGAGGCGGTTGAGTTGTTCACGATATAGAAGTGGCTCTGCGCGGTCAGTGCGATGAACACCAGCACGAAGAAAATGGATCCTCCGTAAAAGATGTTTCGCGCCCGCGACTTGGTCAGGATTTCAGCCATTGGGGCCTCCCTTGGGGTCAGTCGATGGCCCGAGGGATAGCGGCGTTCGCGACTGGGAAGTTTGCGCCAGCACAACGTTTGATGGGATTGCTGGGATTAACGTGGTCGGCAGAGAGGTCACGCCATGTCAAAACCCAGCTGGAAGAACCCGGATGTCACGCTTGACGCGCTGATGCGCGAATGGCCCGCGACGATCGAGGTGTTCATGCGTCACAAGATGCTCTGCGTCGGCTGTCTCGTGAACCCGTTCCACACGATCGACGATGCCTGCACCGAGTATCACCTCGATCTCGACGCGTTCATCGCCGAGCTGGGGGCGGCGATCGAGGCGGCTGCCTAGACGACTATCGGGGCAGCTACCGAGAGGGGGGCAGCTCCCCGCGGCAGATCAGCACCAGACGATGCGCATCGGTCACGGTGATCCGCTTGCGGCGGCTGGCGACCAGCCCCTGTTTTTCCCACGCGCTCATCAGCCGCGAGACCGTGTGCAGCGTCGTTCCGGTCATCTCCGAGAGATCCTGCCGGGTGATCGGGAAATCGATCTCGATTCCGGCCTCGACCTTGCGCCCGGTCTGATTGATCAGTCGTAGAAGCGAATTGGCGACCCGCTGCTCGACCTGTTGGGTGGCCATCTCGACGATGCGGTTGTTCATCTCGCCAAGACGCTGTCCGACGGTCTTGTAGGTCTCTGTCGCGAAGCCGTCATATTGCGCCACGAACTGATCCCAGAGCCGCATCGGCCAGCCCAGCACGATCGCCTCCGAAGCGGTGACTGAAGTGGCGGGGTAGGTGGTACGCCCGATCGCCTGCGCGATCCCGAAAAGCTGCCCCGAGGGGATATGCAGCGCGATCACCTGCTCGCCCGTGGGGGTGATCCGCATCACCCGGATATAGCCGTCGAGCAGCATGTAGAACCGTTCGGCCGGGGCGCCTTCCTCGAATACGGCCACGCCCTCGTCGAAGCGGCGTACGCTGGCGAGATCGAGAATCTCGCGAATTTGCCGTTTCTCCAGTCGGGAGAACGGGGGCATCGGCGTCAGCAGGCTCTCGTCGAGCCGCGGCATGGTCTTGCGGGGGGCAGGCGCGCTCATGCCTTCTCTAAACATACGGCCCCCGCCACGTCCAATACGAAAAGTCACACGCGCGCGAGCGGCGGGTGAAAAAATATCGCGATTTCGTGAAAAGCGCCGCGAAGTTTGCGCCAGAACAAAAAACGTCGGCGCGGACATCGCTAAACCAAGGGCAATCCAAGGATGCAAGGAAAGGACAAGAGATGATCCGCACCCTGATTTCCGCCCTCGCGATGACCGCCCTTCTGGGCGGGGCGGCAAGCGCCGAGACCTATGAAGTCCACATGCTCAACAAGGGCGAAAAGGGCGTGATGGTCTTCGAACCGGCCTTCGTGAAGGCCGCCCCCGGCGACACGATCCGCTTCGTTCCCACCGACAAGGGCCATAACGCCGAAACCATCGACGGCATGATCCCGGACGGGGCCGAGGGCTTCGCCGGCAAGGTCAACAAGGACGTCGAGGTCACGCTCGACACCGAAGGGCTCTATGCGGTGCGCTGCAAGCCGCACTACGCGATGGGCATGGTGATGCTGATCTCGGTGGGCGACGCCAAGGCACCCGAAGGGTTCCTCGAGGGCCGTGTGCCGAAGAAAGCCAAGGAACGCTTCGAAGCGGAATTGGGCGCGCTGTGAGCGCCCGCGGCAGGAAACGCGCGACAACTTCCTGCTACTTTTAACCATCGGAGGCTAAAATGCCTAAATTTATCAATCCAGCTCTCGTGAAAACCAATCGGCGCAATGTGCTGCGCGGGTCGCTTCTGGCAGGTGCCGCGGCGATGACCGCAGGGGCCGGGATGGCCGGAACCCCGTCCAAGCGCATGGCGCCCCATGTCGCGCCGCGCCCTGCCGCGCCGAAATTCATCCTCGCCGAAGCCGAGGCGCAGGTCGCCGCTCCGAAGGTGGACCTGTCGGGCTATACCCGCGTCCGCCAGGAGCTGGTCGCGCCGCCTTTTGCTCCCGCACACGAACAGGTCGCGACGGGTGGCCCGAAAATCGTCGAGATCCGGATGGAGACCAAGGAGGTTCTGCTGACGGTGGACGAGGATACCGGCGCGAGCATCTGGGCGCTGACCTATAACGGCTCGGTTCCCGGCCCGCTGATCATCGTGCACCAGGACGACTATGTCGAACTGACCCTCGCCAACCCCGCCGACTCGCAGATGGAGCACAATATCGACTTCCACGCCTCCTCGGGCGCGCTGGGCGGCGGTGGCCTGACCCATGTCTATCCCGGCGAGGAAACGGTGCTGCGCTTCAAGGCGACGCGGCCGGGCGTGTTCACCTATCACTGCGCGCCGGGCGGGGCGATGATCCCCTACCACGTCACCCACGGCATGAACGGCACGCTGATGGTGCTGCCGCGTGACGGGCTCAAGGATGCCGAGGGCAACCCGCTGCGCTACGACACGATCGCCTATATCGGCGAGCAGGACTTCTATCTGCCGATGGACGAGAACGGCGATTACAAGACCTACGAGGTCGCCGGCGAGGACTTCTCCGACAGCGTCGAGGCGATGCGCACGCTCACGCCGACCCACTCCGTGTTCAACGGTTCGGTCGGGGCTCTGACGGGCGAGAACGCGTTCAAGGCCAAGGTCGGCGACACGGTTCTGATGATCCACAATCAGGCGAACCGCGACACCCGTCCGCACCTGATCGGCGGTCATGGCGACTATGTCTGGGAGAACGGCAAATTCGCCAATCCCCCGCAGAAGGATCAGGAGACCTGGTTCATCCGCGGCGGCAGCGCGGGGGCGGCGATGTACACCTTCCTGCAGCCCGGCGTCTATGCCTACGTCAACCACAACCTGATCGAGGCGGCCCTGCTGGGCGCGACGGCCCACTTCGTGGTGGACGGTGCCTGGGACAACGCCCTGATGGAGCAGGTGATGCCGCCCCACGTGGTGGAAACCTGATCGAAGGAGACCGGAGATGATCGCCAAGCTCAGTTCGCGCGCACCACGTCTTTCCCTTCGTCAGGTGCTTGCGGCGGGTGCGGCGATCCTCGCCCTCGGGGCCGCGTGGGGTTTCCTGCGCGGCCCCGATCTCGATTACGTGCCTCAGATGGCCGAGCGGGCGGTGACGCTGCCCGACGGCCACGCGCTCTACGTTCAGAAATACGAGGTGACCGTCGCGGAGTGGAACCGTTGCCACGCGGACGGCGCCTGCGAGCTTGCCTTGCGCGCGCCGCACGGCAGTGCGCCGGAGGCCACCCCGGCGACCGGGCTGAGCCATGTCGACGTCGAGCAGTATCTCGGCTGGATCAACCGCAAGGCGCGTCACGAATTCCGGCTGCCGACGATCGCCGAGTGGCAGTTCATGGCCAAGGACGTGCTGCCAGAGAAGGAAGACCCGATCTTCACCGATCCTGACCTGACCTGGGCCTCGACCTACCTGACGAGCGGTCTCGCGCCGCGCAAGCTGTCGCCGCGGGGCAGCTTCTCGACCAGCGCCGAGGGGATCGTCGATCTCGACGGGTCGGTCTGGGAATGGACGCAGGACTGCTATGGCGGGGAGGGTGGCGGCCCGGTCGATCCGAAGCGCTGCGCGGCCTTTTTCGCGGGCGGCGAGCATGTCGCAGCTATCCCGTTTCTGGTGCGAGATCCGGCGCGGGGCGGCTGTGCCGTCGGAAGCCCGCCCGCGCATCTGGGCCTGCGCCTCGTCAGCGAGACCCGGATTTGATGCGCAAGGGCCTCGGCTGTCGGCCCCGCGCCATCGAGCCGTCACGAGCGCATCAGACCGTCCGCACCAGCCGCAGCGCGTCGTAGATTGCGGCGTGAGTGTTGCGCGCCGCGACCGCGTCGCCGATCCGGAAAAGCTGATAGGTGCCATCCGGGTTCCGCGCGACCCTCTGCGGTTCGCCCGCGATCAGAGCCTCGTAATCGACCTCGCCCTGATTGCTCGAGCCGTCGCGCAGATCGAAATAGATGTCGTCCAGCGGTCGGGTGCCGTGATTGACGACGACCTGATCGACATGCCGCTCGCGGGTGAAGTCGCCGTAATCGCTGCCGATGGTCGCGACCAGGCCGTTGCCCTCCTTCGCCACGCCCGTCAGCTTCCAGAGCACGGTGAAGGTCACGTCGCGGGCCTGCAATTCGCGCAAGGACGGGGTCAGGGACATCGCCATGACCTCGGAGGAGAAATTGCGGTCGCGCGTCATGACCTCGACCTTGGCACCGCTGGCGGCGAGGGTTTCGGCGGCCTGTAGCGCCGCGTAATCCCCGGCGTCGTCGTAGAGCAGCACATTGCTGCCGGGGCGGGCGTCGCCCGAGAGGATATCCCAGCTCGAGACGACAAGATCATCGCCTGCGGCCAGCACCTCGGTATGCGGCAGCCCGCCGGTCGCGATCACGACGACATCGGGCTGTTCTGCGCGGATGGTGTCCGCATCGGCATAGCTGTTGAAGCGGAAACTCACGCCAAGACGCTCGCATTCCGCGAAACGCCACTGGATCAGCTGGATCATCTCGTGGCGGCGCTTGGATTGCGCCGTGAGGCGTACTTGTCCGCCGGGATCGTTGGCGGCCTCGTGCACGATGACCTCATGGCCGCGTTCGGCGGCCACGCGCGCGGCCTCCAGTCCGGCCGGACCGGCGCCGACGATGACCACCCGGCGCGACGCGTCGGCCTTGGTAATCTCATGCGGCATTTCCAGTTCGCGCCCGGTCGATGGGTTGTGCAGGCACAGCGCCATGCCGCCCTGATAGATCCGGTCGAGGCAGTAATTCGCGCCCACGCAGGGCCGGATACGCTCTTCCTCGCCGCGCATGATCTTGGCGACGATATGGGGGTCGGCCATGTGGGCGCGGGTCATGCCGACCATGTCGAGTTTGCCCTCCGCGATGGCGTGCCGCGCGGTGGCGACATCCTGAATCTTGGCGGCGTGGAAGGTCGGGAACTGGGTGGCGGCGCGGATCTCTCCGGCGAAGTCGAGATGCGGCGCGCTGCGCATGCCCTGCACCGGTATCACGTCGGTCAGCCCCGCGTCGGTGTCGATATGGCCCTTCACCACGTTAAGGAAATCGACCATGCCGCTGTCTTTCAGCCGCCGCGAGATTTCCAACCCTTCTTCGCGGGTGATGCCGCCGGGCAGGTCCTCGTCGCCGGTGTAGCGCACGCCGACGATGAACTCGTCGCCCACCCGCGCGCGGATCGCCTTGAGCGTGTCGAAGGTAAAGCGCAGCCGGTTCTCCAGGCTGCCGCCGTAAGGCCCTTCCAGTTCGTTCGTCAGAGGCGACCAGAACTGATCCATCAGGTGGCCATAGGCTTGCAGCTCGATCCCGTCGAGCCCTGCCGCTTTCATGCGTTCGGCGGCGTCGGCATAGTCCTCGATGATGCGCGAGATGTCCCAATCCTCGGCCTTCTTCGGAAAGGCCTTGTGCGAGGCTTCGCGTTCGTGGCTGGGCGAGACGACCGGAAGCCAGTCTGCCTTGTCCCAGCGGGTGCGGCGTCCGAGATGGGTCAACTGGATCATCACGGCGCAGTCGTGCTCGTGGCAGGCATCCGTCAGCTCTTTCATCCAGCCGACGACCTCGTCTTTCCACGCGAGGACGTTGTTGAAGACCGGCGGGCTGTCGCGGGCGACGGAGGCAGAGCCCGCCGTCATCGTCAGCGCCACGCCCGCGCGGGCCCGCTCGACGTGATAGGCACGGTAACGCTCCTTCGGCATCCCGTCCTCGGGATAGGCGGGCTCGTGGCTCGTGATCATCAGGCGGTTCTTCAGCGTCAGATGCTTGAGCTGATAGGGTTGCAGAAGCGGATCACTGGACATGGGCGGACTCCTTGAGGTCGGGTCTTGAGGGCAGGGGGCTCAGGCGTCGATCGAGACATCCCCGATCGGGTTCGAGCAGCAGGCGAGGACGTAGCCGTCTTCGATCTCGTCATCGGTGATGCCGCCATTGTGGACCATGTGGACCTGACCGCCCTTGGTCTTGATCTTGCAGGTGCCGCAGACCCCGAAAGTGCAGCCGGACGGCAGCGGCACGCCCGCAGCTTTCGCGGCGGCGAGCAGGGTTTCGGTCTCCTTGATCTTCGCGGTCTTGCCGGATTTGGCGAAGGTGACCTCGACGGCGGCATCCTCGTCGGGGGTCACGTCGTCTTCGGGCTCGACGGGGCGGTCGGCGACCGGCGCGTTGAAGCTCTCCTGGTGGTAGTGGTCCATGTCGAAACCCAACCCGGTCAGCGCCTCGCGCACCGCGCGCATGAAGGGCTCGGGGCCGCAGCAGAACACTTCGCGCTCGAGGTAATCGGGGGCTGCGAGGCCAAGGATGAGCTGGTTGAGCTGCCCCTTGATCCCGGTCCAGGGCGCGTAGGGATCCTGCTCTTCAACCACCCATGTCAGTGCGATGCCGGGCAGGCGCGAGGCCATATGCTCCAGCCGTTCGCGAAAGATGATCTCGGACGGACGACGCGCGCAGTTGATGAAGACGATGTCCGGGTCGCTGCCCGCATCATAGAGCTGCGTCGTCATCGACATCATCGGGGTGATGCCGGAGCCTGCCGAGATGAACAGGTATTTCGACGCCGGATGCACGACGTTCGAGAACATCCCCGCAGGCCCCAATGCCTTGATCCGCATGCCGGGGCGCAGATTGTCGAGCATCCAGCGCGTGCCGAGCGAGGTCGGCTGTGCCTTGACCGTGACTGTCAGGGAGGTGGGCCGCGACGGCGAGGAGGAGATCGTGAAGGTCCGGTGCAGCGGGCCGCCCGCCACCGGCAATTCCAGCGTCACGAACTGCCCGGCATTGAAGTGAAACAGCGCCCCTGAGGGCGGGCGAAAGGTGAAGCTCGCCGTATTCGGGGCCTCGGGCAGGAAGTTGACGCACTCCAGCGGTTCGTCGTCGGTCCAGAACTGAAGGAGCGGTTGAGCATTTGCAGCCATGAGCCTACTCCGCTGCGAGGCTGCGCGGGGCAACCGCGCGGGTCATGGTGGCGGCATACCAGTCGACGAACTGGATCACGCCCGATTCCCAGTCCGGGCTGTAGGGGCCCGGCGTATAGGCCGGAGAATTGATGCCGCGCTGGTTGTCCTCGACGATCTCGCGATCCTGATCGTTGGTGGCGATCCAGACTTCGGTCAGCCGTTGCAGATCGTAATCGACCCCCTCGACCGCATCGCGATCCACGATCCAGCAGGTCGTCACCTCGGTCTGCGTGGGGCTGATCGGCATCACCCGGAAGGTCAGCGAAATGTCGGGCAGGAAATGGTTCCAGGTCGACGGGTAGTGGAATTTCAAAAGCGAGCCGGCATCGGGCAGGGCGACGCGTCCGAGGGGGCGGCGCACCGCCGCCTGACCGTCCATTGTGTAGCTGACGGCGTTGTCCTGCAGCGGCATCCGCGCGAGGCGGTATTGGCCGTCGCCACCCAGACGGAACTGCGCCGGGGCGCCGGATGCCTCACAGCGGTCGAAATGTCCCTGCAGCCGGCTCGAGATCGAGCCATCTGGGGAAACGCCCGCGACTTCCGGGTCGAGCGGGAAGGAGTTGCACAGCTCGGGGTGGTTGCTCGAGCAGTGATAACACTCGCGGTTGTTCTCCCAGACCAGCTTCCAGTTGCCTTCCTCGATGATTGAAGACGTGAAGGCGACCTTGCCCCGGTGCAGGTCGTGGACCTCCAGATAGGGGTGGGCCATCGCGGCGAAGGCCTCGAAATCGGGGGCGTCATCGGCAAGGCAGATATAGATCAGACCGCAGAGGTCGCGGGTCTGAACCGGGCGCAGCCTGTGCGCTGCCGGGTCGAAATCCGGCCCCATGTCGCGCGCCCAGAGCAGGCTGCCATCGAGATCGTAGGTCCACTGGTGATAGGGGCAGACCAGCTTGGCCACGCGGCCCGCGCTCGTCTTGCACAGGATCGAGCCACGGTGACGACAGGTGTTGTGAAAGCCCCGGATCTCGCCGTCGCTGCCCTTGACCAGAACGACGTCATAGGCCCCGATCTTCAGGCGCGCATAGTCGCCGGTCTTGACCAGCTGGCAGGCGGGAATGGCGAAGAGCCACTGGCGATAGAAGATATGCTCGAGATCCGCCTCGAATATGCCCGGGTCGGTATAGAAGGCCCGGTCGAGCGAATATCCGGGTTTGCGATGTGCGAGCAGATCGGCAAGAGGAGGTGTCACGGGCGCGGCCTTTCCTATCCAAGCGTGATTTCACCTCATTTCAAATTTGCTTTTCTGTGCCTCTCAACGTCATAAATATTCATCCGGGGTGAATTGAACTCATCCAAGACATATTTCGACATGGAATGGTTCGAAACCGACATCATGCAGCGCCCCTATGATCTTCCCTCGCTTAGCTCACTGAATTGTTTCGAGGCGGCTGCCCGAAAATTAAGCTTCAAGGCGGCGGCTTCAGAGCTGAACGTGACCCCGACGGCCGTCAGCCATCAGATTCGGGCGCTCGAGACGGAGCTTGGCCAGCAGCTTTTCCGCCGCCAGCATCGCGGCGTCGAATTGACCGAAGCCGGGGCCTATCTTTTCAACGCGGTGCAGCGCAGCTTCGAAGCCATTTCCGACGTGGTGCGCGACATGCGCGGGCCCGTCGCGGAAGACGACGTGATGGTGCTGGCCTCGACCGCGGTGAGTTCGCTTTGGCTCACCCCGAGATTGACGGAATTCTGGCTGACCCACCCGGACATCAACGTCTCGCAGATCGTGAGCGACGCGGTGGATTTGGAAGCGACCGTCGATCTGAGCCTGCATTACGGCGTGTTCCCCGAAGGGGACGAAAGCTGCACGCAGCTCTTTCAGGACCGTATCTGCGCGGTCGGCTCGGAGGCTTTTGCCGCGCGTTACGGCATCGCCTCCGCGCATGACCTGCATCGTGTCCCGCTGATCCACATCACCCGCGAGCGCCATCGCTGGACCGAATGGCCCGACTGGCTGTCCGAGCTTGGGTGCCCGCAGCCGACCGGCAAACGGATCACCGTCAACAATTACATGATCGGGTTGCAGATGGCGAAGGAAGGCATCGGTGCCTTGCTGGGCTGGGACGGCCTCGTGGGTCACCTGATCGAGGCCGGAGAGCTCGTCACGCTCGGGGCGGAAAGCGTCGTGTCACCGCAGTGCTTCTACATCAAGGTTCACCGGCGCGCCTCCGCAAAGGCGAAGAAATTCCGCGACTGGCTCGTCGCGCAGAGCGTCACGACGGACAGCGCCCGAGCGCGCATCACCGCGATGTCGGGCGATCAGGGTTGACGTCAATGACGCCGAAACTGCTGGAATCGCCTTGCTTGCCGGCCTCTTCGATATAGCCTTCGGCCCCGAGGCCGCGTCGGAGCAGTTCGCGAATGGCGGCAGCACGGCTCGGCATCCGCTGGGAAAAACGCCAGTCATCCAGTGCTTTGATTTCGTCGTCCGAAACCATGATCTGGAGTCTGGTCAGGCGCTTGCCGCGGTCGTTCGCCATGAAACCCTCCGGACCGACTAAACTTACTCAACTTAAATCAGCTTACCCAAGGTTAATACCTTCGAGCAGTTTGTCAATTGAGGGCAGGGAGGTCACGAACTGCTCGCAGTCAAGGTTGTCAAGTGGCCGAGGGTGTTAAGTTTATGTAATTGAAATGAATACCGAAAACCTCAAATTTATGCTAGACTTCACACATGGAACAGAAGAACGCAGAGACATATCAAGGCGATCTGGTTCGTTCTCGCCCTGTTGTGCTTTTTACGAGTGAAACAGTCCTCGCGCTCGACCTCGAGCAGGTGCTGGAAGAGGCCGGATTCCGCGTCGCGCATTGCGCCACGTGCGATGTGAGTGAGCTGAAGGCCTATGGCCCGGGCGGGATTCTGGCGGCGGTGATTGACGTCACGCTGCACGAAGCCGCCGCTGCCCAAGCGCTTCCCTGGCTGAAACGGCACGGGATTCCCGCGGTCATCGTCGGCAGCGGTGCGGAGGTCGTCAATTTCGAACGATCCAAGTTCCCGAACATCGTCGCGGAATTCGAAAAGCCGGTGATCGCCGACGAATTGGTCCGGCAGTTCCGGCGTTATCTCGAGACCGCGCCGCCCGGCCTGAGGCCCGCGTCTTCCAGCGCCGTCTGGAACCGGTCCGACGGCTGATAACGCGATCTCGTTGCCGACTGGTGGGCCGGTAAGGCGAAGCGGCCGATCGCATTTGGAAAGGTCGGGTCACATACAGACACGCGCCCCGGTTGGGGGCGCGCGTCCGTTCGCAGCCGCGTCATCCGGCCTAGGCCGACGCGATCTCGGGAGCGGCGATGTCAGGCCGCTTTCTCGGCAGACGGGGCCGCCGAGAGGGAGGCTATAGGACGGACCCGCCTGATCAGGAGCAGCGCGAGGCCAAGCAGAACTGCATCCGCAATCGGAAAGGCGAACCACAGGCCCTCGATACCGGCCAGCGCATTCATGAGGACCAGCAGGGCCGGCACCAACAACCAGGGTTTCACCAGTGTCAGCACCGCCGTCCGCAGCGGATGGCCCATCGCCTGAAAGTGCATCGCGAGAACGAGTATCGGCCCGGTGAAGACGTAGAGCGCCGTCATCGGTCGCAGGATCGCGGCGACTGCAGCCGTGACCTGCGGATCCTCCGAAAACATCGCACCAAGCGGTTCACCCGCGACCAGACACGTCAGCGCCACACCGGCACACCAGAGAGACACGACAGCGATTGCAAGGCGCAGGGCCGCACTGGCGCGCGCGATGCGGCCTGCGCCGACATTGTTTCCGGTAATGCTCTGCGTCGTCAGCGCGATCGCCATCTGCGGCAGGAAGGCCAGCCCGAGGATGCGCGTCACCACACCATAGGCCGCGACATAGCTCGCGTGATACGCGGAGGTGGTGCCGATCAGAAGAAGAACGGTGCTGCTCACCAGCGCCATCCCGATGAAGGTCAGCGACAGCGGCAGGCCGAGCGCGAGAATCCGCACCCAACCCGACAGCCAACTGGCCTGCACGAGGGCCCCGAGCGGCAGCAGATCCCGATCGCGCGCCCGCACGATCAGCACCAGCGCCAGCCCGAGGATCTGCGCGCTCACGGTGCCGAGGGCAGAGCCCGCGACGCCCAGCCCGAGGAGCACGATCGCGACATAGTTCGCCGCGATGTTCAGCAGGTTCACCAGCACCGAGAGCAGCGCGATCAGCCCCGCGCGTCCTTCGTTGCGAAGGGCATCGGCGTGCAGCCCCAAGGTGAACTGGACCGGCGCGCCGAGGATAAGGATCAGCAGGTAGCTGCGTGTTTCCGCCGCGACCGCTTCGTTCCCGGCGGCGAGGGCGGCGACGACGGACGGGCCGAGAGTCAGCGCCGTGGCGATCAACCCCGCGCTGATCGCGAGCGCCAAGCCGTGCGCGCGGGCGAACACGGCGCCCGCCTTGCTTCGATCGCCGGCTCCGAGATGGCGGGCGAGCAGGCTCGACATGCCGCCGCCGCCCAGGGCGGTCAGCGCGGTGAGCAACATGACGACCGGAAAGCCCAGGCTGACGGCGGCCAAGGCTTCAGCGCCGATGAAACGACCGACGAAGATGCCGTCGATCACGTTCAACAGCCCCCCGGTGGACATGACAACCGCCATGGGGAGCGCATTCGAGAGGAACAATCGCCCGACGGGGCGGGTCAGAAAGCGGTTTTCAACAGTGTTCGAAGCGGGTCCAACAGACATCGCTCACTCCTCCGCAGAGGCATTTCGAATGGGGAGGGTGCCTGCATTGCCCACCTGCGAAATGCATCGAGGGTGAGATGTCATCTTGCTCCGGGCTTCACCGTGACGTTTGTCTGCAGGCGGCAGGTGCCCGGCACCTGTCCGTTCGATAGCCGCAAATCACCGCTCGGGCAATATGGCGCAGCTCGGCCGGATCCGTTTCTCGCAGCGCATGATGTCCCTCTGCCACGCCTTGGGCGCGCGCGTTGCCGATGTCGACGCGGCGACGCGCCATTGCGTCAGGCGTCGACGGGCTTCACCTTCGGCGGGATCGGCGCTTCGGAGGGCGTGATGCCGTGTTTCAGCAGCGCCTTGTGCATGTAGCTTCCGCGCCGGGGGCGGTTGTTCTCGGCCTCTTCCAGACGCGGTTTCATCCGACGCGCCCACATATGCACTGCATAGGTCTCGTCGGTGAGGAAATCCGCCTCCACGTCGAAGCGCGACATGATCATCTTGTTCCGGTCCTTGAAGGAGATCGGATAGAAGGCCTGTTGCGAGAGCGCATGGTCCCACTCGCCGGTCTCGCGCAGGAAGTGGCTCAGCGCGGCCGGGCCGGTCAGTCCCCATTCCTGCTCGGAGAAATGCACCGGTTTGCCGCGATCGCGGGCTGCGCGCAATTCCTCTTGCTGCTCTTCCTTCAGCCATGGCCCGATCGCGTAAGGGTCGGCCACGAAATCCAGCAGCCCGCGCAGGGTTTGCGACTCCGCCGGCAGGCGCATCACCGCGTTGCAGATCAGGTGCGGTTTCTCGAGCCCGAATACGTAGTCATCCGTGAAATCGAAGGGTTTCACGCAAAGCACATCGGCATCAACCCAGATGTAATCGGTCTTCTCCATCAGGTGCAGCCGCCACAGATCGGCATGGATAGCCGGGCTTCCCGTGCGCTTGTGGCGGATGATCTCGTCGCCCGGAAATATGTCGCGCGCATCGCGCAGCGTCACGCCGGGCGGGGCGTTCGGGATCAGGTTGTAGCAATAGAGCAGGGTGTCATGGCCCGCATCGACGAAGGATTTCAGGCTCAGCTGTTCGAGCCAGGACAGGCGGTCACCGATCCACAGGGTTGCGATCGTCGGCAATTGGGACAAGGGTAGGCTCCTGTTCGGAAGGGTCTTTCGCGGCGCTCAGACGGCAGGCGGGGTGTAGCTGGGCCAGTCGAATTGCTTGGCGATCTCGTCCATCGCCTTGCGGTAATGCGGTCGCCGCGCGGGGTGGGAGGATCTCAGCACCGCATGGGCATAGTCATAGGTCAGGCGCGGCCGCTTCATCGCGAGAAGCTGTTTCAGCAGGGTTTTCTGATAGGCGGGCACGGAGCGGCGCGCACGCAGCAAAGCGTAGATCTCCGCCGGGGTCGCGTCGCCCGCGACCACCCGTTGCGTGATCGGTTTCAGAACGCCCATCGCGGTAAGCGATGACCCCAGCCGATGGCCGAAGCGTCGACAGCGGATCCGGGTCACGTTGGGCGCGCGGAACAAGGTCGCGTGCATCGAATCCTCGCGCACCGTCGGATCGTAGAGGAGCCACATCTGCGCCGCCTGTGCGGCCTCATCGGGCGCATAGCCGTAGCGGTCGGTGAAATTGCGCCGCCAGACCGCGCGATAGCGCCCTTCCCAGCCGCCGGTCACGTCGCGGTCGAGCGTGGCTTGCGGCGAGAGTGCGAGCACCGTGGCGCCGGGAGCTGCCGAGGAAAACGCCGCTGCCGCGTAGCCCGCCATCGAGGTGCCGTAGAACACCACGCGGCGGAACCGCTCGAAAAATCCGGTCTCGCGCATCTCGTCGAAGAAATCATAGACCGCTTCGGCGCGGTACCATGTCCAGCCATGCGCCCCGATGCCAAGCGCCGACCAGCCCTGCGAGTTGATGAAATTCACGCCCCAGGGCAGGCGCTCTTCGACCTTCTGGCGCGCATCGTCGAGATTGTCGAAGGTCACGACCAGCGTGTCGTCGCCCTCGACGAATAGTGCCTTATGCTCGGCATCGAGGCGGCGGTAGAAACCATGATCCGCCCCGATCCGTTCGAGCTGCCCAGTCCAGGCGATCTGGCGGTCTTTCAAGGCGGTATCAGGCATTGGTGTAACCTATCTCGGCGGTTTGGCGGGGCCCGAAATCGTGGCCATGTCGGGCGCCTCTCGGGGGCGAGAAATCATGAAAAATCGTTCACAATATGGCGGATAGCACGAATGGGGTCCAGCCTGCAGCACGCGGCTTGGCGCACTGGGGCAGGGCGGCTCGGCCAAGCCTCAACCGGACGTGGCCGCGCGCAACCGGGCGGCCTCATGCATCATCGCGGTCAGCCGGGCGACCTCGGGGCGCTCGGTCATCTCGTGCTTCATCGTCAAGCCGACAGCGCCCGACATGAACTGCGCGCCCAGCGGCAGGCTCACCAGAAGCCCCGAGGCCAGTTCGCGAGCGACCACGCCGCGCGAGATGAACCACAGCATTTCCGACCCTTCCAACAGCCCGAGTCCGGTCGCGAGCGACACGGTCTCGATCGGGCAGCGCGGCTCGGTGATGCCCTGCGCGCCCAGATAATCGTCGACGATGCGCCGGATGATCGCGCCGCGCGTAGGCAGGATCACGTCGCATTGGCGCAGCGCCTCGGGGGCGGGGCGGCGCGCGAATGGATGGCCCGCGCGCGCGGCTAGAATGACCTCTTCCTCGTAGAGAAAATCGAAACGCAGCCCCGGCATGTCGGCGGCGGCGGGCATCCGTCCGATCATCAGGTCGATCGCCCCCGAGCGCAGACGGTCGAGCAGATACAGGTTGGGCCCGGTGCTGATCGAGAGCCGCGTGCCCGGATGGGCGCGGCTGAACTCGAGGGCTACGCCCGGAAAGATCGAGCCCGCCACCGTCGGCAGCGCGCCCACATTGATCACGTCGCCGATCCCGTCGCCGCTGAGCGCAGCCGCGCCGGCCTCCAGTTCCTGCAACGCCTGTATCGCATGGCGGCGAAACGCCTCGCCCGCCGGCGTCACGGTCAACCGCCGCCCGCGTCGCTCCAGCAGCGCACCGCCCAGCATTGCCTCCATCTCGGAGAGGGTCTTCGACAAGGCAGGCTGTGAAATCCCCTGCTTACGCGCCGCAGCCGAGACCCCGCCTGCCTCGATCGTGTCGAGAAAGGCGCGGATGTGACGGAGCTTGAGACCTTTATGCATAGCCATGGGGTTATGGATTAACGTGCATTTTATATTTGGCTCAAGCGAAAACTTCAGAAAAGATTATGGCGGGAGGAAGAGGATGCACGCACTTAATTGCGACTGGGGGCATATCCATTACCGCGAAGACGGCGCGGCGCAGGGCGTCCCGGTTATATGTCTGAACTCGCTGGGCACCGATTTGCGGATGTGGGAAGGCCTTGTCGCCCCGCTCTCCGGCTATCGTCTTGTGCGCATGGACAAGCGCGGTCACGGGTTGAGCGCGACCTCTGACGCCGCCCCCACGATCACCGATCTGGCGCAGGATGCGCTGACGGTCGCCGATCATCTGGGTATCGAGGCGGGAGTGTTCGTCGGCTGCTCCATCGGCGGCATGATCGCGCAGGAGATCGCGCGGATCGCCCCCGAGCGGGTGCGTGCGTTGGTGCTCAGCAACACGGCCGCCAAGATCGGCACCGAGGAAAGCTGGGCAGAGCGGATCGCCACGGTGGAAAGTCAAGGTCTGCCCGCGATGGCGGAAGGCGTGATCGAGCGCTGGTTCGGCCCCGCGTTCCGCGCCCATCCCGACTGCGCGCTCTGGGTGACGGAAGTCGCGCGCATGGATGCCAAGGGCTATGCGAATTGCTGCAAGGCGCTCGCCGGAGCTGATCTGCGCGACGCGCTGCCCGAGATTTCCGCCCCGACGCTGGTGATCGCGGGCAGCCATGACGGCGCGACCCCGCCCGAGCAGGTCATGGAAATGGCCGCCGCCATTCCCGGCGCGCGGGCCGAATTGATTGAAGGCGCGGGGCATATTCCCGCAATCGAGGCGCCCGAGCAGGTGGCGCGCCTCATCACTGAATTTCTGAAGGAGCACGAGCTTGTCTGAGCGATATGAAGCAGGGATGGAAACGCGCCGCCGTGTGTTGGGCGACGCCCATGTCGACCGCGCCGATGCGAGCAAGACCGAGTTCGACGCGCCGTTTCAGGAGTTCATCACCGAGGGCGCCTGGGGCTCGGTCTGGTCGCGGCCTGACCTGACGCCGCGCGAACGCTCCATCGTGACGATCGCGCTTCTGGCGGCGCAGGGCAATCACGAGGAAATCGCGATGCATACCCGCGCCACCGCCAATACCGGCGCCACGCCTTCGGATCTGCGAGAAGCGATGCTGCATGTCGCGGTCTATGCGGGCGTGCCGCGCGCCAATCACGCGATCAAGATCATCAAGGAAACGCTGAAGGAGATGGGCCAATGACCGGTCGTTTGATCCCCCGCGAGGCCGGTATCCACCCGCCTCTCTTCACGCCGGCCTACAAGACCTCGGTGCTGCGCAGTCCGCAGCGCGCGCTGATCGCCTTCGACAGCTCGCCCAGCGAAGAGACCGGGCCGACCTTCGGCCATGTGAAGCTCGGCGCGCTCGATAACGACCTGCTGCTGAACTATGCCCGCCCCGGCACCAGCGCCATTGGCGAGCGGATCATCGTGCATGGCCGGCTTCTCGACGAGAACAACCGTCCGATCCCGAACGCGCTGATCGAAATCTGGCAAGCCAATGCGGGCGGGCGTTACCGCCACAAGAAAGACGGCTATCTGGCGGCGCTCGATCCCGATTTCGGCGGCTGCGGGCGCACGATCACGGGCGAGGACGGCTCCTACGCGTTCCGCACCGTGAAGCCCGGCGCCTATCCGTGGCCCAACGGTCCGAACGAATGGCGCCCGGCCCACATCCACTTCTCGATCTTTGGGCACAGCTTCGGCCAGCGCCTGATCTCGCAGATGTATTTCGAGGGCGATCCGCTGATCGCACGCTGCCCGATCGCGCAGACGATCCCCGACAAGGCCGCGCTCGACCGGCTCGTGGCGGCGCTCGACATGAGCGAGACGAAACCGATGGACGCGATCGCCTATCGCTTCGACATCGTGCTGCGCGGCCACCGCCAGACCCATTTCGAGAACCGTCCGGAGGGCATGTAATGGTGCAGAAATTCGACAAGCCGATCCTGACGCCCTCGCAGACGGCAGGGCCTTACGTCCATATCGGGCTCGCTCCCGAGGCGGGCGGCATCGAGGGGGCTCCTTTCGAGACGCTGGGCCGCGAGATCGCCGGGCCGGAGGCGAAGGGCGAGCGGATCAAGGTGACCTGCCGCGTCGTCGATGGCGGCGATCTGCCGCTGCGCGATTGTCTGGTGGAGACCTGGCAGGCCGATGCCGCCGGGATCTATCCCGGCCAGGAGGGGGCAGATCCGGCGGTCTCCGGCTTCGGTCGCATCCCCGCGGATTTCAGCACGGGCGAGATCATTTTCGAAACGATCAAGCCCGGCGCGATTGCGCTTTCGGGCGACCGCGAGACGCCGCCGCATATCTCGTTCTGGATCTTCGCGCGCGGGATCAATCACGGGCTGCACACCCGGATGTATTTCCCCGAGGACGATCTGTCGGGCGACCCGCTTCTGGCGCGGATCGAGCATCGCGACCGGATCGCCACGATGGTCGCCGAGGCGACCGGCCCGGGCGAATACCGCTTCGACATCCGCCTGCAAGGCGCGGGCGAAACCGTCTTCTTCGATATCTGAGCCATGACCCAGGACCCCTGCATCATATGTGTCGCGATCACCGGCTCCGTGCCGCAGCAATCCGACAATCCGGCGGTGCCGATCACGATCTCCGAGCAGATCGAGTCGACGCAGGCCGCGTTCGAGGCGGGTGCGACTATTGCGCATTGCCACGTCCGCAACGAGGACGGCTCGCCCAGTTCCGATCCCGACCGCTTCGCACGACTGATGGAGGGGTTGCATGAACATTGTCCCGGCATGATCGTGCAGCTTTCCACCGGTGGGCGCTCCGGCGCGGGCAAGACGCGCGGCGGGATGCTGCCCTTGCGGCCCGACATGGCCTCGCTCTCGGTCGGGTCGAACAACTTCCCGACGCGGGTCTATGAGAACCCTCCGGATCTGGTCGACTGGCTGGCCTGCGAGATGAAGACCTACGATGTGCGTCCCGAGATCGAGTGTTTCGATCTCAGCCACATCTTTCAGGCCGCGAAACTGGTCGGCGACGGGCGGCTGCCCGCGAATGTCCATGTGCAATTCGTGATGGGCGTGAAGAACGCGATGCCGGTCGACCGCGCGGCGTTCGATTTCATGCGCGAGACCCGCGCCCGCGTTCTGCCCGAGGCGACGTGGTGCGCGGCAGGCGTTGGGCCGGGGCAGGTGGTCGTCAACCAATGGTGCATCGAGACCGGCGGGCATTGCCGCACCGGTCTGGAGGACAATATCCGGCTGGATCGCGAAACGCTCGCACCTTCGAACGCGGCGCTTGTCCAGCGCACGGTCGATCTGTGTGAAAAAGCGGGCCGTCCGGTTGCCACATGGCAGCAGGCGCGCGAAATCCTCGCGCTGCCCATGAAGGGGGCCGCATGAGCCTCTCTCCCCTCGACAGCCCGCTCTGGTCCGGTCTCTACGGCGATGCGGAACTGGGTGCGATGCTCGACGATGCCGCATTGTTGGCGGCGATGGTGCGCGTCGAAGTGGCGCTGGCCGAGGCCTGCGCGGCCGAAGGCGTCGTGTCCGAGGCTGCGGCGACCGAGATTGCCGAGAAGCTGACCGGTTACCAGCCCGATCCGGCGACACTGGCCGAGGGGGCCGCGCGCGACGGCGTGCCGGTTCCGGCGCTGCTGAGCGATCTGCGCGCCAAGCTGTCGGAAGAGGCGGGGCAGGCGATCCATTGGGGCGCGACCTCGCAGGACATCATCGACAGCGCGACGGCGCTTTTGATGACGCAGGCGCTCGCCGTGATCGCGGCGCGGCTGCGGCGCGTGATCCGCGTGACCGGCGAGTTGGCCGGGCGCGAGGCGGAGACGGTGATGGCCGGGCGAACCCGCAGCCAAATCGGTTTGCCGGTGACTTTCGGCGCGCTGGTCGCGTCCTGGGGCCAGCCGCTGATCGACGCGGCGGCGCGCATGGCGGTGATGCAGGGCGCTGGGCGGGTCGCGCTCCATGGGGCCGTCGGCACCGACGCGGCGCTGGGCGACAAGGCGCAGGCGGTACGTAACCGCATGGCGGAGGCGCTGGGGCTTCAGGCCGAGGATCAGCCGTGGCACAGCCGCCGCGACGCGATGGCCGGGCTCGGCGCGCAGGCGGTGTTGTTGACCGGGTCGCTGGGCAAGATCGGCATGGATGTCGTGACCCTCGCGCAATCGGGGATCAACGAGGTGCGGATCTCGGGGGGGGGCTCGTCCACCATGCCGCATAAATCGAACCCCGTGGCCGCCGAGGCGCTGGTGGCGCTGGCGCGTCACGCGGCGCATCTGCAGGGGAGCCTGTTTGAATCCGCGCTCCATGGTCAGTTCCGCGACGGCGCCGCCTGGGCGCTGGAATGGATGAGCCTGCGCCCGATCCTCGTGGCCTGTGGCGCGTCGCTGCGCCTTGCCGGAGAGATGCTGGAAGGGCTCGAGGCCGACGCCCCCCGGATGCGCGCCAATCTCGAGGCTGCGGGCTTCGGCCCCTATGCCGAGCGCGCGATCTTTACGCTCGCGAAGACGCTGCCGCGCAACGCGGCGAAGAAAGCGGTGCAAGAGGCGATGGCCGCACCCGATCCCGTGGCGGCGCTTCTGGCCGCCCATCCCGAACTCGACGGGGACACCCTGACCAATCCGCTTCTTGCGGCAGGGCAGGCCCCGGTGCAGGCGCGCGCTTTCGCGCAGCGCTGCAATGACCTTTGCGGAGGAAACGCATGAAGACTCAAGTCGCCATCATCGGCGGTGGCCCGGCCGGGCTGCTGCTTTCGCAATTGCTCGACCTGCACGGGATCGAGAGCGTCGTGCTGGAGCGCCGCTCGCGCGATTACGTGCTGTCGCGCATCCGGGCCGGGGTGCTCGAACAGGGCACCGTCGATCTGCTGCGCGCCGCCGAAGTGGGCGCGCGAATGGACCGTCAGGGCGAAATCCACGACGGTGTCGAGATCTCGTGGCACGACGAGCGGCTCAATATAGACATCAAGAGCCTGACGGGCCGAGGGGTAATGGTCTATGGCCAGACCGAGGTGACGCAGGACCTCTACACCGCCCGCGATGCGCGCGGCGGCACCGTGCTGCACGAGGCCGAGGTAACGGCAATCGAGGGGATCGAGGGCGACGGCGTCACCGTGCATTTCACCCATGAGGGCGAGGCCAAGACCCTGACCGCCGATTTCGTCGCGGGCTGCGACGGCTTCCACGGGCCGTCGCGCAAGGCGATCCCGGAGAGCCACCGACAGGAATTCGAGCGTGCCTATCCGTTCGGCTGGCTTGGCCTTCTGTCCGAGACGCCGCCCGCCGCGCCCGAGCTGATCTACGCGGCCCATGATCGGGGCTTTGCGCTGTGTTCGATGCGCTCGCCCACGCTGAGCCGCTATTACGTGCAGGTGCCGCTGAGCGAAAAGCTGGAAGACTGGCCCGCAGAGCGGTTCTGGGACGAGCTGCGCACCCGCATCCCGGCCGATGTGGCCGAGACGCTGGTCACCGGCGAGCCGCTGGAGATGTCGATTGCGCCGCTGCGCAGCTTCGTCTCCGAGCCGATGCGCCACGGGCGTTTGTTCCTGGCTGGCGACAGCGCCCATATCGTGCCGCCGACCGGCGCGAAGGGCCTGAACCTCGCGGCCTCGGATGTCTATTATCTGCACCGCGCTTTCGATCGGTTCTACAACCACGGCACGTCCGAAGGGCTCGACGCCTATTCCGAGACGGCGTTGTCGCGGGTCTGGAAATGCGAGCGCTTCTCGTGGTGGATGACCTCGATGCTGCACGATTTCCCGGAAACGGGTGCGTTCGAGCGCCGGATGCAGCGCGCGGAGTTCGAGTATCTCCAGATGTCGGAGACCGCACGCAAGAGCTTTGCCGAAAACTACGTGGGCCTGCCTTACTGACGGGCCGAACCGCCCCCGCGCAAGGGGCACAAAGGGAGGAAATAACGATGAAACTTACGAAACTGCTGGGCCTGAGCGCCGCAGCCATGCTCTGGGCAAGCGGGAGCTTCGCACAGGAGATCACCCTCAAGCTGCACCATTTCCTTGGTGCCAAGGCGCCGGTGCAGACGCAGATGCTGGAGCCCTGGGCCAAGCGCGTCGAAGAGCTGTCGAACGGCAAGGTCAAGATCGACATCTACCCGGCGATGACGCTGGGCGGTCGCCCGCCGGAACTCGTGCAGCAGGCGCGCGATGGTGTGGTCGATCTGATCTGGACGCTCAACGGCTACACGCCGGGTCTCTTCCCGCGGACCGAGGTGTTCGAGCTGCCGACGGTCTATAACAACGACCCGGCCGCGACCAACCTCGCGATGCGCGACATGTTCGACAAGGAACTGAAGCAGGAATACGAGGACAAGGGCCTCGAAGTGATGTTCCTGCACGCCCATGCGGGCAACGGCATCCACACCGTCGATACCCCGGTTCACAGCCCCGCCGACGTGAAGGGCCTGAAGCTGCGCACGCCGTCGCGCACGGGGGCCTGGGTGATCGAGGCGCTGAACGCGCAGCCGGTCGCGATGCCGGTGCCGGAACTGCCGCAGGCGCTGTCGAAGAAGGTCGTCGACGGGGCGCTTATCCCGTGGGAAATCATCCCCGCGCTGAAGCTGCAGCAGCAGACACAGTACCAGATCGAAGGGCAGGACCATTGGCGTCTGGGCACCTCGATCTTCCAGGTGTCGATGAACAAGGCGAAATGGGACAGCCTGCCCGATGACGTCAAGGCGGCGTTCCGCAAGGCCTCCGACGAGGAGTGGCTGAAGGAAGTCGGCCAGATCTGGCGCACCAGCGACAATAACGGGATCAAGGCCGCCGAAGCGGATGGCAACGAGCTGATCACGCTCTCGGCCGACGAGACCCAAGCCTTCAAGGATGCGATGCAGCCGGTCGTCACCCGTTGGGAAGACGAGGTGAAAGGCCAGGGCATCGACGGTCCGGCGCTGGTGAAAGAAGCCCGCGAGCTGACCGCTGAAGAAGAAAAGAACCTGGCGAGCCAGTAACCAACGGAGCGGCGACGATCATGCATTCTGCAACTGAGACTTTCTTGCGCAAGGCGATCTATGCCTGGGCCCTCGCCGGAGGCGGGGTGCTTGCAGCGATCGTCGCCGTAAACGTCTGGACAGTGTTGGGCGGCTTTATCGGGCTGCCCTTCGCGGGGGACTTCGAACTGACGGAGATGGGGGTCGCCATCGCGGCCTTCATGTTCCTGCCCTACTGCCAATTGGCCGATCAGAACGTCACGGCGGATATCTTCACCTCGAAACTTAGCGCCGCCGTGCAGCGTCGCTTCTCGGCCATCGGCTCGGTGCTGGCGCTGGGGTTTGCCGCGCTTCTGCTGTGGCGGATGTATTTCGGGATGCTCGATCAGAAATCATATTCGCTCGCCACCACGATCCTGCAGATCCCGGTCTGGTGGGCTTACCTTCCCGCGCTTGCCTCGCTTGCGCTACTTTTCATCGCCGCAGCGCTGAGCCTGCGGGACAACTGGACGGGGCGTGCCTGATGGACCCGATTACTCTCGGCCTGCTTGGCCTCGCCATTCTCGTGGCGCTTATCGTCATGCGTGTGCCCATCGCTTACGCGATGATCCTCGTGGGCGCTGGGGGCACCGCGATCATCAACGGCCCGGCGATCTTGTTGAGCCAGCTCAAGACGCTCGCTTACGGTCAATTCTCGATCTATGACCTCTCGGTCGTGCCGATGTTCGTCCTGATGGGGGCGCTGGCCACCAAGACGGGCCTGTCGCGCGACATGTTCCGCGCCGCCAATGCGTGGTTCGGCTGGATGCGCGGCGGCACCGCGATGGCCTCGATCGCCGCCTGTGCGGGCTTCGGCGCGGTCTGCGGCTCCTCGCTCGCAACCGCCTCGACGATGGGCAAGGTCGCCCTGCCGGAGCTGGAGCGCTACAACTACTCTCCCGCGCTCGCGACCGGTTCGGTCGCGGCAGGCGGCGTGCTGGGCATCCTGATCCCGCCTTCGGTGATCCTTGTGATCTACGCGGTGATCGTGGAGGCCAATATCGTCACGATGTTCATGGCGGCACTGGTGCCCGGCCTGATCGCGGTCGCTCTGTTCCTGCTGACCATCGCGATCTATGTCCGCCTCGTGCCGAGCGCGGGCCCCGCGCAGGGCGTGTCGGACAAGGCCGAGTTCTGGGCGGCCACGCGCGGCGTGCTCCCGGTGCTGGGCATCTTCGGCGTCGTCATCGGCGGCATCTATGCGGGCTTCTACAACCCGACGCCCGCCGCTGCGATCGGCGTCTTCGCGGTCTTCGTCTACGGCCTCTTCCGCGGGCTGATGTCGCGCGAAGCCCTGCGCTCGTCCATCCTCGAGACGGCGGGCACCACTGGCATGATCTACCTGATCCTGCTGGGCGCGGAGCTTCTGAAGATCTTCATGTCGCGGGCAGGGGTGCCGCAGGCGGCTGCCGATATGGCGGTGAATTCCGGCTTGCCGCCCATGATGGTGATGGCGATCCTGCTGATCGCGCTGATCGTGCTGGGCTGCCTGATGGACTCGATGTCGATGATCCTGCTGGTGTTGCCCTTCTTCTGGCCGGTGCTGGTCGAGATCAATGGCGGTCTCTACCAGATGGCGGACGGCTCGGGCTTCGGCCTCTCGACCGACGAGCTGAAGGTCTGGTTCGGTATCCTTGCGCTTGTCGTGGTGGAGCTGGGGCTGATCACGCCGCCGGTGGGGATGAATGTCTTCGTGATCTCGGCGCTGGCGAAGAACGTTCCGATGGGCACCACCTTCCGCGGTGTCTTCCCGTTCTTCCTGTCCGAGCTCGTGCGCGTCGCGCTTCTGCTAGGCTTCCCGGCGCTGACGCTGTGGCTGCCTCGCGTGCTTGGTGGCTGATCCACTCAAGACAAGCGGATGAGACGGAACGGGGGGCGCAATTGCCCCCCGTTTCGCATTCACCCCGCGCGCATCGGGGCGAGGGCCTTGTTCTCGACCCCGATCCGCACCCAGAGCATTGCGGCGTTCAGTACGGTGAACAGAACTGCGACCCAGAGCAGGCCCAGTACCATCGGGGCGACGAAGATCTCGGCCACGACCAGCATGTAATTGGGGTGCGAGGCGTATTTGAACGGCCCGCGCGCGACCAGCGGCTCTTCGAGGATGATGATCCGTGTCGTCCAGCGTCCGCCGAGGCTGGTGAGGATCCAGATGCGCAGCACCTGCAGCACCGCAAAGAGAGCGAGCCAGCCGAAGTGTACGGGCTGGCCGAGGCCGAAGACGATCAGGCACAGAATCCACGCGCTGTGCATCGCGACCATCACCGGGTAATGCGCCGCGCCGACCTCATGGGCTCCACGCGCCAGAAGCCGGGCGGTGTTGCGCCTGGCGATGACAAGCTCGCTCAGCCGTTGCACGATGATGAAGGCCAGAAAGAGAACGCTCGGGAGGGACATCACGCGGCCTCCGCCTCGATTTGGGGCGGGCCGACATGGAAGGGCAGGAACGAGGCGGTAAAGCCCGGCCCGAGCGCGCAGCCCATCATCTGCCCGGTCTTGCCCGCATCCAACACCGCGCGCATCACGAAGAGCATGGTCGGCGCCGACATGTTGCCCGCCTCGCGCAGCACGTTGCGCTCGGCATCCAGCACGCCCTGTTCCAGATGCAACGCGGCCTCGATCGCCTCCACGACCTTCGCGCCGCCCGGATGGCAGACATAGCGGTCGATATCGGCGTGATCGAGGTTCGCGGCCCGCAGCGCGCCCTCCGCCGCCGTCGCGAATTCGGAATTGACGAAGCCCGGGATCGAGCGGTCGAAGATCACGCCGAAGCCGATCTCGTCGACGTCCCAGCCCATGATGTCGAGCGTGTCGGGCCATGTCTTCTGGTGCCCCTGACCGAGCGAGATCACCTGACCCGCGCCCGGCGCCTCGGTGCTGATACAGGCCGCAGCCGCGCCATCGGCGAAGAGGACGGCAGCGACGATATCGGCCTTCTGCATCCGGTCGGCGCGAAACGAGAGCGAGCAGGTCTCGACCACGACGAGCAGCACCTTCGCGCCCGGACGGCCTGCCGCGATGGATTGCGCCGTCGACAGTCCCGAAACGCCGCCCGCGCAGCCCAGGCCGAAGATCGGCACGCGCATGATGTCGTCGCGAAAGCCCATCTCGCCCAGAACCTGCGCCTCCAGCGAGGGCGTCGCGAGGCCGGTCGAGCAGACGGTGACCACGCAATCGACCTCCGAACCCTGCCAGCCTGCGGCGTCGAGCGCCGCCTGCGCCGCGTCGATGAACAGCGCTTTCGCGCCCTCCATGAACGCCGCGTTGCGATCCGCCCAGCCGTGGGCTTCCGAGAACCAGTCGATCGGCACGACCGAATAACGCCGGTCGATCCCCGCCGTGTCGAAGGTTTTCGAGAGCCGCTCGAATTGCGGGTAGGTCTCGCCGAAGATGATCTCGGCCCGCTCGCGCACCTCGGATTGCGCGAGGCAATGCGGCGGCAGGGCGGTGGAGAGACCGTGGAGGTAAACTGACATGGCAATTCCTTTTCGCTGAAGGCTGATGCTGGTCAGTCCTTGAGGAAACTGTTCGAAAATCTCGGGGGCGCGCTGGATTGCCCTGTAAGACAACGGCCCGGAGCCGGGTTTGGTTCAGCCGCAAGGAGGAGAAAGCGGGGACACGCGACGTTGTCCTCTAGGTTTAAGGTCGCCTTGTAGGTGCCTGAAAGCGCTTGGTTTCGTGTGAATGGACCTGCGCAGCTTTCCGACCTCAACACCAAGCTGTGATCGTTGGCTGGCGCATCGGTTCCACGGTCAGCTTTCGTCATCGACGAAAGGCAGGCACGTGAGCGGAACCTGCGGCGGCATTTTGTCACTTTAAAGTCGCCTCATAGTGCTTTGGTTTTGAATGATTTCTCGAAACCGGCGCGCCCCCAACCGAAATGATCCGCGACGGCGACGCCGCAGTGCGGCACACGGCGACTTGAGGCTGAAATCGCGCTTCGAAACCGGTTTCGGCTTTACGAAATCGGTTTCGGTGACCTAGTCTCTCGCCATGGAGGAGATTCGCGACACCGATAAGAAACCGTCCGAGCCGGCACCGCGCCGAGTTCGGATCTCTGACCTTGCGCAGGCGCTGGGGCTGACCAAGAGCACCGTGTCGCGCGCGCTCAACAACTATTCCGACATCTCGCCCGAAACCCGCGAACGCGTGGCGCGGGTGGCAGCCGAGATGGGCTACGCGCCGATGCCCTATGCGCAGGCGGTGCGTACGGGGCGGGTGCGGGCGCTGGGGCTGGTGCTCGAACTGGACGCACCGGACCGCTACGGCCCGTTCCTTACGGATTTTCTGGGCGGGATCACGCAGGAAGCCTCGCTGGAAGGCTGGACCCTGACGATCGCCTCGTCGAATTCGCGCGAGGAGATGGAGGACACGGTCACGCGGCTTCTGCAGGAGCACAAGGTCGATGGTTTCATCCTGCCGCGAACGCAGGTCGTCGACCCGAGGGTGAAATTCCTGCAATCGAAACATGTGCCCTTCGTTCTGTTCGGCCGCACCGGTCACGGCAAGCCCGATCCGGGCCTGTCGTGGTTCGACGTCGATGGCGAGGGGGCGATGCGCGCCGCCGTCGCGCGTCTGGCGGGTTTCGGCCATCGCCGCATCGCCTTCGCCGGGTCGCATATGAGCTACAATTTCGCGCTGTTGCGCCGAGACGGCTACCGAAAGGGGCTGGAAGAGGCCGGATTGCCCTTCGATCCCGCGCTCGAGGTGATGGAGGTCTCGAACCGCGCGGAAGGGGCAGAGGCCGCGCGCCAGTTGCTCGATCTGGCCGAGCCCGCGACGGCGATCGTCTACTCCACCGACGCGACGGCGCTCGGCGCCTATGACGTGGCGCGCGAGCGGGGGCTGACGATCGGGCGCGATCTGTCGGTCATCTCCTATGACGGCATTCCCGAGGGCCGGATGGTTGATCCGCCCCTCACGACATTCGCAGTCGACAGCCAGCATGCGGGCGCGCGTCTCGCGTCGCTGCTGATCGCGCAGCTCCGTGGTGCGCCGCCCGGTGAGCTGACGGAACTGGTGGCGGCGCAACTGGAACCGGGAGGCTCCGACGGGCCGCCCGTCGACCCATAAGAGTAACGCAATCTACCGGGAGGAAAGTAAATGAAATCGATACTTGGACATAAAACGGCGATGCTGATGGGCTCGACCGTGCTTGCGCTGATGGCGGGCGCCGTCGCGGTGCAGGCGCAGACGATCAAGTTCTGGACCACCGAGGAACAGCCCGAGCGTCTGGCCAAGCAGCAGCAGATGGCCGACGACTTCAAGGCCAAGACCGGCATCACCGTCGACGTGATCCCGGTCACCGAAAGCGACCTGAACCAGCGCGCGACCGCAGCCTTCGCGGCGGGGGACCTGCCCGACGTGATCTACACGCCGCTGCAGAACGTGCTGCCTTGGACCGATGCGGGCATTCTCGACACGCTGGCGAGCTCGGACGTGGTCGACAAGCTCGATCCGGCGACCTTCGCCCCCGGCGCGCTGAAGATGGTCGAGACCGATGGCGATTATGCCGCCGTGCCGGTCGATGGCTGGACGCAGATGATCCTCTACCGCAAGGATCTGTTCGACAAGGCGGGCCTCGCGCCGCCGACCGATTTCAAATCGATCGAGGCCGCGCTCGACAAGCTCAACGATCCGCCGAACATGTATGGTTTCGTCGCCGCGACCAAGGTCGACGACAACTACATGAGCCAGATCCTCGAGCAGATCTTCCTCGCCAACGGCGTCTCGCCGGTGGGGCCGGACGGCTTCAAGCCGCTCGACGAGAAGAAGACGGTCGAAGTGCTGAACTTCTACAAGAAGCTGGCCGACGCTTCCCCGCCCGGCGAGAACTACTGGAAGCAGTCGCGCGAGCTGTATTTCGCGGGCAAGGCGGCGATGATCATGTGGTCGCCCTTCATCCTCGACGAACTGGCCGGTCTGCGTGACAGCGCCCCGCCGATGATCAACGACGATCCGACCTCGACCGAGCTGTCGAAGGATACTGGCGTCGTGACCAACCTCGCGGGCCCGTCGAACCCCGACGGTGCGAGCTGGGCGGACCTGCGTTACTTCACCATCACCGCCGACGCCGACACCGATGCGGCCGAGAAATTCGTCGATTACTCGATGAATGACGGCTACGAGCAGACGCTGTCGATCGCGCCCGAGGGCAAGTTCCCGACGCGTCGCGGCACCGATGAGGATCCGGAGAAGTTCACCAAGCTCTGGGCGACCCTGCCGGTGGGCGTGGATCGCAAGGCGCCGCTCAAGGATCTCTACGATCCGGCCGTGGTCGACGAGATCACCAAGGGTCTCGACACTGCACAGCGCTGGGGCGTGAAAGACGGGCAGCTCGCGCTGGCCTCGAAGATGCTCAACAGCCAGGTCATCAACCGGGTTGTGCGCGACTTCATCGACGGCAACATCTCGGCCGAGGATGCGGTCGCGAAGATGAACGACGAGCTGGGCAAGATCAACTGATCCGACCTCTGGCCGGGGCAGGGCGGTCGCGCCTTGCCCCGGGGCCGAAGCCCGCTCTGACTGCATGCATTGGAGACTGTCATGACCGACATATCGCCGCCCAAGGGGCGCGGCGCGCTTGCCCGTCGCGAAGCGCGTCTCGCCTGGGGCCTGCTGTTCCCGACCATCGCGATCGTGGCGCTCGTCGTGATCGTGCCGCTGCTGGCGATCTTCTGGATCTCCGTGAAGCCGGTGACGTTGGGCGATCTGCGTCCGGCCGAGATCCGCACGCGGGTGGCGCTGCGCGAGCGGGGCGATCAGCCGCTTCTCGAGTTGCGCGTGATCAATCCGTCGGGCGAGCAGGAGATGACCAAGGCGGGGTTGAATGTGACCCTGCCCGAGGGCGTGACGCTGACCGGCGATCTGCCTCAGGGCTGCGCGATGGACGGGCAGGACCTGTCTTGCGATTTCGGCACGCTCGAACCCGGCGCGAACGAGCGGTTCCGCGTCGATGCGCAGGTGACCGGCGATACCCGCGCGGCAGAGCGCGCGATGCGTGACGCCGAGGTCACGGCGACCGGTCACGTCTCGAACGTCCTGACGAATTCCACCTTCACGCTCGAGAACTTCCGCCGGCTCTTTTCGGGCAGCGAGTTCTGGAGCGTTCTGGGCATCACGCTGTTCTACACGGTCTTCGGCACGCTGGGCGCGCTGGTCGTGGGGCTGTTCGCGGCGCTGCTGCTCAACAAGAGCTTCCGCGGGCAGGGTATCCTGCGCGGGCTTTACCTGTTTCCCTATGTGGCCCCGGTGATCGCGGTGGCCTTCACCTGGATCACGCTGTTCGATCCCTATTCCGGCTCCGCCAACGCGCTGCTGGTGCAGATGGGCGTGAGCGAAGGCGCGATCAACTTCTTCGGGGCCAAGCCGCTCGCGCTGATCATGGTGACGGTGTTCGAGATCTGGCGCTATTTCCCGCTCTCGTTCCTTTTCATCCTCGCGCGGATGCAGAGCATCGACACGGATATGTACGAGGCGGCGGATATGGACGGGGCCTCGCCGTTCCAGAAATTCTGGTATCTCTCGATGCCGCAGCTGCTGGGGATCCTCTCGGTCCTGTTCCTGCTGCGCTTCATCTGGACCTTCAACAAGTTCGACGACATCTTCCTGCTCACCGGCGGTAATGCCGGCACGCGGGTCCTGACGGTCAATGTCTACGAACAGGCTTTCGCGGTGTCGAATATCGGTGCGGGTGCCGCGGTCGCCGTGGTGATCTTCGCCTGCCTTCTGGTTTTCTCGGGGCTGTTCTTCCGCACCATGAGCCGGGAGGAAGGGCTATGAAAATCCTGCACAAAGGCTATCTCGCCGGACCGATCATCGGAGCGCTCTGGGCGCTGGTCATGTCGGTCACGCTGGGGGTCGCGATTTCCTTCGCCACCGGGGCTGCGGCCAAGCCTGCGCTGATCGGCTCGCTGATCCTCGGGCTTGCGACCGGGTTTGCCCGCGTGCGCATCGCCAATCGATGGGCTGCGGATGCGGTGGCGGTGATCGTGGCGCTGGTGCTGATGGCGGTGGGCCTCGGCGCGCTGCAATTCGACGAAAGCTTCAACTTTGTCTGGCGCGTCGTCCTCAGCGTTGTGCTCGCGGGCACGGTGTCGATCCCGCTCAACTCGATCCTGCGCGAGCTGCAATTCGGCGCGCTCACCCGCCACCAATTCGAGGATGCGGTGATCCGCTTCCTGACCGGTTTCGGCTACATCTTCTTCACCGCGATCGTGGTCATCCCGTTCTACGTGATGGTCATGACCTCGATGAAGTCGCAGCAGCAGCTGATGCTCAACCCGCTCGATTTCTCGATCGACCTGAGCCGGGGCTGGCACCTGTTCGACAGCTATTACGAGCTGATGACGCGGTTCCATTTCGGCCGCTACCTCTGGACGAGCTTCTACGTCTCGGTGCTGACCGTGCTGCTGACGCTGCTGTTCTCGGTGCCCGGCGCCTATGCGGTGGCGCGGCTGCGCTTCCGCGGGCAGAAAGTGTTCTCGCGCGGTATCCTGCTGATCTACATGGTGCCGATGATCGTGCTCGCGCTGCCGATCTACATCGCCTATTCGATGGTGGGTCTGCGCAACTCGATCCTCGGGATCGTGATGATCTATCCGGTCACCACTATTCCCGTCGCGCTCTACATGCTGCAGGGCTATTTCCGCGGCCTCCCCGTCGAGGTCGAGGAGGCGGGGCTGATGGACGGGCTCTCGCGGCTCAAGGTGATCTGGAAGATCACGCTGCCGCTGGCGCTGCCCGCGATGGCCTCGGTCGGGCTCTATGTCTTCATGATCGCGTGGAACGAGTTCCTGCTCGCCTTCATGCTGCTCGACGATCCCAGCAAATTCACCCTCACGCGAGGCATCGCTTCGCTCAACTCCTCCGAGATCCCGCGCCAGCACCTGATGGCGGGCGCCGTCATCGCGACGGTGCCGATCATGGCGCTGTTCCTCGGGCTCGAACGTTTCATGACCCGCGGCCTGACGGCCGGCGCGGTGAAAGGATAAGACATGATGACCGAAACTGTGGCCGCCACCGATTTCTCCGACCGGGACGCTGCGGCGCGCGAAATCCTTACGCAGAACGACCGGGGCGGCTATACCGTGCCGACCGATGGCCTCTATCCCTACCAGTGGAACTGGGACAGCGCCTTTGCGAGTCTCGGTTTCGCCGAATTCGACCTGGACCGCGCCTGGCAGGAAATCGAGACGCTGTTCACCGGGCAATGGGACAGCGGCATGGTCCCCCATATCATCTTCCACAAACCCGATCCGGGCTATTTCCCCGGTCCCGACGTCTGGGGTTGCAACGGGCCGATCGCGTCCTCGGGCATCACCCAGCCGCCCGTGGCACTCAGCTTCGCGACGCGGCTTCTGGCGGCCGATCCGGAGGCGGGGAAAGCTCGCTTCGCGGCCCTTTATCCGAAGATGCGCAAATGGGCGGAGTGGTTCCTGAAATGGCGCCGTGACGAGAAGGGCGCGATCTTCGTGATCCATCCGTGGGAATCCGGCCGCGACAATGCGCCGGACTGGGACGACGCGATGAGCAAGATCGACCCGCAGGACGTGGGCTATTACGAGCGCCGCGACACCCAGCATGTCGACGCCTCGATGCGGCCCACGAAATACGATTACGACCGCTATATCTGGCTGGTGCAGCGTGCCAAGGCGCTGGATTGGGACGATGCCAAGGTCGCCGAGGACAACCCGTTCAAGGTGGCCGATCCGACCATGCATTTCATCCTGATGCGGGGCCTGCGCGACCTTCTGGCGGCAGGTGAGGCGCAGGATCTCGATACCGGCGACATGGCCGCGCAGCTGGCCGAACTGGGGGCCGGTGCTCAGGCGCTGTGGAACCCCGGCATGGGCTTTTACGACAGCTACAACTGCAACAACGGCATCTGGTCGAACGCGCTGACCAACGCCTCCTTCCTGTGCTGGTTCGGCGGGCTCGACGCGCCGCAGATGGAGCAACACCTCGCCCGCGTGCTAGATGCCGCGCCCTATGGCGTGCCCTCGCTCGCGCCGTTCGATCCGCGCTTCGACGCGAAGCGCTACTGGCGCGGCCCGACCTGGGGGATGATGAACATGATGATCGGCGAGGGCGCCTCGGAACGGGGCGTCACGCTTGGCGAAGAGGTCCGCAAGCGCACTCGCGAGGTGATCGGGCGCTACGGTTTCGTCGAGTATTTCGACCCGATGACGGGAGCGGCTGCGGGCGGCAAGGCATTCACCTGGACGGCGGCCGTCTGGCTCGCCTGGGCCGGCAAGGAGGGCTGACATGGGTTCGATCACGTTAAACGGTGTCGAGAAATGGTTCGGCGAGGTGCAGGTCATCAAGGGGATCGACCTCGAGATCAAGGATGGCGAATTCGTCGTCTTCGTGGGCCCGTCCGGCTGCGGCAAGTCCACGCTTCTGCGGATGATCGGCGGGCTCGAGGATACCTCGCGCGGGGCGATCGAGATCGACGGCGCGAACGTCACCGATCAGCCGCCCTCGAAACGCGGCCTCGCGATGGTGTTCCAGTCCTACGCGCTCTACCCGCATATGTCGGTGGCCGAGAATATGGGCTTCTCGCTCAAGATGGCCGGGGCGCCGCAGGGCGAATGGCGCGCCAAGGTCGACGAGGCTGCGGACATCCTGAAACTGCAGAGCTTCCTCGACCGGCGGCCCAAGGACCTGTCTGGCGGCCAGCGTCAGCGCGTGGCAATCGGGCGCTCGATCGTGCGCGACCCGACCGCGTTCCTTTTCGACGAGCCGCTGTCGAACCTCGATGCGGCGCTGCGCGTGGAGATGCGGCTTGAGATCGCGCGGCTGCACCGCAATCTCAAGCGCACGATGATCTACGTCACCCATGACCAGGTCGAGGCGATGACGCTGGCGGACCGGATCGTGGTGCTGGAATATGGCAAGATCGCGCAGGTCGGCACCCCGCGCGAGCTTTACGAGAAGCCCGCGAACCTGTTCGTGGCGCAATTCATCGGCAGCCCGAAGATGAACGTGATGCCCTGCGCGGTCTCGGATGGCCGCTACAGCCTCGAAGGCGGGCGCAGCGGGGCCTGTCCCGCGCCGCAGACCACGCAGCTTGGTATCCGGCCCGAGCATATCTCGCTCGTGGCTGAGGGCGAGGGGCAATGCGACGGTCGCGTCGATGTGGTGGAATTCCTGGGCGCCGATACGTTCATCCTGTTCGATTGCGGACCGCTGGGCGCGATCAATGTGCGCGTCGCGGGCGATACCGACCTGCGCCCGGGCGATGTCTCTGGGTTGGCCTTCGAGGCCGACCGCACGGTGTTCTTCGACGCCGACGGCATGGCGGTCTGAAACCGCGCGCCCGGGCGCTCATCCCGGGCCGCAGGGCAGGGCGCAGGCCTTAGCTCGCCGTTCAAAGGCACCGAAATCGGCAGTCCGATGCCTTTTGGCGATCGGGCTGTTGTACTGGCGGAAGGTCGGGCAAGCGGCGGCGTTTACATAATTTTTCTCAATAATCATTGGGTTCCGTGACGCTTTTCTCAAATTAATGTTACCGGCGGACGATTGCTGATCGGGGCCGTGGAGGCTAGGTTTTGCGGCAATCGTCGAGCGGGCGCATTCGCGTGCATTGCGCAACCTGATGGTCGACGATGGGCCGAGACGCTCCTCCGGGTGAGAAAACACGCCCGTGCGGGGAGGTCAGGCGGTCTCATCACGCGCAAAGCGAATGCGGTCCGACAACGATCGCAAACAATCCAACGGATGAGAGGAAAACACATGCGGAAGACGACACTTCTCGCGGTCGCCGGTGCGACTGCAATTGTGACCGGTTTTGCAGCTCAGACCGGGACTGCCCGCGCTGCCGAGCAGTGCGGCGACATCTCGATCGCCCAGATGAACTGGGCCGCTGCCGAGGTCACCACCAACATCGCGAAATTCATGCTGGACCAAGGCTACGGCTGTAACACCAGCCTGGTCAAATCCGACACCATCCCGGCCATCACCTCGATCGCGGAAAACGGCCGCCCCGACGTCGTCACCAACCTGTGGCTGAACTCGGCCGGCGACGCCTACAAGAAGCTCGAGAGCGAAGGCAAGATCAAGCGCGTCGCCAAGACGCTCCAGCCGGGCGGCGTCGAAGGCTGGTGGATCCCCACCTACCTCGCCAAGGAGCACCCCGAGCTGAAGACCATCGAGGGCGTGATGGCGCACCCCGACTGGGTCGGCGGCACGTTCAACAACTGCCCGGACGGCTGGGGTTGCCGCGTCGTGAGCGACAACCTGATCAAGGCGCTCGACCTCAAGAGCTCGGGCATCGAGGTGTTCAACCACGGCTCCGGCCAGACGCTCGCCTCGTCGATCGGTTCGGCCTTCGCCGACAAGAAGCCGTGGTTCGGCTACTACTGGGGCCCGACCGTGGTCATGGGCAACTATGACATGACCCGCGTCAAGCTTGGTGACTACGACAAGGCCAAGTTCGACAAGCTCCAGAACAAGGACACCAAGGATCCGCAGGTTTCCGACTTCCCGGCAGCGCCCGTGCTGACCTCGGTGACGAGCGACTTCGCGAAGACCCACCCGGCCGAGACCGAGTTCTTCTCGAAGATGAGCTTCAAGACCGACACCATGTCGAAACTGCTCGCGTGGCAGGACGAGAACAAGGCGTCGGGTGAAGAGACCGCGGTCTACTTCATCAAGAACTATCAGGACACCTGGAAGAACTGGCTCAACGCCGACGCTCAGAAGAAGCTTTCGAAGCTGATCGGCGGATGATCGTGACGCGCGCTTGATGCGCACACCTTGGACGGGGCCGAGGCAGGCCCCGTCCTTTTTCGATCCATCACGCAACAACATGGGGCGGGTCCTCCCCAATGACCCGGAAAACCAATGGCAGCTTACGAGAATTTCTTTAACGCCGTGGGGCTGAAGGACTGGTGCTCGGCTGGCGGTGACGGTGGCGGCGGCATGACGTCGATGGCCGACCTGATCGCACAGACCGACGGCACCACGACGCAAGGCCCCTCCCTGTGGAACTGGCCCTTTCCCTCGCTCGACGCCCTCAACAAGGCCTGCGCGGCGATCCCGCCCTCGCGCGACGTGACGCAGGGCCTCGAAGACGGATTTCTCGCGATCCGTGGCGGTCTGCGTGCCGTCGTCGACCCGCTGACCCAGCCGCTGAGCTGGGCGCTGCGCGACATGCTCTGGATCATGACCAACACGCCGTGGTGGCTGATGGTGCCGATCCTGATGCTGATCACCTGGCTGGTAACGCGGTCCTGGAGACTTGTGGTCTTCGTGCTGGTCTCGATCGCCTTCCTCGCCTTCATCAACCATTACGACGCGGCGATGCAGACGCTGGCGATCATCTTCGTCTGTGCGTTCATATGCGTTCTCTTCGGCGTGCCCATAGGTATCGCGATGTCGCGGAGCGACAGGCTCCAGCGCACCGTGATCCCGATCCTCGACATGCTGCAGACGCTGCCGCCCTTCGTCTACCTGATCCCGCTGATCTTCCTGTTCTCGGTGACCGAGCCGAAGCTCTACGGTATCGCGATCATCCTCTACGCGATCGTGCCCGTGGTGCGCCTGACCGATCTCGGCATCCGACTGGTCGATCCCGACGTGATCGAGGCAGCCGACGCCTTCGGCATGACCAAGCGCCAGAAGCTGTTCGGCGTGCAGATCCCGCTCGCGCTGCCCAACATCATGGCCGGCGTGAACCAGACGATCATGATGAGCCTCGCCATGGTGGTGATCGCTTCGCTCGTCTCGGCCCCGGGTCTGGGCGTGCTCGTGCTGCGCGGTATCCGGTCGCTCGAACTGGGTGTTGGTCTCGTGGCGGGCTTCGGCATCGTGATCATCGCGATCCTGCTCGACCGCGTGACGAAAGCCTCGCTGGCGCGGATCGACACCAGCAAGAGCGGCAAGTGAGGAGACAGGCATGACCAAGGAAATCAAGGTCTCGATCCGACATCTCTACAAGATCTTCGGGTCGGATCCGCAAGCGGCGCTGGAAGACGTGAAGGCAGGCATGGGCAAGCCGGAACTGCTCGAGAAGCGCAACCACGTGCTCGGGCTCAGCGACATCAACGTGGACATGAAAGAGGGTGAGATCACCGTCATCATGGGGCTTTCGGGCTCGGGTAAATCCACGCTGATCCGGCACCTCAACCGGCTCATCGAGCCGACCGCGGGGGAAGTTCTCGTCAATGGCGAGAACATCCTCGACTATAACGAGGCGCAGCTGCGCAAGCTGCGGCGCGAGCGGATGTCGATGGTGTTCCAGAAATTCGCCCTTCTGCCGCACCGCACGGTGGCGGAGAACACGGCGATGGCGCTGGCCACCCGCGGCTTCCCGGCCTCCGACTATGTCGCGGAGGCCGAGAAATGGCTCGACCGTGTCGGGCTCGGGGGCTACGGGGACCACCACCCGCACCAGCTCTCGGGCGGGATGCAGCAGCGCGTGGGGATCGCCCGGGCGCTGGCGTCGAACTCGGACATCATGCTGATGGACGAAGCCTTCTCGGCGCTCGATCCGCTGATCCGGACCGACATGCAGGACCTGCTGCTCGAGCTTCAGGCCGAGCTGCACAAGACCATCATCTTCATCACCCACGATCTGGACGAGGCGCTCAAGCTCGCCGATCACCTGGTGATCCTGAATGACGGTCGAGTGGTCCAGCAGGGCGAACCGCAGGAGATCCTTCTCAACCCGGCGGATCCCTACATCGAGGACTTCGTGGCCGACATCAACCGCGCCCGCGTGCTGCGCGTGCGCTCGGTGATGGAGCGCGGCGCGCCGGAAGGCGAGATGTCGGGCGATATCGACGGCAACGACAACCTCGAGAGCGTCATCGCCAAGGCGGAAGGGGCGCTCGACCGCCGCTACCGCGTGATGATGGGGGGCGAGCCGGTGGGCAGCCTCACCATGCCCTCGATCATGCGCGCGCTGGTGCCCGCGCAATCCTCGGGCGAAACCGCCAAGAGGTAAGAAGAAAGGGATCCGCCCCTGTATTGGGGCGGGTCCGACCCGCCGCGCGACAGGCGCGGGCTTTTCCCAAATATAAGCGTGGGATGCCGCAGGAGCGGGGTGCGCGCTGCCCGGTGTGCTGTCGCATCCCGGGCCGTGTCCTTAGCTGCGCACGACGTAGACCGAGCACTCCGCATGGGTCACGACATGCGACGCCGTGGTGCCCAGCAGATAGTCCTTCACCTTCGGGTTGGCGGCTTCCATCACGATGAGGTCCACCTTGCGCTCGTCCGCCAGCTTGACGATCTGACGATGCACGGCGCCCTTGCGTACGACCATCTCGATCTCGGGCACCCCGCTGGCGGGATTGTCGTTGACGAACTTGCGCAGCTGCTGGCCCCAATAGGTATCGGAGTTGTAGATGTTGAGATTGCGCTCGATCTCGGGCGCGATCGTCGCGACGATCAGCTTGGCTTGGCGCCGCCGCGCCATCTCTACGGCTTCCATGTAGGCATGATGTTCGACTTGGGCGTGGCGCAGGTTGATGGGGCAGAGGATGAGCTTTGTCTGGCGTGCCATGATGGCCTCCGGGAAGTTCGAGGCGGAAAATGAACCTCGTGGCGACCGGGCGCGTACCCGGATTGAAACAGCCTCGCCCCTACGACGAATTCCGGAGCTCGAAATGGGCATAAGCGTCACTCCGATGTCGCGCAGCGACATAGGCGCCCGCAAAGAGCGCCACAGTGCATTCAGGCCCCCTGCGTATCGCCGCGAAGGCCTCGCAACGACGCTGCCGCGCGAGCATGCAGGAAGGAGGCTTTCACACGCGTCCGTGCACAGTCTCTTTTGGGCCTCGCTTTCGACGTGTGTTTTGACGCGATGGGGCTGGTTTCGGACGAGGCGGCTCAACGAGAAATCGCGATGATAGCAGGGGAACTCGGTTGAGTTTCGGGAATTAATACAACCATAACGATAGTCGCAAAATCTTCAGGCGATAACGCGCCGACAGCCATGAAACGAACTTTGCCAACAATATCCGAACCTTCGCGAAGGTCGGCGGCAGGTTCCCGCTGAGCGCTCGAAAAGACCGTCAGTCGTGATGGAACTAACCCGCAAAGCACCTGTTAACGGACCGTAAATTCGCTGTTAACCGAAGTGAGCGGGAGAACTCAACATGGCCAACTTCACGAACGCAACCGAAACCCCCCGTGTTCTGTTCATCGACGACAACGCCATTCTCGCAGATGCTGTGGAGCGGAGTTTCGCTGCGGATGGAAGCATCGCGGTTGTCAGCGAATGCAAAGATGTTCCCTCCGCATTGACCTCGAAGGACGTCCCGATGGAGACCTGCGACGTGGTCGTGTTCGACCCGAGCCAGACCTCTGCGGACCCTGCCGAGACCCTAAGCGCCGTCCGCGAGGCCGCCGGTCCGGTCGCCGCAATCGCCTACCTGCCGGAAACTGCACTCGAGATCGCGCGCCAGTGTCTCCAGTCGGATTACGACGGCGTCGTTTCCCGCAGCGGCAATATCGAAATGCTCATCGACGCGGTTTTCTCGGTCTCCATGGGAAGTCTGTATGTCGACGGGTGCTATGCCGAAGCGCGCAGCGATTCCAGCGCGCCCATTCTGGTCGGCACCGAAGCCCTCACCAGCCGGGAGCGGGAGGTCGTGCGCGGGCTCGTCGACGGCAAGAGCTGTCGCGCCATCGGAAACGACCTTCTGATCAGCGGCAAAACCGTCGAGACGCATAAGTACCGCGCCCTGTCAAAGATGGGTCTCACATGCGCGCGCGAGCTCGAAACCTTTGCGCGGCGCAACGCCTGGGCGGTGTAACCGGGTCTAGTGGAAGATGCGAAGCGTTAGTCCGATCCGGATCGGCGTGGCCGACCAAAGTCCGATTTTCGCGTCAGCGGTGCTCGACCTCGCGGCGTCGACATTCGACGACACGGGGACGCATGGCGACGCGCTTTCTGCCACCGACATAGAACGCCTGCGCGATCCCGACTGGGATGTTCTCCTTATCGATCCGCAGTTTACACCGAACCTTGAAGATCTGGTCCCGCAGATGCTGGCCGCCTGTCCCTCGCTGGCGCTGATCGCCGTTGCGTCGCAGCCGACAAAGGAGCTTGTCAGCTTCTGCATGCGGATCGGCTTCAGCTCCGTCGTGGCGAAATCGATCTCGGGCCCCGCGCTGATGCGGGTGATCCGCGTCACCCTTGCGGGAGGCAGCCTGGTCGACCGCGGTCTTTCGCGCTCCGCCGAGGGCGAGATGCCGGGCCCCACCGAGGGCAAGGCGCTGACCGAGCGCGAGGAATATGTGCTGCGGCTCTGGGCCAAAGGCTATTCCAACAGCGACATCGCGGACCAGATCGGCCTCAGCCGAAAGACCGTCGACAGCCACCGCGCGCGTGGCATGAACAAGCTTGGCCTCGCGGACCGGCCCGCGCTGATCCGGATGGCGAGCGCGCGGGGCTGGCTCGTCTGAGCCCGTCCGACCTCCCGGGTGGGTTTTTGCCCCACACGGGGGGTCAGGAAGCTCCCGACCCCTTTCCGAAATTCCTCCGCTCTTCGCCCGTATTCCCGACTGAAAGGGCTGCGAATCTTCCTTTATCCCTTGGGTCGAACCGGGCGGTACCTCTGCCCATTACACGTTTCGATTCGCCCGTTTCGAGGGGAGAAGGAAAAGAATTATGGCAAAGATCAGTGTTTTCGGGATCGGCTACGTGGGCGTCGTGTCAGCGGCTTGCCTTGCTCGTGACGGCCACGAAGTGATTGCGGTCGATCTCGACGAGAGCAAGGTCGATGGACTGAATGCGGGCCGCGCGCCCATCGTTGAAAAAGGGCTCGACGAGCTGGTGGCCGAGATGGCTGCGAGCGGTCGGCTCAGGGCCACGACCGACGCGGCGGAGGCCGTCGCGAAGACCGACGCCTCCTTCGTCTGCGTGGGCACGCCTTCGGCGCCCGACGGCTCGGTCGGTCTGACCTTCGTGGTCTCCGTCTGTCAGGACATCGGCAAGGCGATCGCCAACAAGTCAGACCGCCACACGGTCATCATGCGCTCGACCATCGTCCCCGGCACCATGGAAGAGATCTGCATTCCCACGCTCGAACGCGCCTCCGGCAAACTCGCAGCGCGCGATTTCGGCGTCGGCTACTTTCCGGAATTCCTGCGCGAAAGCACCGCGATCGAGGATTACGCCGATCCCGGCCTGATCGTGTTCGGCAGCCTGGACGCGCAGACCGAACAGGTCCTGACCGAGATCAACCAGGATCTTCCCTGCGAGATGAACAAGGTCGATATTCGCACCGCCGAGATGGTGAAATACACTTCGAACAGCTGGCGCGCGGCGAAGATCAGCTTCGCCAACGAGATCGGCAACATCGCCAAGGCCAACGACCTCGACGGTCAGAAGGTGATGGCGGTCCTGTGCAGCGACACCAAGGTCGCCATGTCGCCGGCCTTCCTGCGTCCCGGCTTCGCCTTCGGCGGCTCCTGCCTGCCCAAGGACGTGCGCGCACTCAAGGCGGTGGGCGAGACATCGGGCGTCGCGACGCCGCTTCTGAACGCCATTCTCGAGGCGAACGAGGCGCAGATAGAGCGCGCCGAGGCCATGGTGCGCTCCGCCTCGAAGAAGACCGTCGGTCTCGTCGGCGTCAGCTTCAAGTCGGGCACCGACGATCTGCGTGAAAGCCCGCTGGCCGATCTGGCCGCGCGGCTGATCGAAAGCGGTCAGGACGTGCGCATCTACGATCCCTATGTCGCCACCGCCTTCGCCAACGATCCCGGCGCCGCCGGCCGCGGCAACGCCGTCGTGCCCGACCTCTTCGAACGGATGGAAGACGATCTGGACCGTCTGATCGAAGACAGCGAGGTCATCGTGGTGGGCAACAAGTATCCCGAGGTGACCGCCCGCCTGAAGGAGACGCTGGGCAACCGCCGCGTGGTGGATCTCGGCCGCATCGACCCGAACCTCGTCAGCGACGCTGGCTATCAGGGCATCTGCTGGTAATCCGCAATGCTGGGTCATCTCATTTATATCGCGGCTTTCGTCGCATTGGGCCTTGCCGTGCGCGACACCAGCCTGGCTGCCGCCGATAGTGCCATCGTGGTGCTCGGGGTGATCGGCCTGTGGCGGTATGGATGGGCGGCACTGAACTTCCTGCGCGCGACCGCCTATGTCCGGGTGCTCTATCCCCGGCGCCGCGCGCGGGCCGAGGCCGCCTATGCGCGCCGCCCCGTTCCGGCGCACGCGTATTTCATGGTCACGACCTACAAGATCGAGCCGGGCGTCACGAGCCGCGTCTACAGCTCGATCTTCGAGGCGGCCCGCCGCTCGCCCGGCGGCGCGACCATCGTCGCCTCGGTGGTGGATGGCGCTGACCTCAGGGTGCTGCGCGATCTCTTCGAGGCCCGCAGGCACGACATGCCGCAGGTGCGCTTCATCATCGACCAGATCCCGGGAACCGGGAAGCGCGACGCCATCGCCCGCTCGCTGCGGCTGATGCAGCGCGAGGCCCCGCGACGCGACGACATCATGTTGTTCGTCGACGGCGACAGCGCCGTGCCAGCAGACATCGTCGAGCGCTCCGCGCCCTTCTTCACCGACGAACGGGTCGGGGCGCTGACCACCGACGAATCCGTCGAGATCCCGGATGACTGGCTGTTCCGGAACTGGTTCGATCTGCGCTTCATGCAGCGCCAGATGATGATGTCCTCGATGGCGTTCGGCGGCCGGGTGCTGACGCTGACGGGCCGGATGTCCGTCTTCCGCGCCGACCTGGCGGTGGACCCGAGCTTCATCCGACAGGTTCAATCGGACCATATCGATCACTGGCGGCTCGGTCGGATCAACTTCCTGACCGGCGACGACAAATCGACCTGGTTCTGGCTGCTGAGCCGCGGCTACCGGATGACCTATCTGCCCGACGTGCGCTGCGTCTCCTACGAGGAGCAGCCGATGCCGGGCTTCGTCGAAAGCGCCGTGGCGCTGATGAAGCGGTGGTTCGGCAACATGCTGCGCACCAATGGCCGCGCGGTGGCGCTGGGCCCGTCGCGGATCGGGTTCTTCACCTGGTGGTCGATCCTCGACCAGCGCGTGTCGATCTGGACGACGCTGTTTGGGCCGATCTCGATCGCGCTGACCGCGCTCTTCGCGACGCCTGCGGTGATCCCCGCCTACATCGCCTGGGTGATGTTCACCCGCTACGTCTTCTGCTGGATGCTCTCGACCTTCCGGGGCGGCGGCTTCCCGATCATCTACGCGCCGCTGCTCTACTTCGGCCAGATCCTCGGCGCGTCGGTCAAGAGCTCGGCCCTGTTCCGTCTCGACCGGCAGAAATGGACGCGCCAGGCCGCCAAGAAAGCCGCGGCGCGCATGCCTCTCGGAGCGCGGCTGCGCTCGGCCACTTCCACTTACATGCAGGTCCTTGCGCTGGGGTGGCTAACCCTCGCCGCGGCGCTCTCGACCGGACTTCTCTAAACGACCGACAGGACGCACCATGACACACGCCCCCGATACTTCACCGGCGCCGCTTTCGGCCGGAAACGAACACCCGTTGATCGATATCCCGTTTTCCGCGGTCATCGACGGACGGCGCTACGCAGGCGACGGTCTGTCGCTGACCGAGGCGCAGGTCTCGGGCCTGATAGACCGCCGGATCGACGGCACGGAAAAGATCGTCCACCTGATCTTCGACTTTCCCGGCTTTCAGGTGGCGCTCGTGCCGACCGCGCGGGTCATGGTGGAAGGCGACAATTCCAGCGTGCTGGTCTTCACCGAGCCGACGGGCGATCACTCGCCGCAGCTGCGGCAAATCCTGAATGACTATATCTCGGGTGACCTGACCAGCTCCGGCGGGCTGATCCGCAGCGGATCGCTCGCGCAACCCAAGGGCGGCACCGGAGCGGCGCCGAAACCCGGGTTCCGCAAGCGGCTGCGCAGCGCGTTCGGCACGCTCGTCGTGCTTGCCCTGAGCGTCGCGCTCATCGCGCTGGCCGTCAGCCTGATGCAGGCGCGTCTGTTCACGACCGATATCGCCGCCCCGGGCCGCGTGGTCGCGCAGGGCCAGACGATCCGGGCGACCGCCGACGGTCAGATCAGCTTCATCAACCCCGATGCCGGTCCGGGCGATGTGCTCTTCGCGCTCGACACGGTGGACGGGGAGACGCTTTCGATCGCCATGCCGAGCAAAGGCACCGTCCATCCGATTTCCGTGGCCGAGGGCAGCACCGTTCTTGCCGGCGAGCCGCTCTTCGAGATCTCCGCTCCGGATGCGCCGCTGGTCATCGAGGCGCGCCTGCCGCAGGAGCTTTTGTTCGAAGTGCAGCAGACCGGCGGCGTCAACGTGACCCTGCCTGACGGGACCGAATTCCGTGCGACCCTCGGCGACGGGTTCCGCGCGCCGGGCGCTGTCGGCTCCGACGGGCTGGTGCGCGCCAATCTCGTACCATCGATCGACCTTTCGCCCGACGAGGCGGGGCAGGTCGCCGCGCTCAGCGTCAGCCGCGATGCCTTCGGGGTCGATTGGGGCAGTCTTTCCCGCGACGCGCTCGGAGAAGCGCGCGCCTTTACCCGTAGTATCAAAGCAATTGGAGACCAGTCATGAATAGTGTCGTTAATCCCGTAGTTCTGTCTGGAGGGATGGGGACCCGCTTGTGGCCGATGTCCCGCGTCGCCCAGCCCAAGCAATTCCAGTCCATCGACGGCAATGGCGGTCCGACGTTCCTGCAAAGCACCGTGGCGCGCCATCTCGATGACGATTTCGCTGACCCGTTGCTGGTCGCCGCCGCCTCCGAGGAGGGTCTGGTGCGCGATCAGCTGGCCGAGATCGGCGTCACCGGGCGCTTTCTGGGGGAGCCGATGGGCCGCAATACCGGTCCCGCGGTTCTCGCCGCTGCCCTGACGCTGGCGGAAGAGGATCCCGAGGCGCTGCTTCTGGTCCTGCCGTCCGATCACAAGATCGAAGGCGACATGAACACGGTGGTAAAGCAGATGCGCGAGGGCGCGCAGCAGGGCCGGATCGTGCTGTTCGGCGTGGTGCCGAAATATGCCGAGACCGGGTTCGGCTATATCTCCGGCGGCGCGCTGGTCGATGGCCAGGAAGGCCTCCACGAGGTCACCAGTTTCATCGAGAAGCCCGAATTGGAGAAAGCCCAAAGGCTCGTCGCATCGGGCGACACGTTCTGGGCGTCGGGCATCAGCCTGATGCGCGCTGACGTCCTGATCGAGGAATTCGAGAAATACGACCCGGCGACGCTGGCCGCCGTTCTGGCCGCGCTCGACGGCGCGAAAAAGACCGAAACCGGCCTCTGCCTCGACGGCGCGCATTTCGCCGAGGCCGCGAACGAGCCGACCGAACGGCTGATCTTCGAACGCTCCGACCGCGTCGCCGTCGCCCCGGTCGAGGTTGACTGGGACGACGTGGGGGCCTGGACCGCGATCCATTCGATCAGCCCCAAGGGCGAAGACGGCAACGTTTCGACCGGACAGGCCCTGACCCTCGACTGCCGCAACTCGCTGATCCGCGCGGGCGACAAGCTGGTCACCGTGATCGGCATGGAGGACGTGATCGTCGTCGACACGCCCGACGCGCTCCTCGTGACCAATCACAGCAACGCCCAGAAGGTGAAAGACGCCGTCGCCGAGCTCAAGGCCCAGAACCGCAGCGAAGTGGCGCGCCATCCCGAGGTCGCAACCGAAGATATCGGGCAGGGCGGCGAGGCCTTCCCCGCCGTGTCGCGTCTCACCCTCGACGCGGGCGAGACCGCGACCTTCCGCGGGCCGACCCCGGGTGGAAAGCTGCTCGCTGTGTCGAGCGGTCGCGGCCACTGGAAGAACGGCGGGCCGACCCATGCCTGCAGCCAGGGTCATAGCATCAACGTAAGCCCCGGCTCGTCGGTCGAGGTCTGGAACACCGGCGACGGGGCGCTGAGCCTTTACGAAATCGACCTCTCGGAAGACGAGGCCGAAGAGACATCGAAGGGAACGCGCGATGCACGTGAGTGAACACCTGCGTTGCCTTGGCCTGTCCTGCGGGCTGGCGCTGGCGCTCACCGCGCCGGCGGCTGCTCAGCAGGCGGTCAGCGCGTCGGTGTCCAACGTGCGCCTGGCGCTGACCCAGCTTGCCGCCGGGGCCGGGGTCGAAATCGACACGGAGCTTCTGGGCGATACGCCGGGCGGCGGCTCGGCGATCTACCTCAACCAGGGCGATGTGACCTTGGCCATGCTCGACGACCTGCTGGCGGATTCCGGCCATCCCGATGCGCTGATCCGCAAGGATGACCGGTTTGTGGCCTCGATGCCCATCGTGGTGCTGAAAGGCGCGTCGCTTTCGCTGTCCGAGGGCGATCGGCTGGACCTTTCGCGTCGCGAGGGCAGCTACCTGATCTCTTTCGGCGCGCTCGACGTCGATCACGCCACCATCGCCGCGGGCCCCGACGTGCATCCCGATATTGCGGGGTTCCGCCCCTTTGTCGCAGCGCTCGGACCGCAGAGCCTGTCGCTGAAAGATGCCACGCTGACCGGCCTCGGCTATGGCGACCGGGCCTATAGCGCCGGGCTGTTTCTCGGCGGGCGCGGGTTGCTCAGTTTCGGCAGCCCGGCCGCGATGACCGGGAACAGTTTCACTGATCTGCGCGGCGTCGTCCTGCAGGATCTCGACGGGGTGAACCTCACCGATACCGAGATCGCCGACGCGCGGGGCAGCGGCCTGATGCTGCGCGATATCGACGGGGGCACGATCACCGATCTGACCGTCCGCGATACCGGGGGCGAGCAGGCGCTGCACCTTTCGGGCGTCTCCGACATGCGGCTCGTCAATGTCGCGCTCGATGGCGGGCAGGGCAAGGGCATGCGCGTGGATGACAACAGCCGCGCGCTTCAGCTTCGCGATGTCGCCGTGCGGGGCTTCGACGGTTCCGGCGCGACGATGGCGCAAGGCGCGACCTGCGTTCTCTTCGACCGGATCGAGGTCTCGGGAAATAAAGGCGCCGGCTTCGCCGAGCGCGGGGCGGGCACGACGATCTTCAACGAGAGCCGGTTTGCCGACAATAGAGGCCCCGGACTGATGATCGACCGCCAGCGCCCCGAAACGCGGGTGCTGATCACCGACAGCCGCTTTGCGGGCAACCGGATGGGCATCCGCGCGACCGGCCTTGCCGACCTGCGCCTGCATGACAACGATTTCACGGATCAGCGCCCCCGGCTTCTGTCGGGCGATCTCGACGCGCTGACGCCCGATTTCCTGCGCGCGAGCGCTGATGGCGGTGCGGGGGATCTCAGCGTCACCGGCGTGCGCGCGCTCGATCCCGCACCTCTGCGCCGCGATGCCGCGCGCGCAGCTTTTGACACCTGTTCCGGAGAGGGCGCTACCTGATGGTCTTTTCATCCGAAACCTTTTTGTTTCTCTTCCTGCCTCTGGCGCTCGCGCTCTATTATCTGACGCCGAGCCGCTGGAAGTCGCTGACGCTGCTCGCGGTCTCCTACGTGTTCTATGCGTGGTGGCGGGTGGATTTCCTGCTGCTGCTCGTCGGCACCACCGCCTGGACCTGGCTCACCGGCCGGGCGATCCGCCATGCCGCGAATGTGCGGATGGCGAAGATATGGACCGGCATCGGCGTCGCCGGCTGCCTCGCCGTTCTGGGTTTCTTCAAGTATTTCAATTTCTTCATCGACAGCCTGACCGCGCTGTTCGGGACCACGCCCGATGCCATCGGCGTGCATTGGCAGATCCTTCTGCCGATCGGCGTCTCGTTCTACGTGTTCCAGTCGGTGAGCTATATCGTCGATACCTATCGCGGCGATGCGCCCGATGACGTGCACCCGCTCGACTTTGCGGCCTTCATCGCGCTCTTCCCGCAGCTCATTGCCGGGCCGATCCTGCGCTACAAGGATCTCGCGCATCAGTTCCGGCACCGCACCCACTCGGTCGAGATGTTCTCGGACGGCATGATGCGCTTCTTCGTCGGACTGGCGAAGAAGGTGCTGCTGGCCGATGCGGTGGCCCCGCTGGCCGATCTCGCCTTCTCGACGCCCGATCCGTCGCTGACGCTGTCATGGGGCGGGGCGATCGCCTACATGATGCAGCTCTACTTCGACTTCTCGGGCTATTCCGACATGGCGATCGGGCTGGGCATGATGCTGGGCTTCCGCTTCATCGAGAATTTCGACACGCCCTATATTTCGCGCTCGATCACCGAGTTCTGGCGGCGCTGGCACATCTCGCTGTCGGTCTGGCTGCGCGACTATCTCTACATTCCGCTCGGCGGCAACCGCATCGGCCCGGCACGCACTTACGTCAACCTGATGACGGTGATGGTGCTGGGTGGCTTGTGGCACGGCGCGGCCTGGACCTTCGTGATCTGGGGCACCTGGCACGGCGGCTGGCTGATGTGGGAACGCTATTCCGGCTGGGTCAAGTCGCGCTCCACCGCGGCGCTGCTGCGCACGCTTCTGGTCGTGCTCATCGGCTGGGTGATCTTCCGCGCCACCTCGATCGTCGAGGCGGGACAGGTCTTCGCCGGCATGCTGGGGGCCAACGGGATCGGGCTGTCGCCGGATGCCGCCTTCGAGATCACCGGCGAAAGTGTCGCGGTGCTCGTCATCGCGATCGGCGTCGCCATCCTCGAGCCCTGGCTGGCCCGTATGGTCGAGGGCCCGCTCTCGCCGCGCCCTGACGGCACGCTGACCGCCACGAGCGCCATCGTGCCGCCGATGGCCGTCACCGTGCTGGCGACGCTGACCATACTGAAGCTGGCCGAGCAAAGCTTCTCGCCCTTCCTCTATTTCCAATTCTGAAGGACCGGACCCATGCAGATGATGCTGAAAGCCATACGCACCAGCGTGCCGATCCTGTTCCTCGGCTACGCGCTGTTCGTGAACGTGGATATCTTCGAGAAGGGGCTGCCCGGAACGGTCAAGGGCGACTTCGTGAGCGGCAAGGCTGCGACGTCGCTCGGCGCGCTCTACGGAAAGGCGCAGCCGCACCGCAAGACCGCGGTCGGCCTGATCGGGGCTGCGCGCTACGAGCTGATCGGCGAAGGCCGTGACGGCGTGACGGCGGGCGATGACGGTTGGCTCTTCACCGATGAGGAATTCGACCGCGCCACGCCGTCCGAGATCAAGACCGCCGCCGGGGTCGTCGCCGACGTCAAGGCGCAGCTCAACGCGCTGGGGACCAAGCTCGTCGTCGTGCCGGTGCCCGCGAAGATCGACATCTACCGCGACCACGGCGGCGAACAGGCGGGGCAGGCGATGGAGGACCAGTATCGCGCCTTCCGCGCGGCGCTGACCGATGAGGGCGTCACGACCGTCGATACCCGGCCCGCGCTGGCCGATGCCGGGCCCGATCCGGTCTTCCTGACGCGCGACACGCACTGGACCCCGCAGGGGGCTGCGAGGGTGGCCAAGGCCGTGGCGCAATCGGGCAAGATTTCCCATGGCGACACGGTGTTCAAGAAGGTCCCGGCGCGGCCCAAGGAATTCATGGGGGACCTGGTGTCCTTCGTCACCACCGACGATTTCGCGCCGAGCGTGGGGCTTGGCCCCGAGCGGGTGACGCCCTATGTCGCCGAAGAGAAAGGCGCGGAAAAGAAGGGCATCTTCGCCTCCGACGATGCGCCGATCGACACGGTTCTGGTCGGCACGAGCTACAGCGCCAACAAGTCCTGGAGCTTCGTGCCCGCCCTCAAGATCGCGCTGGGGCGCGACATCCTGAACCTCGCCGAGGAAGGCCGCGGCCCGGTCGAACCGATGAACGCGTTCCTGTCCGAGCCGAAACTGGACGATGCGCCGCCCGCGCGGGTGATCTGGGAATTCCCGATCCGCTATCTCGGCGAGCCGAAATACATCGACGGAAAGGAGGCCGGAAATGCGTGATCCGCGTCTTGCGACGACCATGGCGGGCCTGCTCGCGGTCGTTTTGGCCGGACCGGTGTTCGGGCAGGCGGTGATCGACGACCGCGTCACCGAGACCGCCGACCTGCCGACCTGGAAGTTGCAGCACGACCGCAAGCGGATGCTGCACGACCAGCATCTCAGCTTTGCCGAGATGCGCGCGCTCGCGGATGCGGGCGACGGGCTGGCCGCGTTCCGCTATGCCAACCGGCTGATGGCGCTCGACGATCCGAGCGTCGTCGGAGACGCGGCGCTCTATTACGCCTCTGCGGTGTTCACCGGGCGCGACTACGCGTTGGGGCCGCTGATCCGCATCCTCGAGCGGCCCGATCTCGACGTCTCGGACAAGCGGCTCCACCATCTCGAGAACGCGATCCGGACGTTGGCGGTGCAGGGCTACACCAAGGCGCGCGAGGCGCTGACGGGCTTTTACGAGTCCGGCAAGCCCTTCGGCTACCATCCCGAGCGTGCCCGCGACCTGCTGCTAGAGCTGGCCGAGTCCGGCGACGGCGCCGCCGCGATCCAGATCGGCTCCAAGGCCCTGCAGAACCCGGACCTCGTCGCGCCCGAACGTCTGCATTCCATCCTCACCCATGCCGCTTCGGACGCGGATGAACTGGGCACGCGCACGGCCGCAAAGTCGATCCTCGCGCAGCTCGACGCCCGTTCCGACGATACCGAGAAGGAAACGCAATGATACTCCGTTCACTCGCACTTGCCGCCGGGCTGCTGGCCGCCGGGACCGGATCGGCCTTGGCACAGCAGAAGTCGGCCTATGACTGCCACGGGCTCGCCACGGCGGATAACCTGCCGGTTCTCGAAGGCAGCGACGGCTTTTTCTACCGCCTCAACCTCAACATGCGGACCTATCACCCGCTCTCTGCGGCGGCCGCGAAAACCGTGGGCACGCTGTCGCGGGTGCTGGCCGAGAGGGGCACCAAGCTGATCTACGTGCCGATTCCGACCAAGAGCCTCGCGATGCCGGAGCACCTGCCGCCCGAAGCGGCGGATTACGGCTATGACAAGGCGCTCGCCCAGGCCGGGTACAAGGCGTTCCTGTCGCGGCTGGCCGACGCGAATGTCACCGCCATCGACACCGTCGCGGCGATGAATACCTTGCCGGACGATCGCCAGCCTTTCATCGGCCTCGATTTCCACTGGTCGCCGGACGGCGCGCATTCCGTGGCGAAGGCGATCGCCGACACGATTCACCAGACGCCATCGCTCGACGACATGAAAACGACCAAGATCGAGCTGACCTCGACGGGCACCAAGCCGGTCGAATCCGCGCTGCGGCGCCATATTCAGAAATTTTGCCGCGACGGCTTGCCGGTGCCGCGGACCGAACGGTTCAAGGCCACCGAAAAAGGCGGCGGCAGCGGCGACGCGGGCGATATCTTCGCGGCCGACAGCGCCGGTCCGCCGATCGCGCTGGTCGGCACCTCGATGTCCGCCGAGAAGATGTTCAGCTTCGAAGATGCCCTGTCCTACGAGACCCAGGCACAGGTCGCGAACTACTCGGTGACCGGCGGCAACCAGTTCGGCGCGATCACCTCCTACCTGCTGTCGGAGGATTTCCGCGAGAACAAGCCGCGCGTGCTGATCTGGGAAAACCCGATCTACAACAATCTCGGCGGGTTCGGCGAACGCCCCCTGCGCGAGTTGATCGCGGCGGCCGGCGCCGACTGCACGCCGCTCAAGACCGCCAATCCCGACCCGAACGTGCTGACCGCGGACCTGCCCGCCAACAGCTGGACGCCCGAGAGCTATCTCGGTGTCGATACCGGCCGGGCGAACGGTGTGCGCGCCACGCTCAAGTTCTCGAATGACGATGGTCTCACCGGCTCCACGACGATCCAGCGCTCCGAGCGCGTGGGGCCGACCCGTTGGTTTTACGAGTATGCGCGCCCGCTTTGGCGCAAGGACTACACCCATGTGCGCGTCGAACTCGACCAGCCGGCCGAGAAGGACGCCACGCTCTCCACATGTACCTTGAAAGGATCCCAGACATGATGAACAAGCGAACGCTTCTGCTTTCCCTCCCCGTGGCGCTGCTGACCGCGCTGCCCGCGGCCGCGCAGGATGAAGGGCTCTACCCCGAGCCGTCCTCGCCGGATGCCTCCTTCCTGCGCGTGATCGCGCCCGATGCGGATTCGGTGTCGATCGACGGTACGCGGCTCGAGACCTCGGATGCGGGCCTGACCCCCTATGTCGAGGTTTCCCCCGGCGACGTGGACCTCACCGTCGGCGACGAGGAACGCTCCGTCGAGGTGGGCGCCAGCACCCATTACACCATCCTGTCTTCGGTCAAGGACGAACCGATGATCAAGGACGACATAACCGAAAGCCCCGCGCAGGCGGATCTGCTGCTCTACAACCTGAGCGACATGAAGACTTTCGATCTCTATGCAACCGAGGCGAAAACGGCGGCACTGTCCGATGTAGCGCCCGGCACTGAAGGGGCAGTCGGCCTGAAGGCGCCGCTGACCCTGACCTTCGAGCTGCGTCAGGACGGTGAGACGCTCTCGAGCCTCGATCCGCTGGAGCTGCGTCGCGGTACCGCGACCACGGTGATCGTCGGCGCCGACGGCGCGCTGACCGCCACCGACAGCACCTACGCGAACTGAAACTGACACGCCTCGTCCTGGAGAAGATCACCATGTCTCTGACACGCATCCTTTCCGCCATAGCATTGGGCCTGATTGCCCAGACCGGATCGGTCCATGCAAAACCGGTCTCGGTGCCGTTCGATCCTCCCCAGGTCGAGGCTGGCAGCGATACCTGCAGCCCCCGGCCTCCGCAGCACGTCCTGACCGAAAGGTGGAAGGACTATGACGGCGGGCCACTGGGCGACCGCGACGTGAGGCTCATCCGCCGCGACCTGCGGCTGCTGCGCCAGAACGACGCGAAACGCTGGTTCGACGTCATCGAGGCGGCGGACCAGCGCCTGCTAAAGTCCGGAGACGGCTACGACAAGACCAACCTTCTTCTGGACCGCATCGACCTTCTCGTCGCTGCGGGCCGGATGCAGGATCTCGCGGATGAAGGTCTGGTCAAGCGCCTGCTCGACATGGCGCCGGCCGGATCGGCTTCGGTCAAACGCACGGCGGCGGAACTGCTCTATAACGGCACCGGTGTCGCGCGCGATCGCAAGCGGGCCATCGCACTCTGGCGTCAGGCCGCCTATGCGGGCGACAGTAGCTCGCTGCTGCGCATGGTCGAGCTGTCCTACAAGCAGAAGATCGACGACTGGAACATCGCGCCCAACGTGGCCGTGACCATGGCGCTCGGGAACCTGCTGGGCGATCTCGATCCGCTTCTGTGCGACCGCGTGAACCGCATTGCCGCCATCTTCCGCGACGGCGAGGTCGTCGCACCAGATCCGAAGCTGGCCGAGGACTGGTACCGTTTCGCGGCCAGGCTGGGCGGGGCCAACGCCGCCTGGAACCTTGCCGAAATGAACCGCGAGGCGACCGAAGTCGACCGGGACAACGACCTGATGATGAAGAGCCTGCGTCAGGCGGCGGATTTCGATCTGCCCTACGCGATGCTGCGCCTGGGGGGCATCCTCGAACGCGGTGCCCTGACCGAGCGTGATCCCGAAGAAGCCCGCGCGCTTTACGAGGAGGCCGCCGGTTACGGCGACCCAACCGCGCGGATCCGTCTCGTGAACATCGCCCGCGCCCATAAGAACGAGCCCGGCGGGCGGGCGCGTCTTGCGGATGCGCTGGACCGGATGATCGACGCGCCGGGTACCCCCGCCTGGGCCTATGCACAGCGCGGCAATCTCGTCCTCGAACAGCAGGGGCGGTGGGCCGGCGAGGACCGTGCCGCCAAGCTCTACGCCGAGGCGCTGAAGATCGATCCGACGCTCTCGGCGGCCCGGATGCACCTTGCGGAGATCAAGATCCGCGATGCCGACGGCGAGCAGGACCTGCTCAACATCGTCTCGGAGCTGCGTGACGCGGTCTATATCGACGGCAAGACCGAACCGATGCAGGATCTCCAGGCCATTTTCCAGTGCCGGTCACGGGATGCCCCGATCCTCTCGGAGTCGAAATACTGGACGAAGATGGAAGAATTCGCCGGCGACTCGACGGTCGAACTCACTCCGAGCCAGCTCGACGCGGTGAACCCCCAAGACGATCCGCTGACGGTGGCCCGGCTGCAATCGCAGGCGATTAACATGCGCGCGCGCTCGCTGGCCAATTTCCATGACGTGAACCCCGAAGGCGCGGGCGACAAGATGCGTCGGATGACAGAGGCCTCGGGTGGCGCGCTCTACACGGCCGAAGCGAAACTCGCGCTCAATCGCGGCCATGTCGGCGCCGCCGAGGATTTTCTGGCGCAGGCCATCGACGCGGGAGAGACGGGGGCGAAGACGCTCTACCTCTCTGTGCTGGGAAGCCGCACCGAACTCGACAAGACCCAGCGTGAACGGATGATCTCGCTTGCCCGCGACCTTGCGAAGAACGGCAACGGCACCGCGATCGGGGTTCTGATCGATCACGGTATCATGGATTCCGACACGGCATGGCGAACCTATCGCGACGCCATCGCGCGAAACGGGGACGTGAAGGCCATGCTCTTCGCGCTGCCCTATCTCAAGAAGGCCGGCGATGTCGCGACCTACCGGGCCCGCATTCGCAGCACCATCGACTGCACGACGTCCATGGCGCTCGACTATGCACATGTCCTGCGCAAGATCGACGCCAAGGATGGGGCGCATCATTGGCTCAAGATCGCGAGCGCGGTTTCCGAAGGCGACGGGTGGGAAGACGTGGCCGTTGCCGACGCCCTGCGCGAAATGGGGTCGTCCGAGGACGACAAGGCCCGCGCGATGAAGCTTTATCGCGCTGCCGCAGACCGTGGCTATCCCCTTGCGCTGCGCCGGCTTCTGTCGCTGCGCCAGGACGGCAAGATCGAGATGAGCACCGAGAAGACGGCTGCGATGACGGTCCGCCTGCTGAAGATCGCGGCGCCCAAGGACATCGCCGATATCTTCAATTTCCTCGAATATTCGGACCCGAAAGTGCGCGAGATCGTTAACGCGAAGGTAGATCGCCGTGCCCTTTACGCCGAGGCCGCAAAGAAGGGGAATGCCGCGGCACAGCTCGAACTGGCCCGGATCGTGCGCGAAAGCGACGCACCCGACGACACGGCAGAGCGCTACGCCTCGCTGCTGCAAAGCGCGGCAGACGGGGGCAACGCCGACGCGATGTATCTGTTGTCGCAGGCCTATGCCTACGGGGTTGGCGTTGACCAATCCATGGAGCGGTCGCGGAAACTGCTTCTCGCCGCCGCCCGTGCGGGCAACGAAACGGCCGCCGCCACGGCGCGCCTCATTCAGTAACGCGAGACACGAAAGAAGAGTCATGAAACGATTTCTCATCATCGGGGCGCTCGTCGCTGCCTTGCCGGCGCCCGCCCTCTGGGCGCAGGACGCAAGCGACGTCACCTGCATGAACGTGCCAGAGCCCGTCGTCTCTCTCGACTATGGCAGCCGCTACACGGACGACAGCAAGGACCGTTCGGACATCGACAAAGCCTCGAACGCGGCGGTGAACGAGGCGCTGGGCCCGATCGACGATTTCATCGTGGATCTCGCCGGCAAGGCCAACAAGGCCGCCAAGGGCGGGGACGGCGCCGAGGACGCCGCCGCCTGCGTGGTGGACGCGCTTAACGTCTGGGCGAAAGCTGATGCGCTCAGCGATCTTCAGAGCATGAACGCCAATCTCTCCTCCCCGTCGCGCTTCGGCGCGATGGCGCTGGCCTATCTTCAGGCCGAATCCGCGACGGAGGTCGATCCCGACAAGGCGAAAACGATCGAGGACTGGCTGAAGGCGCGGGCGCGTCACACTGCCAAGTGGTTCGACACCGAAGCGCCGGACATGGCGAGTCAGAACAACCTGCGCGCCTGGGCAGGGCTCGCCGCGGCGGCCGTCGGCAATGCTGCGGGCGACGATTACCTCAAGGCCTGGGCCAATACGAGCTTCGCGCTCGTCGCCTGTCAGGCCGACGAGGACGGCGCGCTGAAATGGGAGATGGAGCGCGGTCCCCGCGCGCTGCACTATCAGCTTCACGCCGTCGCCCCGCTCGTAGTCGGCGCGGCGCTTCTGCAAGGTGATGGCTATCCGACCTTCGACATGTGCGACGGCGCGATCCATCGCGCGGTCAAATTCATCCCGGCCGCCTTCGACAACCTCGACATGGTCGCCGAGAAGGCCGGTGAGGAGCAGACCTTCGCCACCGGCGACGAAAAGCTGAAAAGCTTCGAACTGGCTTGGGCCGATGCGTATCTGTCGCTCTTTGACGCGCCGGAAATCGCTTCCTTCGTCGAGGAGTATCGCCCCCTCAGCAATTCCAAGCTCGGCGGTGAACAATCCGCCCTGTGGTAAGCAAGGCGAAGCCGAAGCGAAGGGTCCGCCCTGATGTCCGGACGGGCAGGGCGGACCTCACCGGAGCTTAGCTCCACATCTGTCGCATCGACGCTGCGACGTCGATGGGGGCGGGGGCAGGGCGTTGGGCCGCCCCGCCATGTTGCACCGGCGACCAGTGAACGGACTCGAAATGGTGCAGGATTTCCCGCGGGATGAACCGCGTTCGCATCGCATAGACATGCCGGTCGCCGTTGCGGGTCTGTTGCGTGACGTAGAACCGCAGCGGTAGCCCCAGGGTCAACTGATCCTTCGCCCGCGTCATCGCGACGTAGAGCAGCCGCCGCTCCTCCTCCAATTCGTGGCTCGAACCGGTCCCGAGGTCTGACGGCATGCAGCCGTCGACGGCGTTCAGCAGATGGACCGATTTCCATTCCTGCCCCTTGGCCGAGTGGATGGTCGACAGGATCAGGTAATCCTCGTCCTTGAGTGGCACGCCCGCCTGATCGCTGGTGGCGTCGGGCGGATCGAGCGTGAGGTCGGTCAGGAACGCCTCGGCCGACGGGTAGCCGGTCGCGATCTGTTCGAGTTGCAGCAGATCGGCGCGCCGGGCCTCGGCATCCTCGTGCAGCCGGTCGAGATGCGGGTCGTACCATGCGCGGGCAAGGCCAAGTGCTGCGGGCCATGCCGCCTGCGTGCTCATGGCCTCGACAAAGCCTTCCCAGTCCGCTCCGGCGCGGGCTGGCGGCGCGACATCGGCAAGCGCTGCGCGGGGATCGGGGGCGAGGTCGAGCGCGTCCAGAATGCGCCCCGCCGCCTTGGGCCCGATGCCCGGCATCAGTTGCAGCACCCGGAACCCAGCCACCCGGTCGCGCGGATTGCGTGCCAGCCTCAGGAACGAAAGCAGGTCTTTCACATGCGCGCTGTCGAGGAACTTGAGCCCGCCGAATTTCACGTAAGGCACATTGCGCCGCGTGAGTTCGGCCTCGATCTGCACCGAGTGGCTGGAAGTGCGGAACAGCACCGCCTGCTCCTTGAGCTTCATGCCGGTCTCGCGGTTCTCGAGAATACGATCGACCATGAAACGCGCCTGCTCGGTCTCCGTCTGGACGGTCACCAGCTGAGGTTTCGGCCCCGAAGCGCGCTCGGTCCAGAGATCCTTGGTGAACCGCTCTTTCGCGAGGCCGATGACCGCGTTGGCTGCGGCGAGGATCGGCTGGGTCGAGCGGTAGTTGCGGTCGAGCGTGATGACATCGGCGCGTTGGTCGAAACTGTCGGGAAAATCGAGGATGTTGCGCACGGTGGCAGCCCGGAAGGCATAGATCGACTGGGCGTCATCTCCGACCACGGTCAAGCCGCGCCCGTCCGGTTTCAGCGCCTTCAGGATACGCGCCTGCAGACGGTTGGTGTCCTGATACTCGTCGATCAGAACGTGGTCCCAGGCCCCGCCGATATGCGCGGCAAACCCCGGATCCGCCATGACCTGCGCCCAGGCCAGCAGCAGGTCGTCGTAATCGAGCACGTTCTGCGCCTGCTTGGCCTGCACGTAAGCGCCGAAGAGTTGCTTCAGCTCCTCCTGCCACTGCGCGCACCACGGAAAGCTGTCGCGCAGCACCTCGCCCAGCGGCGTTTCGGCATTCACCGTGCGGGAATAGATCGCAAGGCAGGTGCCCTTGGCGGGAAAGCGGCTTTCGGTTTTCGAAAAGCCCAGCCCGTGACGGCAGAGATTCATCAGATCGGCGCTGTCTTCGCGGTCATGGATCGAGAACTCCGGGTGAAGCCCGATCGACAGCGCATGCTCGCGCAGGATCCGCGCGCCGATGCCGTGGAACGTCCCGGCCCATGTCAGGGCCTCGGCGGCGACAGCTGTACCCATGGCCTGCGCGGTGATCCGTTCCACCCGACGCGTCAGCTCGGTCGCGGCGCGGCGCGAGAAGGTCATCAGCAGGATGCGTCGCGGATCGGCGCCGTTGACCAGCAGATGCGCGACCCGGTGGGCGAGCGTATTGGTCTTGCCCGACCCGGCCCCCGCGATCACCAGAAGCGGCGGCGAGAGCGCCTCGCCGCCGACGCCGAATTCCACCGCGGCCCGCTGGTTGTCGTTCAGCTTGTCGAGATAGCCTGCCTCTGGCATTCCCTGCCCCCCGTTCCGGTCCGTGGGAGAAAGTTAACGGAATAGGAACGAAATGAGAACTTGAAATGTTCGCCTTTCGTGCCGAGCTTGCACGGTGGGCTATCAGCCGCCGACTGAACGCGCGCGGCGCCGGATCACCTGCACCAGCGACATCACGATCAGCCCCGCAGCTGCGATCATGAAAGCCGCGGCGAGCGGGCGCTCGAGAAAGACCATCGGGTCGCCGCGGGCGATGAGCAGGGCGCGGCGCAGGTTGGTCTCGATCAGCGGGCCCAGCACGAAGCCCAGCAGCAGAAGCGCCGGGTTGAACCGGGCCAGCGAGAGCGCGTAGCCCACCAACCCGATCGCGGCGACGGCGAACATGTCGAAGCTGGATCCCCGCACCGAATAGACGCCGAGGCAGACGAAAATCAGGATCGCCGGATAGAGCCAGCGGAACGGGATACGCAGCATCGACACCCAGATGCCGATCAGCGGCAGGTTCAGGATCAGGAGCAGCAGGTTGCCGATGCCGAAGCTCGCGATCAGGCCCCAGAACATGTCGGGCCTCGCATCGAGCATCAGTGGGCCGGGCTGCACGCCGTGAATGACCAGCGCGCCCAGCATCAGCGCCATGATCGGATCGCCCGGGATGCCAAGCGCGAGCGTGGGGACGAAGGCGCTGATCGCGGCGGCGTTGTTGGCGGCCTCGGGCCCCGCGATCCCCTCGATCGCGCCGGTGCCGAACTGCTCGGGACGGCGTGAAATCCGGCGTTCCGCAGCATAGGCGAGGAAGGAGGAGATCGTCGAGCCGGTGCCGGGCAGCGCGCCGAAGAAGCTGCCGAGGCTGGCGCCGCGCAGGGCGGGGAAGGGGATGCGGCGCAGCTCTGCCCGGCTGGGCAACAGCTCGCGCAGCGCGACGCGGGGCGGCACGCCGGTACGCTCGGCGACGTGGATATTGGCGATCACCTCGGCCACCCCGAACAGGCCCATTGCGAGCGCCACGAGGTTGACGCCGTCCATCAGCTCGGTCTGGCCGAAGGTGAAACGTTGAACGCCGGAATTCACATCGGTGCCGATGCAGCCGAGGATCAGCCCCAGCACCACCATCGCCAGCCCCTTGGCGGGGTATTTCGCCCCCACCGTCGAGGCGGCGACGAGGCCGAGGATCATCATCGCGGCATATTCCGCCGCACCGAAGGCGATCGCTGCCCGCGCCAACGCGCCCGACAGCAGGATCAACACGAAGATCCCGATCATCGAGCCGGAAAAGCTGGAGATCATCGAGGTGAAGAGCGCCACGCCCGCGCGGCCGCTCTGGGCCAGCGGATAGCCGTCGAGCGTTGTCACCGCCGATTGTGGAGTCCCGGGCAGGCGTAGCAGGATCGAGGCTACCGCGCCGCCATATTGCGAGCCGTAATAGACCCCGGCCAGCATCACCAGCGCCGCCTCGGGCGACAGGTAATAGGTGATCGGCAGCAGCAGCGAGATCGTCGCCATCGCGCCGATCCCGGGCAGGACGCCCACGAAGGTGCCGAGGAGCACGCCGAACACGCAATAGATCAGCACGTCGGGTTGCGCCGCGACGCTCAGCCCGTGAAGGAACCCGTCCCAACCGCTCATAGCCAGATGCCTCTCATCGTCCCGGCCAGAGCGGGACGGTCATTTTCAATCCGAAGGAGAACACCGCGACCGACAGGAGCGTGACGACGAGCGCGAGCGCGATGCGCCAGCCGATCCGGCGGTCGGGAGCGGCCAGCGTCGCGATCAGTACGCTGGCCAACGTCACCGGCACCAGCCCCACGCGGTCGAGGCCCGCGGCAAAGACGAGGATCGCCGCCAGCACCGCGAAACATTCCTTCCACGCGATGCGGATCGCCTCACCACGCCGGGCGAGGGCGGGTAGGGCGATCATCACCCCCAAGACCGCCAGCACGCCGCCAAGAAGCGCCGGGAAGAACCCCGGTCCCATCCGGCGCAGCGAGCCGATCTCGTAGTGATCCACCGCGTAGAGGGTGACGAAGAGGCCGATGGCGGCCAGAAGGACGCCACCCGCCAAATCAGGAATGTCGCGCTTCATCGATCAGTTCTTCGCGTCGATCCGGTCGAGCACCGCGCCCCAGACCTTGGTGTCCTCGGCGATGCGCTGTTTCAGATCTTCGGGCGAGCCGCCCGCCGCCTGCCAGCCCATGTCCAGCAGCCGCTTCTGCACGGCGTCATCCGCGAGGATCGCGTTGATATCGGTGTTGAGCGTGTCGATGATCGCAGGATCCGTCCCTGCGGGGGCGATGAAGGCGTTCCACAGCTCGGCGCGGAAATCGTCGGGCAGACCGGCCTGACCCGCCATGACCGGGACGCCCGGGGCCTGCGCGAAGGGCTTCTCGGAGGTGATGCCGAGGATCTTCAGCTTGCCCGCCTCGACATATTGCATCGCAGCCGAGGGCGCCATGAAGCCGCAATCGATCTCGTGCGCGATGATCGCGGTGGTGACCTCGGCATAGGAGGTGAAGGGGATATGCAGCATCTCGACGCCGGCGCGGTCGGAGAACAGCTCTGCTGTCAGATGCGCGCCCGAGCCCTTGCCGACCGAGCCGTAGGCCAGCGCCTCGGGCTCTTTCCCGGCGGCTTTCACGAAGCCCGCGAGATCGTCGGCGGGGAAATCGGCAGCCACGACAAGCACCAGCGGCGAGGTCGCGATCAGCGTGACCGGCGCGATATCCTTGGCGACGTCATAGCCGAGATTCGGCGTCAGACGCGGTGCGGTGGTCAGCGGGCCGTTGATCGTGGTGGCGAAGGTGTTCTTCTGATCCTGCGCGTTCAGCATCTGCTGGATGCCGATCACGCCGCCCGCGCCGGGCTTGTTCTCGATCACGATGGGCTGGCCCAGCTTGTCGGCCAGTGGCTCGGTCACGATCCGTGCCAGCAGGTCGGGCGAAGAGCCCGCGGGGAAGCCCACGAATACGTGCTGCGGCTGGCTCGGCCAGTTGGCATTCTGCGCCAGAGCGGGCTTGCAAAGCGAAACAGCGGCAGCGCCCAAAAGGGCCGCGCGACGCGAAATGAACATGGTAGAGCCTCCCGGAGTCATATTTGGCAAAAATGCCCGTAATCGCGCGCAAGATTGCGGAATGTTCTGGGCTTGGCAAGGCGTTACCGGAAATTGGTCGGCATCGGCGCACCTGCTATTCCGCCGCCAGCCGCAACAGTTCGTCGCGCAGTCTGAGCGCGAGTGGCGACAGCGGGCGCCGCTTGAGGCAGAGCAGGTAATAGGGCGACACGCTTAGCTGATGGTGCATCCGCAGGATCTTGAAGCTCGCATTCACCGGCGCGCGGATCAGCAGTTGCGCGACCTCTTCCGAGACCGAGGCGACCGCGTCGCTCTGCGCGAGATAGGCGATGGTGAACAGAAGCGAGGGGCTGTTCACGCAGTCGCGCGGCTCGGACAGGCCGAGCGCGGCGAAAGCCTCGAAGGTGGCCTCCCGGATCGGCGCGCCGCGCTGCTGCATGATCCATTCATACTCGCCCAGCTCGGTCATCGTCACGATGGGCGCGCGCGCCAGCGGGTGATCGGAGCGCACGAGGAAGACGACCTTCTCGTCGCGCATCGGCGTGATGTCGAACAGCGCGCTGTCGAATTCGGGCAGAACCCGGGCGAGGATGAAATCCATCTCCCCCGCCGCGAGATAGCCCAGAAGATCGCGCGAAGGCAGAACCTCCACGGAGATGTCGGTCTCGGGCGAGGCGCGCTTGATCGCGCGGATCGCGGGCACGAGATAGCCCACCGCCGGTCCGGTCACCGCGCCGATCCGCACCCGCCCGGCGTGGCCGTGGCGCAGCGCCTCGATGTCGGAGCTCATGCTCTCCAGTTCGCGCAGAACCGCGCGGGCGCGGCGCAGGACGGTGAGCCCGATCTCGGTCGGCTCCATCCCGGTGGGCAGACGGTTGAAGAGGGGGGCGCCGACGCGGCGCTCCACCTCGGCCAGCATCCGCGACGCGGCCGGCTGGGTCATCGCGCAGCTTTCGGCGGCGAGTTGCAACTGGCCGGATTCAGCGACGGCGCGGATCAGGCGCAGCTGCGCCGGTTTCAACATCAGGTGGGAAAGTGACATATCAATATTGGTATGCAGATCGCGTTGAATGTAATTTTATCATCATGCACCGACATTGCTAGTGTCTCTTCCACGCCCGGTATCGGGCTGCGCGAGGAGATCGACGGGCCGCGCACCGTCATAGGGAGGACACCATGAAAATCAAAACCGCCGCCGCAGCGCTGGCGATCGGCACCGCATTGCTCGGGACCGGAGCCTGGGCCGAAACTGTCGGCATCTCGATGCCCACCAAATCGTCGGCCCGCTGGATTTCCGACGGCAACTCGATGGTCGAGCAGTTCCAGGCCGCAGGCTACGACACCGATCTGCAATACGCCGAAGACGACATTCCGAACCAGCTCGCCCAGGTCGAGAACATGATCACCAAGGGCGTGGACGTTCTGGTGATCGCCGCGATCGACGGCACCACACTGTCGAACGCGCTGGCCAACGCGAAGGCCGCCGATATCAAGGTCATCGCGTACGACCGCCTGATCCGCGACACCCCGGATGTCGACTATTACGCGACCTTCGACAACTTCAAGGTCGGCGTTGAGCAGGCCAATTCGCTGGTGCAGGGCCTCGAAGAGCGTTTCCCCGATCAGAAGCCGTGGAATGTCGAGCTGTTCGGCGGCTCGCCGGACGACAACAACGCCTATTTCTTCTACAACGGCGCGATGTCGGTGCTGCAGCCGCTCATCGACTCGGGTGATATTGTCATCCCCTCGGGCCAGATGGGCATGGACACGGTCGGCACGCTGCGCTGGGACGGTGCGGTCGCACAGGCGCGCATGGATAATCTGCTCTCGGCCAACTACACCGACAAGAAGGTGCAAGGGGTTCTGTCTCCCTATGACGGGCTGTCGATCGGCATTCTGTCCTCGCTCAAGGGCGTGGGCTACGGGTCCGGCGACATGAAGATGCCGATCGTCACCGGTCAGGACGCCGAGATCCCTTCGGTGAAATCGATCCTCGCGGGCGAGCAGTATTCGACCATCTTCAAGGACACCCGCGAACTGGCGAAAGTCACCGTCGGTATGGTCAACGCGATGCTCAAGGGCGGCGAGCCCGAGATCAACGACACCGAGACCTATGACAATGGCGTCAAGGTGATCCCGTCCTTCCTGCTCCAGCCGGTGCCGGTGGACAAATCGAACTGGGAAAAGGTTCTGATCGACTCCGGTTACTACACCAAAGATCAGATCGAGTAAGCCGGGCCTGCCCCGACTTGCCACGCTGGCCGCCCTTCGGGGCGGCCAATTCCCCCCGATTTGACGCCGGAGAGGTCGGATGACCACCCTTCTTGAAATGCGCAACATCACCAAGACCTTTCCTGGTGTGAAAGCGCTCGACGACGTCTCGATCGCGGTCCGCGAGGGCGAAATCCACGCGATCTGCGGCGAGAACGGCGCGGGAAAATCGACCCTGATGAAAGTGCTCTCAGGCGTCTATCCCGCAGGCAGCTATGAGGGCGAGATCGTCTATGACGGCGCCGCTGCCGAATTCCGCGACATCCGCGACAGCGAGGATCGCGGCATCATCATCATTCACCAGGAGCTGGCGCTCGTGCCGCTTCTGTCGATTGCCGAGAACATCTACCTCGGCAATGAACGCGCCCAGAGCGGCGTGATCAACTGGCAGGAAACCTTTCAGCAAACCGAGGGCCTGCTGAAGAAGGTCGGGCTGCGAGAGGCGCCCGGAACGCTGGTCGACAGCCTCGGCGTGGGCAAGCAGCAGCTTGTCGAGATCGCGAAGGCTTTGTCGAAGAACGTGCGCCTGCTGATCCTCGACGAGCCGACTGCGGCTCTGTCGGAATCCGACAGCCAGGCGCTCCTCGATCTGCTGCTGGAGCTGAAGGCGCAGGGCGTGACCTCGATCATCATCAGCCACAAGCTGAACGAGGTGAAGCGCGTGGCCGACAGCGTGACCGTGATCCGCGACGGGGCCACGATCTCCACCATTGACGCGCGCGGCGGCGATCTTACCGAAGACCGCATCGTGCGCGACATGGTGGGCCGCGACATGGCGCATCGCTTCCCCGACCGGGAACGGCGCGCGGGCGAGGTGCTGTTCGAGCTGAAGAACTGGAACGTGCGCCACCCCGAACACCGCGACCGCCAGATGATCCGCGACCTGTCGATGCATGTCCGCGCGGGAGAAGTTGTGGGCATCGCGGGGCTGATGGGCTCGGGCCGCACGGAACTTGCCATGAGCGTCTTCGGGCGCAGCTACGGGCGCGACATCTCGGGCGAGGTGCTGATCCACGGCAAGCCCGCCGATGTCTCGACCGTCGACCGCGCCATCGCGGCTGGGCTCGCCTATGTCACAGAGGACCGCAAGAGCCTCGGGCTGATCCTCGAGGAGACCATTCAGCGCAACACCACGCTGGCCAATCTCGGCGCGGTGGCGAAGAACGGCGTTGTCGAGGATTATCGCGAAACCGAGGTGGCCGAGAAATACCGCCGCGACCTCAATATCCGCACGCCTTCGGTGTTCCAGAAGGTGATGAACCTCTCGGGCGGCAACCAGCAGAAGGTCGTGCTCGCGAAATGGCTCTTTACCGAGCCGGAGGTGCTGATCCTCGACGAGCCGACGCGCGGCATCGATGTCGGTGCGAAATACGAAATCTACGGGATCATCAACGAACTGAGCGCGGCCGGGAAGGCCGTCATCATGATCTCTTCGGAGATGCCGGAGCTCCTGGGCATGTCTGACCGGATCTATGTGATGAACGAGGGCAGTTTCGTGGGCGACTTGAACGCCGACGAGGCCAGCCAGGAGCGCATCATGTCCTTGATCGTTAGGGAATAGGAAAAGTCATGGACCAGATCGAACAAGCGAATTCCGAGCCCTCCGGTGGCCTTGGGATCGGCGCCTATATCGCGCGCCACATCCGCGAATACGGACTGCTGTTTGCGTTGATCGCGATCATGCTGTTCTTCCAGATCGTGACGGGCGGCACGCTGCTCAAACCGGTCAACATCACCAACCTGTTCCTGCAGAACAGCTACATCATCATCATGGCCTTGGGCATGCTGCTGGTGATCGTGGGGGGCAATATTGACCTCTCAGTCGGCTCGGTGATGGGCTTTATCGGGGCCTTCGCCGCCGTGCTGATCGTATCGATGGACCTGCCGGTCGCGGTGGCGATCCCGGCGTGCCTCGTCATGGGCATGGCGATCGGCGCGGTGCAGGGTTATTTCGTGGCCTATTGGAAAATCCCGTCCTTCATCGTGACGCTGGCGGGGATGCTGGTGTTCCGCGGGCTGTCGCTCTGGCTGCTCGAAGGACAGTCCATCGGCCCGTTCCCGAAATCGTTCCAGGCGCTCTCGACCGGGTTCATCGCTGACCCGTTCGGCGTGGGCCGCCCCAATTCGCTGGCGCTGGCAGTGGGTGTCGCCGCGGTCGTGCTGCTGGTGTGGCTTGGCGTCCGTGCGCGCTCCCGCGATGCGCGCTACGGGATCGAGGGTGAACCCCTTGGCCTCTTCGTGCTGCGCAACGCCATCGTCGCGGCAGCCCTTCTCTTCGTGACATGGAAGCTCGCATGGTTCCGCGGCCTGCCCAACGTGCTGCTGTCGATGGTGATCCTGACGATCATCTACGTCTTCGTGACCGAACGCACCACGCTGGGCCGCCGGGTCTACGCGGTGGGCGGCAATGCGAAGGCTGCCAAGCTGTCGGGCATCCGCACCGAGCGGCTGACCTTCCTGACCTTCGTGAACATGGGCCTGCTGGCCGCGCTCGCCGGTCTCGTCTTCGCCGCGCGTCTGAACACCGCGACCCCGAAAGCGGGCTTCGCGGTGGAGCTCGACGTGATCGCGGCGGTCTTCATCGGCGGTGCTTCGATGTCGGGCGGCTCGGGCAAGATCATCGGCGCGGTCGTCGGCGCCTTCATCATGGGCGTGATGAATAACGGCATGTCGATCCTCGGGATTGGCATCGATTACCAACAGGTCATCAAGGGGCTCGTGCTGCTCGCCGCCGTCTTCTTCGATGTCTACAACAAGAACAAGGAAGCCTGAGATGTTGCTCTCGCAATTGACCCTTGCCGACGGATCGCGCGCCGTGGCCGTGCGTGAAGACGGCCCCGCGCATCTGGTGCCGGGTGTCTCCACCACGCGCGATCTGGCGCTGGCCGCCATCGCCGCCGGACATGATCTGGCTGCCGAGATCGCCGCGCGCGGGCAGGGGGACGAGGTGGACCTGGAGGCCGCCTATGCCGAGGGGCGCATGCTGGTGCCGCTCGATCATCCCGATGCCGCGCATCTGCATCTGACCGGGACGGGGCTGACCCATCTGGGCTCCGCCTCCACCCGCGACGCGATGCACACCAAGGTCACCGAGGAGATGACCGACAGCATGAAAATGTTCCGCATGGGGCTGGAGGGCGGCAAGCCCGCCGCTGGCTCCGTGGGTGTGCAGCCCGAGTGGTTCTACAAGGGCAACGGTCTGGCGGCAGTCGCGCCGGGCGCTGCGCTGACCTCGCCGAACTTCGCGCTCGATGGTGGCGAGGAACCGGAGGTCGCGGGGCTCTACGTCATCGCGCCCGACGGGCAGCCGGTCCGCGTGGGCTTCGCGCTGGGCAACGAGTTCTCCGACCACGTCACCGAGCGCGGGAACTACCTGTGGCTCGCCCATTCCAAGCTGCGCCCGGCGAGCTTTGGTCCCGAGATGCTGGTGGGCGATCTGCCCGACAGCGTAGAGGGCACCAGCCGCATCCTGCGCGGTGGAAAGACGGTCTGGGAAAAGCCATTCCTCTCGGGCGAGGCGAACATGTCCCACACGATCGCCAATCTCGAGCATCACCACTTCAAATACGCGCCCTTCCGCGATCCGGGCGATGTGCATGTGCATTTCTTCGGCACCGCCACGCTCAGCTTCGCCGACGGGATCAGCGCCGAGCCGGGGGACGTCTTCGAGATCGAATGCCCACAGTTCGGTCTCGCGCTCCGCAATCCGCTCGCCCGCAATTCCGACGCGTCGGCCCCCGTGGCCGTCGCCAGCCTCTGAGGTCCGACATGGCTTTCACCCCCGCCCCCTGGCCCCGCAAACTGCGCTCGCAGGAATGGTATGGCGGCAATACGCGCGACACGATCTACCACCGCGGCTGGCTGAAGAACCAAGGCTATCCGCATGACCTGTTCGACGGTCGCCCGATCATCGGCATCCTGAACACATGGTCCGATCTGACGCCCTGTAACGGCCACCTGCGCGAGCTGGCCGAGAAGGTAAAGGCGGGCATCTGGGAGGCCGGTGGCTTCCCGGTCGAAGTGCCGGTCTTCTCGGCCTCCGAGAACACCTTCCGCCCGACCGCGATGATGTTTCGCAATCTCGCGGCCCTCGCGATCGAAGAGACCATCCGTGGCCAGCCGATGGACGGGGCGGTGCTGCTGGTGGGCTGCGACAAGACCACGCCATCGCTGATGATGGCGGCGGCGAGCTGCGATATCCCCTCGATCGTCGTGACCGGCGGGCCGATGCTGAACGGCTATTTCCGGGGCGAGCGGGTGGGCTCGGGCACGCATCTGTGGAAATTCTCCGAAGCCGTGAAAGCGGGCGAGATGACGCAGGAAGAGTTCCTCGAAGCCGAAGCCTCGATGTCGCGCTCCTCGGGCACCTGCAACACGATGGGCACGGCAAGCACGATGGCGAGCATGGCCGAAGCGCTCGGCATGGCGCTGTCGGGCAATGCCGCGATCCCGGCGGTGGATAGCCGCCGCCGCGTGATGGCGCAGCTTTCGGGGCGGCGCATCGTGCAGATGGTGAAGGACGATCTGAAGCCCTCCGACATCATGACCAAGCAGGCCTTCGAGAACGCGATCCGCACCAATGGCGCGATCGGCGGCTCGACCAATGCGGTGGTGCATCTGCTGGCGCTGGCGGGCCGGGTCGGCGTGGATGTCACGCTCGACGACTGGGACCGCTGCGGGCGCGATGTGAAGACCATCGTGAACCTGATGCCGTCGGGCAAATACCTGATGGAGGAATTCTTCTACGCGGGCGGTCTGCCGGTCGTACTGAAGCGTCTCGGCGAGGCGGGGCAGCTGCACAAGGACGCGCTGACCGTGTCGGGCGGGGCGATCTGGGACGAGGTCAAGGACGTCGTGAACTGGAACGAGGACGTGATCCTGCCAGCCGACAAGCCGCTGACCGATCAGGGCGGCATCGCGGTGCTGCGCGGCAATCTCGCGCCGAAAGGGGCGGTGCTCAAACCCTCCGCCGCGAGCCCGCATCTTCTGACCCACCGTGGGCGCGCCGTCGTCTTCGAGGATATCGATGACTACAAGGCGAAGATCAACGACGACGCGCTCGATATCGACGAGACCTGCGTGATGGTGCTGAAGAATTGCGGCCCCAAGGGCTATCCCGGCATGTCCGAGGTGGGCAATATGGGCCTGCCGCCGAAAGTGCTGAAGAAGGGCATCACCGACATGGTGCGGATCTCGGATGCGCGGATGTCGGGGACGGCTTACGGCACGGTCGTGCTGCACACCTCGCCCGAGGCCGCCGCCGGTGGTCCGCTGGCGGTCGTGCAGAACGGCGACATGATCGCGCTCGACGTGCCGAACCGCAGCCTGACGCTCGAAATCTCGGACGCGGAACTGGCCGAGCGGCTTGCCAAGTGGCAGCCGAGCCATGAGCGGCCGGAAAGTGGCTATGCGTGGCTGCATCAGGCGCATGTGATGGGCGCGGATACCGGGGCGGACCTCGATTTCCTCGTCGGCTGCCGCGGCAACCCGGTCGGAAAGGACAGTCACTGATGAAACTCGCGCTCGTCGGCATCGGCAAGATCGCCTTGGATCAACACGTGCCCGCCATCTCCGCCAGCCCGGATTGGGAACTGGCAGCGACGGTTTCGCGACATGGCACGGTCGAGGGGGTGCCAGCCTACACCCGGATCGAGGAGATGCTCTCCTCCCATCCCGAAATCGAAGTTGTGAGCCTCTGCCTGCCGCCCGTGCCGCGCTTCCTCGCGGCGCGTGCAGCTCTTGAGGCCGGGCGGCATGTCATGCTCGAAAAGCCGCCCGGCGCGACCCTGGCCGAGGTGCATACGCTCGAGGCGATGGCCGCCGCGCGGTGCCTCACGCTGTTCGCGACATGGCATTCGCGCATGGCCCATGCGGTGGCGGCCGCCAAATCATGGCTCGCGGATCGCAAGGTTCACTCGGGCCGGATCATCTGGCGCGAGGACGTGCGCAAATGGCATCCCGGGCAGGAATGGGTGTTCGAGCCCGGTGGCATGGGCGTCTTCGATCCGGGCATCAACGCACTCTCGATCCTGACCGAAATTCTTCCCGCCCCGGTTCACCTTACGGCGGCAGAGCTGGAATTTCCCGCCAACCGGCAGGCCCCCATCGCCGCGCGGCTGAGCTTCACCGGCTCCATCGAGGCGGATTTCGACTGGCGTCAGGAAGGCCCGCAGACCTGGGATATCGAGATCGACACCGATGCCGGGGCGATGGCGCTGCGTTTGGGCGGCAATGTGCTTGAGATCGGCGGTACGAAAGCCGAGGGTGCCGAGAGCATCATGGAAGAATACCCCGCGCTCTACGCCCGCATGGCAGGGCTGGTGCGGCAAGGCGCATCCGATGTGGATCTTGCGCCGATGGTGCATGTGGCCGATGCGTTCCTGCTGGGCCGCCGCACCGCTGTTGAAGACTTCGAATTCTGAAGGATACCGAAATGACCTATACCCCGCATGGCAAGCATCTGATCGCAGGCGACTGGATCGAGACCGAGCCGAAATTCACATCGGAGCCTGTCGAAGGGCCGTCGCATGAGTTCTGCATGGGTACGGTCGAGATGGTGAATGCTGCCTGCGAGGCGGCGGAGGAGGCGTTCTGGGACTATGGCTATTCGAGCCGCGAGACCCGGGCGACATTCCTCGACACCATCGCCGACGAGATTGACGCCCGCGGCGAGGCGATCACCGAGATCGGGACGCAGGAAAGCGGTCTGCCCGAGGCGCGCCTGAACGGCGAGCGCGGCCGAACCGTTGGCCAGTTGCGCCTCTTTGCCGATCATATCCGAAAGGGCGATTACCTCGACCGGCGTCACGATGAAGCACTCCCCGACCGCCAGCCGCTGCCGCGCCCCGATCTGCGGATGATCCAGCGTCCGATCGGCCCCGTCGCGGTCTTCGGCGCGTCGAACTTCCCGCTGGCCTTCTCGACCGCGGGCGGCGACACAGCCGCGGCGCTCGCGGCGGGCTGCCCGGTCGTCGTGAAGGGCCATCCGGCGCATCCCGGCACCGGCGAGATCGTGGCCGAAGCGATCAAGGCCGCGGCCGAGAAATGCAACATGCCCAAGGGCGTGTTCAGCCTCGTCCAGGGTGGCTCGCATGATGTGGGGCAGGCGCTGGTGCAGCACCCGCGGATAAAGGCCGTGGGCTTCACCGGATCGCTGGCGGGCGGCAAGGCGCTCTACGATCTGTGCGCCCAGCGTCCCGAGCCGATCCCGTTCTTCGGCGAGCTGGGCTCGGTCAACCCGATGTTCCTGCTGCCCGAAGCGACTTCGGCGCGCGGCGAGGATCTGGGCGTCGGCTGGGCAGCCTCGCTCACCATGGGCGCGGGCCAGTTCTGCACCAATCCCGGCATCGCGGTGGTGATGGAGGGCGACGCGGGTGAAGCCTTCGTCAGATCCGCGCTGGCCGCCCTCGAGGCGAGCGGCGCGCAGGTCATGCTGACCGACGGCATCGCCGAAGCCTATCGCAAGGGCGCGGCGCGGATGCAGGAAGCCGGCGGCGTGCAGGAGCTGCTGACCCAGGTCTGCGACCGGCGCGAGGCGAAGCCCTACCTGTTCCGCGTCTCCGCCGCCGACTGGCTGGAGAACGCGGCTCTCTCCGAGGAGGTGTTCGGCCCGCTCGGCCTGATCGTGACCGTCAAGGATGCCGACGAAATGGTGAAGGTCGCACGCAGCTTCGAGGGCCAGCTGACCGCGACCTTGCAGATGGATGACGCCGACGCCGATCTCGCACGCCGCCTGCTGCCGGTGCTCGAGCGCAAGGCGGGCCGGGTGCTGGCGAACGGCTTCCCCACCGGTGTCGAAGTCTGCGACGCGATGGTGCATGGCGGGCCGTATCCGGCATCGACAAATTTCGGCGCGACCAGCGTCGGCACGCTCTCGATCAGACGCTTCCTGCGCCCGGTCTGCTATCAGAACATCCCCGAGGCGCTGTTGCCCGAAGACCTTCGGGGCTGAGCAGGCCCGCCGGTTCGGGCGGGGCTTCGCGAAATGGCATTCGGCCCGGCGAGCAGATCGCCGGGCCGAATGTCGTTCGGATGCGCAGGTAGTTCTTTGCTTGGGCTTGGGTCTTCAAGGCCGGCGTTGGTAAAGGACCGCGATCAGACGCGCCCGGGGCGCTATGCCATTGAAATGCAAAGGTGAGGGAGACGAAGCGGGACCGCGTGGCTCTGCCGCTCTCGCGGAATTTGGGCCGACCAATCGCCTGGCCGAAACCCGGCAGGCATAACTGGAATGTGTGATGGCGGAGACGAAGGGATTCGAACCCTCGAGACCCTTCCGGGCCTACTCCCTTAGCAGGGGAGCGCCTTCGACCACTCGGCCACGTCTCCGCGGACCCGTATAGGGATCGTCTCGGGGGGAGACAAGCGGTTTTTCGACGGAATTTCTGGTGGTTTGCGATTTCTCTCGTGTGGGGCCGAACGGGCGCGGGTGGGGCGCGCGGCTCGGCGTCGGGCAGGGCGCTGGCCCTCATGAAAAACGCGCGCGAGAGGGCTCGCGCGCGTTTCATTGTCTTGGCTCGTGGTTGGCTCTAGCGCGTCGTCTCGCCGCGCCGGCGCACCACCACGTCGACCGTGATCGACGCGAGCAGCACCGCCGCCGTCGCCATCAGCTGCACCGCCGCCGGCAGACCCAGAAGCGCCATGCCGTTGACGATTGCCGCGATCACGACGCCGCCGAGGATCGCGTGTATCGGATGGCCGCGCCCGCCGAACAGCGAGGTGCCGCCGATCACTGCGGTCGCGACGACATAGAGCACGATCGTGCCGCCGTCGAAGCTGGTGGAGATCGAGCGCAGGCGCGAGGCGTAGATGATGCCGCCCAGACCCGCCGTCGTCGCCGCCAGCGTAAAGGCTGCGGTCCGGATCAGGCGCAGGTTGATGCCCGCCCGGCGCGCAGCCTCGGCATTGCCGCCGATTGCGAGGACATAGCGGCCGAACTTGAGCCGTCCCAGCAGGAAGGACCATGCCAGCAGCACCGCGAAGACGATCGGGATCACCCAGGGCATCCCCGAGAGCGGGAAGCGTGCGACGCCGCGGTTCATGTTCGAGATCGTCACCAGCACGATACCCGCGATCACGGCCGCGGCGATCTTCGCGATGGTGAGGCCCATCGGCGGAGCGACGAGGCCGCTCTTGCGACGTTTCGCATCCTTGCTGAAGGTGAGGATCGCGAAGACGAGAACCACGACGCCGGTCATCAGCCAGCCCATCAGCGGGCTCAGCGTGCCATTGGCGAAGTTGTTGATCGTGTCACTCGCGACAGGGATTGTCCCCCCGGCGCCCAGCAGTTGGATCATCAGACCGTTGAAGCCCAGAAGGCCCGCCAGCGTGACGACGAAAGAGGGCAGTTTCAGGCGCGTGATCAGCGAGCCCTGGAAGATGCCCAGAACCGCCGGCACCGCCAGACCTGCCAGAACCGCCGCCCACCAGGGCCAGTCGGAGCCCGGTGCCACCAGCAGTGTCGCTACTGTCGCCCCGATCCCGGCCACGAAGCCGAGCGAAAGGTCGATCTCGCCCAGCAAGAGGACAAAAACCTGTCCCATCCCGATCATCATGAAGACCGAGCCCTGGACGAGCAGGTTCACGATGTTCCCCGGCGAGAGGAATTTCGGGTTCTGCAGTTGGAAGATCAGCGAGATCAGCACGAAGCCCAGAAGCACCGGGAGCACGCCGCTTTCGCCTGCCTTGATCTTCGCCCAGGTGCGCGAGAGGTAGCTCGAGAAGCTCTGATCCTCGGTCGTGGCGCCCACCACGGCAGAGGGGCCGCTTTCGCCCGATGCCTCGCGTTGCGCCGCGACGTCCTTGGCGTTCTCTGCCGCGATCGAGGCGGCGGCGCGCATCGCGCCCGGCTCGACCACATGGTCGGATTTGCCCGTGGTCATCAGCTCGACCACGCGCTGGGTGTCGTATTCCTCGATCGGGCCCTGGCTGACCATCTCGCCCAGACGCAGGATCGCGATCCGGTCGGAAACTGCGAAGACGTCGTTGAGGTTGTGCGAGATCATCACCACCGCGAGGCCCTGATCGGCGAGGCGACGCACGAGTTGCAGCACCTGACCGGTCTGGGCCACGCCGAGCGCCGCCGTGGGCTCGTCGAGGATCACCAGTTTGGAATTCCACATCACGGCCTTGGCGACCGCGATCGATTGCCGCTGACCGCCCGACAGCGCCGAGACCGGCGCGCGGATCGAGCGCAGCGTGGTCACGCGCAAGCCTTGCAGCGTCTCTGCCGCGGCGCGCTCCATCGCGTCCTCGTCGAGCATCCCGTTGGTCAGGATCTCGCGCCCCAAGAACATGTTCTGCACGACGTCGAGATTGTCGCACAGCGCGAGGTCCTGATAGACGACCTCGATGCCCAGCTCCGCACTGTCGCGCGGCGAGCGGACGCGGACCTCGTTGCCTTCCCACTCGATCACGCCGCCATCGGCTTCATGGATGCCGGCGATGGTTTTCGTCAGCACGGATTTGCCCGCGCCATTGTCACCGACCAGTGCCGTCACCTCGCCGGGGCGCACGTCGAAATCGACCCCGCTGAGCGCCTGCACTGCGCCGAAACTCTTTTCCAGCCCCCGAATGCGGAGGATCGCGTCGCGATCCTCCGCTTGGGACCCGGTGCCGTTGCCCGTGTCCATCATCAGCTATCAGTTCCCGATGCCAGCGGATTTGCACGCGTCAGCCGCGTCGCCCGCACAGAGCTTGGAGGTGTCGACGAAGCCGTCTTTCACGACGGTGTCGGCCATGTTCTCCGGGGTGACCCAGATCGGCTTGAGCAGGATCGAGGGCACGTCCATGCCGCCCTGGCTGTCATTGACCTTGCCGTTGACGAGGCCGTCGGGCGGGTTTTCACCGGCACGCATGTAGAGCGCGAGTGCGGCGGCCGCCTGGGCTTCGAGATAGATCGGCTTGTAGACGGTGCCGCACTGGTAGCCGGTGAGCACGTTCTGCAGGCCGGTGACGGTCGCATCCTGACCGGTGGTCGGGAAGGCTTTCGCCGGCACGTTCAGCGTCTTGAGATAGGAGATGACCGCGTTGGCGTTGTCGTCATTCGGGGTGACGACGGCGTTCATGTCCTGATGCGCGGTGAACTGCTGCTCGAAGGTGGTCCGTGCGACAGACGGGTCCCAGGTGCCCGCGGGCTCGCCCGCATTGGTGTAGCTGCCGTCGTCGAATTTCGGCTGGAGCACCTTCATGTAGCCCTGCTTGAACAGCGTGGCGTTGTTGTCATCGGGGGAGCCCGCCATCACGAGGATATTCGGCTTCTCGATGTTCCAATCGCTCAGGCACTGTTCCATGCCCTTGCCGATCAGCTCGCCGACATATTCGTTGTCGAAGCTGATATAGTAGTCGCGCGAACCGCCAAGCGTGATCCGGTCATAGTCGATGACCGCGACGCCGTGCTCTTTCGCGTATTTCTCGACAGCGGCACCGCCGCCCGAGGAGATCGGGTCGATCAGCAGAACCGTCGCGCCCTGGCTGATATCGGTCTGCGCCTGCGTGAGCTGGTCGGCTTCCGAGCCTTGCGCGTTGGTGATGATCAGGTCGTCCGAGGACAGGCCCGCCGCTTCGAAGGCTTTCTTCAGGTAGGGCTCGTCGAAAGAGGTGTAGCGGGCGGAGCTGGCGGTGTCGGGCAGCAGCACGCCGACCTTGCCTTTGCCCTTGGACGCGATGTCCTTGAGTTGGCTCATGGCCGAGAAGTCGGCGCCGAAGCTGTCGGCGGTGATGTTCTGGGCCTGCGCGGCACCTGCAATCAGGCCGAGCGCGAGAACGCTGGTTCCGGCGAGACGCGCGGCGGTTCCGCACGTCGAGCGACGAATGTTTTTCATTGTAATCCTCCTAAGGCCGGATGGGGTTCCTCCCGGTGGAGCGGGCAACGCCTCACTCCCGCGCGCCGCCCGTGCCGACCTCCGGCAGGACAACGCCGGGACGCGCATCCGGCACGCGCCCCGTTAGCGCCATCATGGAGCGAATTGTTGCTCTGAACAGGGGGCGAAAGCCAAAATTTACTCACGAAACCGTGACGGAACGCAGCGTCGGGAGCCTGATGGGAAATTTGCTGGGGCGGGCAGGTGGCCGCCTCGTGGGCGGAGAGGTGGGCAGAGAGGCAGTCTGGCGGGCCGGATCGTTCGCGTTCCCCGGACGTCTCGCCCGGAGTGGTTGACACCCGCGCGCGCCGATGTATAAGCCCGCCATCCCGGTAACGCGAGTTGCCGGGGTTATTCATTGGTGTTGGTGGACCTCGCAAGAGGAAACCTGTCGCCGGTCGCCGCAAGGCCCGGAGGAGGACAACGCCCTTCGAAACGCTAAAGAAGGAGATCAGCCGTGACCAAACGCACGTCTGCCAAGTACAAAATCGACCGCCGCATGGGCGAGAACATCTGGGGCCGCGCCAAGTCGCCCGTCAACCGTCGTGAATACGGCCCCGGCCAGCACGGTCAGCGCCGCAAGGGCAAACTGTCCGACTTCGGCATCCAGCTCCGCGCCAAGCAGAAGCTCAAGGGCCATTACGGCGACCTGACCGAGAAGCAGTTCCGCCGCATCTACGCCGAAGCCGAGCGTGTGAAGGGCGACACCGGTGAAAACCTGATCGGTCTGCTCGAGCGCCGCCTCGACGCGCTGGTCTACCGCGCCAAATTCGTCCCGACCGTCTTCGCAGCGCGCCAGTTCGTGAACCACGGCCACGTGCTCGTGAACGGCAAGAAAGTGAACATCCCCTCCTATCGCCTGAAAGAAGGCGACGTGGTGGAAGTCCGCGAGAAGTCCAAGCAGATGGCTCTGGTTCTCGAAGCCGTTCAGTCGCCCGAGCGTGACGTTCCGGATTACATCGAAGCCGACCACAACAAACTGACCGCCAAATTTGTGCGCACCCCGGCCCTGTCCGACGTGCCCTTCGCGGTTCAGATGGAGCCGAATCTCGTGGTCGAATTCTACGCGAAGAACTGATCTCTCAGTCTTCGCCGATCATTTGGAAAGGCCGTGCCCCCGGGGCGCGGCCTTTTTCTTTTGGGCGATGGGCGGGGGGCTTTGCCCGGAACAGCCGCGCAGCGGCCCGGGCAGCGCCCGGCCGCCCCCTCGGGCGGGCGCTCTTCCCTCATCGCGCGTGGCGAGGTCGTGCGGATGTGGTGAGATAAAGGGGCAACCGCTGAATGACGCGCGCCCACCCGGCGGTCGGGCGCTGCCCTCCGGCATCCGTGGGCAATACATCTCTCATCGACGTGCTATGACATCCGTTGCATCCCTGCCGCGTCTGCTATGCGGGTGATCTTCTCACTAGCCCTGTCGCGCCATGGCGGATAGAACTCGGGCCACGATTCAGGAGTGCACAATGACCACGCATATTCGCCCCCAGCCCGGTATTATGGACATCGAGCTCTATCAGGGCGGCGCCTCCCATGTGGCGGGGCGCACCGATGCCGTGAAGCTCAGCTCGAACGAGAACCCGTTCGGCCCCTCGGACAAGGCCAAGGACGCGTTCGCGAAATGCGCCCATTCGATGCATCGTTACCCCTCGACCGACCACGGCAAGCTGCGCACGGCCATCGGTGACGTGCACAAGCTCGATCCCGACCGGATCATCTGCGGGGTGGGCTCGGACGAGATCATCCACTTCCTGTGCCAGGCCTATGTCGGCGCGCGCGACGAGGTGATTTTCACCGAGCACGGCTTCCTGATGTATCGCATCTCGACCATGGCCGCGGGCGGCACGCCGATCGAGGTGAAAGAGCGCGACCGCACGACCGATGTCGATGCGATCCTGAGCGCCTGCACCAAGAAGACCAAGCTCGTCTTCCTCGCCAATCCGAACAACCCGACCGGCACGATGATCCAGCTGGCGGAGCTGGAGCGGCTGGCGGCGGGCCTGCCGAAAGGCGCGCTGCTGGTGATCGACGGCGCTTATGCAGAATATGTCGAAGGCTATGACGGCGGGGCGGAGCTGGCGACACGCCTGCCCAACGTCTTCATGACGCGGACCTTCTCGAAGATTTACGGTCTCGGCGGGCTGCGCGTCGGCTGGGGCTACGGGTCGCGCGAAGTGATCGACGTGCTCAACCGTATCCGTGGTCCGTTCAACCTCTCGACCGCGCAGCAGGAGACGGCAGAGGCCGCCGTGCGCGATCAGGACTGGGTCACGAAATGCCGCGACGACAATACGCGCCTGCGCGCGTGGCTCGCAGAAGCGTTGGCGGAAAAAGGCGTTCCGTCAGATACTTCCACGGCGAACTTCATCCTTGCGCGTCTGGCTTCCGAGCAGGAAGCGGCCGATTGTGATACCTACCTGAAATCCGAAGGCATCATCGTGCGCCGGGTCGCCGGCTATAACCTGCCCAACTGCCTGCGCATCACCGTGGGTGACGAACCCTCGTGCCGCCGCGTCGCGCATCTGATCGGCGTCTTCAAGGCAGGCGGGATCGAGGTGCCCAGATGAGCCAACTCTACCAGCGGGTCGCGCTGATCGGGCTCGGCCTGATCGCCTCGTCGATGGCGCATGCGATGCGTGAAAAGGGTCTGGCGGGCGAGATCGTCGGTCACGCGCGCTCTGCCGAGACGCGTGACACCGCGCTGGAGATCGGGCTGGTCGATGCCGTCTACGAGACCGCCGCCGAGGCGGTCGCGGGCGCCGATCTGGTTGTGCTCTGCGTGCCGGTCGGTGCGATGGACAAGATCGCCGAAGAGATCGCCGCGCATCTCGCTCCTGGCGCGACCGTCACCGATGTGGGCTCGGTCAAGCGCGCGGTGATCGACGCGGTCGGCCCGCACATGCCCGACGGTGTGCATTTCATCCCCGGCCACCCGCTGGCGGGGACCGAGCAATCCGGCCCGCGCTCGGGCTTTGCCACGCTGTTCGCCAATCGCTGGTGGCTGTTCACGCCGATCGAGGGCACCGACTCCGAGGCGCTGACCCGGCTCAAAACGCTGGTCGAGGCGATGGGTGCCAATACCGACGAGATGGCGCCCGATCACCATGATCTCGTCCTGTCGGTCGTGTCGCACACGCCGCACCTGATCGCCTACACGATGGTGGGCGTGGCGGATCATCTTCGTCGTGTAACCCACGAGGAAGTCATCAAATATTCCGCCACGGGTTTTCGCGATTTCACCCGGATCGCGGCCTCGGACCCGACGATGTGGCGCGACGTCTTCCTGACCAACAAGGAAGCGACGCTCGACATCCTCGGCCGCTTCACCGAGGAGCTGTTCATGCTGCAACGCGCGATCCGCATGGGCGATGGCGACATGCTGCACGACTATTTCACGCGCACGCGCGCGATCCGTCGCGGCATCATCGAGGCGGGTCAGGATACGGATGCGCCCGATTTCGGCCGCGGCGCGCCGAAGAAAGACGCGTAAGGCGCGCGCGGGCAGGCGGCCCGCGCCCTACTGCCCGCCCCGTGTTTCACTGCCGTTGCGCGACCAGTTGCGGTGCGGGGCCCAGCGGCACCGGACCGAGGCTCATCTGCCCGTCCTTGAAAATCAGCGGCACTTCCAGCGCGCCGTCGGGGTTCTTCGCGGCCAGCATTGCGCCTATCCCGGTGACGAGTTTCACCTCGTCCTTTCCGATCAGCCCCATGCCCTGCGCGATGCCGACCCAGTTGCGCCACGAGGCAGAGCGGATCGTCAGCGTGCCGTCTGGATAGCCAGAGGGATCGACGGTCAGGTTGCCCTCGACCGAGACGTCGTTATCGCCCCAGCTCAGCGACAGGTCCGAGATCGCGAATGTCATCAGACCCGGCAGTCCTGCCTCCAGCGCGCTTTGGTCGATCGGCTCCCGCGTGCCCATGAGCGCGTCGAAATGGAGGCGCGTGATCGTGTCGGGCAGCGTGCCCTTCGGGTCGATCCGCTCGAGCAGATCGGCCGGCAGTTTCAGTTTCTTGGCTTCCGCGCCCAGACGATAGGCGGCGGCGGGCATCACCAGATCGGCGGCTTGGGCCGAGGCGCCGATCGCGCCCTGCGCCTTGTCCTTGCGCGCGATGGCGAGGCGCAGCTGATCGGCCGAAAGCTCCGGCTTGGCGGCCCCCTGGGGCGTCAGCGCGGGGGACGCGACCACGGCGACCGCGTTTTCCAGCGGCAGCGCGGTCGAATAGCCCACCGTCATCGAGGCGCGCATGTCGTGTTGCGTCAGGCGGTAGGTCTTGTCGCCCAGATGCAGCATCTGGCCCGAGGGCAGGTAGGCGATCACCTTGTTGGGCTCATATCCCAGCGCGAAGATTTGCGCGAAGGGGGCGCTCCAGCGCCACAGGCCGCCCCGATCCTTCAGTTCCGGCTTGTCGAAGGTCAGATCGAAGCGCGAGGGGAAGCCCGCCAGCGAGACCGATTGCGCATCGCCCCAACCTTCCTGCCGGGCCTGTGCGAGCATGTCGCGCGCGCCGTTCTCGATCTTGTGCGCGCCGTAGAACCAGTAGCCGCAATAGGCCAGCGTCGCGACCAGCACCAGAATGATCAGTTTGCGCATCGTAGCCTCTTTGCAAAACGGGTGAACCCCATGTAAGCCCTGAGCCCATGCAGGACCAGAGCGACGACAACAGGATCTGGGTCTTCGGCTACGGCTCGCTGATCTGGAACCCCGGCTTCGATTTCGACGAACGGATGCTTGCCCGCGCGCCGGGTTGGGAGCGCAGCTTCTGCATGCGCTCGCTGGTGCATCGCGGCACGCCCGAGGCGCCGGGACTGGTGCTGGCGCTCGACGAGGGGCAGGGCGCCTGCGCGGGGCTCGCCTTCGCGGTGAAGCCCGGACAGGAAGACGAGGTCATGACCTACCTGCGCGAGCGCGAGCTGGTGACCGCGGCCTATCTGGAACGAGAAATTGATGTCGATCTGGATGACGGGCGGAGCGTGCGCGCCGTGACCTACGTGATCGACCGCCATCACGACCAATATTGCGGTGGCCTCAGCGATGACGAGCAGGCCCGGATCATCGCCTCTGCCACCGGCGGGCGCGGTCCGAACCGTGATTATCTGTTCAATACTGCCCAGCATCTTCACGAATTGGGCATTCCCGACCCCCATCTTGATGCATTGGTGGCACGGCTGCGTGTCTTGTCGCGATAGGCCTTGGCGAAGGGCTGCGCCGTCGCTAGGCTCTGCGCAAACAGGCAAGAGGGGCAATGATGCAAGAGCCGATCCGGCTGGAGCCGCAATTCTCACAACCCGTGCGTCAGGTGATCCTGATGCTTCTGGTGCTCGGCTTGGTCGCTGCGGGAGGCTACTTCGCCTATTCGCGCATCTTCCCGATTTTCCTCGCCAATCCCTGGCTGAACGGGGTGATCCTCGCGGTCTTCGTCTTCGGCATCCTCGCCTGCTTCTGGCAGGTGGTGCAGCTGGTCAAGGCGGTGAACTGGATCGAGAGCTTCGCCGCCGATCGTCCGGGCCGTCCGCAGGTGCGCGCGCCGTCGATGCTGGCGCCGCTCGCAGCCCTTCTGGGCTCGCGCGAGGCGCGCCGCGCGGTGTCGTCCTCCTCCGGCCGCTCGATCCTCGAATCCGTCGCGACCCGGATCGACGAGGCGCGCGACATCACCCGTTACATCGCGGGGCTGCTGATCTTCCTCGGCCTACTGGGGACGTTTTACGGCCTCGCAACCACCGTCCCTGCCGTGGTGGAGACGATCCGCGCGCTCGCACCGAAGGAAGGCGAGAGCGCGATCGGCGTGTTCGACAATCTGATGACGGGGCTCGAAGCGCAGCTGGGCGGCATGGGCACGGCGTTCTCCTCGTCGCTTCTGGGTCTTGCGGGCTCGCTGGTGATCGGCTTGCTGGAACTGTTCGCGAGCCACGGTCAGAATCGCTTCTACCGCGAGCTGGAGGAATGGATTTCTTCGATCACGCGGCTGTCCTTCACCGCGCTTGAAGGGGGCGATGGCGAAAGCTCTATGGTGGCGGGCGTCCTCGATCACATGTCCGAGCAGATGGACCAGATCCAGACGCTGTTCGTGCGCTCCGATGCCGGACGCGTGCAGACCGAGGCGCGCATCGCGCATCTGTCGAACGCGATCCACGACCTGTCGGAACGGCTCTCGGCGGAGATGGATGCGCGCAACCGCCAGCAAGGCGCGCTGCAGCAGATGGCGGAGGGGCAGGAGCGGCTGATCGGCGCGCTAGATCACCTCGCGCAGCGCACGGCCGAAGGGGCCCCCGAGGCAGAGGCGCTGATGGAGACCCGGATGCGGCTGCGCTCGATCGATCAGCAGATGATGCGGATGCTCGAGGAAGTCAGCGCCGGGCGGCAGGAAAGCATGGCCGAGCTGCGCCATGATTTCGCAGGTCTCACCCGGGCGATCCTCGGCTACAAACCGCATCGCGAGGAGTAATTTATGGCTCTGGCACGGCGCGGCGGCAATCGGTTCTCGACCAACATCTGGCCGGGTTTCGTCGATGCGATGACGGCGCTTCTTCTGGTCCTGATGTTCGTGCTGTCGATCTTCATGATCGTGCAATCGGTTCTGCGCGACACGCTGAGCACCAAGGAAGGCGAGCTGATCCAGCTCAACGAGCAGGTCTCGAACCTCGCCAAGGCGCTGTCGCTGCAACAGACGAAGACGCAGCAACTGACGGGCGAGCTGGAGAACGCGAAGGACAAGGCCGATCAGCAGGATTCGCTGATCGCCACGCTGACCTCGCAGCTCGATGACCGGAAGGCCGCGCTGGCGGATGCGAAACAGAAGATTACAGAATTCGAAGCCCGCGTCGCGCAACTCGTGGGCGAGCGCAACGCCGCCCAGCAGGATGCGAGCGCCAAGGCCGACGAGATCCGGCTGAGCAAGGAAACCATCGCCGATCTGCGCGACAAGCTGACGAAATCGGGCGACGAGGTCGCGGCGATGACGCTGCAACTCGAAGAGGCACGCAAGAAAGCCGAGGACACGTTGACCAAGCTCGCCGCCGCGCAGACCGCGAAGGCCGATCTGGAAAAGCAGCTGGGCAAGCAGCTCTCGGAGGCCGAGAAGCAAGCCGCGCTGAAGGCCACTGCGCAGAAGGCGCTGGCCGATCAGCAGGCGATCTCGGAGGGCGCGCAGAAGAAGGTGGCGCTGCTCAATCAGCAGGTCGCGGCTTTGCGCAGCCAGCTTGCGCAGCTTCAGAATGTGCTCGACGAGGCGCAGCAGAAGGATGCCGAGGCCAAGGTGCAGCTCGACAACCTCGGACAACAGCTGAACGCGGCGCTCGCCCGCGCGGCGTCGGAGGAAAAGAAACGTGCCGATCTGCAGGAGAAACTGCGCAAGGAAGCAGAGGCCAAGGCGAAGGATTTGCAGAACTACCGCTCGGAATTCTTCGGCAAGCTGTCGCAGCTTCTGAAGGGCAAGCAGGGCGTGAAGGTGGAAGGCGACCGCTTCGTCTTCTCCTCCGAGGTGCTCTTCGCGCCGGCTTCGGCCACGCTGTCGGATGCGGGCCGCGCGCAGATCAAGCAGGTCACGGCGCTGCTCGATCAGCTGCGCGGGGAAATCCCGAGCGACATCCCGTGGATCATCCGCGTCGACGGCCATACCGACGACACGCCGCTGTCGGGACAGGGCGAGTTCAAGGATAACTGGGAACTGAGTCAGGCACGCGCGCTTTCGGTGGTGAAATACATGGTGGACAGCCTCGGCTTCCCGCCGGATCGGCTCGCCGCTGCCGGGTTCGCGCAGTTCGACCCGGTGAACACCGCCGACACGCCCGAGGCGCGCGCCCAGAACCGCCGGATCGAGTTGAAGCTGACCGAGCGCTGAGGCGCGAGGGACAAAAGAAAAGGCTGCCGGGCGATGCCTCGGCAGCCTTTCGCGTTCCGTGTCACCTGAGAGGGCTCAATGCCCCTGTGTCATCTCGCCTTTCGCCATCGCCAGATGGTGCGGCTGATGATGCGCGCCGACCGTCAGGATGCCGATGAAGCCGAGCGCGCGGATTTTCTGCGCATCCGCCCCGGTCACGGTGAGCGCGCTGCCGCCGGGGATTTCCTCGGCTCTCATTTCCCAGCCCCGAATACCGTTCATCGTCGCGACATGGGCGGGCACCATTGCGCGGATGGAGGCGGTAACCGCAGGATCGTCCGAGGTAGCCTCGAAGCGCGCACCACCCTCGATGTCGCTCTCGCTGACCTTGGTGTGCAGGGTGACATTGTTCATGTCGATCAGATGCTGGCGCAGCGCCTCGATATCGACGCGGTTCCAATCCGTGTCGGGATCGGCGAGCAGATGGGCCACGATCTCCTGGATCGCAGCGAAAGCGGATTGACCCGGCTCGGTAATCGCGCCCGCTGCCTGCATCCCGGGCATCTGCTCGGGCGCGGTCATGGGCATCTGCCCGTCGGCATGGGCCTCGTCCGGCATCATGTGGTCGTCATGGGCGGGCATGTCCTCGCCGGCGCCCATATGCGCGTGGTCACCCATCTCCGCATCGTCCATCATCATGTGATCGCCCGACATCATGTCATGCGTGTCCCCCTCCGCGCTGCCATCCCCGTGCGCGTAGCTGACGGTGGGCAGCGCCACGAGGGCGAGAATGCTGAGAAAGCGTGTCATGAGTCCTCCGGAGTTTTGCGTTACCCTGTCATCTTTCTTCGGGAATGTCACAGCTTCAGCCTCCGCAGCCGCAACGCGTTGCCGATCACCGAGACCGAGGAGAAGCTCATCGCGAGCGCCGCGATCACCGGCGAGAGCAGCAGGCCGAAGACCGGGTAGAGCACGCCCGCCGCGATCGGCACACCCGCGGTGTTGTAGGCGAAGGCGAAGAACAGGTTCTGGCGGATGTTGCGCATCACGCCCTCGGCCAGACGGCGCGCGCGGACGATGCCGGTCAGGTCGCCCTTGACCAGCGTCAGCCCGGCGCTCTCCACCGCGACATCCGCGCCGGTGCCCATGGCGATGCCGACATCGGCGGCCGCCAGCGCAGGCGCGTCGTTTACCCCGTCACCGGCCATCGCGATGGAGGCGCCGTCCTTGCGCAGCTTGTCGACCAGCGCGGCCTTGTCCTCGGGCGAGACCCCGGCATGGACCTCGTCGATGCCCAGCTCGCGTGCGACGGCCCGGGCGGTGCCCTCGCTGTCGCCGGTGGCCATGACGATCCGCAGCCCCTCGTCGTGGAGCGCGCGAATGGCGTCCGCGGTGGTCTCCTTGATCCGGTCGGCCACCGCGATCACGCCGATCACCGCACCGTCGCGGGCGAGATACATCGCCGTCTTGCCGTCCGATTGCAGACGCTCGACCGTGTCGGACTGGGCGGAGGTATCCGCGCCGATCTGCTTCATCAGGGCCGCATTGCCGAGCGCGATCTGCGCGCCGTCGACGCGGCCCGTGACGCCCTTGCCGGTCACCGCCTCGAAGCCTTCGGCCTCGAGTTTGGGCGCACCTTCCGCGCCTTGCACGATGGCCTCGGCAAGCGGGTGCTCCGATCCGCGTTCCAGCGCGGCGGCGAGCGATTTGACCTCTTCCTCCGAGGCCCCGTCCGCGATCACATCGGTCAGCGCGGGCTTGCCCTCGGTCAGCGTGCCGGTCTTGTCCACGATGAGCGTGTCGACCTTGGCGAAGCGTTCCAGCGCCTCGGCATCGCGGATCAGCACGCCTGCACTCGCGCCGCGCCCGGTGCCCACCATCACCGACATCGGCGTGGCGAGACCCAGCGCGCAGGGGCAGGCGATGATCAGCACCGACACCGCAGCCACGGTCGCATAGCCCAAGGCCGGGGTCGGCCCGAAGGCGAGCCATGCGATGAAGGCGAGGATGGCGCAGGCCACGACGGCGGGCACGAAGTAAAGCGCCACGCGATCGGCCAAGCCTTGGATCGGGGCGCGCGAGCGTTGCGCCTTGCCGACCATCTCGACGATCCGTGAGAGCGTGGTTTCCGAGCCCACGGCCTGCGCCTCCATCACGAAGCTGCCCTGCTTGTTCAGCGTGCCGCCGGTGACCGCATCGCCCTGGGCTTTCTCGACCGGGACCGGCTCGCCCGTGATCATGCTCTCGTCGATGGCGGAGGAGCCTTCCGTGACCACCCCATCGACCGGCACGGTCTCGCCCGGGCGCACGCGCAGCTTGTCGCCCGTCTGTACCTGATCGAGTGGCACGTCCTCGTCACCGTTTTCGCCCACGCGACGCGCGGTTTTCGGCGCGAGGTCCATCAGCGCGCGGATCGCATCTCCGGTCTTCTCACGCGCGGAAAGCTCCATGATCTGGCCGATCAGCACCAGCACGAGGATCACCGCCGAGGCTTCGAAATAGACCGGGGGAAGCCCGTGTTCGTTGAGCATCTCTGCCGGGAAGATTCCCGGCAGCAGAAGGCCCGCGAGCGAAAACAGGTAGGCCGCGAGCGTACCCAGCGCGATCAGCGTCCACATGTTTGGCGAGACGTTCACCACCGATTTCCAGCCACGCACGAAGAAGGGACGCGCGAACCACAGAACCGGCGTCGCCAGCGCGAATTGCAGCCAGAGGAAGGCTTTCGGCCCGATCCAGTCCGCGACGGGCAGCCCGATATGCGCGCCCATCTCCAGCACGAAGACCGCCGCCGCCAGCGGCCCCATGATCCAGAGCCTGCGGCGGAAATCGACAAGCTCGGGGTTCGGGCCGCTATCGGCGGTGGGGCTCATCGGCTCCAGCGCCATGCCGCATTTCGGGCAATCTCCGGGATGATCCTGCACGATCTCGGGATGCATCGGGCAGGTATACTGCGTGCCCTCGGGCATCGGCTTCGCCGCCGGGCGCGCGCCCAGATAATCCTCGGGCCGGGCCTCGAACTTGTGCTGACAGCCTTCGGAGCAGAAATAAAATCGCTCGCCATCGAGCTTGGCCATGTGCTTCGCCGTCGCGCGCTCGACCGACATGCCGCAGACAGGGTCGGTCGCCTTGATGTAGTCATTCGGTTTGGCCACGAACTTGTCGTGACAGCCCTGCGAGCAGAAATGGTAAAGGTGCCCGTCATGCTCGGCGCTGGGTTTGTCGGCATTCGGGTCGACCGTCATGCCGCAAACCGGATCGCGCGTGATTGCGTCGGTGGTTTCCTTGGTATGATGGGCGTGCTGCGGTGTCATCCGTTCATCCTTTCGGCAACTTCGCCCCATCAGATAGGGCTTCCAGTAGCTGGAGGGTCAAGAGCCTGATTGATCTTTCCACGCCAACCTTCGATCGCGTGGCGCCGTTCCCGCATTTCTCACGCGAGCGTGACTTTTGCCTCCAGCCGCTGGAAGGTTTATATGTGTCGCAGGAGGCACGCGCTCATGAATATCGGAACCGCCGCGACGCAGGCCGGGCTGCCGGTCAAAACGATCCGCTATTACGAGGATATCGGCCTGATTTCGCCGGATCGGCGGGCCAATGGCTACCGGGATTTCTCGGAAAGCTGCGTGGAGCAGCTGCGGCTTCTGGCGCAGGCGCGTCACCTTGGGTTCTCGCTCGAGGAATGTCGCCGCCTTCTTGCGCTGAGCGCCGATGAGGGACGGGCCAGCCGCGATGTACGCGCGCTGGCGCAGGAAAACCTCGAAGCGGTGCGCGAGAAGATCGCGTCGCTCGCTGCGTTGGAGTCCCGGCTCGAACATTTGATCGCGCAATGCCACGGCGACGATGCGCCCGATTGCGCGATCCTCGACGACCTGATGGGACTGCGCGGGAATTGACAGCCGCGTCAGAGCCCATCAGATAGAGGGCAGGGAGAAACCGGGAGAGCCATGCGCAAAGCGCTGCATATCGTGATGATCGCACTGGTCTGCTTGATCGGTCTGTCGCAGTTGGGCGCGCCCGCTGCCGCGATGACACATGCACGCGCGATGGACGCGGTGGACACGGTCGCCATGAGCGACTGTGCGGCCTGTCCCGACACCCATCACGATGCGGGACCGATGCAGGACCAGTCCTGTCCCCATGCCCAGATGATGGTCTCTGCCGGGCTCGATCACGCGCCGGAATTCTCTCTGAGCCGCGCCGACCTGTCGATGACGCTCCGTCCTGCGGAGACGCCCGCACCCTTGGCGCATGAGCCGCAACTCGACCTTCCTCCGCCCCGTATCTGATCGATCACACCGTCGCTGGCCCCCGAGGGGGCTCGTCTGTCGCGTCCGTGCAAAGGACGCATGATCGAACAGGATACCCTGATGAAACGCTACATACTTTCTGCCGTCGTCGTCGCGGCCCTCGCTGCGGGCGGCTGGCTCGTTCTGCAGCCCGACACCGCGACCGAGGCGGAGGCTGCGCCCGCACGGGGCGAACCGCTTGTCTCTGTCTCCCTGCCGAACACGCTCTCCGAGCAGGCCCAGATGGGCAAACGCGCATTTGATGCGACATGCGCCGCCTGTCATGGCGCGAATGCCACGGGCAAGATGGGCTTCGGCCCGCCCCTCGTACACAAGATCTACGAACCCTCCCATCACGGCGACATGGCCTTCCAGGCCGCCGTTCAGACCGGGGTGCGGGCGCATCATTGGCGCTTCGGCAACATGCCCCCGCAAGAGGGCCTGACCCGCGGCGATGTCGCGAATATCGTCGCTTACGTACGCGAATTGCAGCGTGCCAACGGGATCGAGTGAGATGCGGAACTTCCAACTGACCCGCCGTGCGGTTCTCGCAGGGATGGGTGCGTCGGCGCTGACCGCGCGTGCAGGAGGGGCGGCCACCGCCCCGACGCTGCTCACCGCACAGGTGGCCAAGGCCCAGATCGCCCCCGAGGGCTATCCGCAGACCGAGGTCTGGTCCTATGACGGCACGCTGCCCGGGCCGCAGCTTCGGGTGGCCCAAGGCGTGCGGCTGCAACGCCGCTTCGTCAACAAGCTCGCCGTGCCAAGCTCTGTGCATTGGCACGGCATCCGCATCGACAATGCGATGGATGGCGTGGCCGGGCTGACGCAGGACGCCGTGCCGCCCGGCCAGACCTTCGACTATGATTTCCGTGTGCCGGACGCGGGCACCTATTGGTATCACGCGCATACCAAGTCTATGGAGCAGGTCGCGCGGGGTCTCTCCGGTGCGCTGATCGTCGAGGAGCCGGAGGCGCCAGATGTCGATCGCGACGAGGTGCTGTTGCTCGACGATTGGCTGCTCGACCCCGATACTGCGCAGCTGGAGCCGGATTTCACCCATCCGATGGACCTCAGCCATGGCGGGCGTTTCGGTAATCTAGTGGGCACCAACGGGCATTACGCCCTGACCCTGACGGCGAAGCGCCATGAACGGTTACGCCTGCGGCTGATCAATGCCGCCAATGCGCGGATTTTCGTGCTGCGCCTGACCGGGCTTTCGGGCTGGCAGGTGGCCCTCGACGGGATGCCGCTGCCTGCGCCGGAGGCTATTCCCGAGGAACTGGTGCTCGCGCCTGCGCAGCGCGTGGACCTGATCGTAGACGTGACCAGCGATGGCGCCGAGGCCGCGATCGAGCGGCTCGGCAATGATCAGCAATGGCAGCGTCAGGTCGGCTTCGCGATCTCGGGCGAGGCCAGCCGAACGCGGCGCGATCCGCCTGCGGCCCTGCCGCCCAATCCGAACATGGCCCCGCCCGATCTGACACAGGCCCGTCCGCTGGAGATGAAGATCGAGGGCGGCGCGATGGGCCGAATGTCACGCAACCGGATGCAGGCCCTGATGCAAAGCGGCAATTTCTGGACGCTGGCCGGTCAGGCCGGAATCGGCGATACGCCGTTCGCGAAGCTGTCGCAGGGCGAACCGGTGCGGCTGCGCTTCGTCAACGATACCGCTTTCCCGCATGCGATGCACCTGCACGGAATGCATTTCCGCGAGCTGCGCGAGGATGGAAGCCTCGGCCCGATGCGCGACACGGTGCTGACGATCCCGGGGCGCAGCCACGAGATCGCCTTCACCGCCGACAACCCCGGCAAGTGGCTTTTGCACTGTCACATGCTGGCCCATGCGGCGGCGGGGATGACGTCCTGGATCGAGGTGGCGTGATGGGGCGGATATTCCTTCTCAGCCTCGCGATCACAGGGGGCGTTGCCCTGTCTCCGGCGGGCGCCAGCTCGCTTGAAGGGCGCGATATCGCACGGGGCAAGCAGCTTTACGCGACCCATTGCGCGAGCTGTCATGGCGCCGATCTTGAGGGGCAGCCGGACTGGCGCGAGGCGGGGCCCGATGGGGTTCTGCCGGCGCCGCCGCATGATGCCACCGGCCACACGTGGCACCACGAGACCGCGTTGCTGTTCGATTACGTCAAGCAGGGCGGGGCGGTAGCTTTGGCCGCGCGTGGGGTCGCCGATTTCCCGAGTGGGATGCCGGGTTTCGGCGGAACGCTGAGCGATGCGGAAATCCTCGACATCCTCGGCTTCATCCGCTCGACATGGCCCGAGCGGATGCAGGCGGTGCAGGCGGCGCGGGACGGGCAGTAGAGGCCGCCTCCGGCGCGATCCGGGAGTTGAAACGGTTCCGGCCATTCGCGAGAGGCGAATGACCGGTGACTGAAGCGCGGCTGTGCGAGGGCCGCGAAGCCCTCGCCGCAGGCTTATTTCGCAATCCGGTCGAGAATCCGCGCCCAGGAGCGGATCCCCTTGTGGAAGCTTTTGACGTCGTATTTCTCGTTCGGCGAGTGGATCGCGTCGTCGTCATTGGCGAACCCGACGAGCATCGCATCCATGCCGAGGATCGACTTGAAGTAATAGCCGATCGGGATCGAGCCGCCCATGCCGACGATCACCGCCTCGCGGTTCCATTCGTCGCTCAGTGCCTGGCGCGCGGCTTCGAATTCCGGGCGCGAGGTGTCCATGACGGAGGCCGGCGCGCCATCGAGATCGTTGTCCCAGGTGATGCGCGCATCGACGGGCAGGCGGTCCTCGACATGTTTACGCAGAACCTTGCGCACATGGGCGGGGTCCATGTCGCCCACCAGACGGCAGGTGATCTTGCAATGCGCCTCGGCCGGAATCACGGTCTTCGAGCCCGCGCCCTGATAACCGCCCCAGAGACCGTTGATCTCCAGCGTCGGACGTGCCCATTGCTGCTCCAGCGTCGTGTAACCCTCTTCGCCGTGCGGCACGGTCATCCCGGCGTGGTGAAGGTATTCCTCCTCGTCGAAGCCGCAGGTCTTCCAGGCCTCGAGCTGCTCCTGAGGCACTTCGTGAACGCCTTCGTAGAAGCCCTCGACGGCGACGCGGCCCTTGTCGTCATGGAAGCTCGCGATCAGTTTGGAAATCTCGCGCAGCGGGTTCAGCGCGGGGCCGCCGTAATGGCCCGAATGCAGGTCGATGCGCGGACCGTGCAGGGTGAATTCGTCTTTCAGCATCCCGCGCAGGCTGCCCGCAATCGAGGGCACGCCGGGGGAGACCATCGAGGTGTCGCAGATCAGCGCCAGATCGCAGGTCAGTTCCTCGCGGTTGTTCTCGAGGAAGGGCACGAGCGAGGGCGAGCCCGATTCTTCCTCGCCTTCAAGAAAGATCACGAGATTGCCAGGCAATTCGCCGTTCACGGCCTTGTAGGCGCGGCAGGCCTCGATGAAGGTCATCAGCTGACCCTTGTCGTCGGAGGCCCCGCGGCCACGGATGACGCGGCCGTTCTCGGTGTCCTCGATGCGCGGCTCGAAGGGGGGCGTGTCCCACAGCTCCAGCGGGTCCACCGGCTGCACGTCGTAGTGGCCGTAGAACAGCAGGCGCGGGCCGTCGCCCTTGGAATGCGCGACCACCATCGGATGGCCCGTGGTCGGGCGGAGCTCCGCGTCGAAGCCAAGCGATTTCAACTCTTTGACGAGCCATTCCGCGGCTTCGTGGGTCTCTTCGCGATAGGCCGGATCGGTCGAGATCGAGCGGATTTTCAGCAGCTCGAACAGCCGCTCCATCGCGGCGTCCAGACCATTGTCGATTTCGGTGAGAACCTCGTTCAGTGCCATGCAGGCCTCCTTTATTTTTGCCACAGCCTAGGGCCGCGCGCGAGACTGTCCAGAGGGGGTGACGCAAGGGTGCGACAAATTGCGAAAAGTGAATGTTTGCTTTTCATGACTATCTGCGACATTTTTACGCTTCAGGGAGAGGAATTTGACATTTATCAATGTCGCGCTTTGTGGAGCCCTCTAGGGCAGACCCAGCGAACAGTCATGCAAGGGAAGCATAAGATGGATTACGACCGCGCACTCGATCAGGCGATTGACAAGCTGCACGAGGAAGGCCGCTATCGCGTCTTCATCGACATCGAGCGCGAGAAGGGCAATTTCCCCCATGCCGTCTGGACCAAGCCGGACGGATCGAAGCAGGACATCACCATCTGGTGCGGCAATGACTACCTGGGCATGGGCCAGCATCCGGCTGTGCTGGCGGCGATGCACGAGGCGCTGGACGCCACCGGCGCAGGCTCGGGCGGGACGCGCAACATTTCCGGCACCACGGTCTATCACAAGCGGCTGGAGCATGAGATCGCCGATCTGCACGGCAAGGAGGCCGCGCTGGTCTTCTCCTCGGCCTATATCGCCAATGACGCGACGCTGAGCACGCTGCCCAAGCTATTCCCCGGCCTGATCATTTATTCGGACGAGCTGAACCACGCCTCGATGATCGAAGGCATCCGCCGCAACGGTGGCGCCAAGCGTATCTTCCGCCACAATGACGTCGCCCATCTGCGCGAACTGATGGCCGCAGACGATCCCGCCGCGCCGAAGCTGATCGCTTTCGAGTCGGTCTATTCGATGGATGGCGATTTCGGTCCGATCTCGGACATATGCGACCTCGCCGAGGAATTCGGCGCGCTGACCTATCTCGACGAAGTGCACGCGGTCGGCATGTATGGCCCGCGCGGCGCCGGTATCGCCGAGAAGCTGGGCGAGATGGACCGGATCGACATCTTCAACGGTACGCTGGGTAAAGCTTTCGGTGTGTTCGGCGGCTATATCGCGGCTTCGGCCAAGATGGTGGACGCGGTGCGCTCCTATGCGCCGGGCTTCATCTTCACCACTTCGATCCCGCCGGCGGTCGCGGCTGGCGCTGCCGCGTCGATCGCTTTCCTGAAAGGCGAGGGCGGTCAGGAGCTGCGCGACAAGCAGCAGCTGCACGCGAAGATTCTCAAGATGCGCCTGAAGGGCATGGGGATGCCGATCATCGACCACGGCTCGCATATCGTGCCCGTGATCATCGGAGATCCCAAGCATACCAAGGCCTTGTCGGACATGCTGCTCGACGAGTTCGGCGTCTATGTCCAGCCGATCAACTTCCCGACCGTCCCGCGCGGGACCGAACGTCTGCGCTTCACGCCCTCGCCGGTGCACGACACCGGTATGATTGACGCTCTGGTCAAGGGTATGGATGCGCTTTGGGCGCGCTGTGAGCTAAATCGCGCCGAAGCGAGCGCCTGAGCGACATAGGCGCGTGCGCGGCTCGCTTGCTTGTGATAAGCCTTTGTTAATCGAAGGGGCTATTGGCTCCGAATCGACGCAGGCGGGAAAACGGCAGGGACAGGCAGCATGATCGGGCGAAGGGCTAAACCTTCGACGGAGGACGAAGTCAAACCCAAAGGGTTTGACGATTTCGAACTTCGTCTTGGCGATGTGATGCGCGGCGAGCGGGCGACGCTCGCCAAATCTCTTCTTGATGTTCAGCGCGAACTCCGGATCAAGGCAGCCTATATCGCGGCCATTGAAGCCTGCGATGTGGAAGCTTTCGACACGCCCTCCTTCATCGCGGGCTATGTGCGCTCCTATGCACGTTACCTCGGTCTCGACCCGGAATGGTCGTTCCAGCGCTTCTGCAACGAGGCTGGCTATTCGCCCGCCCACGGCATGTCGGAGGCCGCCTCCGGCCCCAAGCCGCAGCGCGACCCGAAGGACATGGCCGAGGCGCTCGCCAATCCCGCTTTCATTCCGCGCAAGGAATCGATCTGGAGCAAGATCGAACCGCGCGCGGTCGGTGCGCTTTTCGTGCTGGCGCTGATCGGTGGCGGGATCGGCTATGGCGGCTGGACCGTGCTGCAGGAAGTGCAGCGCGTGCAGCTGACCCCGGTGGATCAGGCGCCCGGCGTGATGGCCGATCTCGACCCGCTCGACTCGGTCAAGGACGGGCCGGAGATGGCGCAGGCCGATGACACGCTGCCCGAGGTCAACCAGCCCGAGCGCTCCGCCCGCATCTACCGCCCGGCCGCGCTCGACGCGCCGGTGCTGGTCTCGCGTGACGGGCCGATCGCCTCGATCGACCCCAATGCGACCGGCGCGCTGGCCGGGCAGGGGGTGGGCGCAGCCGCTCCGGGCCTGACGCCCAATCTGATCGGTCTGGCGCAGAACAACGATGCGCCCAAAGGCACGCAGCTCGCCTCCGCGGCGGGCCCCGAGAACAATATCCAATCCGCCGTCGCCAAGGCGCTCGAAGCCGATCAGCCCGACGTCGTCGTGCTGGCCGTGCGCCCGTCCTGGGTGCGGATCAAATCCGCCGATGGCGCGACGCTGTTCGAGAAGGTCATGGATGCGGGCGAACGCTACGTGCTGCCCAAGCTCGAAGAGCCGCCGACGATGCGCACGGGTGAATCCGGCGCGATCTATTTCGCGGTCAACGGCGTGACGCATGGCCCGGTCGGCAAGCGCGGCCAGGTCACCAAGAACATCAAGCTGTCTTCGGCTGCGCTCGACGAGACCTATCCGGTCGCCAATCTCTCGCAGGACAAGGACCTCGCGAAGATGATCGCCGTGGCCGATGCGGGCGATGCTGCGACGCAGGCCGCAACCGACCAGCAATAATCCGCAGATCACGATCCGCCCCGGCCCGTTGCACCGCAGCGGGCCTTGGCGTATCAGGAGCCGAGGTTTCGAAGGAGCGTTTGCATGTCTCTCAACCCGGTCCGCCCGTGGCGCAATATCTATCGCCGCAAGTCCCGTCAGATCATGGTCGGCAATGTCCCAGTCGGGGGCGATGCGCCGATCTCGGTGCAGACGATGACCAATACCGACAGCTCGGACGTGCGCGCGACGCTCGATCAGGTGATCCGCGCGGCCGATGTCGGCGCGGATATCGTGCGTGTCTCGACCCCGGATGAATCGAGCACACGCGCCCTGCGCGAGATTTGCCGCGAGAGCCCGGTGCCGATCGTTGCCGACATCCATTTCCACTACAAACGCGCGATCGAAGCGGCGGAGGCGGGAGCTGCCTGCCTGCGCATCAATCCCGGCAATATCGGTGATGAGAAGCGCGTGGCCGAGGTCGTGCGCGCCGCAAAGGATCACGGCTGTTCGATCCGGATCGGCGTGAATGCTGGCTCTCTCGAGAGACACCTGCTGGAGAAATACGGCGAGCCGTGCCCCGAGGCGATGGTCGAGAGCGCTATGGACCATATCCGCATTCTCGAGGATCACGATTTCCGCGAATACAAGATTTCGGTGAAGGCGTCGGACGTGTTCCTCGCCGCCGCAGCCTACCAGGGCATCGCCGAGGCCACCGACGCGCCGATCCACCTTGGCATCACCGAGGCGGGCGGCCTGACCTCCGGCACGGTGAAATCCGCGATCGGGCTGGGCAACCTGCTGTGGATGGGCATTGGCGACACGCTGCGCGTCTCGCTCTCGGCCGATCCGGTCGAAGAGGTGAAGGTCGGTTTCGAAATCCTGAAATCGCTCGGGCTTCGCACCCGCGGCGTGCAGATCATCTCCTGCCCGTCCTGCGCGCGGCAAGGGTTCGACGTGATCGCGACCGTCGCAGAGCTCGAGCAACGGCTCGAACACATCAAGACGCCGATCTCTCTGTCGATCATCGGCTGCGTCGTGAATGGTCCCGGCGAAGCGCTGATGACCGATATCGGCTTTACCGGCGGCGGGGCCGGATCGGGCATGGTTTACATGGCCGGCAAGCAGGATCACAAGCAGTCCAACGCGGACATGATCGACCATATCGTTGAATTGGTTGAGAAAAAATCGGCAGAGATCGAAGCCGAGAAAGCTGCCGCCGAGTAAGCGGAAAAGCGCCTCCGGCCTCCTGAATTCGCCCCACCTCACGCTGGCGTGATGAGGTGGGCGCGGAACGATTTGGCCCCCTCCACATTTCCCTCTCCACAAACGGAGAGAGGCCGTCGCTGATGACGGTCAGGGTAATAACGGAGGTAAGTCCAATGACCCGCAAACTCGCTACTATTCTCGCTGCTGCTGCCAGCACCACGATGATCGCCGGCACCGCTTTTGCTGAAACCAGCCCGCCGCTTATGGCGACGGCGCAGGGCGACGTGACGATCCATGCCGGGGTCGAAGCCTCGTCGAAAACCGTTGCGACCGTGATGGCCGGCTCGACCATTCCGGTCGAAGGCTGCCTGCCCGACGGCACGATCTGCCAGGTTACCTATGACGGCATGAACGGCTATGCCCCTGCCAGCCAGCTGGGTGTGATGGTCGACGGCCAGATGGCGCTTCTGTCGACGAACCCGCAATCGGTGACGGTGAACCAGATTCAGGTCCCGGGCGATAACGCCAGCAAGGACGCTCAGGGTGCCGCGGCGCTGACCGGTGCTGCCGCGGGTGGTGCGGCCGGCGCGGCCGTGGGCGGTCCCGTGGGGGCCGTGGTCGGCGCGCTCGTCGGTGCCGCAGGTGTCGGCGCTGCCGCCAAGCCCGAACCCACCACGATCACCTGGGTCGAGAAGCACCCTGTCGCACCGGTCTATCTGAAAGGCGAGGTTGCGACCGGCAAGGTCGTTCCGGACGTGGTGACGCTGACGCCGGTGCCCGACAGCACCTATGCCTACGGCAACATCAACGACCGCACGGTCTTCGTGAATCCGGACAACCGCGCGATCGTCTACGTCGTCCCGGCCTCGTAAGGCCCCGAGACGGAATGCGACATGAGAGCCGGCGCGTCATCGCGCCGGTTCTTTTATGGGGGGCATTTTTACCTTGCTGGCGCTGGTGCGCCGCGCCGCCGCGATGCGCGATCCACCGAGGACCGCCTAACGCGCAAAAGCTTTGGAGAGTCACGGCAAACGACAGGAAAACGCCGCCCGGATCGTGATCGAATCGGGCGGCGCTGACAATCTCGAAAAATTAACCTGAAGAAGGCTTTGCACGGCGTTCTTCAGGTGCGGATCACTCGGCTTGGCGCTCTTCGGCGACCATTTTCGCCATCGCGGCTTCGGGGGCATAGCCGCGCAGCATTTGGCCGCCGATCACGAAGGCCGGGGTGCCCGAAATCGCCATGCGCTGTGCCAGCTGGTAGTTCTGGCGCAGAACTTCGGTGACCGAGTCGTCGTTCATCTGCTTCAGGATCGGCTGCGGATCGAGACCCTGATCCTTCGCGATCTGGCTCAGGCTCTCGACGGTCAGGTCTCCCCGCGCGGTCATCAGCGTGTCGTGCATCTTCGCATAGGCGTCGTCGCCGTTGATCTGCTTCGTCGCCACCGCGAAGCGCGCCGCCAGTTCGGATTGCTGGCCGAGGATCGGGAATTCCTTGACGATGAAGCGGATATTGCCGTCCTTCGAGATCAGGTCCGAGACCTCGCTATAGGCTTTCTTGCAGTAGGTGCATTTGTAATCCATGAACTCGACCATGGTAATGTCACCATCGGGATTGCCGCCGACCCAGCTGTGACCGTCCTCGAAGATGTCCTTCGCATTGGTCTGGATGAGCTTCTTGTCATTGTCGGCCTGCTGGGCCTGTTGCTTGGCCTCCAGCTCGTTGATCGCCTCGACCAGAACCTGCGGGTTCGCCATCAGATATTCGCGCACGGCGTCGCCGAATGCGGATTTCTGGCTGTCCGACATATTGGCGAAGTCGAAATCCTGGGCGGCTGCCGGGGTGAGCGGGGCGGCCGTGGCGAGCGCGGCGAAGGCGGTCGCGGCCAGAAGCGTGCGGAGCATGGGCATTTCCTTTGGATCGGGTCCTGTTGGTTCGCAAGCAAACTGACCGCTCGGACGCGCGGGATCAAGTGGGCGTTATCGCGCAGGGCGAAATGCGGGCGCATTGACGCTCGGGCGGCTTCAGCCTAACCCCTTGGGCGAAATCTCAAGCGGCAAGGAGTTGGCAGGATGCGGCAGTCGAAACGCGGGCAGGTGGAACCGTTCATCGCGATGGATGTGCTGCGCATGGCAGCCGAGGCGGAGGCTGCGGGCCGCGACATCGTGCACATGGAAGTGGGCCAGCCGGGCACCTCCGCACCGAAAGCCGCCAAGCGTCGTCTGGCCGAGGCGCTGGAGAGCCAGCCGATGGGCTACACCGTTGCGCTGGGGCTGCCCTATCTGCGCGAGGGGATCGCGAAGCTCTACAAGCGTTGGTACGACATCGATCTGGATCCCGCGCGCGTGGTCATCACCTCGGGGTCGTCCGGGGCGTTCCAGCTGGCCTTCACCGCACTGTTCGATGTGGGCGACAAGGTGGGTCTGGGCGAGCCGGGCTATCCGAGCTACCGCCAGATCCTCAAGGCGCTCTCGATCGAGCCGGTGGGCATTCCGACCGAGGCGCAGAACCGCTACCAGCCGACGCCCGAGGAAATCCCGGACGATTTGGCCGGGCTGATCGTGGCCTCGCCGGGCAACCCGTCGGGCACGATGCTGGGCAAGCCGGAACTGCAGGCGCTGATCGAGTATTGTCAGGCTCGCGACATCGCTTTCATCTCGGACGAGATCTATCACGGGCTGCAATATGAGGGCCGTGCGGTCTCGGCGCTGGAGATCAGCGACGACGTCTTCGTGATCAATTCCTTCTCGAAATATTTCTCGATGACGGGCTGGCGCGTGGGCTGGATGGTGGTGCCGGAAAGCCATCTGCGCACCGTGGAGCGTCTCGCGCAGCACATGTTCATCTGCGCCCCTCATGCGAGTCAGGTCGCGGCTCTGGGCGCGCTCGAGAGCCTCGACGAGATGGCCGAGAATGTCGCGCGCTACGGGCAGAGCCGGCAGATGCTGCTCGAAGAGCTACCGAAGATGGGCTTCACCCGGATCGCGCCCCCCGATGGGGCGTTCTACCTATATGCCGATGTCTCGGAGCTGACCGAGGATAGCGCCGCTTTCGCCGCGGAAATCCTCGAGAGCGTCGGGGTGGCGGTCACGCCGGGGATGGATTTCGATCCCCATCGCGGCGCCCAGACCATCCGCTTCTCCTACGCGCAAAGCCCCGAGCGGGTGGCGGAGGGCATCAAACGGCTGCGGAGCTTCATGGAGAACCGCTGAGGTTGCGATGAGGGGTGCGCCCGACCCTTGGGTGGGCGCGTCGTATCGTTGGTGGCCGGGCGCTTTATCCCGCAGGCCCGCAAGTTGGTCATGCTCGAGGTGACATCGCCATTGCGCCCTGCCATGGGGGAGGGTCGGGCGCGGCCCGGGCTGGTCGCCCGTGCCAAGGGCGGCCCCATTCGCCCTTTGCTCCGCGCGAACCCGGCCGCTATAGTGCCCGCAAAACGAAAGCGCATAAAAACGGGGCGCGTATGATCGGGCGGTTCATTCTTCTTCTCGCGATGTCTCTCGCGCTGGTTCCGCCTGCGCGGGCTCAGGATCTGTCGGCCTTGGCGCAATACGCACCCGCGCGCAGCCAGATCGCGCAAAGCGGCGACAAGCTCGCCATCACGCTCGGGATCAGCCAGCCGGTGCCGTATCGCGCCTTTCTGCTGGCCGATCCCTACCGGCTGGTCATCGATTTCCGCGAGTTGAATTTCGGGGCCAACCCACCTGAAAATCTGCTGAAAGGCAGCGATGCGATCAAAGGTCTGCGCTGGGGCAAGTTCCGGCCCGGCTGGTCGCGGATGGTCGCCGAGCTGGCCCATCCGATGCGCCTCGTGAGCTCCGAAGAGCGCACCAAGGGCGACCCGCAAATCGCGCTGACTCTAAAGAAAGTGCCCGCTGCCAAGTTCACCCCGCGCAAGGGGGCAGCCGATTCCGCGCTCTGGGACTTGCCGCAGCCCGCGCCGACACCCGCGCCGCACCGCCGTCAGGATGGGACGCGGCCGCTGAAGGTCGTGCTCGATCCCGGCCATGGCGGCATCGATCCGGGTGCGGAGGATGGCGGCGCGCATGAGGCCGATATCGTGCTCGGCTTCGCGCGTCAGCTGCGCGACGCGATGCGCCGCGCGGGGATGCAGGTGGTCATGACGCGCGATCAGGACGTGTTCGTGCCGCTCGAGACCCGCGTGACGGTCGCGCGTGCGGCGGGGGCGGATATCTTCATCTCGCTCCATGCCGATTCCATCGCCGAGGGGCGGGCGACGGGCTCCACGATCTACCGGCTCGACGATCATGCCGAGACCGAGGCCACGCGCAAGCTGGTCCAGCGCCACGACCGCGACGATATCCTTGCAGGTGTCGATCTGAACGGGCAGGGCGATGCGATCACCCATATCCTCGTAGATCTGGCGCGGCGTGACACGCAGCCGCGCTCGGTCCGGCTGTCGCAGGTGCTGGCGGGCGCGATCAAGGGAGCGGGGCTGCATATGCACAAACGCCCGGTGCAGGGCGCGAATTTCTCGGTGCTGAAATCGCCCGATATTCCGTCCGTCCTCGTGGAGCTGGGTTTCCTGTCGTCGCCTGCCGATCGGGCGCGGCTCAAAGACCCCGACTGGCGCGCCCGGATGGCTGCGGCGATCACCAAGGGTGTCGAGACCTGGGCGCAGGCCGATGCCGCCGAGGCGAAGCTTTTGCGCCAGTAATCGCGTGTTTTTCCTGGTCTGACGCGCGGTCATCCGCCCATTCGGCGAGATTATGACCACGCGGCGTCTTCTCGGAAGCGTGAGCGCACATTACTTTGACCGTCACGAAGGCGCGATGTATAGGCTGGCGCGATGGGGTAAACTGCCCCGAGGCAAGGGGTGTATCTGTGATCCGTTTCATTCTCGGCTCGATCGGCGGCGTGTTTTCCTGGGTTGTGACCGGGCTGTTCTTTGCGGCGCTCACCATCGGGGCGATCTTCTGGATCTATTCGCGCGATCTGCCGAGCTACGACCAGCTTGCGCAATACCGCCCCAAGACCATCTCGCGCATCTATAACGGCGACGGCCGCCTGATTGACGAATTCGCCGAGCAGCGCCGCCTCTTCGTGCCGATCCGCGACATTCCCGACCGGGTGAAGGGCGCGTTCGTCTCGGCGGAGGACAAGAATTTCTACATCCACCCCGGTTTCGACCCGCGCGGGATCGCCGCGGCGATGTTCACCGCCGTGAAATCGGGCGGGCGCGACGTGCGCGGGGCCTCGACGATCACCCAACAGGTGACGAAGAACCTGCTTCTGTCCTCGGACCGCTCGGTGGAGCGCAAGATCAAGGAACTGATCCTGTCCTCGCGCATCGAACATGTGCTGAGCAAGGACCGTATCCTCGAGCTCTATCTCAACGAGATTTATCTCGGCCAGAACTCCTACGGGGTCGCTGCCGCGGCGCAGACCTATTTCAACAAGCCGCTCGCCGATCTGACGGTGGGCGAGGCCGCCTATCTCGCGGCGCTGCCGAAGAAGCCCGCCGATCTGCATCCCGTGCGCGACTACAAAACCGCCGTGGATCGCCGCAACTATGTGCTGCGCCGGATGTACGAGGATGGCCGCATCGACAAGGCGACGATGGAAGCGGAGCAGAACAAGCCGCTGAAATCCGTGCAGAACGGCGATTACGCCCCGTTCCGCGCACAGCTTCCGCCGCGCGACTATTTCACCGACGAAATCCGCCGCCAGCTGTCGAAAAGCTTTGGCGAAGAGGAATTCTTCGGCGGTGGCCTGACCATCCGCGCGACCGTGAACCCCGATCTTCAGTCCCATGCGACGAAGGCGCTGCAGCACGCGCTGGAGAAATACGACCGCGAGCAGGGCGTCTGGCGCGGCACCGGCGCGAAGATCGCCGAGGACAAGCTGAAGAAAGAGGCCGATTGGCGCGCCGCGCTCGACGATGTCTCGACCGCGAAGGCGCCGCGCGACATCGAGGGATGGCACCCGGCCGTGGTGCTGGGCTTCGAGGGCGGCTCGGCCCGGATCGGCATCGAGGGTATCGAGGAAGACAAAGACGGCCACTGGATTCCGCCGGAAGACGTGACCTGGGCGCGCAAGCTGAAAGAGGACGGCAAGCTCGGCCCGCGCGCGAAGCAGGCGCAGGACCTTCTGGAGACCGGCGACGTGGTCGAGGTCCGTGCGATGACGAGCGATAGCGACGGCTCCTTCATCCGCTGGACGCTGCGCCAGGTGCCGAAGGTCGAAGGCGCCTTCATGGCGATGGACGTGAATACCGGCCGCGTGTTGGCGATGCAGGGAGGCTTCTCCTATCAGGCTTCGGTCTATAACCGCGCGACGCAGGCGATGCGCCAGCCGGGCTCGAACTTCAAACCCTTCGTCTACGCGGCGGCGCTTGATTCCGGCTTCTCGCCCGAGACGATCGTGGTCGACGCGCCGATCGAGGTGAACACGCCGCAGGGCATGTGGCGCCCGAAGAACGCCTCGAACAAGTATTACGGCCCGACGCCGATGCGCACCGGTCTCGAGCATTCGCGCAACCTGATGACGATCCGGATCGCGCAGGAAATCGGCATGGACACGGTCGCCGCCTATGCGGAGAAATTCGGCGTCTACGACCATATGCGCCGCTTCCTCGCCAACGCGCTCGGCGCGCAGGAAACCACGATGTTCCGCCTGATCTCGGCCTACGCGATGTTCGCCAATGGCGGCGAGCGGGTGGAGCCGACGCTGGTCGACCGCGTGCAGGACCGCTACGGCCGCACGATCTACCGTCACGACCAGCGCAGCTGCGACAATTGCGACGATCCGAACCTGCCCGAGGGGCAGGGCCCGAAGATCGTCAGCCACCGCGACCAGATCATCGACCCGATCACCGCCTACCAGATGATCTCCTTGATGGAGGGCGTGGTGAAGCGCGGCTCCGGCTACGGCGTCGACCTGCCGGTTCCGATCGCGGGCAAGACCGGCACCACGAACGACGCGAAAGACGTCTGGTTCACCGGCTTCAGCTCGAACATCGTGGCTTCGTGCTACATGGGCTACGACAACCCGCGCTCGCTGGGCCGTCACGCTTATGGCGGTACACTCTGCGTCCCGGTGTTCAACGAGTTCATGCGCGAGGCGATCAAGGAATTCGGCGGCTCGAAGTTCAAGGTTCCGCCGGGTGGCACCTGGGCCAAGTTCAACCGCTATACCGGCGAGCGTCTGTCCGACTCCGCCACCGGCGAATTCGTCCAAGCCGAATATCTGCGCCCCGGTCAGGACATGTCGGGCCTCGGCTCGCTGGTCGTCGATGGCGGCTTCGCGATGGGCTCGAATCTGCCTCTGTTCGCGCAGGGCGAGCGTGACGACGCGGGCTCTACCACGGTCACAACCTCGACGGGTCAGCAGAAGGTCATTCCGAAGAAGAAGGCCGATTTCGGCTCGCTCTCGGCAGGCGGCCTCTACTGAGCGCACCACGCGTCAAAACCGACCGACAGTAAAAAAGGGGGGCGCTCGCCCCCCTTTCTCGTTTCTGCTCGATTATTCCTATCTCGGAGGTCGTCCTTCGGGCTTGCGCAAATATCCCGGGGGAGGCCCGCAAGGGACGGGGGCAGAGCCCCCCCGCTACCCCGATCAGAACCCTTCGCTGCCGTCGCCCTGCCAAGGCTTGGCGAGATCCGAGAAGCGCGTGAACTGGCTCTCGAAGGCCAATTCCACCGTACCGATCGGCCCGTGACGTTGCTTGCCCAAGATCACCTCGGCCTTGCCGTGTACGCGTTCGGCCTTCTGCATCCATTCGGCGAATTTCGGGTCGTCTTCCGGTGGCTTGAGGCGTTCGTGATAATATTCGTCGCGATAGACGAACATCACCACGTCGGCATCCTGTTCGATCGAGCCGGATTCCCGAAGGTCGGAAAGCTGCGGGCGCTTGTCCTCGCGGCTTTCCACCGTCCGCGACAGCTGCGACAGCGCGACCACGGGGATGTTCAATTCCTTTGCGATGGCCTTCAGACCCATCGAGATCTCGCCGATCTCCTGCACACGGTTGTCGCCCCGGCCCGATCCGCGCAGCAACTGCAGGTAGTCGACGATCACCACGTCGAGCCCGTGCGTCCGCTTCAGCCGGCGGCAGCGCGCGGCGACCTGACCGATCGGCAGGGCGGGCGTGTCGTCGATATAGAGCGGGCATTTCTCCAGCGCTTTCGCGGCCTCGACGAAGCGGCGGAATTCGCTCTCCGTCATGTCGCCGCGCCGGATGCGCTCGGAGGGCACTTCGGAGGCTTCGGACAAGATACGCGCGGCCAGCTGTTCCGCGCTCATCTCGAGCGAGAAGAACCCGACAACGCCGCCTTCGATTGCGCCCTCGACCCCGTCATGGCGCATGCCCTTCTTGTAGGCCTTGGCGATGTTGAAGGCGATGTTGGTCGCAAGCGAGGTTTTCCCCATCGAGGGACGCCCCGCGAGGATCAGCAAATCCGAAGGGTGGAAGCCACCGAGCTTCTTGTCGAGATCGCGCAGCCCCGTCGAGACGCCCGCCAGACCGCCATCGCGCTGATAGGCGGCATTGGCCGATTGCACGGCCTCGGTCACAGCCGACAGGAACGAGGTCCAGCCCTTCTGCGCCTGACCTTCTTCGGCCAAGGTGTAGAGCCGCTGTTCGGCCGCCGCGATCTGCTCTTTCGGATCGTCGTCGATCTGCGGTTTGCCCGCGCGCGACGAGATATCCTGACCCAGTTCGATCAGCCCGCGCCGCACCGCCATCTCGTAGATCATCAGCGCGTAGTCGCGCGCCGCATAGGCCGAGATTGCCGCCCCCGCCAGACGCGCCAGATAGGCTGGCCCGCCCAGTTCCTGAAGGCCCGCATCGTCCTCGAGATAGGCTTTCAGCGTCACCGGCGAGGCGAGCGCGTTCTTCTGGATCTTCGCCGCCGCGACCTCGTAGATTCGCTGGTGGACCGGCTCGTAGAAATGCTCCGGTTTGATGACGGAAGCGATCCGGTCGAAGATGTCGTTATTCGTGAGGATCGCGCCCAGAAGCTGCTGTTCGGCTTCGATATTATGGGGCAGCGCGGTGCCCTCTGCGGGCAAATTTCCGGGCTGCCCCTCATCGGGGCGTTGTGCCTGATCGTTCATGTTCCTGCCTCGGTGTCCCCGTCCCTCAGGCGGTCTTTTAACCGCAGTCGGGGGGAATAGGAATCTGGATAAGATTGGGGAAAACCCCGCTGTTTCAGCGGAGTCTTCGGAATTTATAGTGTGCGGTCGCGACCGAACCTACCACATTTCGCGAGAGGGCGCGATTAGCGAGAGTCGCGGGCGAAAATGCTCCCCAGAGCATCCACAGCTTCATCCACAGAAATCTCGGGCCGTTTCAGCCCTTGCGCGCGTCCTGCCACGGGCGCGGATCGCTCAGGAAGGCTTCGACCTCGTCGAGCGTCTCTTTCGAGAAGCTGCCCTGTTCGCGCGCCTCGGCCAGAACGTCCCACCAGGTGCACAGGTGATGCAACTCGACGCCATGCTCGCGCAGGTTCGGGACCGTCTCCGGGAAGATTCCGTAATAGAAGATCACCGCGGTATGGCCGCAGGTCGCGCCGGTGTCGCGGATCGCATCGACGAAGCTCAACTTCGAGCCGCCATCGGTCGTCAGATCCTCGACCAAGAGCACGCGCTGGCCCTCGGTCATCGCGCCTTCGATGCGCGCGTTGCGCCCGTAGCCCTTCGGCTTCTTGCGCACATAGGTCATCGGCAGTGCCAGACGCTCCGCCACCATCGCGGCGAAGGGAATGCCCGCCGTCTCGCCGCCCGCGATATTGTCGAACGCCTCGAAGCCGGCTTCGCGCATCACCGTCACGGCGAGGAAATCCATCAGCGTCGAGCGGATACGCGGGAAGGAGATCAGCTTGCGGCAATCGATATAGGTCGGCGAGGGCAGGCCGGAGGCGAGCGTGAAGGGCTCGTCGGCGTTGAAATGCACCGCTTCGATTTCCAGAAGCATCCGCGCGGTCAGGCGGGCGATTTCTTCTTTGCTGGGGAAGGAGCTGGGGATCATCATCTCGTCCTTATCAAGACTGGCTTCGGCTTGGTCTAAATATCCCCCGCGGAGCGTCCGCCGGCGGGCCTGGGAGCCTCCGGCGGGGATATTTGCGCCAAGGCGAAGATCAGCGTTTTACATGCCAATGGACCGGGAAACCCGGATCGAAGAGGGTGACGGGGCCCGCGCCGGTCTCGATCTTGGCGGGCCAGTTGTTGGGCTGGTCGGTCTTCTCGAGCGTGAGCGTCGCCTCGTTGACCGGAAGCCGGTAGAAGGCGGGGCCGTTGCGCGAGGCGAAGGCCTCCAGTTTATCGAGAGCGCCCTCGGCCTCGAACACATGCGCGAGAAGCGGCATCGTGTTGGTCGCGGTGAAACAGCCCGCGCAGCCGCAGCCGCTTTCCTTGGCCGCGTCGACATGCGGCGCAGAGTCGGTGCCGAGGAAGAAATGCGGATTGCCCGAGGTCGCGGCGGCGACAAGCGCCAGCCGATGCGTCTCGCGCTTGGCGACCGGCAGGCAGTAGTAATGCGGCTTGATCCCGCCCACGAGGATATGGTTGCGGTTGATGATCAGGTGATGCGTGGTGATCGTTCCGCCCATGTCCTCGCTCTGCGAGGAGACGTAATCGACGCCGTCCTTGGTGGTGATATGCTCCATCACCACGCGCAAACCGGGCGTCGCGCGCCGGATCGGGTCGAGCACGGTTTCGATGAACACGGCTTCGCGGTCGAAGATGTCGACTTCGGGGCGGGTCACTTCGCCATGGACGCAAAGCGGCAGACCAATCTCGGCCATCTTCTCCAGCACGCCGCGCACCTTGTCGAAATCGCGCACACCGGAATCGGAGTTCGTCGTGGCGCCCGCCGGATAAAGCTTCACCGCCTTGACCAGTCCGGAGGCTGCGGCTTTGGCCACGTCTTCCGCGTCGGTCTTTTCGGTCAGGTAGAGCGTCATCAGCGGTTCGAAATCGCTCCCTTCCGGCAGCGCCTTCAGGATGCGCTCGCGATAGGCGGCGGCATCGTCCCCGCGCACCACCGGCGGCACGAGGTTCGGCATGATGATCGCGCGGGCGAAATCGCGGGCGGTTTCGGGGGCGACACCTTCCAGCATCGCGCCATCGCGCAGATGCAGGTGCCAGTCATCGGGGCGGGGCAGGGTGATCGAGTTCATGGGAAAAGTCCTTAGCCCGAGGTCGCGCGCGAATCCAGAGGGTGCGCGCATGCCGCGCTGCAGCATATGCATGGCGGGGATGCGCAGATGGCGGTAGTAGAGGCAGCGAGGCTGACCTAAGTTCATCGCCAAGGGAGGAAACGAACCTGTACGCTAAACCCTCAGGAGGTTTCCATGGCATTCGTTACCACCGCCCATGGCGGACAATCGATCTTCGCTCGTGTGGGCCAAGCAATCGCACAAGGCCTCGTCGCCTACATGGAGCGCCAGTCGCGCCAAGACCAAATCCGCGCGCTCGACGCGAAAAGCGACGCTGAGCTTGCCGATATGGGTCTGACCCGTGACGGCATCGTGCGCCACGTGTTCCGCGACCGTTTCTACATCTGAACCCGGTCCGGGGCGCCGAAGCGCCACGTATTGAAAAAGGGCGTGCCCCCCGCCGGGGCGCGCCCTTTTTACATGTCTGCAATACTGTTCGGGGTTTCAGGCGGCGCCCGCGCGTTGCAACGGCTCGGGCAACTCGATCCCTTCTTCGGCGAGCTTCTGTGCGAGCGCTTCGTAGCGATTGCGGAATTTCGGGCGGTTCTGGCTCGTCCCGACCGCGCGGCACATGATCGCCTCCAGTACCGGACGGCGCGCCCTCCGCAGGTGGTCGAGCAGGCGGAAGACATAGCGTCTCGACAGCCGCCGCGCGCGGAAGAAAGTCCAGAACAGCGACGGGGTCAGCTTGCCAGCGCCAGCGGCGATCAGCACCTCGTCGAGAATATCCATGTCGAGCAGCGCCGTCGCCGGGTCCGGGCCGATATGCCGGCAGGGCATCAAGGATACGCAAGGCCGCGCGAACAGTGCTGCGTGCATCGCGTCGAGTCGCTCGAACGGGTCATAGAATATGAACGCCTGCGCTACGCCGTCGAGCATCTCGGGCGCGAAGCCGTAGCGATCGGTGAAGGACATGCGGCGGGTCTGCGGGAAACGGTCGTCCCAGCCCGCGAGCGTCGGATCGAGCGTCGCCTGCGGGGCGAGCGCGACCACCGTGGCGCCGGGCGCCGCGACCGAGAAAGCCGCCGCCGCGTAGCCGCCGGGGCCCGCACCGTAGAAGACCACCCGGTCGAAATCTTCGAAGAAGGCCTCGTCGACGAGTCGGTCGAAATAGGCATAGACCGCCGAATCCCGGAACCAGCTTTCGTCCGAAGCGATCACGCTGAGCGCGGACCAGCCTTCGTCGCGGGCGATCTTGTAGCCGAAGGGCAGGGCCTCGTCGGCATCGGCCTCGATCTGGGCTCGGGTCTCGAAGCTGACGATCAGCACGGGCGAGTCGTCATGGAACAGCACCTCGTGATCGGCGCCGAGCGGCTCGTAATAGCCGGTCTCGTCCGCGATCTCTTCCAGCCGTGCGCGCCACTCCGTGTCTGCCTTGCTCACCTTCGCCTCTTTCAGCTTTCGTGCGCATCTCGCGGGTTGCGGATGCGGGCGGGACACCGCCAATTCTGCTCTCCCAACGTATCACCGCAAGAAAGGGGCACAAATAGGAGCCAAGCGAGGAATCTGCCGCCACATTTCTTAACAGGCGACAATTGGCCCATTTTCGGATGTTTGTTTACGGGTTTTCGGCCGCGGCCGCTTTTGCAAGGCGCACCATGAGCTTAGCGGCTTGAGGCGAGAGGGGGCGGCTCGGCGGGCACAGGAGAAGCCGGCCGAAAAGCCCGCGGTAGGCTTCTTCGCGCAAAAGCGTGCGGGCCCGCTCCTTGCGCCACAGAACTGCCGCATTGTGCAGGCGGGTCAGCTCGGGATCGGCGCTCAGCTCTGTAAGAGCGTCCTGCGTGCCCGCATCGTGGCGACGAATCGAATCGTCCTCCACCTCCGAGAAATTGCGCTCCACCCAGTAGGACATGTCGAAGGCGCCGGCCCGCCGGTTCGACCGGCCCCGGTCGCATTTCACGAGGTAGCCTTCCATCGACCCCAGCGGGTAATGGTTGAGCTGCACGAGGTCGTAGGGCGCGCTACCCGGTGGGGTGAACAGCTTCTGGCGCTGATAGTGCGGCGGCAATTTCCGCCCCGATCCGTCGACCCAGAGCGTGCCTGCCAGCTTGTCGTCCTGTGGCGCGCGGGGGCGGTGGACGCCGAGCTTGGTATAGGCGCCGGTATTGGCAAACAGCGTCTTGAACATCGAGGCGCGCCACGGCCAGAGCATGTCCGGCGGCGCGCATCGGGGGAATTGCTGCGTAACGGGGCGGTCCTCGAAGCCGACCACGCCGCAATTGCCGAACAGCCGCCAGGTCATCGCAAAGGCGGTGGCCTGCGGCACGGCCTCGATCAGCGCGTCCAGCGTGCCGTCACCCGTCTTTATCGTGACGAATTCGTCAACGTCGATCACCGCGATCCAGTCGGCCTGGGCCACCAGCGGATGGGCATCGGCCTGTTTCAGCGCGGCCCATTGGGGGCCTTCCTTCCACGGGCCGGGATTGGGCACATGGGTCAGCCAGCCGATCTCCTGCAGCCGATCCAGCATCGCATCGGTGCCGTCGTCGCAATCGTTGGAAAAGACAAGGAAATCCGTAAAGCCGATGGCGCGGTGATGGGCCAGCCATTCCAGCAGAAACGGGCCTTCATTCTTGACGGATGTGATCGCGAGCGCACGCATTGCGCCACTCTAGAGGGGCCGCGCGCGCTCGCAAGTGGTTGGGATCACACGGTGACGCGGCGCGGCAGGGCTGCCACGCTTGCAGCGATCTCTTCGGTGCCGTCGGTCAGCTCGAGGATTTCACGGCTCACCTCGGGGGTGTCGATCAGGGCCGCGAGCACCGCCGCGACATGGCCGCGCGCGACCGAGCCGTAATTCAGCGCATGGGCCAGCGCCACGTGCCCGTCGCCATCCTCATCCATCAAGGTGCCGGGGCGCAGGATGACATAGTCGACCCCGCTCGCCACCACGGTGGCATCGGCGGTTTTCTTCGCCAGCATGTAATGCTCGAAGCCCGGTTTGATCTCCTTGCCGCGCCCCGCATCGGGGAAGACCGAGACGAGGTAGAGCCGCGGCACGCTCATCCGGTTCATCGCGGCGATCACGTCGAGCGGCGCGTCGCCGTCGATCCGGGTGGTGCGTTCGAGCCCGGAGCCTGCAGCCCCCGCCGAGAAGACGACCGCGTCCTGTCCCTCGAACATCGGTTCGAAATCGCCCGCGGTGAGTTCCATCAGATCGCCCTGAACGGGTGTGGCTCCCATCGCGCGCAGGCTGTCGGCCTGCTCGGGTTTGCGGTGCAGCGCCGTAACCTCGTGGCCTGCGTCGATCAGAAGCGGGACTAGCCGATGCCCGACGCCGCCTGTCGCGCCGATGACGAAAATGCGTGCCATGTTTGGTATCCTTTCCTTTGACCGGAAAGCTAGGTCAGGGCGCGCCTGGGTAAAGGCGCCGCGCCTAGTGCGCGGCCTCGTCCGGAGCTTCGACGGTAAAGAAGAAATCCGCGGGCAGGTCTCGGGCATGCAGGTCGTCGGGAATTACGTGCGGGCCGGTGTTGAACACGGCAGAGCCGAAGACATGCAGCATCCGCGAGAGCGCCTCGAACCGCTCCGATGTCAGCGTCTCGTAGAACTCCCGCTGGTCGGGGCGCGCCATCAGCTCCGCGATCTTCGCACGGTGGCTGGCGACAGCGTGGTGATGCGCCGCCGCGATCTCGGGATCGGCCATCATCCGGTCGAACTCGGCGCGGGCCGCAGGCAGCATCCGCTGGATCGAGCGATCCTCGACCGCGTTATGGTTCATCCGGAACCAGTAGTTCAGCCCCTGATCGCGATCGACATGGTTCACCCGGCCGCGGTCGCGCTTCACGAGGAAGCTCTCGGCCGAGCGCACCGCGTAATGGTTCAGCTGCACCCAGTCATAGCCATAGGTGTCGAGCGTCGAGCGCCAGCCATTGCGGAACATCTCGCGCGGCATCGGCTGGCCCGAGCCGTTGAGCCAGTTCACCTGATCCCAGAGGTCCGGGTTCAGCCCCTTGGGGCGGTGAACGCCCAGCTTCTTGTAGAGCGCGATATTGCGAAACAGCGTCTTGAAGCCCCAGGCCTGATGCGGTTTGCGCACGATCTCGGGGGCGCAGCGGGTGAATTGCCCCGTGATGAAGCTGTCCTCGTATGCGTGGACGTCGTTATTGCCGAACAGCCGCCAGGTGAGCGAGATCATGTTCGCCTCGCCCATCGCCTCGTAGAGCGATTTCAGCGTGCCGTCGCCGATCTTCACATTGATGAACTCGTCCACATCCATGCAGATCGACCAGCCCGCCTTGGTGATCACCGGCTCGGTCTCCGCCGCCGCCAGCGCCGCGTGCTGGGGCTTCATATCGACCATCGTGCGGAACGGGTTCTCGCGGTGCTGGACGTAGCCCTTGGCCTGCAGCAGATCGAGCATCGTATCGGTGCCGTCGGTGCAGTCGTTCGTATAGACGAGGAAATCATCCACCCCGATCGCGCGGTGATAGGAGATCCATTCGAGGATGAAGGGGCCTTCGTTCTTCATCGTGGTGACGATGGCGGTGCGGCCCGCCTCGACCGCCTGCGCGGGCGCGTCCTTCACCTTCGAGACCGGTGGGCGCACCGGCTTGAACCCCCAGACATCGCGCGACATCTGCAGCAGGCGCGGGTCTTCCACCAGCGAGGTCTTGGGCGCGAGTTCCGCGGGCGAGGTGCCCGGCACCCGCAGCGCCATCGCGCGCCAGAAGCCATAGGTCAGCCCCGGATCGGGGCGGCAATAGCTGACGCGCAGCAGCCGCCACGTATTGTCCAGTCCGGCCTTGGCCGGCGCGCAGCCCCAGCGCGCGATGCCGCGCCGGGCGTCGAACTGACGGCAGATATGGTCGGGAAAGCGCGCGGGCTGATCGTTGCGCACGCGCCAAGGGTAGATTCGGCGGCCCACCAGAAGGATCACGCCGTTCTCGGCCTGTTGCGTGGCCTCGAAAGCCGAGGGCTGGCCCGGCTCGCGCGCCGCCAGAAGATCGGTCACATCGAGCACCAGCACCGAGGCCGCCTTCGCGAAGAACCGCCATTTCGCGATTTCGAAGATCAGCGCCTGACCCAGCGGGCTCAGCTGCGGATCGGGGGCGGGCGGCTCCATCCGGTCCTTGCCGGGCGCGTCCGGGGCGAGGAAGACATGGTTCTCCGGCCCCATCCCCGGCTTGCCGAGCGGCAGCGGGCTTTCAAGGATCGCGACCGGCAGGTCCAGCTCGCGCAGCGCCATGCCCGCCTCCAGCGCGTCGGCGAAAGCTTCGCCGCTACCTGCCGGACTGCCCTCGGGCGCGCGGTTCACGATCACCGCGCCCGTTGCGCCGTGATGGTCGTGATGCCAGCAGAGCCAATCGAGCACCGTCTCGACGCTTTCCTCCAGCCGAAGCCCGAACAGACAGTTGCGGCCCTCGAACATGTCCCAATCTGGCGCGGCGGGGGTGATCTCACGCAGTTCCGGACCATCAGGCCCGGCCATCGCGGCCTGGATCGGTCCCGGCGCGGTCGGTTCATAGATCCCCATCGCCGCGCCCGCGACATTGCGCGCCTCGGCCAGATGCGCGGCGCCGGGCACCGGGTCGAGGTTCAGATCCTCGGCCTGCGAAGGGGCGGCGAAGAAGGCGCGCAGATGGTGACGGGGGCCGAGATCGGTCTCGTCGGTCCAGCCCACCGCGTCGAGCAGCGCGGGCTTGCCCGTTTGCGCCTCCATCCTGCGCCGGATCACTCGTTGCTTGCCCATGTCGATCTCGAAACTGCCTTTCGTTGCAACTAGCATGCAGGGGGCGACGCGATAAAGGCCACGCGAACCCGCGCATCCGGGAATCGATGTCGCCTCCGAACGGGGCGATTTCGCGCGATGGGAATGGCGAAACCGGGGCAATCGCGGCGGAGCGCGCGCGACAGCGGATCAGACCGCGAAAAAAGCCCCCCAATGACGGCGCGGGGCGAGGCGCTCGCGTGAGCACGTCGTGTGCTCTCAGAGCCCGAAAATACAGCCTTGCAGGAGGGTGGATCGGCGACGGGTGTGGTTCTCCTCACGCCCGCCTCACCGAGCCTGCCAGAAACGTGACCATTGGAACAGTTTGTCGCAGTTCAAACGCGATGAGTTTTGACCTAAGTCAAGTTCAGCACACGGATACTCCCATATCACAAGTGCATCGGGTTCTTGATCTCCCTGACGCGGTCGACGCCGCACAGAACCCGACCAGAGGAACAGACGTTCTCCCTCGTCTTTCCCCAAACGCGCCGCGGGTCTCCCTCCCGCGGCGCTTTAATTTTCAACCTCTGGAAAATCGCCCGCCGCCCGCCACGGGCCATGAAAAAACCCTCCCGGTGAGGGGAGGGTTCAAACCGTCTCGGAAGGCTCGGCCGCTTATTTAGCCGGGGCGATCATCATCACCATCTGGCGGCCTTCGAGCTTGGGCATGTTCTCGACCTTGCCCAACTCGCCCACGTCGCTCCGGACGCGGTTGAGCAACTCGAGACCCAGATCCTGGTGCGCCATCTCGCGGCCGCGGAAGCGCAGGGTGACCTTCACCTTGTCGCCGTTCTCGAGGAACTTCACCACGTTGCGCATCTTGACGTCATAGTCGTGCACATCGGTGCCCGGGCGGAATTTGACTTCCTTGATCTCGATCGTCTTCTGCTTCTTGCGGGCTTCGGCTTCGCGCTTCTGCTGTTCGTATTTGAACTTGCCGAAATCCATGATCTTGCAGACGGGCGGGTTGGCGTTGGGCGAAATCTCCACGAGATCGAGCCCGGCCTCTTCGGCCATGGCCATCGCTTCGCGCGGGGAAACCACGCCGACATTCTCACCCTCTGCACCGATCAGGCGAATCTCGGGCGCGCGAATGCGTCCGTTCACTCGGGGGCCGGTATCACGGGTCGGCGGGGCGTTGTGGGGTCTGCGGGCTATGGTGGGAATCCTTCTGTAGCCATTGAGTAATTTCGGGCGGAAAAGATAGTCCCGAGTGCCGCCGTATTCAACCGCAAAGGCACGGGAACCGGGCAGGGAGGATCTGCGTTGTGTCCCGCCGGGCAGGGCCAAGGCGTTTGCCGCGCGATCGCGGGCCTCGCGGGCCGCTGCGTTCGAATATCGTGGTCGGGCGAAGAGGGCCCGCAGAGCAAGACAATCAAGGGAAATAGCGTGATGAACAAGCTTGTGGCAGCAGTGATCGTGGTGCTGGGGGTGGCCGCCGGACTGATCATCCTGAATACCGATATCTCGGACGGAACCGAAGCGACCGATGCGATGCCGAAGGCCGCTACGAGCGCCGAGAGCGCCGGAAAGACCATGGCCGACAAGGCCAGCGATGCGGTGAAATCCGCAAGCGAGTCGGTGAAGGCCGCCGCGGACAAGGCGACCCAAGCCGCTTCCGACGCGGCCGACAAGGCGACGCAGGCCGCCTCGGATGCCGCGGAAAGCATGAAGGGCACGGCGGCAGGCGCGACGGATGCCGCCTCGAACGCGGCGTCGGATGCGGCGGATGCCGCGAAAGAGGCCGCGAAGAAGGGGGCCGATCAGGCGCAAACTGCTGCCTCCGATGCCGCCCAGAGCGCTGCCGATACCGTCTCGAAAGCCACCGATACAGCCAAGCAGGCGGCGAGCGACGCGACCAGTGCCGCCAAGGACGCCGCTTCGGCTGCGAACGAGGCTGCAAAAGCCACGATGAATTCCGCCAGCGATGCGGCCAGTGCCGCCGCCACCGATGCCGCGAAGGCCGCGACGGCGGCAGCGGAAGCGGCCGCGAAGGCTGCGAACGCGGCGGCGTCCGCCGCCAGCGGCGCGCAGGCCGATGCGAGCGAGACCGCGATCGAGGGGGCGAGCTCTGCGGCGCAAGCAGCCGCCGAGGCCGCCAGCCAAGCCGCGAATGCCGCCGCCGACGCCGCAGCCGCCGCCACCAATGCGACGCAGGCGGCAGCCCCCGCAGGCGCCGCGAGCGGTGGCGATACCCAGACGCCGGTGCAGGGCCAGGGCGTGATGAGCGCCGCGAAGGCGTTGACCGTGGAAGGGTTCGACGCCGATAGGGTGATCGACATCGTCGATACGTCCGAGCTGCCCGAGGCCACGAAGGCGCAGTTGCGCACGGCGGTGCAAAGCGCCCGCGACAATCCGCAACTCGTGGAAGGGGTGGTCGATCAGATCCGCGCGGCGCTCGGCTTCTGATCGCGCCGCTACCCCTCGAAATCCCCAAGGGTCGCGCGACATCCAATCGCGCGGCCCTTTTCTTTGCGCATTCCGCGGATCGGATGGGAACGCCTGCGCAAAGCCTCGCGTTCGCTCTTCAACGAAAGGAGCCGTTCATGAGCACCCGTCTCGAATTGCAAAGTATCAGCCCCGTCACCCATGACACGCATCACCTCGTCTTCCCGCGCCCCGACGGGTTCGACTTCGACCCCGGTCAGGCGGTCGAGCTGAACCTGACCCGGGAGGGCTGGACCGACGAGAAGCGTCCCTTCACCTTCACAAATCCGGTGGACGGCGACACGCTGGAATTCGTCATCAAGTCCTATCCGGACCATGACGGCGTGACAGAGCAGATCGCGACGCTCAAGCCCGGCGAGGCGGTGGAAGTCTCCGACCCGTGGGGCGCTATCAAGGACAAGGGCCCCGGCACCTTCATCGCAGGCGGGGCGGGGGTGACGCCCTTCATCTCGATCCTGCGCGCGCGACTGGCCCGCGAAGGTACGCTGGAGGGTTGCCGCCTGATCTTCTCCAACAAGACCGAGGCCGACATCATTCTGCGCGACGAGTTCGAGTCGATGTCGGGGCTGGAGACCGTCTGGACCGTGACCAAGCAGGACGATCCCGGCGCGGGCGTGCAAACCGCCAAGATCGATCGCGGCTTCCTCGCGCCCTATGTCGAGAAGGAGAGCGGCAAGTTCTATGTCTGCGGCCCCCACGAAATGGTGGACGAGCTCGAGGCCACGCTGAAAGAGCTCGGCGTCTCGCAAGATCGCATCGTCCGCGAAGATCTCGACTGACGCATTGCGATCACGCCTAAGTGGCCTCGGCCCGCGCATCCCGCGCTCTCCCGCCCCCTTGCCCCCGGTAAGGGGGCGGCCTAGTTTGCCCTCGCGCAAATTCTTGCCGAGAAAAGCCGACAGACAAGCCGGGGGTCCGCACGCATGGCCGAAAAACGCAGCATCTTCGAGGAAGTCGGAGCCGAGGGCAGTGCCAAACGGGCCGAGCCCAAGGGAGGCATGATCGACGCCAAGCCGCGCGGCGCGCGCCGGGCGATCCGGATGTGGCTGTTCGTGCTGTTCACGCTGGTCGTGGCGATGATCGCGGTAGGCGGGGCCACGCGCCTCACCGATAGCGGTCTGTCGATCACGCGCTGGGACCCGATCTCGGGGGCGGTCCCCCCGATAAGCGATGCGGACTGGCAGGCGGAATTCACTCATTACAAAGAGAGCCCGCAGTTCAAATACATGAACCCGAACATGACCGTGTCCGAGTTCAAGGGCATCTTCTGGTGGGAATGGGGGCACCGGCAGCTGGGCCGCCTGATCGGCATGGTCTGGTTCATCGGCTTCATCGGCTTCTGGCTGACCAAGAAAATCCCGACCGGCTGGACGGGTCGACTGTTCAGTCTCGGGATACTGGGCGGTTTGCAGGGCGCGATCGGCTGGTGGATGGTGTCTTCGGGCCTCGTGGGGCGGATGACGTCGGTCGCCTCTTATCGTCTGGCCACGCATCTCGGCCTCGCTTTCATCATCCTTGGTCTGATCTCCTGGTTCGCGCTGCAACTCTCGCGCCCGGAATCGGCGCTGTTGCAGGCGCGGCGTCTGGCCGAACCGCGCCTGACCCGGATCGGCTCGGTGCTGATCGGGCTGGTTTTCGTGCAGATCCTTCTCGGCGCGCTGACCGCGGGGATCGACGCAGGGCTCGCCTTCCCGACATGGCCCTCGATGAACGGGCAGTTCCTGCCGTCGGAGAGCTTCGATTACACGCCGCTGTGGCGCAACTTCTTCGAGAACCCGGCGCTGGTGCAATTCCTGCACCGCATGGTCGGCTATCTCGTCTTCGCCTCGGGCCTTTATGCCGCATGGCGCGCGCGCAGCTCGGCCCATCCGCGCACCAAGGAAGCCTTCGCGCTGATGGCCGCGATGATCTTCTTCCAGATGGTGCTGGGCATCACCACCGCGCTTGAGCTGGTGAATTACTGGTGGCTGGGTCTCATCCATCAGTTCGGCGCCGTCATTACATGGGTCCTCGTGATCCGCGCGCGTCACATGGCGCGCTTCCCCCTTGTTCGTTCCATCCGGGAGGGCCGCGTATGAGCGCCTATCAGGACCTGCTCGCGCATCAGCGCGAAACCGAAGCGCTGGGCAATATCGCCGGGCTGCTGAGCTGGGATCAGGAAGTGATGATGCCGCGCGGCGCCGCCGATCAGCGCGCCGAGGAATCCGCGGCGCTGGAATCGGTGCTGCATGCGCGCCGCACCGATCCGCGTATCGAAGACTGGCTGGCCCGCGCCGAGGCCGACGACGCGGTGAGCGCGCGCATTCTCGATCTGGTCGGGCGCAGCTACAACCGCGCGACCCGTATCCCGGCGCGCCTCGCGACCGAGATGGCACGGCTGACTTCTCTGTCCCAGGGCATCTGGGCCGAGGCCCGCGCCAACGAGGACGCGTCCGCCTTCCTGCCGACGCTGGAAGAGGTTGTGCGCCTGAAGCGCGAAGAGGCGGAATGCCTGTCCGAGGGCAATCTCTACGACGCACTGCTCGACGACTATGAGCCGGGCGCGACGTCCAAGGAAATCGCCACCGTCTTCGACCGGATGCGCGGCCCGCTGGTGGAGCTGCGCGACCGGGTGCTGGGCTCGGAGGTCTCGCCGCAGCCCTTCGACAAGGTCTTCCCCGAGAACGCCCAGCTGCGGCTCGCGCGTAAATGCGCCTCCGCCTTCGGCTATGACTGGACGCGCGGGCGGCTGGATATGTCGGTCCACCCGTTCTCCTCGGGCGGCGGCGACGATGCGCGCATCACCACCCGCATCTCCGAAAGCGACCCGTTCGGCAATATCTACTCGACGATCCACGAGGTCGGCCACGCCACCTACGAGCAGGCGATCGACCCGGCTTATCGCTTCACGCCGCTGGGCCATGGCGTCTCGATGGGCGTGCATGAAAGCCAGAGCCGGATCTACGAGAACCAGCTTGGCCGCTCGGCCCCGTTCACCGGCTGGCTGCACCAGCGCATGACCGATGCGTTCGGCGATCTCGGCATGGATAGGGAGGCCTTCCACGCGCTGGTCAACCGCGTCGATATGGGCTTCATCCGCACGGAATCGGACGAGTTGAACTACAACCTCCACATCATGCTGCGCTTCGATCTGGAGCGCGACCTGATCTCGGGCAAGCTGGAGGTCGCCGATCTCGAAGAGGCGTGGAATGCCCGCTTCGAGCAGGATTTCGGCGTGAAGGTCACCAAGCCCAGCCAGGGTTTCCTGCAGGATGTACACTGGTCGGTGGGGCTGTTCGGCTATTTCCCGACCTATGCGCTCGGCAATGTCTATGCCGGTTGTCTGGACGAGGCGATGCGCGCGGTCACGCCCGGGATCGACGCAGCCCTCGCCGAGGGCGATGCGACGCCCGCGAAACAATGGCTCGACGAAAACCTGCGCGTCCACGGCGGGTTGCGCACGCCGCGCGAGACGATCCGGCATGCCTGCGGGTTCGAGCCGACCGAGACGCCGCTGCTGGCTTATCTCACGCGGAAATTCGAGGGCATCTACAAGCTGTGAGCCGAAGCGCTTGCCGAAAGGGCAGGCGCCTCCGGCGGGGATATTTGGGTCAAGAGGAAGGGGCGGGCGGCCCCTTCGACGATCTTAATTTCGCTCAGCGGTTTCCAGCTTTTCCAAGGCCGCCATCCAGAGTGCTTCGGCCTTCTCCATCGCCTGCGTCGCCTCGGTGTGCTTCGCCTGCCAGACCGCGAGATCCTTTGCCTTTTCCGGCTCGTAAAGCGCGGGATCGGCGAGTTTCGCGTCGAGCTTTTCCAGCATGCTGCTGAGCTTCTCGACCCGGGCCTCGCAGTCGCGCACCTCGCGTTTCATTGCCGTCATCGCATCGCGGGAGGGCTTGGCCGTTTTCGGTGCTGCGGGCTTCGCGGGCTTGTCTTCGGGCGGCGGCGCCAGCAGCTCGGTGCGGTAGCTTTCCAGATCGCCCTGATAGGGCGCGACTGCGCCGCCTTTGACCAGCCAGAGTCGGTCCGCGACCAGACCCAGCAGGTGCATGTCGTGGCTGACAAGGATCACCGCGCCGGAATATTCGGTGAGCGCGGTCACCAGCGCCTCGCGGCTCTCGATATCGAGGTGGTTGGTCGGCTCGTCGAGGATCAAGAGATGCGGCGCGTCGAGCGTCGCCAGCAGGAGCGACAGCCGCGCCTTCTGTCCGCCCGAGAGCTTGCCCACCGCCGTCTCCGCCTGATCCGCGCCGAGGCCGAAGCCCGCGAGCCGCGCGCGCAGCTTGGCGGGATGCTCGTCGGGACGCTCGCGCTTGAGATGGGTCAGCGGCGTCTCTTTCAGGTCCAGCTCGTCGACCTGATGCTGGGCGAAATAGCCGATCCGAAGCTTGGAGGACCGCGTGATCTTGCCCTCCATCACCTGAAGTTTGTCCGCCAAGAGCTTGGAAAGCGTGGATTTCCCCTCACCATTTCGACCCAGAAGCGCGATCCGGTCGTCCTGATCGATACGCAGGTTGAGACGCTTCAGGATCGCCGGGCCGCCATAGCCGACAGCGGCGCTTTCCATCGCGATGATCGGCGGCGAGAGCTGTTCCGGCTCGGGAAAGGTGAAGACCTGCTTTGCCGCTTCTTCCGGCGCGGTGATCGGCTCCATCTTCTCGAGCATCTTGACCCGCGCCTGCGCCTGCTTGGCCTTGGTGGCCTTCGCGCGGAACCGATCGACGAAGCTTTGCAGATGGGCCCGGCGCGCGTCCTGCTTCTTGGCCTGCGCGGCCTGCGCCTCGCGGCGCAGTCGGCGGGTGCGCGCGAAGGTGTCGTAGCCGCCCTGATAGAGGGTCAGTTGCTTGTCCTCGAGATGCAGGATCGAGCCCACCGCGCGATTCAGCAGATCGCGGTCGTGCGAGATCACGATCACCGTATGCGGGTAGCGCATCAGGTAGCTTTCCAGCCAGAGCGCGCCTTCGAGATCGAGATAGTTCGTCGGTTCGTCCAGAAGCAGCAGATCGGGCTGCGCGAAGAGCACGCCCGCCAGCGCCACGCGCATCCGCCAGCCGCCCGAGAAATCCGAACAGGGGCGCTTCTGCGCCTCCATGTCGAAGCCGAGCCCCTTCAGGATGGCGGAGGCCCGCGCCTCGCCCGACCATGCGTCGGTATCAGCGAGCCGCGCATGCACTTCGGCGATGCGATGCGGATCGGTCGCCGTCTCGGCCTCGGCTAGAAGACTGGCGCGTTCCTCATCGGCGGCCAGCACGGTGTCGAGAAGCGAGGTCGAAGAAGACGGCACCTCCTGCGCGACGCCGCCGACGCGGGCGCGCGAGGGCAGGGCGATCTCGCCGCCATCCAGCGTCAGCTCTCCCCGGATCAGCCTAAACAGCGTGGTCTTGCCCGCGCCGTTTGGGCCTACGAGGCCGACCTTGTGGCCTTCGGGGATCGTAGCGGAGGCGTTCGCAAAGAGCGGACGGCCTTCGATCGAAAAAGAGATATCGGAGATGCGCAACATGGGGCCTGACTTGGCGCAGGGGCGCGCGACAGTCAATCGCTGCTGCGCGCCGCGCCCCTTCGGCTTGGCAAAAAATATCCCCGCCGGAGGCGCCCTTCGGCGCGTGACGCCCGGCGGCCCGCCGGTCTGCCTTGACCAAACGGTCACGAAACCGCGCTAGACTCGCCCCGGGCCCGCCCATGAGGGCTTTTCAAGCCAGCCCCTGCATGATAGCAGGCGCGGGATATTTCGGACCGGCTTTCCGGCCGCGAACACAAGGAAAGGGTCACACATGGCCATCGAACGCACGCTGAGCATCATCAAACCCGACGCGACCAAGCGCAACCTCACTGGCAAGATCAATGCCAAGTTCGAGGAAGCGGGTCTGCGCATCGTCGCGCAAAAGCGCATCCAGCTGACCATGGAACAGGCCGGCAAGTTCTATGAAGTGCACAAAGAGCGCCCCTTCTACGGCGAACTGTGCGAATTCATGGCGTCCGAGCCGGTCGTCGTTCAGGTCCTCGAAGGGGAAGGCGCGATCGCCAAGAACCGCGAAGTGATGGGCGCGACCAACCCGGCGGAAGCCGACGAGGGCACCATCCGCAAGGAATACGCGCTCTCCGTGGGTGAGAACTCGGTGCACGGCTCCGACGCTCCGGAAACCGCTGCGGAAGAAATCTCGTTCTTCTTCTCGGGTCTCGAGATCGTCGGCTGATCTAGCGTTTCGCGATCAGACCAATTTCCGAGAGGGCCGCGTCCAGCCGGGCGCGGCCCTTTTCTTTTGCGGAAGGCGCGGAGCTGTCCTCCGCCGCGATCCGCGCCTTGAGCGCGTCGAATTTCTTCCGGAATGCGGCCTTCTCGGCGCCGCGGCAGTCGTTCCACGGCCGACCCTGCAGCGCCATGTGCAGTGCGTAATAACCGATGAAATGGGCGGGGTTCCCGGCTTCGATCCAGGCGGCATAGGCGGCGTCCGCTCCGATCTCGCGCAGGTCTTCCGCCGAGGTGATCCCGGCGCGCATGAAGCCTTCGGCGGTGGCGGGGCCGATCCCCTTGATGGAGGTGAGAGAGGTGCTCATCGTGCCGGACGGTCCTTCGGGCCGCGCGGCAAGGGCAGCGCGACGGTTTGGCGGATCGTCGCAGTCTGAAGCTGGACTTCGCGCCACGCAAGAGCAGCGCGAAGGAGAGATCGAATGGCGGGCGGCGCAAAAACCGGCGATGGATGAAGATGCCGGTTGCGGGGCCAGCCTGGGCCGCTATCATCGCGGCGCGAGAGAGGGCGTCAGATGGACGCCCAATCGTCGAATACGGTGCCGTTCTGTTGGGTCGTATTGCCCGTTTGGCCTTGTTGCTGGCCAGGACGGTTCGTGCCGCCTTGCTGTTGCTGGCCTGATTGATTGCCCGATTGCTGTTGCATGACCTAAGCCTTGTGATGAGTCGCGTTTTAGCGGGGTCTTCCCGTTGCTGCGACAAGTAGCCACAGGCTCTCGCCGAGAAAAGGGTCGGTCAAGCGAAACTGATTTTTGGTCGCATTGGCGTGAGCGACCGTCATGAAACTGTGACGTCGCCGACACGAAAGCGCGGATTTTGGCGCGAGTGCGTCAAGAATTCGGACCTATCGTGGCCGCTTGCGCGGAGCCTTGTTTCAAAGGGCTACCGCGCAGCTCGCGCCGCCGTGCAGATCGGGATGGGTTGCAGGCCGGGCAGGCTGAGCATCGCCTCCAGAGCGGTGTTGTTCTCGACCAGATCGGCGATGGTCTTGCGGTCGAGCGTTCCGTAAAACGCCTCGAGCGCCTCGCTCAGCGCATCGCGGAACAGGCAGGCGTCGCGCAGCGGGCAGGTGTTGGTCTCGGTGTCGAAACATTCCGCGAAAGGCAGGCGGGCCTCGAAGGCGCGCAGCACGTTGCCGACGCCGATCTGTTCGGGTGGGCGCGCAAGTTTCATGCCACCGGCGCGACCGCGCAGGGTGGTGATGAAATCCTCATGCGCAAGGGTGTTGATCACCTGCGCCAGATGGTTCTCGGACGCATTGCAGGCTTCCGCGATCTCGTGTTTGCGCACGGTGCGGTCCGGATTGACCGCACAGAACATCAGCACACGCATCGCGAGATTGGTTCGAGTGGTCAAACGCATCGTAACTCCTCCAGCTCACGCGGCGGTGATATAGATAAGTTTGCCTCGCAAGTTTGACCTATGTCACATTCATTGGAAATTTTCGCGCCGAGGCGAGATTTTGCCGCGCCGTTGTCACGCGGGCCAATATCGGTTGGGTAAGGCGGGGCTGCTGGGCCGGCGCGGCGGGCGCGTCCATTCGGTGAAGTCGCGGCACACGGTTGCGTGAGCGAATGAGAGCTTCGGTCTTCTGCGCCCGGTTCGTGCGGTTGCGGGCGCTGCCCGGCCCGGATCGCCCCGGGCGGGCCCTTGTCGGAGTGCGCGGGTTCGGACGCGTCCCTCGTCGCCTCGCGGGGCAACTTGACCTCCTGCGAGGGCTGGCGCAGATTTCGCGGGCGAAAGGGAGGGCGACCATGGCTCTGGAAGATGCGAAAACCCAAGTGGATCAGGCCTTTACGCGCGCAGATGCGCGCGGTCTGAGCTTCGAGAATACCTTCGGTGGCGCGACCAGCTTCCTGCGGCGGCGCTACACGAAAGACCTCGCAGGCGCGCAGATCGCCGTTACCGGCATCCCCTTCGATCAGGCGGTGACCAACCGCCCCGGCACGCGGTTCGGGCCGCGCGCGATCCGCGAAGCCTCGACGCTGCAGGCTTTCGATGCGCCCTATGGCTGGGGCTATGACCCGCTCTCCGAGCTGGCGATCGTCGATTACGGTGACATGCCCTTCGACTATGCCAATGTGCCCGAGGTGCCGGGCCGGATCGAGGCGCATCTCGGCGCGATCTTCGGGGCGGGCGTGGTGCCGATCACGCTCGGCGGCGATCACTTCATCACGCTGCCGATCCTGCGCGCGGCAGTCGCCGCGCATGGCGAGATCGCGCTGATCCAGATCGACGCCCATTCCGACACATGGGCTGATGACGACATGGACCGGATCGACCATGGCACTTTCCTCTACAAGGCGATCAAGTCGGGCGTCGTGCGGGCGGAGAATGTGGTCTCGGTCGGCATCCGCACCGACAATCCCGATACGCTGGGCGTGAACATCGTGGATGCGCCGAGCGTGCATCGCGAAGGGATCGGTCCCACGCTCGAACGCATCCGCGCGGTGGTGGGTGATAGACCCTGCTACCTCACCTTCGACATCGACGGTCTGGACCCGGCCTTCGCGCCCGGCACCGGTACGCCTGTCTGGGGCGGTCTGGCGAGCTGGCAGGCGGCAGAGCTGTTGCGCGGGCTGAAGGGCATCAACCTGATCGGCGGCGACGTGGTCGAGGTCTCTCCGCCCTACGATCCGACCGGGGTGACGGCGATCGCCGGGGCCCATGTCGCGACCGAGCTGATCGCCCTTGCGGGCTGGGCGATGCGGGAGAGGGCGGCATGAAACGGGCCGTGACGATCCTCGCGCTCGGGCTCGCCGTCGTGGTGGCGGCCGACGGATGGGTGCGCCTCGCCCCGATTGATCCGGCGCGCTTCGATGTCGACGGGCTGGCGAAAGCGCCCGGTGACCACCCGGAGACAGGCGGGTTTCAGGCCGTGCGCGACGTCTCCGATCCGCCGGCGCAGATGGCCGCGCTCGACAAGATCATCCGGGGCACCGCGCGCACCAAGCGCGTCGCGGGCAGCGCCGACGAGGGCTACGCGGCCTATGTGACGCGCTCGGCCGTCTGGGGCTTTCCCGATGTCACCACGCTCTGGATCGAAGGCGATACGCTGCAGATCCGCGGGCACCTCGTCTACGGGAAATCCGATCTCGGGGTGAACGAGGCGCGGATCAAGGGCTGGCTCGACGAGGTCGGGCTCTAGCGGGCGCGACCCGCCGTGCGCAGGGTATCTTGCGCCGCGTTTTCCCGCCGACCCGCCCCACGCCGTAGGGTCACACAGACCAACTCTGACAGTGCGCTCCCTTGCGAAGACAGGGGGCGAAGCCTAAGTGAGGCCTCATGCAGCCGGAGCCAGCATGACCATCATGTATCGTTATTTTTCCTGGGCCATCGCCGTCACGGTGGCAGGGCTGGTCGGGTCCTTCGCGCTGGGGTTCGCCCAGACCGGAGGGCTTGGCGGCGCGGTCTCTTTCCTGATGATCACTGCCGTGCTGGCCGTGCTGGAAATCTCGCTGAGCTTCGACAACGCCATCGTCAACGCCAACAAGCTGCACCAGATGACGCCGAAATGGCAGCGTCGTTTCCTGACATGGGGTATCCTGATCGCGGTGTTCGGGATGCGTATCCTCTTCCCGCTTCTGATCGTCGTGATCGCCGCCGGCATCGGACCGTGGGACGCGGTTCTTCTGGCTGCGAAACACCCGGCCGAATATGCCGAGATCATCGAGGACGCGCATCTGTCGATCGCGGGCTTCGGTGGCGCCTTCCTGATGATGGTCGCGCTCACCTATTTCATCGACGAGGGCAAGGAGGTCGACTGGATCCGCGCGCTGGAGCGCCGGTTGCGGGCGCTCGCGTCGATCCGAGGTCTGGAGATCGGCTTCGTGCTGGTCGTCGTTCTGCTTTTCACCTGGATTCTGCCGGAGGGGCGCGAGGACGAGTTCCTCTTCGCCTCCATCTGCGGCCTTGCGACCTTTCTCGGCGTCGAGGTGCTCAGCCACGTGCTCGACCGGACGAATATCGCCGCCGAGACGGCCAAGGCGGGCCTCGGCGCGTTTCTCTATCTCGAAGTGCTCGATGCGTCCTTCAGTTTCGACGGGGTGATCGGGGCCTTCGCGCTGACCCAGAACCTGTTCCTGATCGCGATCGGTCTGGGGATCGGTGCGATGTATGTGCGCTCGATGACCCTGATGCTGGTGGAGCGCAACACGCTCAGCGAATTCCGCTATCTCGAGAACGGCGCCTTCTGGTCGATCCTGATCCTCTCCGTCGTCATGTTCGCGCAGACGCTGGTGGAAGTGCCCGAGGTGATCACCGGCCTGATCGGGGCCGGGCTGATCGGTCTCGCGCTGCTATCCTCGATCCGGTTCAACCGACGCTGCCGGCGCGCCGTGGAAAGCTGAAATATTCTTGACTCAGTGCGGCGCGCGCGGCACAGCAGGGGCACTTCGGTTCCGCGAAAGCGGATGAAAAGGGAACCCGGTGCGATGCGTGCATTCATTCCGGGGCTGCCCCCGCAACTGTGAGCGGCGAGTGACGGCTGACTGAGCCACTGGGGAGACCCGGGAAGGCCAGCCGGAACCAGGACCCGCGAGCCAGGAGACCTGCCGAGGCGCTCATCCTTTCTGCCTGTGCGGGGCGCGCAGCGGAGGCGGTCTTCCGTCAGTGGTGACATTTTTCACCGTCGGCGGAAATTCCAAATTTCCAAAGACTTGCAATACGAAGTTCACGCGACCGCAGAGTCGCGGCACGAGGGAATTGGATATGATCCGCACCCGTTTGACCGTGGGCCTGATGCTCACCACAGCGCTGGCAGGCCCCGCGCTCGCGCAAGATGCGCAACCTTACCAACTCGATGAGATCGTGATCTATCACGGCGCGCTCGAGCCACGCGCGGCTGATAAGACCGCACAGGCGGTCACCGTGCTGTCCCGTCGAGATTTAGAGCGCTCCGGCGAGACCCGGCTTGCGAACATCTTCGCGATGACGCCAGGTGTCAGCATACTCTCGCGCGGTCCGATCGGGGCCCAGACCGGTCTCTCGATCCGAGGCGTGTCGCAGAACTACGTCAAGGTACAGGTGGACGGCATTGATGTCTCGGACCCGTCGGGACCGCAGACCGCCTTCGACTTCGGCCGGCTCAATGCGGTGAATTACGATCGGGTCGAGATCATGCGAGGCTCGCAATCGGCGGTCTACGGTGGGCAGGCTGTCGGGGGCGTCATCAACCTCGATACCCCGCGGCCGACGCGGGAAGGTTTCAGCCAAGGCTACACGCTTGAGGTAGGATCGCGCGCCACTGTGAACGCCGCATACAATCTCGGGTGGAAGCAAGGCGAGGACGAGTTGTCGATGCAGCTCTCGAAGATTCGCACCAGTGGTTACTCGGTGGCCGACAAAGCCGATGGGAACAGCGAGGCGGATGGCTACCATGCGGAGCGTCTTTCGGCGCGCGGTCAGACTAGGCTCGAGAACGGCGTATTGATCGGTTTCGCGGGGTTCGCGCAGAATTCCTACGGCGAGCTTGACCCGCAATATGTTTATGAGAGCCCGGCGCAACCCTCAGTTCCACTTGCCGACGGTGTCAGTCCCGACGATTTTGGCGATTCGAAGCAACGCGCCTTGCGACTGTTTGCGCAATTCGACGCTGCCGGCTGGAGCCACGAACTCGATGCGAGCTATTTCGAGATAGACCGGCGGAGCTACAGCCACTGGATCGGAGCCGATTATGACCCGGTCACCTATGGCGTGAGTGGAAGCAGTGATAAATATTCTGACTACACTTATTCGGGCTCCCGCCGAACCGCATCTTGGACGGCGGCGCGAGACCTCGAGATCGGGCACCTCAGCCTAGGTCTGGATTACCGGTATGAGAGCTTCCGGCAGGGGGGCTACAGCTCTTACGGCCCCGTCAGTGCAGGTGCGTCCCGTAAGACCACGGGGATTTTCGGAGAATATGACGTGACGCTCGCGCCCGGTGCCGATCTCGTTGCCTCTTTGCGCCATGACGACAATTCAGCCTTTGGTGGCTTCACCACGGGACGGCTCGGACTGACCTGGAAACTTGCGAACGACCTCTTGCTGCGCAGCTCGGTGGGCACCGGCTATCGTGCTCCCTCGGGTTACGAGCTCTACGGGCCCTTCGGGACGTCAACGCTCCATCCGGAGAAATCGATCAGCTACGATCTGGGGCTGCAGAAGGACTGGGACGACACCTCCCTGCGCGCTACCCTTTTCCGCGTCGAAACACGCGACCTAATTATCTACAATGGTTCGAACTACGTGCAGACTTCAGGCAAGACCGTACGTCAAGGGCTCGAGCTGGAGGCTAAGGGCGCGCTCTCGTCGCGGCTCGATTACACGCTCTCCTACACTTATATTGATACGCAAAACCCGAACAACCTCGGCTATGGGTCAAGCTGGAGCCAGACCTACGGTCGCCACAACCTGTCCGCGTCGCTCGATGCGAAGCTGACCGATCGGCTCAGCGGCAGCTTCGGGGCGAAGCTCGTGGCCGACCGCGCGCCGATCAATGGCACTCCGATGGGGGATTATACTCTCGCCAATGCCAAGTTGAGCTACGACCTCGGCGCGGGCAAGGAGGTCTATCTCCGCGTGGACAACCTCTTCGACGAGCAATACCAGCAATTCCCCGGCTACGGCACCTCGGGTCGCGCCGCCTATGTGGGGCTGCGTGCGCGGTTCTGATCTGAAAGGGGCGGTTTGCGCCGCCCTTTTCGCCGCCTTGGCGGCGACCTCATCCGCATGGGCGGAAGAGCCTGCGGGAGATGTGCCGCGGCGGGTCGTCTCCATGAACCTCTGCACCGATCAGCTGGCGCTGGCGCTGGCCGATCCGTCGCAGATCGTCTCGGTCAGCCATTTCGCGACCGACCCGTCGATGTCGGTGCGCTGGAAACAGGCTGAAGACCTGTCCGTAAACTTCGGGCGCGCCGAGGAAATCTCTATTCTCCATCCCGATCTCGTGCTGGCCGATACGTGGTCGAACCCCGACACGATCCGCATGTTGCGCACGCTCGGAATCCGGGTCGAGCAACTGCCGCCCGGCACCTCGCTGCCCGAGATCCGCGGCCGGATCGAGACGATGGGCAAGCTTCTTGGCCATCCCGGTCGCGCGGCGAAGATGCTCGCGGATTTCGATGCGCGGCTGGCGGCGATCCAGACACCCGCGCCGGGGCTGAAAGCTGCGATCATCGGGCCCTCGGGCTATGGCTACGGGCCGCGGACCCTTGAAGGGCAAATCCTTGAAATGGCAGGATTTCAGAACGTCGTCAGCGGGCCGGGGCTCGACTGGGGCGGGCGGTTGCCTCTGGAGGATCTGGTGATGGATCGCCCCGATCTGGTGGTCGTGGGGGGCTCGCAAGGCGGCACCGGCACGAGCCGCGCGCAGGAGGTGCTGGCGCACCCGGTGCTGCGCGATCTTCCGGTCGTGCGGGGCCTGCGCGATGCGAGCTGGACCTGCGGCGCACCGGCGATGCTGAATGCGGTAGGGCAACTGGCGACGCTTGGGCGCAAGATCGAGAAAGAGAAGTTAACGCAATGAGTTATCGCGCGATCCTCATTCTCCTCTCAGCCTTCTGCGCGGTGCTTTTCGCAGCGTCGCTGCTGATCGGACCGTCGGGGATTTCGCCGCTCGACGGGATATCCGCGCTCATTTCCGGCGATGGCGCGGCGGGCTTGGTGATGCGCGAGCTGCGCCTGCCGCGCGCGATCCTCGGTATCGGCGTTGGCGCCGCGCTGGGGCTGTCGGGCGCCGCGATGCAGGGCTTCCTGCGCAACCCGCTTGCCGAGCCTGGGCTGATCGGCACCTCTGCAGGGGCGGCGCTTGGTGCGGTCATCGCGATCCAGACCGGGCTCTACGCGCTCTTCGCCCTGGCCCTGCCGCTCGCCGCGCTGGCGGGCGCGGGCGTGGCCGTCGCGCTGATCTTGGTCCTTGCCGGGCGCGAGGGCCGGGCGCTGGTGCTGATCCTTGCAGGCATCGCCGTCTCCGCGCTGGCGGCGGCGGCGACCGCGCTGGTGCTGAACCTAGCTCCGTCGCCCTATGCCGCGGCCGAGATCGTGTTCTGGATGATGGGCTCGCTTGCCGATCGGTCGATGACCCATGTCGCCCTGGCACTGCCGTTCCTGATCGTGGGCGCTTTGATCCTGCTGCGCGCAGGGCCCGGGCTGGATGCGCTGAGCCTTGGGGAGGATGCTGCAGCTTCGCTTGGTATCTCTTTGAAAAAACTGAGGCTTCAGGTCGTCTTCGGGACCGCGCTCATGGTCGGTGCGGCCACGGCGGTCGCAGGTGCGATCGGCTTCGTCGGCCTCGTCGTGCCGCATCTGCTGCGCAAATCTGTGGGCGCGCGGCCCTCACGGCTGCTTCCGGCTTCGGCGCTTGGCGGGGCGGCGATGCTGACGCTGGCCGATATCGCGACGCGGGTGATAGCGCCCGAGCGCGACCTGAAACTGGGGGTGCTGACCGCGCTGGTCGGCGCGCCGTTCTTCCTGTCGATGATCCGCAAGATGGGGCGCGAGGGCTGATGCTGGAACTGGAAAACCTGACCGTTCTGCGGGGCGAATGCCCGGTCGTCGATCACGTCTCGGCGCAGGTCGCGCCGGGCGAGCTGATCGGGCTGATCGGGCCCAACGGCGCGGGCAAGACCTCGCTGCTGCGCGGTGCGATGGGGCTCTTGTCGCATCGCGGGGACAGCTCGCTGTCGGCGCTCGATCCGATGGCGCGGGCGCGGGCGGCGGCGTGGCTTCCGCAGGCGCGCGAAATCGCCTGGGGGCTGTCGGTCGCCGATCTGGTCGCGCTGGGGCGGTTGCCGCATGGCCGCGATCACGCGACGCGCGGGGCGGCGGCGGTGGAAGAAGCGCTGCGCCGGATGGGGCTCGACACTTACCGAGACCGCGCCGCCACGCAGCTCTCGGGCGGCGAGCAGGCGCGGGTGCTGATCGCCCGGGCGCTCGCGCAGGAAAGCCCGCTGATCCTCGCAGACGAACCCATCGCCGGGCTCGATCCGGCGGCGCAGATCGCGACGATGCAGGTCTTCACCGCCCACGCGCAGGCGGGCGGCGCGGTCGTCACCTCACTGCATGATCTGGGGTTGGCCGCGCGCCATTGCACCCGGCTTTGGGTGATGGATCGCGGGCGGCTTGTGGCGGATGGACCGCCCGGCGAGGTCCTCACCGAGACGCTTCTGGCGCAGGTCTTCCACATCCGCGCGCACTTTAAAATCACGTCGGAAGGCCCTGTTTTTCAACCACTTTCCACATTGGGGATCTGATGGCATTTCCTCCTGAACGCATCGTCTGTCTGACCGAGGAAACGGTCGAGACGCTCTACCTTCTGGGCGAGGACGCGCGCATCGTCGGCGTCTCGGGCTACGCGGTGCGGCCCAAACGGGTACGGCAGGAAAAACCGCGCGTCTCCGCTTTCATCTCCGCCGATTTACCGAAGATCCTTGCGCTGGAGCCGGACCTCGTCCTGACGTTCTCGGACCTTCAGGCCGACATCGTCGCGGGGCTGGTGCGCGAGGGCGTCGCCGTGCACGCGTTCAACCAGCGCTCGGTCGCCGGCATCCTCGACATGATCTGCACGTTGGGCGCGCTGGTGGGCTGCACCGAGCGGGCGGAACTGTTGGCCGCAGGCTACGAGACGCGTCTGGCGGAGATCGCCGCGAAGCCGCGCCCGAGCCGTCCGCGCGTCTGGTTCGAGGAATGGAACGAGCCGCTGATCTCCGCCGTCGGCTGGGTGTCGGAGCTGATCGAGATCGCGGGTGGGCGCGATGTCTTCGCCGAGCTGGCGAAAGAGGGCAAAGCCAAGGATCGCATCGTCGCTCCCGAACAAGTGATCGCAGCCGCGCCCGAGGTCATCGTGGGCTCCTGGTGCGGCAAGAAATTCCGCCCCGAGAAAGTTTCCGCAAGGCCAGGCTGGCAGGACGTTCCGGCTGTTGCGCGAAACCGGCTGCACGAGGTCAAATCGACCCTCATTCTGCAACCGGGCCCCGCCGCGCTGACCGACGGGCTCGATGCGCTCGAGGCGGCTATCTGGTCCGATCCGGGGTTGCGGGCGTAATTGTTCTTCGACATAGAACCCGCGCACGCTAGAGTGGGCGGGCAAAGCGAACACAAGACAAAAAACCCCGCGGGAGGGGGCATGTTCACGCGTTTCATACGGTTTTCTCCGCTCGTCCTGTCAGCCCTGCTGACGCTCTTCGCGCTTTCCGGCTTGATCCTGACAGATTGGTTCCTGGTCGCCGCGATCCTTTTCGGTTTCCTGACGCTGGTCGGCATCTACGACCTGATCCAGGGCCGCCACGCCATCACCCGGAACTATCCGATCCTCGGCCATCTGCGCTTCTTCTTCGAGGAGATCCGCCCCGAGATCCGGCAATACCTGATCGAAGGCGACGACGAGGAGGTGCCGTTCTCGCGTGCCACCCGCACGATCGTCTACCAGCGGGCCAAGGATATCGAGGACGCCAAGCCCTTCGGTACGCGGATGCGTGTCTCGGAATCGGGCTATCAGTGGATCACCCATTCGGTGAAGCCGCGCCACATCGAGGATAGCGATTTCCGCGTCGAGATCGGCGGCGAGACCTGCAAGCAGCCCTACAAGGCGTCGATCTACAATATTTCGGCGATGTCCTTCGGAGCGCTCTCGGCGAACGCGATCATGGCGCTCAACAGAGGCGCGAAGATGGGCGGCTTCGCGCATGACACCGGTGAGGGCGGTATCTCGCGCTATCACCGCGAGGGCGGCGATCTGATCTTCGAGGTGGGCTCGGGCTATTTCGGCTGCCGCAATCACGATGGCAGCTTCAACCCCGAGAAATTCGCCAAGCGCGCGCAGGACCCGCAGGTCAAGATGATCGAGCTGAAGCTGAGCCAGGGTGCGAAGCCGGGCCACGGCGGCATGCTCCCGGCCGCAAAGATCACCCCCGAGATCGCCGAGGCACGCGACATCCCGATGGATCGCGACTGCATCTCGCCCGCCTCGCATTCGGCCTTCTCGACGCCGATCGAGATGATGGAATTCATTGGCGAACTGCGCGAACTGTCGGGCGGCAAGCCAGTGGGTTTCAAGCTCTGCGTCGGGCATCGCCGCGAGTTCATGTGCATCGTCAAGGCGATGCTCGAGACCGGTATCACGCCCGATTTCATCGTCGTCGACGGCAAGGAAGGCGGCACCGGTGCCGCGCCCCTGGAATTCGCGAACCACATGGGCTTCCCGCTCGTGGAAGGGCTCAGCTTCGTGCACAACACGCTGCGCGGTGCGGGGCTGCGCGATCAGGTGAAGATCGGCGCCTCGGGCAAGGTCGTCACCGCGTTCCACATCGCCAAGGTTCTCGCGATTGGCGCGGATTGGGCGAATTCGGCGCGCGGTTTCATGTTCTCGATCGGCTGCATTCAGGCGCAGTCGTGCCACACCAACCGCTGCCCGACCGGCGTCACCACGCAGGATCCGATCCGTCAGCGCGCGCTGGTGGTGCCGGACAAGGCGACCCGCGTGGCCAATTTCCACCGCAACACGATGAAGGCGCTGGCCGAAATGACGGGGGCTGCCGGCCTCACCCATCCGGGCCAGTTCCTGCCGCATCACCTGCTGGTGCGCGACCGCGAGCGGGATTTCAAAGTGGGCGACGAGATCTATCACTACATGCCCGAAGGGTTCCTTCTGCGCGAGGATGACGACCGCTTCGGCTATCTCAAGCGCTGGAAACGCGCCCGCGCCGAGGCGTTCGAGCCCTTCGACAGCGGCGTGTGAGATCGGATTTCCCGGTATCTTGGGAGAGGCGGCGACGGAGGTTGCCGCCTTTCTTTTTGGCGACGAGGTATGCGCCGGAGGCTTCGGAACGCGTCTGAAACCGTGCCTTCGCCCGGGCCACGCCCAACCCTCCCTCCGGGAGGGCGCATCTGCACCGGAGCCGCGCGAACGCAGGTTGGGAGAGGTGGAGCGATAAACGGAAATCCAGCTAGGGAGCGCATGCGCCCCCCCAGCGTCGGGCGCAGCCCTCACCGCCCAGCCACGAGTTTGGCCACGGCTTGTTCCGCCGGCCCTTCGAAGGGGCCATGCGTGAAGGCGGCGACGGTGCGGCCTGTCTCGGGGCAGTGATAGACGGCGTTGGCGCTGAACGGCCCCGCGCCGGAATGGCCGAAAACGCGCGTCTCGCCCCAGTCGCCGCACATCAGCCCCAGCCCGTAGCCATGCCGCGTCCAAGGTCGCTCCGGCAGCGCGCCGCCCAGCTCGCGACAGGCGGTCATGCGGGCGAATGCGTCTTGCGAGAGCAGATCGCTCAGCCCGCGCAACAGCCGCGCCGCATCGCCCGCCGTGCCGATCAGCGTGCGGTGATAGACCCAGCCGGGATGGTAGTCGCGCGCCTCGGGCCAGTGAAGTTCTGCGAAATCGGCAGGCGCCTCCGCGAGCCGCACGCTTTCAAGCCCCAACGGTCCAGCGATCCGGTCTCGTACCAGCTCCGCGAGGCCCCGGCACGCTGCCCGTTCGATCGCCTCGCGGGCGAGCATGTAACCGAGGTTGGAATAGCGCCACTCGTCGCGCGAGTGCTGCGCCAAAACCCGTGCCACCAGCAGATCGCGCGGCCACGGTGCGCGTCCGGCGGCGACATCGGCGTGATAGTCGGGCAGGGTGCCGTAATCGGGCAGGCCCGCGCTGTGGTCGAGCAGACGGGCGAGGGTGATGCGACCGGGCAGCTCCGGCAGGTCGAGCGGCGCGCGCAGGTCGAGCCACCCCTCGGCCTCGAGCGTCAGCGCCAGAGCCGCAATCACCGGTTTGGTGAAGCTCCAATAGGGAAAAAGCCGCCCCCCCGACCGCGCCAATTCGCAGCGACCGTCGCGATCAATCGTCGCGGTGAAGGAGGCGGGGGATTGGGGCAAGGCTTTCGCTTTCGGTGGTTTTCTCTGGCGGGCGGGTAGGGTGCCTTCCGACAATATGTCATTTGCCGCATTGCAGCGGTTAAAAATGTTGAAACGGTTCGGGTGTGTTGTATCATCATCTTTGAATATGATTATGGGAGGATCGGAGGTTTTCATGAGAGACGCTCCAAAACCATTCTGGTCACCGCTCGCCGCCGGCACTGCGCTCGGCCTCGCGTTGCTGTTGACCTTCATCGTGACCGGGCACGGGCTCGGCGCATCCGGCTTCGTGACCCGCTTCGCGGCGCAGGCCAATGACTGGATCGCCCCGCAGGCGACCGCCAGCAATTCCTATTTCGGTCCTTTCATGGCGGCAGGCAGCCCGCTTCTGAGCTGGATCACCTGGGAAGTGGTGGGCGTCCTGATCGGGGCGTGGCTCGGCGCGAAAGGCGCGGGCCGGATCTCGGTCAAGGTCGAGCGCGGGCCGCGCACCAGTTCCGGCAATCGCCTCGTCTATGCGCTGCTGGGCGGCGCGCTGGTGGGCTTCGGCGCGCGTCTGGCGCGCGGCTGCACCTCGGGTCTGGGTCTGTCGGGCAGCGCGACGCTCGCCGTGGCGGGCTTCGTCTTCCTGATCGGCTTCTTCGCGGCGGGCTTCGCCGTCTCGATGATGATGCGGAGGATCTGGCAATGAGTATCCCTCTTTACGATAGCGGCATAGCCTCGGGGCTCCTGTCGGGCATCCTGTTCGGCTATGCGCTGGAAGCGGCGGGCTTCGGCTCTCCGCGCAAGCTGACGGGGCAGTTCACGCTGCGCGACTTCTCGGTCTTCAAGGTGATGTTCACCGCGGTGATCGTCTGCGCCGTGGGGCTCTACGTGCTGCGGACGATGGGCTGGATGGGCCCGGCCGCGGTCTTCATCCCGACGCTCTTCTTCTGGGCGATCCTGCTGGGCGGTGTCTTCATCGGCGCGGGATTTGCTGTGGGCGGCTACTGCCCGGGCACCTCCGTGGTCGGTGTGGCCTCGGGCCGGATCGATGCGGTGGTCTTCGCGATCGGCATGGTGCTCGGCACCTCGGTCTTCGCCTGGGTGTTCGACCCGATCAAGGATTTCTATCTCGCAGGTCAGGGGCCGACGGCGCAGACCCTGCCGCAGCTCTTCGGGCTGCCGGAATGGGTGATCCTGCTGGCGCTGATCATCATCGCCGCTGTGGGCTTCCGCCTCGGCACGATCCTCGAGCGGTCGCGTGGCGGTCCGTTCACCGCCGAAGAGGTCTGCGCCCCGGATGACGAGGCCGACGAGTTCGCCCTGACATCAGCAAACGCGCGTGGGTAACCAGTATTAACACGGACGATAGCCTAGGGAGGACAAAGTCCATGAAACTGCACAAGAAACGCAAGAGCCTGTTGCGCGCCGCGATGGTGCCGGTGACGGCGGTCGCGATGAGCGCCGCGGTTCCCGCCACCTCCAGCGCGCAGGCGACCAACCCCTGTGCGCCGGCGGTCGCGAACCCCTGCGCTCCGGCCAACCCTTGCGCTCCGGCGGCGGCCAACCCCTGCGCGCCCGCCGCGGCGAACCCCTGCGCCCCCTCGGCGGCAAAGGCTGCGGATGCGGGCAACGACGCGGCACCGATGGCCAGCGGGCCCTATGACACTACCGTCAAGGCCACGCAGGCGCCCTATGGCGACAAGATGCCCCCGATCGTCGACAACTACCTGCGCGCGACGCCCTATGTCGGCACCGGTGGCTTCATCGACCCGACGGGCATCCCGATGCTTAAGATGCTCGGCTTCAAGACCGTCGTGAGTCTGCTCAAGCCTGACGAGGGCGCGCCGAACGAGGGCGATCTCGTGCAGAAGGCCGGGATGAACTATATCCAGATCTCCGTGCCGACCAAAGCGCCGACCGAGGAACAGGTCGCCGAATTCGCGAAGATCGTCGAAGACCCGGCGAACTACCCGATCCTGCTGCATTGCGAGAGCGCGAACCGCGTGGGCGCGATGTGGGCGCTCTACCGTGCCTCGAAAGGCGTTCCGAACGAGATCGCCGTGCAGGAAGGCCGCCAGATTGGTCTCAAGACCTCGCGTGAACCGGCTGTGCGTGAGATGCTCGGCATGGAGCCGCTCTGAGCGCAGATGCCGCGATGACAAGGACGGGGTCAGCGCCTAGGCTGGCCCCGTTCGCATGAGGAGAGACCGATGACTCGACCCGAAACATCCTCCGAGATGTCACCCGACAGTGCCAACCCGGCGACGCCAGCGCCCACGCTGCGCATCGCCGATCCGGGGATCGAGGGGCTGCCTCGTGCCCGACTGGAAGAGATGCATGACGCGGCCGAGACCGTGCTCGAATGCGAGACGGTTCTGGCGAAATCGGGAATGAGCGTCGTCTCGGAAGTGCTGCGCGGGCAGGGGGATTTCCTTGTCTGGTCGCGCTACCCGCAGGGCGATGTCTTCGATACCGAGACGCATTGCCACTATTTCTACCATGCCCATGACGCGCGCGAGATGGCCGAGGGAGAGAACGGGCATTTCCACCTGTTCATGCGCCCCGAAGGGATCATTCCGGGGTTGGAGCCGTGGGATCTGCCCGGTGCGAAAATCCCCGAGGACAGGTCCGCGCGCTTCGTCCATATCGGCGCGATCAGCGTGGATGCGAAGGGCCGGGCGATCCGCATTTTCACCACCAATCGCTGGGTCACGGATGAATGCCTCTACCGCGCCGAGGACATGATCCGGCTGCTCGATCATTTCGCGATCGAACTGGCGCATCCGAACTGGGCGGTGAACCTTTGGCTGAGCGCGATGGTCACGCTCTATCGTCCGCAATTCGCAGCTCTTCTGCGCGCCCGCGATGCACAGATCGAGGCGTGGCTGGCAGATCATCCGGGAAGCGCGGTGCTGGAAGATCGCGGCTTGCAGAATATCAGCCAATGGCCCGTCGATCCGGTCGCCCAGATCGGCGCGATCGAGGACAAGCTCGACCTCTGAAGCGCAGCGCTACACCGGTACGCTCGACGGTGCGCAGTCATTGACCGACAGGATCTCGGGCGTGCGGGTCTTCGCGTTCCACTCCACCTCCCAGGCGCGGCAGGGGCCGGATTTGTTCTTCAGCTGCCGCCAGCGTAGCCGGGGCGAGTCCACGCCCTCGCGCAGCAGCTTGTCGTAAATCGGCATCGCGTGCCAGCGCGTCTCCGCCGCGTTCGAGCCGCCATCGGGCAGGATCAGGCACAGCCCCGTCGCGCGGCCCTCCTTGGCGGCCAGTTGCAGCCGCCGCCCCGCCGTCAGCCCGATCTCGCGCGGCAATTCCCCGATCACAAGCGGCACCGAGCCGTCGCGCAGCGCCTCTTCCATCACCGCGAGCGTGTCGGTCTGGTCCTTGCCGCGCGCCAGCAGAAGCCGCGCCGGGTCGAAGAAGCTCACCAGACCGCGCGGATTGAGCCCTTCGCGGCGATGGCGTTCGTTCACCCAGAGGATCGGCCCCGTGGTGCTGGCGCAGACCGCGCAGGCGAAGCTCGTGGTGCCCATGCCGCAGACCTCATGGGTGCGGCCTTCGCGCAGGGGGAAAGGGTGGGGCGTGGTCATCGGGTCGCAGCGACAGAGAGGGGTGGTGAAAACAAAACATGAACATTTTAGACAATAGAAACCCGGCCCGCAAGGGATCGCGGGCCGGACTGATAGAAGGCCGAAGCCCGGGGGGCGTTACTTCAGGAACTCCATCAGCGCGATGTTGAACTCTTCCGAATGGGTGACGTTGCAGCCATGCGGCGCGCCCTTGATCGTGAAGAACTGGCTGTCGGGGATCGCCTTGTAGGTCCGCGCGGCCGAGCCTTCGAGCGGAACGATTTCGTCGCTGTCGCCGTGAATCACCAGAACCGGCACCCGCACGGCCTCCAGGTCGGCGCGGAAATCGGTCGTGCCGAACGCTTCCATGCAGCCGAGCGCCGCGCTCTGGTCGGACTGGTTGCACAGCGTTACCGCCTTTTCGCAATCCTCGTCCGAGGCCTTGAGCTCTCCGCCGGCGCTGTAGAAAGTCTCGACGAATTGCGGGAAGAAGCTCTCGCGCCCATCACGCAGGCCCTGCTCCATCTCCTCGGCGGCCTCCTTGGTCAGCGGGCCGTCGGGGTTGTCGTCACTCTGCATCAGATAGGGGGTCACGGCGGAGGCGAACACAGCGGCGCGCAGCCTGCCTTCGCCGTGATTGCGGATGTAGCGCGCGACTTCGCCGCCGCCCATCGAGAAGCCCACCAGTGTCACGTCATGCAGATCCATCGCCGTGATGAGGGCATCGAGATCTGCGGCGAGCGTGTCGTAATCGAAGCCCTCAGTGGGTTTTTCCGCCAGACCGAAGCCTCGGCGGTCATAGGTGATGACGCGGTGGCCGGCGTCGAGCAGGGCCGGGACCTGCCGCTCCCACGCCTTGCCCGAGAGCGGCCAGCCGTGGATCAGGACCACGGGCCGACCCGAGCCGCCATGGTCGATTGCGTTGAGTTGGCCGGGGCCAAGCGGAGCTGCTGTCATGGGGGTCCTCCTGGGTCTTCATCGGCTGAAGATCTCTGTGTTCGCTAGGGAGTAACGCGGGCGCCTTGGCAAAGGTCCAAAATCTCTTCGATTTCTCGCCCGGACCGGCGTCGGCGGGAAGCCGCGCGTCGCCGTCGAAGATATTGGGTGCGCAAGGAGGCGCGCCCGCTTTGACGATTGCAATTTTCGCCCGTTCGCCTTATGTCTTCTCTCGCTACGTTTGATTCCCAGATGCACTGTCTCCTTACGGCTTCAGTTTGCTTTCAAGAACTGACTACGCCGAGCTGACGCATTTCGCAGGCAGCATAATTTAATAGGAGACTCACGATGGCCGAAGGCACCGTGAAATGGTTCAATAGCACCAAGGGTTATGGCTTCATCGCACCGAACGATGGCGGCAAGGACATCTTCCTTCACATCTCCGCCGTTGAGCGCGCTGGCATCCAGCGTCTCGATGACGGTCAGAAAGTGACCTACGATCTGGAAACCGGCCGTGACGGCCGCCAGTCGGCAGGTAACCTCGCGCTCGCGTAAGCTGAGCCCGTGTGACGGTTTGAGACGGCCCGTGCAATCGCGCGGGCCGTTTTCATTTGGGCCTTACCAGACGTCCGGGTCGATGCCCTTAGCGCTGAGTTCAGAGAACTTGTCCTGCAGGAAGCGCTGGAACGGCTGATCGGCATAGGCGCCGCTGGCCACGTATTCGAGTCCCGCCAGATGATGGAAGGGCTTGAAATAGCCCGGCATTCTGAATGCCTCGGCCTCGCGCAGGCTCTGCGCGCCCGCATTCGCGGCGGGGATCAGCACCTGCGTCGGCGTGAAGTTCACCGCCCATTTCTGCGCCAGCGCGCGCTCCTCCAAGGCCTCGCCGTCGAAATCGGTGACCTCGCGCGCGCCCCAGAGATCGAGCTGCACCACGAGATAGCTCTTCTCGATCAGCCCGGTAATCTCTGGCTTGGCGAAATTCACCAGATGCATCTCGCGGCAATAGGGGCAGCCGCGCTGCTCGAAGAGCACCATCAGCCCCTTGCCCTGATCCGCAGCCTCCTGAAGATCCTCTCCCAGATCGAGGAACCCTTCGTGGAAGAAGGGCTGCCGGTAGAGCCCGCCATCGCCCATCACCGCCTCCGCCCTCGCGGGCCGCACGCCTCCCAACGCGCCTCCCGCCGTCATCGCTCCGACCGTCAGGGCCAACATCTCGCGTCTGTTCATCGCGTCGTCCTCCCTTCGTGAGAGGCCGAGTATAGCACAGACCGGGCGAATGGCGGGAATCGCGCGCTTAGGGCCGCGCCCGACCTCGGGTGGGCGCTCGTGAGATGTGGGCGAGGGCACTTTACTTCTCCATCGCCCCGACGGCCTAGTCTCAGTGGTGCAGTGCAGTCGCGCCCTCCCGGGGGGAGGTCGGGCGCGGCCCGGACTGGCCGCCCGGGCGAAAGTCGCATCGCTCCTCCCAAACGAAAAAGGCCCCGCGCTCGCGGGGCCTTCTCCAATCTCGTGACCGTCAGCCTCAGGCTTTGGCGAGGTTGCGCAGCACGTAGTGCAGCACGCCGCCGTTCTTGAGGTATTCGATCTCCACCGCGGTATCGATCCGGCTCTTGAGCTTGATCTCCTTGGTGGTGCCGTCCTTGTAGGTGATGGTGCAAGGCACGATCGACTGCGGCTTGATTTCGCCTTCCAGGCCTTCGATCGAGACCTCTTCCTCGCCGGTCAGGTTCAGATCCTTGCGGGTCTGGCCTTCGGTGAACTCGAAGGGGATCACGCCGAAGCCGACGAGGTTCGAGCGGTGGATACGCTCGAAGCTCTCCGCGATCACGGCCTTGACGCCGAGCAGGTTGGTGCCCTTCGCCGCCCAGTCGCGCGAGGAGCCTGCGCCATATTGCTCGCCACCGAAGATCACCAGCGGCTTGCCGGCTTTCTCATAGGCCATCGCCGCGTCGAAGATCGTGGTCTGCTCGCCGTCGGGGCCCTTGGTGAAGCCGCCCTCGACGCCGTCCAGCATCTCGTTCTTGATGCGGATGTTGGCGAAGGTGCCGCGCATCATGACTTCGTGGTTACCACGGCGCGAACCGTAGCTGTTGAAGTCCTTCGGCGCGACCTGACGCTCGACCAGGTATTTCCCGGCCGGGGTGTCGGGCTTGAACGAACCCGCCGGCGAGATGTGGTCGGTGGTCACGAAATCGCCCAGCACGGCGAGGATGCCCGCGCCCTTGATGTTCGAGATCGTGCCTGCTTCCGGCGACATGCCTTTGAAGTAGGGCGGGTTCTGGATGTAGGTCGAGCTGGCGGGCCAGTCATAGGTTTCGCCGCCTTCGACTGCCACAGCCTGCCACTTCTCGTCGCCCTTGAAGACGTCGGCGTATTTCGACTGGAACTTCTCGCGGGTGACGACCTTCTCGACGAGATCGGCGATCTCCTTGTCGGTCGGCCAGATGTCTTTCAGGTAGACGTCCTTGCCATCCGGCGTCTGGGCGATCGGCTCGCTCGACAGGTCGATGTTCATGTCGCCAGCCAGCGCGTAGGCCACCACGAGGGGCGGGGAGGCGAGGTAGTTGGCGCGCACGTCGGGCGAAATCCGGCCTTCGAAGTTCCGGTTGCCCGAGAGCACCGAAGTCGCGATCAGGTCGTTGTCGTTGATCGCCTTCGAGATTTCCGGCTGGAGCGGACCCGAGTTACCGATACAGGTGGTGCAGCCGTAACCCACGAGGTTGAAGCCAACCGCGTCGAGGTCTTCCTGAAGGCCAGCGGCTTCGAGGTATTCCGACACGACCTGCGAGCCAGGTGCCAGCGAGGTCTTCACCCAGGGCTTGCGGTTGAGGCCCAGTTCACGCGCTTTCCGCGCCACGAGGCCCGCGCCGATCAGCACGTAGGGGTTCGAGGTGTTGGTGCAGGACGTGATCGAGGCGATCACCACCGAGCCGTCGCGCAGCTCGTAATCCTCGCCTTCGACCTTGGCGGTCTTGCCGATCGAGACCGACTTGGTCGCGGCCGGGCCTTCGTCGGCCATGTCCTTGGCGTCTTCCGAGATGTCGATGCCGCGATAGTCGGCCACGACGTTCTCGAAGGCGTCGGCCGCCTTGGTCAGCGCGACATAGTCCTGCGGACGCTTCGGGCCCGAGATCGCCGGAACGATGGTGTTCATGTCCAGCTCGAGCGTCGAGGAGTAGATCGGCGCGTAATCCGCGTCGCGCCACATGCCGTTTTCCTTGGCATAGGCTTCGACCAGCGCGATGCGGTCCTTGTCGCGGCCCGTCTGCTCGAGATAGCGCAGGGTTTCGTCATCGACCGGGAAGAAGCCGCAGGTCGCGCCGTATTCGGGGGCCATGTTGGCGATGGTCGCACGCTGCGCCAGCGGCAGGTGGTCGAGGCCGTCGCCGTAGAATTCGACGAACTTGCCGACCACGCCATGGGCGCGAAGCATCTCGACGACTTTCAGCACGAGGTCGGTGCCGGTGGTGCCTTCGACCATCGCGCCGGTCAGCTTGAAGCCCACGACTTCCGGGATCAGCATCGAGATCGGCTGGCCGAGCATGCCGGCTTCAGCTTCGATACCGCCCACGCCCCAGCCGAGAACGGCCGCGCCGTTGACCATGGTGGTGTGGCTGTCGGTGCCCACGAGCGTGTCGGGATAGGCGACTTCGGTGCCGTCCTGATCCTTGTCGGTCCAGACGGTCTGGGCGAGGTATTCGAGGTTCACCTGGTGGCAGATGCCGGTGCCCGGCGGAACCACGCGGAAGTTCTCGAACGCGGTCTGGCCCCACTTGAGGAACTTGTAGCGCTCGATGTTGCGCTCGTATTCGCGGTCAACGTTCATCTGGAACGCGCGCGGGTTGCCGAACTCGTCGATCATGACAGAGTGGTCGATCACGAGGTCGACGGGCACGAGCGGGTTGATCTTCTGCGCGTCGCCACCCAGACCCTTGATGCCATCACGCATCGCGGCGAGGTCGACCACGGCGGGAACGCCGGTGAAGTCCTGCATCAGCACGCGGGCGGGGCGGTAGGCGATCTCGCGCGGGTTTTTGCCGCCCTTCTCGGCCCATTCGCCGAAGGCCTTGATGTCGTCGGTCGAGATCGTGAAGCCGTTATCTTCGAACCGCAGAAGGTTCTCCAGAACCACCTTCAGCGAGGCGGGCAGCTTCGAGAAATCACCCAGGCCAGCCTCGGTGGCGGCGGGGATCGAGTAATAAGCATAGGTCTTCGAGCCGACGCTGAGTTCGCGGCGGGTCTTCGCGGTATCCTTACCGGTAACGATGGGCATGAGAATGGCCTCCCTTCAAGGGTCCTAAGGGTGTCGCTGGCGTGTGTTTGCCCCAAGCGCGCGATCCGTTCAAGAGGGTCGGGCCATTTTTTGTATACCGTTGCACACAAAAGCGGCCTCTCAGGCGACCTCGCGTCACTTTGATCCAATCCCGAGCCGGATACGTTTGATTTATATCGTTTTGCGCGTTCGGACAGAAAGAAAACTCTCAAAACATTGATTAGGCATGGCCAGAGCAGAAACGCTAAGTATAAAGACGGCGAATTGAGGAGAATTTTTCGAGTGCGCGCAGGACGTTTGACCGCGATCGGAGCTGCATGTGCCGTGGGGCTGGTCAGCTCCGCGGTAATCGCTTGTGCGCAAGGGGCGGCAGATGCGCCGCCTGGGATGCGTCTCGATGCGTCCGGGGCGCTGCTCGATCAGATGGCGCCTGGCAAATCCGAGCCCTCCGCCAAGGCTGCGCCCGCGAATCCCGACCCGAATGACGACGAGGAGAAAAACCCCGTCGTGGTCGAGCTTTATACCTCGCAGGGTTGTTCGTCCTGCCCGCCGGCGGACGCGCTTCTCAAGGAGCTTGCCGACCGCGACGACGTGATCGCGCTGGCGTTGCATGTCGACTACTGGGACTACCTCGGCTGGAAGGATCCCTTCGGAAAGCCGGAATTCTCCGCGCGCCAGAAGTCCTATGCGATCGCCGCCGGTGAGCGCACGGTCTACACGCCGCAGATGATCATCGCCGGCCGCGAGACGCTGGTCGGACCGCAGAAAGCGGCGCTCAACAATGCGATCCTGCGCGAGACCGATGTCCATCCAGAGGTCGATCTGAAGATCACCGGTGAGGGCGATCATTACGAGATCGAGCTGACCCCGGTCGACGCGCTGGAGACGCCCGCGATGGTGCAGCTCGTGCGCTACAAGCCTTCCGCCACGGTCGACATCCTGCGCGGCGAGAATGCCGGGCGCACGGTGACCTACAAGAACATCGTCACCAGCCTGACCGGAATCGCCGAATGGGACGGGCGCAAGCCGGTTACGCTCTCGGTCGATGTCGACGGGGACGCGCCCGCCGTGGTGATCGTTCAGGAATCCCTGGCGAGCGAACATGGCCCGCTGCCCGGTCCCATCCTCGCCGCGGGTGAGCTGGACTGAGCCGGGCAGGGCAGGGCGGAAATGCGCCCCGCAGGCCCCCGGATTTTTCCTTGCATCCCTGCGCCCATCCCGTATAAGGCCGCATCTTCCGCGTTTGCTATGAACCGGCGGAGCCTCTCGTGTTGGGATGCGGAAGTATCATCGCCCAACGTTGAAGCCGCCTCGAAATACAGGAGTTCGCATGCCGCTTTACGAGCATGTCCTCATCGCGCGTCAGGATCTGTCCAACGCGCAGGCCGAAGGCCTTGTCGAACATTTCTCCACGGTCCTGTCGGACAACGGCGGCAAAGTCGTCGATTCCGAGTACTGGGGCGTGAAGACCATGGCCTACAAGATCAACAAGAACCGCAAGGGTCACTACGCCTACCTGCGCACCGACGCCCCGTCGGCCGCCGTGCAGGAAATGGAGCGTCTGGCCCGTCTGCACGACGACGTGATGCGCGTCATGACCATCAAGGTCGACGAGCACGAAGAGGGCCCCTCGGTCCAGATGCAGAAACGCGACGAGCGCGACAACCGTCGCGAGCGCCGTTGATCGGTAGACAGGAGTAGACACCATGGCAAAACCGTTTTTCCGCCGTCGCAAGGTCTGCCCGTTCTCGGGTGAGAACGCGCCGAAGATCGACTACAAGGACACCCGTCTTCTGCAGCGCTACATCTCTGAGCGCGGCAAGATCGTCCCCGCCCGCATCACCGCCGTCTCGGCGAAGAAGCAGCGTGAACTGGCCCGCGCAATCAAGCGCGCCCGTTTCCTCGCCCTGCTCCCCTACGCCGTGAAATAAGGAGACCGACCGATGGAAGTGATCCTTCTCGAACGCGTGGCCAAGCTCGGCCAGATGGGTGACGTCGTCACCGTCAAGGACGGCTTCGGCCGCAACTACCTGCTGCCGCAGGGCAAGGCGCTGCGCGCCAACGAAGGCAACATCAAAGCTTTCGAAGAGCGCAAGGCCCAGCTCGAGGCACGCAACCTCGAAACCAAGAAAGAAGCCGAAGCTCTGGCGTCGAAGCTCGACGGCGAGACCTTCGTCGTGATCCGTTCGGCCTCGGACGGCGGCAACCTCTACGGTTCGGTCACCACCCGTGACGCGGCGAACATCGCCTCCGAGCAGGGCTTCTCGGTCGACCGCAAGCAGGTCATCATCCGCCAGCCGATCAAGGTTCTCGGCCTGCATGACGTCGAAGTGCACCTGCACCCCGAAGTCGTCGCCGAGATCCAGCTCAACGTCGCACGTTCGCCCGAAGAGGCCGAGCTGCAGGCGTCGGGCAAGTCGATCCAGGACGTGGCGGCCGAGGAAGAGGCTGCGGCCGAATTCGAGATCGCCGAACTGTTCGACGATATCGGCGGCGCGACCTCCGACGACGACGAGGGCGGCCCCGTTGCCACCCCGGAGTCGGCCGAAGACGACAACAACGCCTGATCGGTCGCTCAGACCCTTCAGTCGAAAGACAGAGAACCGCGCCTTCCGGGGCGCGGTTTTTTCATGCTTGCCTGTGCAGATGGTTCAGCGAATTATGTCTAAAGACATATTCGGGCCGAGACGCGCGGCGCAGATCCCGGAACCGCGTACCGCAATCCGGCGTTGGCCCCTAAATAGCCTCCAGAGCTTTGAAAACAGGGGACGCGCATGACGAAACGACCGGGGCGAAGCCCACGCGACGCGACATCCAGCACACGCGACAGGCTCGTTCAGGCGGGGCTTCTGGGCTTCGGCGCCTACCTCATGTGGCGGCGTTATCAGGAGGATCGGCAGGCCGCGATCCACGGCCCGACCGAAGGCCGCAGCGCGCGGCATATTCCCGCCACCCGCACCGACCGCTACGACCGGCCCGCCGATCGCGCGCTAGGACGTCAGGCAGAAAGCCCCTTCGCAATCCCCCGCGCAGGCTGGAAGGCCATCGCCGCGCGCGCCTATGGCCAGATCGACGAGGATCGCGTGCTGGCCGTGGCGGCGGGCGTGACCTTCTACGCGCTGCTCGCGCTGTTCCCGGCCTTGACCGCAACCGTCTCGATCTACGGCATTTTCGCGGACCGCCAGACCATGCTGCAGGATCTCGACGCGCTGAAGAACGTCGTCCCGCCCGAGGCGCTGAGCCTGATCCGCACCCAACTCGAGCAGTTGATCGGGTCGAGTTCCAACGCACTCGGTCTCGCTTCGATCTTCGGCATTCTGCTGGCACTCTGGTCGGCCAATGGCGGTGTGAAGGCGATCATCGGGGCGCTCAACGTGGCCTATGGCGAGAGGGAGCGGCGGAGCTTCGTGCAGCTCAATCTCTTCGGGCTGGGCATGACGATTACCGGGGTCGTGATGGTCTGTGCGCTGATCCTCGTGGCGGCGGTGCTGCCGGTCGCGCTGGATTTCATCCCGCTGGGCGGCGCCTTCGACGCGGTGCTGCGCTGGGGACGTTGGCCGGTGATGGCACTGGTGCTGATGGGGATGCTGATGCTTCTCTATCGCTACGCACCCGCGCGCAACGCGCCGCGCTGGATCTGGGTCGTCCCGGGGGCGATCGTTGCCTCGCTGCTCCTGCTGATCGTCTCGGCGGCGTTCTCCTTCTACACTTCGAACTTCGCGAATTACTCGAGCACCTATGGCTCGATCGGCGCGGTGGTGGTGCTGATGATGTGGATCTGGCTCTCGACGACGGCGGTGTTGGTGGGCGCGGAGATCAACTCCGAGGCAGAGCATCAGACGGCGAAGGACAGCACCATTGGCGCGCCGCTTCCCTTGGGCGCGCGCAATGCGGCAGTGGCCGATGCCGTGGCGCCCGCGCCCTCGCGCAAACGCTGAGCGCGGCTGGCCCGAAGCGGGCCCAAAATTCGCCGCTTTTGCAGGGGAACCTCGGAGGGCAAGCAACCTGAAGAGGCCCCGAGATGCGGCTGTTTTCGATCCTGCACTTCGCGCTGACCCACACGATCCTCGTGACCGGCGGGCTTTTGTACCTGCACGATCCCGAGGGCGCGCGCGACCGGCTTGCCTCGGTGGGCGAGGTACTGCGCAGCGCGATCCATGACCGGATCGAACCCGGCAACCCGGCGGCGGAACGCACGGCGTCGCTGCAGGTCGACCGGGCCGCGCAGACCCTGCGCGACGTGGCGACCGCGACCGGGCTGCCCTCGCTGATTCCGAGCGCGAAATTCCTGAAGGTGCCGGGCGCAGAGTGATGCGGCGCGACCGCGCTCCGCGCCGGTCCACGCCCGGAAACGCAAAAGGCCGCCCCGAAAGGCGGCCTTCGCTAATTTTTGGCTGAGCGCCCGGAGATCACAGCTCGTCGAGCTTCTCGATCTCTTTCTGCAGCTCTTCCTTGGTGACTTCCTTGTCGTCCACCTTGGCTTCACCGGCAATGTAATCGACGACCTTGTCTTCGAAGATCGGCGCGCGCAGCTGCTGCTGCATCTGCGGGTTCTGCTGCACGAATTCGAAGAAGGCGCGCTCCTGACCCGGGTACTGACGTGCCTGGTTCATGATCGCCTGCGTCATCTCGGCGTCGGAGACCTCGATCTCCTGCTTGCGGCCGATTTCGGCGAGCAGCAGGCCAAGACGCACGCGGCGCTCGGCGAGGGTGGTGTGCTCCTCGGTGGTCTCGATCTCGCCGTGGTCATGGCCGTGATCGTCCGGATTCTCTTCGTGATAGAGCTGGTGCGCGATCTGCTTGGCCTCGGCTTCCACGAGCGACGGGGGCAGGTCGAACTTCACCTGATCGTCGAGCTGGTCGAGCAGGCCGCGCTTCATCACCTGACGTGCGGCGCCCTGGTACTCGGCTTCGAGACGCTCGGCGACTTGCGCTTTCAGCGCGGCGAGGTCTTCGGCACCGAACTGCTTGGCCATCTCGTCGTCGATCTCGGCAGCCTTCGGCGCCTTCACTTCGTGGACCTTGCACTTGAACAGCGCTTCCTTGCCCGCGAGATGCTCCGCACCGTATTCCTCGGGGAATTTCACGGTCACTTCGACGTCGTCACCGGCTTTCGTGCCAACGAGTTGCTCCTCGAAGCCGGGGATGAACGAGCCCGAGCCGAGTTCCAGCGGGTAGCCTTCGCCCTTGCCGCCTTCGAACGCTTCACCGTCGACGAAGCCTTCGAAGTCGATCACGACCTGATCGCCGTTCTCGGCCTTGCCGTCCTTGGCTTCGAAGTTCTTCGCGGTTGCCGCGAGGCTTTCCAGCGCTTCGTTCACTTCACCTTCGTTGGCCTTCACGACCAGACGCTCGAGCTTGACGCCCGACAGATCGACGTCCGGGATGTCGGGCAGCGCTTCGTACTCGACAGTCACGACCACGTCGTCACCCTCTTTCCAGTTCTCGCCGTCTTTCATCTCGATCTTCGGCTGCATCGCGGGGCGGTCGCCGGTCTTGTCGAAATGCTCGCTCATCGCGCCGTCGACCGATTCCTGCATCGCTTCGCCGAGGATGCGCGGGCCGAATTGCTTGCGCAGCATCGCCATCGGCACCTTACCCTTGCGGAAGCCCTTCATCTCGATCTCGGGCTGCGCTTCGGAAAGCTTCGCGGTGACCTTCTCGTCGAGTTCCTTGGCGGTGATGGTGATCTCGTAGCCGCGCTTGAGGCCGTCGTTCTGGGTCTCGGTGACCTGCATGGTTTGTCCTTTGTCTCTGGGCGCCGCGCGGATCGCGGCCGGTTCTCGAATTTCAGGCGTCCTTCTATTGAGCCTCAGCCATGGTGGCAAGGCGAAAAGGGGCCGCAGAGCGGCCTGCGAGCGGTGAAATGACGCCCGGGCAGGGTGTACGCGTGGGCGAGGGCGGGAACCCGGGATAGGGAGCGGGCAGGGGGGGCGCTGACGCGACGGAGGAAGGTGCAGCGGTTGGCGCGGCGGGCGATGCGATGAACGTCTGGTGCGCGCGGGCTCGGAAAGCTGCGGCCGGGGCGCACCACCCCACGAAGTCGCTCCGGCCGCGAAACCGGGATTGCGCCAAACCGGCGCGCCGTCGTGATCTTCCGCCGCTTCGGAGGATCCGCCCCCTTGTTCGCGGATCCGAAGCGAGAATGACACGATCTTCCCGAGAGGTAAGCCTAACCGAGAAGTGTTTGAAATTCAGCGGTCATTTTCGGACAGATCGCCCGTCACCCGCCCGCGCAACCCGCCTGTGACTTTCACGCGACAGCGCGATAGGCGCGCTCGACCGCTTCGAACTTCACCGCCTGCCGGCGGAAGTGGGCGCGGATGAAATCGGGCGAGAGCCAGAGCCTGCCGCGTCGGCGCGGCTCTTCCCATCCCAGGTTGCCCGCCTCTTCGGCTTTCTGGACCATGCGCTTGATCTTCGAGACCGAGATCAGGAACTGCGCGGCGAAATCGGCGATGCTGACCCGTTCGAGATAGATGCGCCCGTCCGTTTCGCGCAGATCTCGCAGCATCCGCGTGAGCGCATGCAGCATCATCCCGCCCGTGTCGGAGCCGAGGAAATGCGCCATCGCCGCGGGCGGGGCGTGCCATTCGGGATCGACCCGGATGATCTCGACCATCTGCCGCTGCATCGCGAAGGCGAGGTCGGGGTCGCGCCGGGCCGCGTCCAGCCGCGCGCCGCCATCGAGGATATCGAGACAGTGCAGGTGGCCCTCGCACCAACGCCGCATCCCTTGCTCTGCCAGGGGCGTGGTGGTCACGGGGCGCAGCCGCCCGTCGCCTTTGTACTCGTCCGGCGGGGCGAGCAGCCCATGCGCCTCCATCTCGCCCAGATACTGGCTCAGCGTCTTGCGGTTGATCTCGACATGAGGCGTCAGCGCCGCGAGAAGCCGTCCCGGCGTCAGTTCCGGCGCGCCGGGCTCCATCTTCGCCCTCATCGCCAGCGCGAAACTGGTCTGGCTCACGAGCCAGCGCCGATGCGAAGCCATGTGGCGCGCGATCCGCGGTGTCTGCGCCTGCACGTCGAGCAGCATTGCCGCCACCGCCTGCTGCGCGCCGAAGAAATTCGGATCGGTGGCGATCGTGTCGCGGGTGAGCCCGCGGATGGGAAGGGATGTCTGCGAACCCAAGCCCGGCGACGTGTCTTCGACTGGCCGCCGAGGCGGTGTTTGCGGGCTTTCGACCATCACCTCTCCCACGCATTCGGTCATCCAAGCGGGGGCAATTCCGCCCGCGTAGCCATCTTAAACTAGCGTGCACGCGGGAGAAGGCGAGGGTATGGTAGGAAATTCCGGAGGTTGGGAGTGGTGCGGGTGAAGGGACTCGAACCCCCACGCCAAAGGCGCCAGAACCTAAATCTGGTGCGTCTACCAGTTCCGCCACACCCGCATCAGGGGCGTAATAGCAACAGCTTGCGGGTACGGAAAGAGGAAGATGCGATTTTGCTCGTCTTAACGTGTTGGTGAGAGTTAGCCTTTACGCAACGGCACGCCAGAGGCCGAGGTTACGAGTGGGCAAGAGCAGGTATCGCCATGGGACAGGCGCCACGGCGGGGGAATGGCATGGCCATGCTCCGCCAGATCATCGAATCCAATCCACGTCACGCTCTTCCGGGCCCGGCCGGTCCGGAGGTGGCAGCGCGCACCTCGCCTTTGGAGATGCGCAAACCGAAGCCGGATCTCAGCGCCGGGATCGCCGCCGGGGCACGGGTCTACACGCTGGACGGAGCGATTCCCGTGGAGTTTCTCGAGCCCGGCGACCGGATCGTGACCCGTAGCGGGACCTGCAGGCTCAAGGCGCTGCGGGCCGGCGATTACGTGGGCGCGCTGATCCGCATCTCGCCCGGCGCGCTTGGCCATGATCGCCCCGGCGCGCCGCTCATCATCGCGCAGGGCGCGCAGTTGATGATGCGCGACTGGCGGGTGCAGGTGATCTACGGCAAGCGCGAGGCGCTTCTGCCTGCGCAATCGGTCGTCGACGGGCATTATGTCACGCTAGGGCAAGGTCGCGCGCGGCTCTTCGTGCTGGAATTCGAGACGCCCGAGGTGATCTATGTCGATGGCGTGGAAATGGCCGCCGCGGTCGCAGGCGTCGAGGCCTGATCCGCACGCGATTTCGACCGATATCCGCCGGTATCAAGGGGGGTGATGCGCTTCGCCGTCACATTCGTGGTAGCATTTCGATGCTACCGCTCACGATCAAGCGCGTGTGTTGACAGGGGCGTATGTCATTTGCTTAGCTCGATCTTGCACCAGAGGACGAGTGCGCAGCGTGGCTGCGAAGAGTGTGGGTAAACCCTTTTGGAGATTGCGATGACGGCACCTTTGCGAAATGCAGAGGCGATCTTGCATTGCGCGGGTTGCACCGCTCGCAACCAAGGCGTCTGCGGATCCCTATCGGATCGTGCTCTGGCGAGGGTCGCCGAACGGGCGCGCAAGATTTCCTGCGCGGCCAATGAGCGGCTCTGCGAAGAAGACGTCAGCTGCGAGCACATCGCGCTGGTGCAACGCGGCATGCTGCGGATGCAGAGTCATTCGCTCTCCGGGCGGCGCAAGATCACCGGTCTCGTCAGCCCGGGCGATAGCATCGGCCAGCTTCTCAACGGCCATCGGGACACAGCGATCGAAGCGGTGATCGATACGGATCTGTGTCTCTTCGAAGCCGCGACTTTCGCGCAGCTCATCGATCAGGAGCCCGAACTGCGCCGGGCGCTGTGCCGTCAGGCGGAAAGCTGGGTCGAGAAGGCGCGGCGGTTGAGCTGGCTTCTCGGCGCCTTCGCGCCGGCGGCGCGGCTGCGCGCGCTGCTTCTGCTGTCGCGCCATATCATGCCTTGGCAGGCCTTGCCCGATGGCGGCGGCGTCTTGACCATGCTGCTGCCGCGTCAGGACATCGCCGATCTGCTCGCCACGACGCAGGAGACCGTCAGCCGGTCTCTGCACCAGTTCCAGAAGGACGGGCTGATCGACATCCTGAACACCCGCCAGTTCCGGCTCAACGATCTCGACGCGCTGGCCGCGGGGCTGGAGGTGCTTCTGGCGAGCTGAGTGCGCTCAGGCCTCGCGCATCTCCAGGGAATTGCCGGAAATATCGACGAGCGTTCCGAGATTCGAGATCTCTATATCGTAGGGTGTAACGATCCGGATCGCGCCCTCGCGTTCGAGCTGATGAAACGCCCGGCTCAGCGATTCAGGCGAGGTGCCCAGCAAATGGGCGATATCGACCCGCTTGATATGGATATGCAGACCGAGCCGGATGTTGTCCCGCGCGCAGCTTTCGAGAGTGCGGTATTTGTGGCGGCTCAGGATGATCAGGAGCGAGGCGAGCCGCTCGACGACTTTCGAACTGCCGAGCACCATCACCCATTCGCGCGCCGCGTCGAGCTCGTCGAGGATGCTCAGCAGGAACAGCCGCTCCGCCGCGTGCGAACGCGCGAGGATCGCTTCGAATTTCTGCCGGTCGCAGGTCAGGACCGCGCCATCGCTGAGCGCCTCGATCCGGTAGCCCGACGGGCCGTTGAAGGCGCGTCCGAACATGTCGGACGGCGTGATCAGCCCGATGATGTGGCGATGCCGATCCTGCAGCGTTTTCGACATCGCGAGAAACCCGTCCGCGACGAAGCCGATCCGGTCTGCGACTTCGCCATCCTCGATCAGCACGTCGCCCGGCGCGAAACGGATACTCTGCCAGAGCGGTATCATCTCGGTGCGCAGCTCCGGCGGCAGCGCGTCCAGCAGACGCTGCAATTTGCCCTGCGCCACTACGCCCTCTATCTCGATCCGCTTTCCGGACTTCGAGTGTTCGTTCATCGCGTCTCGTCTCCCTGTCGCAGGGGAGAGCTTAGTCGGGGTGAGGTTCGGATGCGAGGGCCGCGGGGGCGAAAAACCGTGTTGCGCCAGCCTTTTCAGCGTCTTTCCACACGAAGTTGCAGGAAATTCGCGCTATGCGCCTAGCACGTTGATCAACATCAAGGAATCGCGCCGCGGATTGGAGCTTAGATGAACTGCAACAAAAGGAGAGACGGATGAAGAACTGGCTTATCATTCTGGGCGCGACCGCCGCTCTGGCCGGGTGCGATATGATGACGGGGCCCGCTGGGACCGACGCAGTCGACACTCCCGAAGCCGCCATGGCGGCCCCGGCCACCGCTCCGGCGGATGCGACGGACACGGCACCGGGCGCGCGCAACGGCAACCAGAACCAATCGCGCGAGCAGATGGCGCAATAAGCTGCAACGGGCGGCGAGGGGTCTCTGCCTTTCGCCGCCCGAAACTTTCGCGCCGCGTGGCCCCCGACGGCGCGGCTCAGTCGCGGTCAGCGTCCCGTGCCATCAGGTCGCGCAACACTTTCGGGAGTTCTTCGGGCAGGTCTTCGGCGATCAGACCCGGACCGAAGCTGCGTGCCGCCTCGACATGAAGCCATGCCGCAGTGGTCGCGGCGTCGAACGGTTGGAACCCGCGCGCAAGCAGCCCCGCGATCAGCCCCGACAGCACATCGCCCGCGCCCGCCGTTGCAAGCCACGGGGCCGCGCGGTCCTGCGTCGCCGAATGCAGCGCCACGCGCCCGTCCGGCGCCGCGATCGCGGTGTCTGCCCCTTTGAGCAGCACCGTGCAGCCCGCGCGCGCGGCCGCCTCGCGGGTGGCGTCCAGTTTGGAATAGGTCGGATCGTCGCCTGACAGCTTTTCGGTCAGATCGGGAAAGAGCCGTTTGAACTCGCCCGGATGCGGGGTCAGCACGCAGGCCTGGTGGAGCTGGCCGAAGAGCAGGCTCGGGTCGTCGGAAAAGGCGCTGAGCGCATCGGCATCGAGCACCGTCGCGCGTTTGCCCCAAAGCGCCGCCGGCACCATCTCCTGTGCGCGGGACATGCCCAGACCGGGCCCGAGGCAGAGCGCGTTGAGGCGCTCATCGCCCAGCATCCCGCGCAGGCTATAGGCGTCGGGCAGGGCGCTCAGCATGATCGCGTCGAGATGGGCGGCGTTCTCGGCCAGCGCCTTGGGCGGGCAGGCCAGCGTCACCAGCCCCGCGCCGATCCGCAGAGCCGCGCGCGCAGCCATCCGCGCAGCGCCGCCTTTGCCTGCGCCACCCGACAGGACCAGCGCGTGGCCGTGGCTGAACTTGTGGCCCGTCCGCTTCATCAGGAAATTCGAGGGGCGGTCGATCAGCCGCGCAGCCGCGGGGATCGCATCCTGCGGCAGGCCGATATCGGCGACCACCAGCGCACCGCGCATCGAGGCGCCACCGCCGGTGCGGTCGGGCCCGTCGGACGGATCGAGGTAATGGCCGCATTTCGCGCGGTGGAAACTGACCGTCAGGTCGGCAGGGAATGCCCCCCCGAGATTGCGCCCGCTATCCGAGGAAATGCCGCTGGGGATATCGACGGCGATGAAATGCGGACGCGGTCCCGAGGGATTGGAAAAGCGCCGCGGATAGATCCCGCGCCATGTCTTCGCCGTGTCCTCGGGCATCTGACGGGTCAGGCCGGTGCCGAACAGCGCGTCGATCACCAGCCCGCTCTCCATATCGTCGATGCGGCCTTCGATCGCAGCATCGTCCCATGGCAGCACGTCCCCGATCTGCGCCCAGCGGTCGTGATTGGCCTTCGCATCGGGGGGCAGACGAGCCGGATCGCCATAGGCGTAACAGGCGATCCCCCAGCCGCGCGCGGCCAGCAGGCGCGCGATCACATAGCCGTCGCCGCCATTATTGCCCGGCCCGCACAGCACCACAGCCTGCGCAGGCCCCGGATCGGACCAACGCGAGAAAATCGCCGTGACGACGCTTTCCCCGGCACGCTCCATCAGCTCGAGCCCCGTGACCGCGCCGCGCGCGATCTCGGTCTGTTCGTGTTCGCGCATTTGGCTGGCGGTCAGGATTTCAGGCATGGTCCCCGGGGTCTTCGAAGGAATCGTTTTCAAACTGCTGCATTTTTGTGCTACTTGCACGAATTGCGGGCGCGCTTTTCGGATATCCGACCTCAAAACCGCGCTCCGCCAGCCTAGCCGATTGCGGGGGCTTTGGGAAAGTGGTCTGAGGGGGTCGGAACGAAGACCTGACGGAGGAGTCGGCGGCATGAAAAAGGTGGAGGCGATCATCAAGCCCTTCAAACTCGATGAAGTGAAGGAAGCGCTTCAGGAAGTTGGGATTCAGGGCCTTTCGGTGATCGAGGTGAAAGGGTTCGGACGCCAGAAGGGCCATACCGAGCTTTATCGCGGCGCCGAATATGTCGTGGATTTCCTGCCCAAGGTGAAGATCGAGATGGTGCTGCCCGACGATCTCGTCGACGCCGCCATCGAGGCGATCACGAACGCCGCGCGCACCGAGAAGATCGGCGACGGCAAGATCTTCGTCTCTCCGATGGAGCAGGCGATCCGTATCCGCACCGGCGAGTCGGGCGACGACGCGCTGTAACCTCCGGCATTCCCGGCGGACCCCGTTGCGGGTCCAGGGACAACCCAAGCTCAACGAAAGGGTAATGTGACATGAGCATCAAGGACGCTCTCAAACTGATGAAGGACGAAGACGTCGAATACGTCGACGTGCGCTTCACCGATCCGCGCGGCAAGCTGCAGCACGTGACGCTGATGCATACCGAAGTGGACGAAGATTTCTTCGAAGAAGGCTTCATGTTCGACGGCTCCTCGATCGCCGGCTGGAAGTCGATCGATCAGTCCGACATGAAACTGATCCCGGACGCGTCCTCGGTCTATATCGACCCCTTCTACGCCGAGAAGACCATGTGCGTGCACTGCACCGTGGTCGAGCCCGACACCGGCGAGCCCTATGCCCGCGACCCGCGCGGCACGGCTGAGAAGGCCGAAGCCTATCTCGTTGCCTCGGGCATCGGTGATACGGCCTTCTTCGGTCCGGAAGCGGAATTCTTCCTGTTCGACGACGTGAAGTTCTCGGTCTCGATGAACAAGGTCTCCTACGAGGTCGACGCGATCGACGCGGCGTGGAACACCGACACCGATTACGAGATGGGCAACATGGGCCATCGTCCGGGCGTCAAGGGCGGCTACTTCCCGGTCAACCCGGTGGATGACGCGCAGGACCTGCGTTCGGAAATGCTCTCGACCATGAAGCGCATGGGCATGAAGGTCGACAAGCACCACCACGAAGTGGCCTCGTGCCAGCACGAGCTGGGCCTGATCTTCGGGACGCTGACCAAGCAGGCCGACGACATCCAGAAGTACAAGTACGTCATCCACAACGTGGCGCACGCCTATGGCAAATCGGCGACCTTCATGCCGAAGCCGATCACCGGCGACAACGGCACCGGCATGCACGTGAACATGTCGATCTGGAAAGACGGCAAGCCGCTGTTTGCAGGCGACAAATACGCTGACCTGTCGCAGGAAGCCCTGTGGTTCATCGGCGGTATCCTGAAGCACGCGAAGTCGCTCAACGCCTTCACCAACCCGTCGACCAACTCCTACAAGCGTCTGATCCCGGGCTTCGAGGCTCCGGTTCTGCGCGCCTACTCGGCCCGCAACCGCTCGGGTTGTGTCCGTATTCCGTGGGCGGAATCCCCCAAGGCAAAGCGCGTCGAAGCCCGTTTCCCCGATCCGTCGGCGAACCCCTATCTGTGCTTCTCGGCTCTGCTGATGGCCGGCCTCGACGGCATCAAGAACAAGATCGATCCGGGCCCGTCCTCGGACAAGGATCTCTACGATCTGCCGCCGGAAGAACTGGCCTCGATCCCGACCGTTTGCGCCTCGCTGCGTGAAGCGCTCGAGACGCTCGAGAAGGATCACGAGTTCCTGCTGGCCGGTGACGTGTTCACCAAGGACCAGATCGAGGGCTACATCGCACTGAAGTGGGAAGAAGTGTACGCGTTCGAGCACACCCCCCACCCGGTGGAATACAAGTACTACTACTCCTGCTGAACGGGAGAGGGACAGTGATGGGAAGGGGCGTCCGGTCGGGCGCCCCTTTCGCATTCGGGGCGTCTGCTATGGCGCTTTCGCATCGCCGGACGCCGGGTAAGGCTGCATCCCTTGACAGATGCGTCCGCGCCGCCCATCTCTCGGCCTTGGCTGCCGGATGCCTGCCGCCCGCGGGGCGTTTCCCTTGGTGAAATCCGGTTCACGATCGCTCTCCTTGCTTTCGGGGGCTCTTCGGCAATGCGGGCCCCGAAGCGGTGGATCATCCCCGTGGAGACGAAACGATGACTGTAAATGCAGTGAAAGACGTAAAGGCGCAGGCGCGCCGTCTGGCCGAGGCGATGGCGCAGGCGGGCAATCCGGTTGCGCTGTCGAAGGCGTATGAGTTGACCGCGCAGGCGGCGGGTCATGCCGACTGGAACACGATGGTGGCGGCGCTGCGACGTGCCGAACCGGCTGCACACGCGAAGGGCTATGCCTTGGGCGATGCGGTGCGCGGGCGCTATCTGGGCCATCCGGTGAGCGGCCGCGTCCATGCGCTGCGGCGCAAGGGCGAGACCCATTACGACATCGAAATTGCGCTGGACGAGCCGGTGGATGTCGTTGAAAGCGCTGCGTTTTCCTCGATGCGGCGGCGCGTGCGCGCGACCATCGGCGCGGATGGGCGCTCGATCGGGCGGCGCTCCGACGGGGTCGCGCATCTCGAACTGGACTGAGGAGAAGGGGCGCATCGAGCGCCCCTTTTTCTTTGCGCGTAGCTGGGGCAGGATCGTCCGGCGAGATGGCGGGGAGGGATCATGCGCTCGGAAAAGGACAAGATGCTGGCGGGCGAATTGTATCGCGCCGAAGGGCCGGAGATCGAAGCCGATATGGCGCGGGCAGCGGCGTGGATGGACCGGTTCAACGCGACCGTCGCGCATAGTGCCGCGGGCTGCCATGCGCTGCTGACGGAGCTGTTCGCGGAAGTGGGGCAGGGGACGCGCATCCGCCCACCGTTCCATTGCGATTACGGCAGCAATATCCGGCTTGGCGCCGGAGTCTTTCTGAATTTCGGATGTGTCATCCTCGATGTGGTCGCGGTCACGATCGGCGACCGGGCGCAGGTCGGTCCGAAGGTGCAGATCCTGACCGCCGATCATCCCCGCGATCCGGAGACGCGCCGGACCGGGTTGGAATTCGGGCGGCCCGTGCGGATCGGCGCGGATGTCTGGATCGGCGGCGGGGCGATCATCCTGCCGGGGATCACGGTGGGCGATGGCGCGCTGATCGGCGCGGGGGCCGTCGTGACGCGCGACGTGCCGACGGGTGCCACGGTCGCGGGCAATCCGGCGCGGATCATCGGTAAAGCGTGAGAGGCGGTGCAGGGTTGGCCAAGGGCAGCGAACTTGCCCCGCCGCGCCCTTCTCGCTAAGGGAAACCAAAGATCAATCAGGAGGATCAGGCATGAGCCGCGCATTCGTATTTCCCGGTCAGGGCGCACAGGTCATCGGCATGGGCAAGGCATTGGCCGACGCCTATCCCGCCTCGAAAGCGGTCTTCGAAGAGGTCGATGAGGCGCTCGGGCAGAAGCTGAGCGCGCTCATCTGGGAAGGCGAGCAGGACGAGCTGACGCTGACCGCCAACGCGCAGCCCGCGCTGATGGCGACGTCTATCGCGGCGCTGCGGGCGCTGGAAGCCGAGGGCTTTGCGGTCACAGATGCGGCCTATGTCGCGGGTCACTCGCTGGGCGAATATTCCGCGCTTTGTGCGGCGGGTTCGCTGAGCCTGCCCGACACCGCGCGCCTGCTGCGCGTGCGCGGCGACGCGATGCAATCGGCGGTGCCGGTGGGCGTCGGCGCGATGGCCGCGATCCTCGGGCTCGATTTCGAGGCGGCGTCGAAAGTCGCTGCCGAGGCGGCGCAGGGCGAGGTCTGTCAGGCTGCAAACGACAACGATCCGAGCCAGGTGGTGATCTCGGGCAACAAGGCGGCGGTCGAGCGGGCCACGGTGCTCGCCAAGGAAGCGGGCGCGAAGCGGGCCGTGATGCTGCCGGTCTCTGCCCCGTTCCATTGCGCGCTGATGCAGCCCGCCGCCGATGCGATGGACGCCGCGCTGTCGCAGGTCGAGATCAAGGCGCCGGTGGTGCCGCTGGTCGCCAATGTCCGTGCAGAGGCGGTGAGTGATCCGGCCCTGATCCGCGAACTTCTGGTCGAGCAGGTCACGGGTTCGGTGCGCTGGCGCGAGAGCGTCGCGTGGATGGCCGCTCAGGGCGTCGACGAAATCTGGGAGATCGGCGCGGGCAAGGCGCTCGCAGGGATGGTCCGGCGGATCGCCAAGGACATCACCTGCCGCGCGATCGGCACGCCGGAAGAGGTCGCCGCGCTGAAGGACTGAGGGCTGAGCCGGGGGATCCTCCCCCGGACCCCCTGGGATATTTCCGCCAAGAGGAAGGCGAGGCCGTCCGGGGTCGCCATCGAACCGGACGGCCTTTCCATGTGGCGTCGCACGCGGCGGAGCGCCTATTCCGGCGGGCGCAACCTTGGCGTGTGGCACTTGGAGTTCCCTAACGACACATTCGCTGATATGAGAGCGTCGACTTAGAAACGAGGTAGCATGATGTTCGATTTGAAAGGCAAGCGCGCGCTGGTGACCGGAGCTTCCGGCGGGATCGGAGCCGAGATCGCGCGAGCGCTCCATGCGGGCGGCGCGGCCGTGGCGCTGTCGGGCACGCGGGTCGAGCCGCTCGAAGCGCTGGCCGCCGAGCTGGGCGAGGGTGCCTATGTCTGCCCGGCCAACCTGAGCGATCCCGAAAGCGTCGAGGCGCTGCCGAAAGCGGCGATCGATGCGATGGGCGGTCTGGACATCCTCGTGAACAATGCCGGAATCACGCGCGACCAGCTGGTAATGCGGATGTCGGACGAGGATTGGCAATCGGTGATCGACGTGAACCTGACGGCGGCGTTCCGCCTGATGCGCGCGGTTCTTCGCCCGATGATGAAGGCGCGCTGGGGCCGGATCATCAACATCACCTCGGTGGTCGGCCAGACCGGCAATCCCGGCCAGGTGAACTATGCCGCAGCCAAGGCGGGTCTCGTCGGCGCGTCGAAATCGCTCGCGCAGGAAGTCGCGACTCGCGGCGTGACGGTGAACTGCGTGGCGCCGGGCTTCATCGAGACGCCGATGACGGACAAGCTCACCGATGCTCAGAAAGACGCGATCCTGTCGGGCATTCCGGCCGGGCGCATGGGCACGCCCGAAGAAATCGCTGCCGCCGTGCGCTATCTCGCGAGCCCCGAGGCGGGCTACGTCACCGGCGCGGTGCTGCATGTCAATGGCGGCGGGACGATGGCCTGACGTCTTTGTGACCCAACGGCATGGCCGCCTTTGTTAGGGTGGAGAAACGTCTTGCCATGGGCCACGGCAATCGCTAAGAGCGCTGCAGACGAGCCGGGCGTAACAGCCACGGCTCTGAATTGCGGTCTTCGGGTTGACCCGGGGCGCGCGGGTTGAGACGCTCGTAAACGAGCAAGCATGAACGGGCTAGGCCCTATAAACTTTGAGGAATTGACATGAGCGACATCGCTGATCGCGTGAAGAAGATCGTCGTGGAGCATCTCGGCGTGGAAGAGGACAAGGTCACTGAGAGCGCCTCGTTCATCGACGACCTCGGTGCGGACAGCCTCGATACGGTCGAGCTGGTCATGGCCTTCGAAGAAGAGTTCGGCATCGAGATCCCCGATGACGCCGCCGAGAACATTCAGACCGTCGGCGATGCGGTTAAATTCATCTCGGAAGCGCAGTAAGCCTTAACGGCGGACGCTGAGAGAGAGTTAAGGGCGGCGCTTCGGGAAACCGGAGCGCCGCTTTTCTTTTGCGCCAGACGCGCGGGTGTCGGGGAGGATTGCATGCGGAGTTTCGTCGCGATCGAGTTGCCCGGGGAGCATATCGAGGCGATCGAGCGGTTGCAGGCCGATCTGGCCGCGGGGCGGATCGTGCAACCGGAGAACCTCCACCTGACGCTGGCCTTTCTCGACGAGATCGACATCGGACAGCTGGAGGCTCTGGACGACAGGTTGCGCGAAATCGACTGGGCGCCGGGGCCGGAGGTGGTGTTGGCAGGGCTGGAGACCTTCGGCAGCCCGGCGCGGCCCGAGGCGCTGGTACTGGGTGTACAGGCCGATCCCGAGCTGCTCCGCTGGCACCGTGCGGTGATGGCGGCGGCACGAGCGGCGGGGATCGACCTGCCGCGGCGACGGTTCCGCCCGCATGTGACGCTGGCACGGTTCGGCAAGCGGGCAGGAGCAGGGGATTTGGCCCGGCTGGGGCGATTCATGGCCCGCGAGGGGGCGGTGCGCTTGCCGGGATTCGGCCCCGATCACGTGGCGCTGATCCGCTCGACTCTTGGGCATGGGCCGCCGCGCCACGAGATGCTTGCCAGTTATTTTATGTCATAAGACATATATTAAGGAAGATGTGAACGAAAACGCGGCTCTTGAGAGTGGCTGTTAATCGTTTGTTAACGAATTGGGCGGTCTCCTGATCCTATCGCGGGCGCTTTACGACAAACGCTCAATGCCCGTGCAGATCTTGGTAGTCACATGTCAGTCTTTCGCCGGGCGCAGGTTGCGGTCCGCCCCCTTTTGTCTTTCGCGGCGACGCTTGCCGCTTTGGGTCTGATCTCCCGATTGGCCGTTCAGTCGGGCGTCGGGCCGGAGCCGTTGCGCGCGCTGAACGGGTGGATCGGGATGGGAACCGGGACGGCGGGCGCGGTGCTGGCTCTGGCGGGGGCGCTCTCCTGTGGCCGGGAGGTACGGATCGGGGCGCGTGGGCTGGCCGCGGCGAGCCTGCTGCTTTGCCTCGGGCGGGGCGTGCCCGCGCTCGCGCCGCTGTACCGGTGGGACGGCGTACCCGTGATCGAGCCGAGCGCCGCGACGCTTCTCGCGATGACGGCGGCGGCGTTTTTTGCGGTCGAGGCGCGGGCCTACCTGATCGGCACCGTTGCCCATATGACGGTTTTCGGTGGCGCGTTGATGTATCTGTTCTCGCATGTTTTCGTCCACGATCATCTGTCGGGGGAGATGTCGCTCGGCGCCTCGGTGGCGATCCTCTGTCTGGCCTATGCCGGGGTGATCTGCCGCGGCGACCGCGGGGTGATGCGGGTGCTGCTCAACGAACACGCGTCTGGCCGGCAAGCGCGGGCGCAGATGCTGCTGGGCGTGGTCGCACCGATCCTTCTGGGAACCTTCTACCTGCTCGCCGATCCCGAATTGGCCACGCGCGCGGAAATGCTGCTGCTGCTCGCGACGATCGTGGGGGTGAATGTCGGCCTGATCATCCTGATGGCGGTCTCGCTGGAGCGGACGGATCATGCGCGGCGTGCCGTGGAGCGGAAACTTCTCAACCGCGCGATGCGGGACGGGCTGACCGGGCTTTTCAACCGCGAGATGCTGTCGCGGCGGTTTCAGCAAGCCTTTAGCCAGGGGATGGGCGAGGGGGTCCCGTTCACCGCGCTGATGATCGATATCGACCATTTCAGGCAGGTCAACAATCGCGGTGGGCATGCACTCGGCGATCTGGTGCTGCGCCGCGCGGGGCGCAAGATGCGCGCGCAATTGCGGCTGGAGGACACGCTGGCGCGGATCGGTGGCGATGAATTCGCGGTGATCCTGCCCGGCGCGCGGCTGACCGAGGGCCTCGAGGCGGCGGAGCGGCTTCGCGCCGCCGTGGCCGCGCTGGGTTTCGAGGGGCAGCAGGCGCCTGGTCTGCGGGTCACCGTCTCCATCGGGGTCGCCGAATGGGAGTGCGGCGAGGAACTGCGGAGCCTTTATGCGCGGGCGGACGGGGCGCTTTACGCGGCGAAGAACCGCGGGCGCAACCGGGTTCTGCTGGCGCAGCCCTCCTTCGAACTCCGCGCCTCGGCGCCGCCCTTTGTCGCGCCGGACACGCGGGTCGAGGCGCTCAAGCTGAAGTCTGCGTGCCAGCCTGAACCGGTCGCGCGACGCGGCGCAAACCCGTCCGAACTGCAGCCATTCGCCGGACGGTAACCCGCCTGCCGCTTTGGGTTGTGATTGCGCCTTTGCGCGCCCGCGTGTATCAGGTCTGGCAAGATATTTTGCTGAGAAAGAGGTCACGCATGCGCCGGGTAGTTGTCACGGGTCTGGGGATGGTCACGCCGCTGGCTTGCGGGGTCGAGGAGACCTGGTCGCGGCTCATCGCGGGTCAGTCGGGGGCGGGGACGATCTCGCGCTTCGATGCGTCCAACGTGACCACGAAATACGCCTGCGAAATTCCGCTGGGCGACGGCTCCGACGGCACGTTCAATCCCGACGACTGGATGGAGCCGAAAGAGCGCCGCAAGGTCGACGATTTCATCCTCTACGGGATGGCGGCTGCGACGCAGGCCGTAAAGGATTCCGGCTGGGAGCCCGAGGATGAAGAGGGTCGCCTGCGCACCGGCGTGATGATCGGTTCGGGGATCGGGGGGCTCAGCTCGATCGCCGATACAGCCGTTCTCATCAAGGAAAAGGGTGTCCGCCGCGTCAGCCCGTTCTTCATCCCGGGCGCGCTGATCAACCTCGTCTCGGGGCAGGTCTCGATCCGGTTTGGCTTCAAGGGGCCGAACCATGCGGTCGTCACCGCCTGCTCGACCGGCGCGCATGCCATTGGCGATGCCGCGCGTCTGATCATGCTGGGCGATGCCGATGTGATGGTCGCCGGCGGTGCGGAAAGCCCGATCTCGGAGATCGGTATCGCGGGCTTCAACGCCTGCAAGGCGCTCTCGACCAAGCGCGGCAACGAGCCGGAGGCCGCGAGCCGTCCGTGGGATGCCGATCGCGACGGGTTCGTGATGGGCGAGGGCGCGGGCTGCGTCGTGCTGGAGGAATACGAGCACGCCAAGGCGCGCGGCGCGAAGATCTATGCCGAGGTGCTGGGCTATGGCCTGTCGGGCGACGCCTATCACATCACCGCGCCGTCCGAGGATGGCGATGGCGGCTTCCGCGCGATGAAAGCGGCGCTGGAGCGGGCCGATCTGAACCCCGATCAGGTGGATTACATCAACGCGCATGGCACCTCGACCATGGCCGACGTGATCGAGCTGGGGGCGGTGCAGCGCCTGCTGGGCGATGCGGCGTCGAAAGCCACGATGAGCTCGACCAAGTCCTCGGTCGGCCACCTTCTGGGTGCGGCTGGCGCAGTGGAGGCGATTTTCTCGATCCTCGCGATCCGCGATCAGATCGCACCGCCGACGCTGAACCTCGACAATCCGCCGGAAGAGGCCGTGATCGATCTCGCGCCGAAGACCGCGGTCAAGCGCAAGATCGACGTCGCGCTGTCCAACAGCTTCGGCTTCGGCGGCACCAATGCGAGCCTCGTGATGGGCAAGGTGGATAGCTGATGTGGCGTAACATCGTCTCGAATTTCCTGACGCTGCTGATCGTCATTCTCGTCGCGCTTGGCGGTTTGGTCGCCTGGGCGAAGAACCAATATGTCGAGCCCGGTCCGCTGGCCGAGGCGATGTGCCTGCGCGTCGCGCCCGGCGAAAGCCTGCAGGGCGTGTCGTCGAAGCTGAAGGAGAAGGGGGCTATCTCCTCTTCCTATCTCTTCCGCACCGGTGCGCAGTATGAGGAGAAGGCCGACAAGCTGAAATTCGGCTCCTACCTGATCGAGCCGAACACCTCGATGCAATCCATCGTGGGGCAGATCACATCTGGCGGGCCTTCGACCTGCGGCTCGGAGCTGGTGTTCCGGATCGGCGTGAACGGCAACGAGGTGCTGCTGCGCGAGCTGGACCCGACCACGGGCGATTACCAGAAGGTCGCGGAATACAATCCCGAGAGCGAAAAGCCGCCCGAAGGCTTCGAGGAAAAGGCCGACCGCGTCGATGTGCGCACCCGCGTGACCGTCGTCGATGGTGTGACCAGCTGGCAGATCGTGCAGGGGCTTAAGGAAGCGAGCTTCCTGTCGGGCAAGATCGACGGGGTGCCGGGGGAAGGCACGCTCGCGCCCGACAGCTACGAGGTGACGCGCGGGGCCGACCGGCAGGCGCTGATCGATCTGATGTCCGAGCGGCAGTCGAAGATCCTCGCCGATGCCTGGGACGGACGTGCCGAGGGGCTGCCCTATGACGACCCGCAGCAGGCGCTGACCATGGCCTCGATCGTCGAGAAGGAAACCGGCTTGCCCGCTGAGCGCCCCGAAGTGGCAAGCGTCTTCATCAACCGTCTCGAAAAGGGCATGAAGCTGCAGACCGACCCGACGGTGATCTACGGCGTGACCGAAGGCAAGGGTGTGCTGGGCCGCGGGCTGCGGCAGTCCGAGCTGCGCAAGGCGACGCCCTACAACACCTATGTCATCGACGGGCTGCCGCCCGGACCGATCGCGAACCCGGGCAAGGCGGCGATCGAGGCGGCGTTGCATCCCGATTCGACCGATTACCTGTTCTTCGTGGCAGATGGGTCAGGCGGGCATGCCTTCTCGAGCACGATCGAAGAGCATAACAAGAACGTGGCGAAGTGGCGCGAGATCGAGAAGCAGCGTCAGGAAGACGCATCAAGTAACTGAGATCACGTAAAGAACCCCGGTTTTCGCCGGGGTTCTTTTTTGCCCACGCCGCACAACCCGGAATTTAGAGCTTGACTCTGCGAACGCTCTCGGGTAGAGGTTTGGCATGCTAGGAGAAGTGGGCAAACGCCGCGGGGCAACCCGACGGCGTTTTTTCATGTCTCTCGAACGGACCAACTTGGAACGGGTGGGTTCGTACGTGACGCAAGACAACATGATGAACGAGGCGGGGGCGCCGGTCGATCTTCTGGATCAGACCGAAGCGCTCTATCGCGACGTGGCCGAGGAACTGGCGCAGGCGCTGCAGGGGGTGCGGTGCGGCGAGATATCCGAGGCGAAAGCGGCGGTGCAGGCGGTCAAGGACCTCCGCACCGCTTTTCATTTGGTGATGGAGGAACGAACGCGTGTCGAGAAACTCCGCAGACAGTTGGCAGGCGTCGCCGCCGGGCGGAATGGCGCGCTCGACTTCGATGCCGCCAGAGTTGAAATCGGGCGCCGCCTGGCTCGCCTCCGCGACGCCTGAGAGTGTCGAGGCGTTTCTCGACGGGCTTGATGACAACGCATTGCTCGCGCTGCCCTGGATCTTCGAGTTCTGGGCGCTCGATCATCAGCTTCCGCCCGAAGGGGATTGGAAAAGCTGGGTGATCATGGGTGGGCGCGGCGCGGGCAAGACGCGGGCCGGGGCCGAGTGGGTGCGTGCGCAGGTGGAAGGCGCACGCCCGCTCGACCCCGGAAGGGCGCGACGTGTTGCGCTGGTCGGCGAGACCTTCGATCAGGTGCGCGACGTGATGGTGATGGGGGAGAGCGGGATACTCGCCTGCTCTCCGCCCGACCGCAGACCGGTCTGGGAAGCGACCCGGCGCCGGCTCGTCTGGCCGAACGGGGCCACGGCGCAGGCGTTTTCCGCGCATGAGCCCGAGGCGCTGCGGGGGCCGCAATTCGACGCGGCCTGGGGCGACGAGATGGGCTGCGCCGCGATCGACAAGGGCACCAACGAGCCCAACAAGTTCCTCGATCCGAAAAGCTCGGAAAGTGCGCTGCCGCATTACTCGGACGGGCGGCGGGACGACTACATGCAGATGCAATATCTGCGGGCGATGACATCTTATTGGGGGGATGACGCGCGCAACCCGGTCTCGGAGTTCTATGGCGGCCCGATGGTGGATATGTCGCACGCCCATGTCTGGGCTTGGGACGTGCGACCTTATCCGCAATTTCCCGGGTTGCCGGACCTGTGGGAAGATGCTGCGAATTACGCGCGCGGACATTGGATTTCGGGGCGGGCGACGGCCCAGCCTCTGGCGCATGTGGTGGGCGAGATATGTGCGCTTGCGGGCGTTTCCGTATTCGACGTGAGCGCGCTGCACGGTGTGGTGCGCGGATATGCGATGCCCGGTGGGATCACGCCGCGCGGGGCATTGCAGTCGTTGAGCTTGATCTACGGCTTCGATGCGGTGGAGCGCGACGGGGTGCTGGTGTTCCGGATGCGCGATGCGTCGGTGGATGCGGAGCTTTTGCCTCCGCTGCTGGCGTTGGATAGTGAGGATCAGAGCCTCGAGACGCGGCGCGTCCCGGAGGCAGAGATCGCGGGACGGGTCCGGCTCGCCTATGTCGAGGCCGATGGCAGTTTCGAGACCCGCGCGGTGGAGGCGATCTTTCCTGATGAGGTGGATGGCCCGGCCTCCGCGAGCGAGGCGCCCCTGGCATTGACCCGGGCCGAGGGAATGCGTGTCGTCCATCGCTGGCTCGCCGAGGCGCGCGTGGCGCGCGATACGGTGCAGTTCACGCTCCCGCCTTCGATGGGATGGCTCGGGCCGGGGGATGTCGTGGTGCTGCAGACCGAGGAGGGCGCGCTGCGCTACCGGATCGACCGGATGGAACGCGCTGAAGCGATCCGTGTGGAGGCCGTGCGAGTGGAGTCGGGAATTTACGACCCCTCGGAAGAGACCGACGAGGTGGCGCGGATCGAGAGCTTCACGCCCCCGGTGCCGGTGACGCCTGTGTTTCTCGATCTGCCGCTTTTGACCGGGGCGGAAGATCCTTACGCGCCGCATCTTGCGGTCACTGCAAGCCCTTGGCCGGGGGCTGCCGCGCTCTATTCGGCGCTGGAGGATGCGGGCTATGCGCTCAACACGAAGGTCGAGACGCAGGCGGCGGTCGGGGTGACGCAGGCGATCCTGCCGCGCGCGCAGAGCGGTCTGTGGGACCGTGGTCCGGGCTTGCGGGTGAAGATGCTCTCAGGGGAATTGCACAGCGCCAGCGAGGCCAGTGTGCTCGCCGGGCTCAACGCGATGGCGATCGGCGATGGGTCGTCGGATCGGTGGGAGATCTTCCAGTTCGTCACCGCCGAGCCGGTAGAGCCGGGGGTATGGGATATCTCGACCCGGCTGCGCGGGCAGGCGGGCAGCGACGCGGTGATGCCCGATGCCTGGCCGGCGGGTTCGGTCGTCGTGATGCTCGACGGGGCACCGCGCCAGATCGAGGTCGCGCCCTCGGCACGTAATCTGGCGCGCCACTACCGCGTGGGGCCGGCGGGGCGGGGCTATGACGACCCTTCCTATATTCACACGGTTCAGGCCTTCGCGGGGATCGGGTTGCGGCCACTGTCGCCTTGTCATTTGCACGCCGGGGCGCTGGGCGGCGATCTGCGGCTGAGTTGGGTGCGTCGGACGCGGATCGGGGGCGACGACTGGGAGGCGCTGGACGTGCCTTTGGGGGAGGCGTCCGAGCGCTACCGCGTGCGGGTTCTAGACGGGCAGACGATCCGGCGCGAAGTGATAGTGAGCACGCCGGAATGGACCTATGGCGCTGCGGAGCGCGCGGAGGACGGGATGATCGCGGCGCCGACCTTCGAGGTGGCGCAGATCTCTGATGTGTTCGGGCCGGGACTACCGGCGCGGCTGATCTGGACGGGATAAGATGCGCGCGGTGCTCGACGGCGATCTGATAACGCTTGCACGGGCGGTGATGCTATGGCCGGAGGAGCGCCGCGTGGAGCGACTCCACCGGCTTTTCGATCAAGTCCATGCGGCCGATCGGTACTGCAAGAGGTTGCGTCGTGTGCACCCCTGCTGGGGCAATGGCGCGATCCTGAGCATGGCGCTGAGGATGCCGCGGGCGCGGGCACGGCCGGGCGATCCGCGCTATCTGTCCGCGCTAGGCTGCGTCTGCGCGGGGCTCGCCACGTGGCAATCCATGCGCCAGCCCGTAAACCGAAATGATCGAACGCCCCTTCCTCTATCCGCCGAAAAACCTATGTGTTAGGTTCTTGCGCGCGAAGAGGGAGTAATCCGATGAACAAGCAGATGGCAAAGGTTGCAACCGTCGATCCGGTCTGGACGCAGATTTGCGACGAGGCGCGGGCAGCGGTGCGTGACGAGCCACTTCTGGGCGCGCTGATCCATGCGGGGCTGTTGCATCACCCGACGCTGGAACGCGCGCTGGCCTACCGTTTCTCGATGAAGCTGGCCTCGGCGGAGATGAGCGAGCAGATTCTGCGCGAGATCGCCGAGGAAGCTTTCGCGGCCGATCCCGATCTGGGGCAGGCGGCCCGCGCCGATCTCGTCGCCGTGCATGAGCGCGACCCGGCCTGCCACCGCCTGATCCAGCCGTTGTTGTTCTTCAAGGGGTTCCAGGCGCTGCAAAGCTACCGGATTGCGCATTGGCTGTTCACGAACGGGCGTCGCGACATGGCCTATTTCGTGCAGATGCGCGCTTCGGAGCTTTTCGGCGTTGACATCCATCCCGGCGCGAAGATCGGCCGCGGCATCATGATGGACCACGCCCATTCGATCGTGATCGGCGAAACGGCCGTGGTGGGAGACAATGTCTCGATGCTGCATTCGGTGACGCTGGGCGGCACCGGCAAGGAAGACGAGGACCGTCACCCGAAGATCGGCAATGGCGTGCTGATCGGCGCCGGTGCGAAGGTGCTTGGCAATATCCATGTCGGCGACAACAGCCGGATCGCGGCGGGGTCGGTCGTCCTCTCGGACGTGCCTTGCTGCAAGACCGTGGCCGGCGTTCCCGCGAAGATCGTCGGCGAGGCGGGCTGCGAGCGTCCGGCAAGCGAGATGGACCAGCTGCTGCACGGCAGTTGAGCAAAGCTCAGATGGAATAGAGAGGCGGGGCTTCGGCCCCGCTTTTTTGTTGCCTCGCGAAAAGCCTCCAGGCCTCTCGAATGACTGCGCATCGTTTCCTTGGTGAAAATCTCCCCGGGGCGAGTTCGCGAATGCGAAGAGGGGGGCAGCGCCCCCCTCTTCAACGTCTCGAAACGTACGGGCCGGTCAGGCCAGCATCAGCATCGGGTTCTCGAGGTTCTCGCAGATCGCCTTGAGAAGCTCCGCGCCGAGCGCGCCGTCGATCACGCGGTGATCGACCGAAAGCGTCATCGACATGACGGTCGCCACCTCGATCTCGCCCTCGTCATTCACCACCGGCTGCTTGATGCCTGCACCGACGGCGAGGATCGCGCCATGCGGCGGGTTGATGACCGCGTCGAAATTCTCGATCCCGAACATGCCGAGATTGGAGATCGCGAAGCTGCCGCCCTGATATTCATGCGGCGCGAGCTTGCGGTCGCGGGCCCGGGTCGCGAGGTCTTTCATCTCCGCCGAAAGCGTCGAGAGCGATTTCGCCTCGGCATCTTTCAGCACCGGCGTGAACAGCCCGCCTTCGATCGCGACCGCGACGGCCACGTCCGAGGGCTTCAGCTTGAACACCTTGTCGCCGGCCCAGACCGCATTCGCATCCGGCACCGATTGCAGCGCCAGCGCGCAGGCCTTGATGATGAAGTCGTTGACCGACAGCTTCACACCACGACCCTCGAGCTGCTTGTTGAGCTGCGAGCGGAATTTCATCAGCGCGTCGAGCTTGACCGAACGGCGCAGGTAGAAATGCGGGATCGTCTGCTTGGCCTCGGTGAGGCGCGCGGCAATGGTCTTGCGCATCCCGTTGAGCTCGATCTCCTCGTACTCGCGACCCTCGTACATCTTGGCGATGGCAGAGGAGGATACCGTCGGCGCGGGCGCCGGAACGGGGCTCGCATCCGCGGATTTCGGCGCGTCCGATTTGGCCGGGGCTGCCTTGCCACCTTCGGCGGCTTCGACATCGGCCTTCACGATACGACCCTTCGGGCCCGAGCCCTTGAGCGAGGCCAGATCGACGCCCTTGTCGGCGGCGATGCGGCGCGCGAGCGGCGAGGCGAAGACGCGCTTGCCATCCGCATCCTGCGGCGCGGCAGGCGCTTTCTCGGTCTTCGGCGCGGCGCCTGCACCTTTCGAGCCGCCGGCTTTCGCGCCGCTTTTCTCGGCGGGGGCGTTGTCGGCTTCCTTGGTCTCTTCCGCGTCCTCGGCCGCTTCGGCCTGAGCCGCGGCCGGGGCAGGGCTTTCGGCCTCGTCCACGGCGGAAGCGTCTTCGCCTTCTTCCAGCAGAACCGCGATCGGGTCGTTGACCTTCACGCCGGAGGTGCCTTCGGCGACGAGGATCTTGCCGATCGTGCCTTCATCCACGGCCTCGAATTCCATCGTGGCCTTGTCGGTCTCGATCTCCGCGATGATGTCGCCCGAGGAGACTTCGTCACCCTCTTTCACGAGCCATTTCGCGAGCGTGCCTTCCTCCATCGTGGGCGACAGGGCGGGCATCAAAATCTGGGTTGCCATTGCGCTATCCCCTTACCGGTAGGTGACTTTTTTGACCGCATCGACGACCTCGTCCGAGGTCACGAGCGCCAGTTTCTCGAGGTTTGCCGCGTAGGGCATGGGCACGTCCTTGCCGGTGCAGTTGATCACCGGGGCGTCGAGCCAGTCGAAGGCGCGCTCCATGATCACGGCCGACAGGTGGTTGCCGAAGCTCGCGACGGGGAAGCCTTCCTCGACGGTCACGCAGCGGTTGGTCTTGCGCACCGAGGCGAGCACCGTGTCGTAATCCACCGGGCGCAGGGTGCGCAGGTCGATCACTTCGGCGTCGATGCCCTCTTTCTCGAGCTTGTCGGCGGCTTCGAGCGCGTGGCTCATACCGATGCCCCAGCTGACGATGGTGACATCCGCGCCTTCGCGCCAGATCTTCGCCTTGCCGAAGGGGATCGTGAAGTCCTCCAGATCCGGCACCTCGAAGCTCCGCCCGTAGAGGATCTCGTTTTCGAGGAAGATCACCGGGTTCGGATCGCGGATCGCGGTTTTCAGCAGGCCCTTCGCATCGGCCGCCGAGTAGGGCTGCACGACTTTCAGGCCCGGAACATGGGCATACCATGCGCCGTAATCCTGGCTGTGCTGTGCCGCCACGCGGGCCGCAGCACCGTTCGGACCGCGGAACACCATCGGTGCGCCCATCTGGCCGCCCGACATGTAGAGCGTCTTCGCTGCCGAGTTGATGATCTGGTCCATCGCCTGCATGGCGAAGTTGAAGGTCATGAATTCGACGATCGGGCGCAGGCCACCGAAGGCCGCACCGACGCCGAGACCGGCGAAACCATGCTCGGTGATGGGCGTATCGATCACGCGGCGGTCGCCGAACTCGTCGAGCAGGCCCTGCGTGACCTTGTAGGCGCCCTGGTATTCGGCGACTTCCTCGCCCATCACGAAGACGGTGTCGTCGGCGCGCATTTCTTCGGCCATTGCATCACGCAGCGCCTCGCGGACGGTTTGCGTCTTCATCGGCGTGCCTTCGGGCCAATCCGGCGTGGTGTCTGGCTTGGGCATGTCGTCGCCGTCGTCCGAGGACTTCGCCTTGGCCGGAGTTTTCGCGGGTTCGTCGCTGTCGTCGCTCTCGGCGGCGTCCGACCCGGTGTCGGGCGCTTCGGCCTCTTCCGCGGCGGAAGCGTCTTCGCCTTCTTCCAGCAGTACCGCGATCGGGTCGTTGACCTTCACGCCGGAGGTGCCTTCGGCGACGAGGATCTTGCCCAGCGTGCCTTCGTCGACCGCTTCGAATTCCATCGTGGCCTTGTCGGTCTCGATCTCGGCGATGATGTCACCGGCCGAAATCTCGTCGCCCTCTTTCTTGAGCCATTTCGCCAGCGTGCCCTCTTCCATCGTGGGCGAGAGCGCGGGCATCAGAATCTTGGTTGCCATCTGTCTTTCCCCCCTCAGGCGTTCTGCGGCGCGACATCGGTGTAGATGTCGGTGTAAAGTTCATCCACGGAGGGCTCCGGGCTCTCCTTGGCGAAATCGGCGGCGCCGTTGACGATCGCCTTGATATCCTTGTCGACCTGCTTGAGCTCGTCCTCGGTCGCGTGCTTGCCGGTCAGGAGAAGCTGACGGACCTGCTCGATCGCGTCACGCTCTTCGCGCATCTTCTGCACTTCTTCGCGGGTCCGGTATTTCGCCGGGTCCGACATCGAGTGGCCGCGATAGCGATAGGTCTTGATCTCGAGGATGTAGGGGCCCTTGCCCGCGCGGCAGTGCGCGACGGCCTTCTCGCCAGCCTGCTTCACCGCCAGCACGTCCATCCCGTCGACTTCCTCGCCGGAGATGCCGTAGGCGATGCCGCGCTCGTAGAAGTCGGGCGACTTGGTCGCGCGCTTCACGCTGGTGCCCATCGCGTACTGGTTGTTCTCGATCACGAAAACGACCGGAAGATCCCAGAGCTGCGCCATGTTGTAGGTCTCTGCGACCTGACCCTGGTTCGCCGCACCGTCGCCGAAATAGGTGAAGGTGACGTTGTCGTTGCCCTTGTACTTATCCGCGAAAGCGAGGCCCGCACCGATCGGCACCTGCGCCGCGACGATGCCGTGGCCGCCGTAGAAATGCTTCTCTTTCGAGAACATGTGCATCGAGCCGCCCTTGCCCTTCGAGTAACCGCCGTCGCGGCCCGTGAGCTCGGCCATGACGCCTTTCGGGTCCATCCCGCAGGCGAGCATGTGCCCGTGGTCGCGATAGGAGGTGACGCGCTTGTCGCCTTCCTTCGCCGCAGCCTCGAGGCCGACGACCACCGCTTCCTGCCCGATATAGAGGTGGCAGAAGCCGCCGATCAAACCCATGCCGTAAAGCTGACCGGCCTTCTCTTCGAAGCGCCGGATCAGCAGCATGTCGTGGTAATATTGCTTGAGTTCCTCGGCCGAGACATTCGCGCCCGCTTTGGCGCCGCTCGCCGAGCCTTTCCGTGCTGCCATTGGTCAGACCTCCCTTGGCCGGAATAGTTTAGCGTTAAACCATTCCTTACAGCAATGCCGGGCCGAAGGCAATGACCCCGCGGCATCGCGGGGCGGGAATGGCGCTCACGTTTCAACTAGGGCCGGTGAGGCAGTTTTCGAGCGATGTTTGTGCCGCAAAAACGGGCAGGCCGAGTAGCCTCTCAGCGGATCACGATCTCGTCGGAGCGCATCGCGCCCAGCACTTCGCGCGCCTGACTGTCGAGAAGATCCAGATCGAGGTAATCGTCGGAGAGGCGATGGGTCAGGTTGGCCATCCGGTCGACCTTGGCGCGCAGCGCATCGCGCTCGGCGCGCTTGGCGTCGATCTCCGCTTCGATCTGCACGCGGCTGAGAATGCCGTAGCGTCCCTGTACGGCGGCAAAGGCGAAATAGGCGCCGAGCACCACCGCCACGGTCACGAAAATCAGAGGCCCGATCGTTGGGCGTCTCATAACCATTGTCCTGCCTCTCTTCCGTATCGGTCGCGCTCCGTCCCCCGGAGCCGCGTCCTGACCTCTGCCGGGCCCTGTATCTCGAATCATGTCACATGTGATTCGTCATTGGAATCCCCCCTGCGATCAATTCTGCAAAGATTCCGCGCAGAGTTGCGCGTCGGCGAATTGTCTCGCATGCACCGCCCTTGGTTGCGCACAAACTTGTTCCCACCCGCGCATCTGGCTAAGCAGGCGCTAATGGAAACGCGCGCATGTGAGCATCTCCGGATTCATCGAGGCGATCGGATCGAAGAAGATTCGGCTCTTCGGCATCACCGCGTCCCCCGCCGCCGATGCGCGGGGGGCAGGCCCTCGTCGCTATCGTGAAGACTATCGGTGATTACATCCTTGAATGGCTGGAAACGCACACGGTGACCGGCGCCCGTCACGTCTGTCTCTACGACACTGGCTGCACCGAGGACACGCTGGCGAAATCGGCGCACGATACGCTTCAGCGCCCGGGCGCTGGCACTGGTGACAGAATATGCGGATACCTTCAGAAGAAGATGTCCTCGGCCTCCTGTGCCACGGATACGAAATCCACCGAGGATGACGGGAAGACCCCGGCATGCACCTCGCGCTCTGCGGGCATGGTGTAACTCGCCTCGACCGCGTCCAAAAAGCTGGCGATGTCATTCGAAATCTCGCCCTGGAAGGCATTGTTCGTGTTCGAAGGAAGCGCCGATCGTGCTTCGCTCAGCAAGCGCACCAACGCGGCCCGGCTATCCCGCAGGGGACCATCGCGGTCGGCGCGGACCATATCTGTCATGCCGTCCAACGCGGCGCCGAGTTCTGCCGCGAGGCTCTCCATGGCCCTGACCGCAGAGATATCCGCGCCGCTCTGCTCGTCCGGGGAAAGGAAGACCGCGGCGCTCGACTCCTGCAACAGGGCCAGGCGGACGATCCCGGCGATCCCGGCCGCGATCTCGAGTGTGCAGTCGCGCAGCTGCTCCGACACTTCGAGCGTCGCTCCGCCGTCCGGCCCCAGACGGCCGGAGACCAGGGTCGCGTTTATCCCGAGCAGCTGGATGCGTTCGTCGAGACGGGATATTTCCGCGGCGGACGCGGCGCTGCGGGCGTAAAGGGCCGAGAGAGCGGCCATGTCCGGCGCGATCCGATCGCGCTGCGCTGCAAGTTGCTCTGCCCCGGTCGCCAGCCGGCGGGCGCGTTCGGCCACGCCGGCCAGTGATCTCGCCAAGGGAGCCTCGGCGATGCCGGCGAGTTCGACGCGCGCGTTTTCGACCTGCACTCCCATCCGATCGAACTCCGGCAGGGCGGCCTCGATGCCCATCCCCAAGTCGTCGATCGCCGCGTGCAGCTGTCGCTGCGCGAGCGCCCGGGCGGCAGGTCTTACGCCCGCCGGACCGGCCTCGCCGCGCGCCGCCATCGCCTCGACATGTTCCAGCCTCTGCCGCGCCGCGTCACCGCATTGAAGATGGGTCACCGCGCTTTGAAGGGCGGATCCGAGACGTTGCCGCGCTTCTCCGACCTGTTCCACGGCCCGGAGCGGCAAGGAATTGCCACGCAGCGCACGGAGCAGAGCAGAGATTTCCCTTCGAACATCCCCGATGTCTTGCGCGGTCCGTTTCATGCCGCGGATCTCCGGGGCGAGGTGGGCCAGCTGCCGGTCGCCCTGCGCCAGTTCCTCCCCCAGCTCTGCCACCGCGCGATCGATCCTGTCGAGGATTGTCCGGGCCTCCGTGGCGAAGCGCGCCAGCGACCCCTCGTTCATGGCGCGGCTGACGACGAGGGCATTGGTCGCGATCATTCGCGCAAGCCGAATTCTGCGGACCTGAGCGGGGATCAGAGCACGGATCTCTGCGGCATTGCCGAGCAGCATTTCGGCCGCCTCGTCGAGCATGCCGAACTGGGCTTCGACCTTTTCGAGGAGCGTCCCGACGTCGCGCGCCGCCTCGTCGAGCCGTTTCAATCCCTCCTGGCCGGACGCCTCGGAGACGCGTCCCAGCATGGTCTGCATCGTACCGAGATCGTCGAGCCGTGCGAATAGCGCGGTCGATGCATTCAGGAAGACGGTTTCCAACTCGCCCGCCAGCTGCGCCGAAACTGTTCGGAGGGCGGCAAGCGACCGCGTGATATCATCGGTCATGCCGCACCGACCCGCATCTCGTACCGCGCGATCTCCGTCGCCAGCCCCTGCAGCGGAACCGTCCGTTCAGCGGCGCCGATGCGCATCGCCTCACCGGGCATCCCCCACACGACCGAGGTCGGCTTGTCCTGAGCGATGGTCTGGGCGCCGACCGCCCGCATCTCGGCCAGCCCGCGCGCGCCGTCATCGCCCATGCCCGTCATCAGGATCCCAAGCGCCGCCGGCCCGGCGGCGATCGCCGCCGAGCGGAACAGAACATCCACTGAAGGTCGATGCCGTGCGACATAGGGCCCATCGAGAATCCCCACGCGATAGCCCGCGCCTTGCCGCCGCAGAATGAGGTGGCGATCGCCCGGTGCGATCAGCACGCTGCCCGGGACTGGGCGGTCGCCATCGACCGCCTCGCTGACACTGACCGAACAGAGACCATCGAGCCGCCGGGCGAAGGCCGCTGTGAATTTCTCCGGCATGTGCTGGACGATCACGACCGGTGGCGTCGTCGGGGCAAGCTGCGGAAGCAGCGTCGCCAGCGCCTCCGTCCCCCCGGTCGAAGCGCCGATCACCACGAGCGGCCCGACGCCGGAGGGGATCGGCGCGCCGGGACGTGGCGGAGGCAGGATGACGTCGGCCGTAAGTTTCGGCCCAGGCGAGAGCTGGGTCGGCTCTGCCTTCATTCGGGCGGACGCGCGATCGCCGAAGCCGCGAAGTCCGCCCGCCTTCGCGGCGGCGCGTACGGCATCGGAGAGCCGGATCTGTGCTTCCTGCCGGGCCTCGGGTGAGGTCAGGCGCGGCTTGCCCACGACCTCGCGGGCCCCAATTTCCAGCGCGCGCATCGCCGCATGCGAGCCGGCATCGGTATGGCTCGAACAGACGACGACGGGCAGCGGGTGCTGTGCCATTATCTTGGCCAGAAAAGTCAGCCCGTTCATACGCGGCAATTCCAGATCCAGCAGCATCACATCGGGCAGCGCATCGCGCATTTTCTCGGCCGCGTCGAAAGCATCGCGGGCGGTCGCGGTCACCCGAATGGCCGGATCCGCGCCCAGAAGTTCGCACAGCGCCTTCCGCGCGGAGGCGCTGTCATCGACGATCAGAACCTTGATCTGCGCCATCATGTTGCTCCTTCGTTGCGGAACACGCCGGGGGCCATCTGAACGAGCGAAGGCACCTGTACGATCATGGACTCGGAATGGCCGACGATCAGGTAGCCGCCGCGACGCAGGTGTCGCGCCAGCGCGGCGAGCACCCGGTGCTGCGTCGGCGGGTCGAAATAGATCAGGACGTTGCGCAGCATGACAACGTCCAGACCGGTTTCGATCGGATAGGGTATCTCCATCAGGTTCATCGGCTCGAACCGGACCCGCGCACGGAGTTCCGGCACAATTCGTGCCTGCCGAACCGGGCCTTTCCTGCCCTGCATGAGATAGGCGTCGCGCAGTGCCGGGGGGACCGGCTCCAGATCCGATAGCGGAAAGACGGCGTTTCGCGCGATCTGCAGCACCCGGTGAGAGATGTCGGTGCCGAGTATGGCCCAATCCAGCCGGCGATCAGCCTGTGCCGCGCGGGCCAGCAGCATTGCCGCCGACCAGGCTTCGGCCCCGGTCGAGGCTGCCGCGCTCCAGAGCCGGAACCGGACCGTCCGTCCAGCGGGCGCAGGCGCGAGGCATTCGGGAATGATACGCTCCTCCAGAAAGCGGTAATGTGCCGGCTCCCGGAAGAAGTCGGTCTTGTTGGTGGTTATCAGATCGATGATTTGGGGCAATTCTTCGCGCATTGCTCCATCGTCGAACAGGTGACCGAGATATGCGTCCAGCGTGGGGAGGCCGAGCGCGACCATACGCTTGCGCAGGCGCGACTCGATCATCACGTTTTTAGACTCCCGCAACCGGATGCCGCTGACCTCGTGAACGAGGTCGCGGAACCGATCGAGCCTGGCGTGGCTGGTGCTGGTTGCCGCGTCTACCATTGTCAGGCGGCGAGTGCGGCCGACGCGAGAACAGCGACATCGTCCGCGAAGAGACCTTCGACATCCAGCACTGTCACGAAGGCGCCGTCACGCCGACCGATGCCGGCCACCATAGATTCGTGCCATTTCAGCAAATCCGCCTCGGCCAGCGGCCGGGTGACAGCCTCGTCGAGCTCTGTCACCTCGATTACCTGGTCGACCCGGAGCCCGATACTGTGATCGGCGTCACCATCGCCGCGCAGCCCCAAGACAATGATCCGCGTATCTGGCGCGTCATCGCAGTCGGGGCGTCCCAGAAGACGGCGCAGATCGATCACCGGTACCGAAGCGCCGCGCCGGTCGATCAGCCCCAGCAGATGTGCTGGCGTTCGGGGCAGTGGAGTGATTGGCCGCACGTCCAGAATTTCGACCACGGGCGCAACGGGCAGAGCGAAAAGCGTGTCCGCCAGTCCGAAGGTGACGACGGTACGGTGGTTCTGTGTCATGTCTTCGCATCCTTGCTGTGGGACTTGTGTCTGATCATGCAGCGTTGCGGCCGGCCCGGGTGAACTGAGCATCCAGCTCGTCCTCGCTGACGGTCATGTCGAAATCGAAGCCACCGGACTTGGGTGGCGATTTGGGCTGCGCGGTCGATGCCCGTCGTTGCGGTTTGCGGCCGGTGGACGTGGACGACGCCGCGTGCCCGGCGGGAGCGGCCATCCCGTCAGCCAGCCGGAACAGCGACATCGTCGCGCGCAGCGTCTCGGCCTGAGCCGACAGCTCTTCGGCGGTCGACGACAATTGCTCGGACGCCGAAGTATTTTCCTGCGTGACCTTGTCCAGCTGCTGGATCGCCAGATTCACCTGTGTGGCGCCGGTGGCCAGTTCCTGACTGGCGCCGCTGATCTGGCTGACCAGTTCGGCGGTGCGTTCAATGTCGGGGACCAGACCGTCGAGCATCCGGCCGGCATCCTCGGCAGCCTTGACCGTGTCCGAAGACAGTCCGCTGATCTCCCCGGCCGCGGTTTGGCTGCGCTCCGCCAGCTTACGCACCTCGGAAGCGACCACGGCGAAGCCTCGGCCATGTTCACCTGCGCGCGCGGCTTCGACCGCCGCGTTGAGAGCCAGGAGGTCGGTCTGGCGCGCAATTTCCTGCACCACCATGATGCGCTCGGCAATGGTCTGCATCGCAGTTACGGCGCGCGACACCGCCAAGCCCGAAGCCCGGGCGTCCTCGGCCGATTTCTTGGCCATGCCCTCGGTTTCGGACGCGTTCTCGGCCGTCTGCTTGATGCTGGCGGTCATCTGCTCCATCGAGCTCGACGCTTCCTCGGTCGAAGAGGCCTGCTCGGTCGCGCCCTGGCTGAGTTGTTCTGACGTGCTCGCCATCTCGCCGGCGCCCGAGGCGACGTTGCTGGCACCGCCGGTAACTTCGCCGACGATGTCGCGCAGCTTCTCGACCATGATGTTCTGCGCGCGCAGCAGATCGGTCACCTCGTCGTTGCCGCGCAACGTGGCCGTTTGCGTCAGATCGCCCTCCGAGACGCGGCGCGCCAGTTCGATCGAGCGATTCAGCCCGCGCGAGATCGTCATCACGATCCACGTGGCTGTCAGGGCGCCGAGCACCACGGCGGCGATCATCAACCCGATCACGGTCTGTCGCGCTTTGGCGTAGAGCGCATCGGTGTTCCGGATCGCCTCGGCCATGATGGCATGGTTGGAAGCCAGAATTGCGTCGAGGCTTGTCTGCATTTCGGTCCACTGGGCTTGTCCATCGCTCGACACGAGCCGGTAGGCCGACAAAGCCCCGTCGTTGTCGGCCATGACCATCGCGCGATTGTTGATGTCGCGCAGCTTGGCGTTGATGTCGGTATAGGTGGCGATTTCCGCCTTTCCCTCGGGTGTTGCCAGGGCAAGCAGGTCGGTGACCAACGCGTCATGGGCCTTTCGCCCGGCCGCGAGTTCGCTGCGTAATTCGGTCCGCATGGAAGCGCGTTCGCTCAGCAGATATTCCCGCACGTTGCGCTGGATGCGCAACTGCTCGGCATTCAGTTGCTGGGACAATTCGATCCTGCGCGCGGAGTTGTTGACCAGCTCGCCCAAACGATCGTTGAGGCGTCCGAGATCGCGGATCGCGAATGCGAGGCCAGTGCCAGCGAGGGCAATCAGAAGAATGAATGTGGCGGCCAGTTTGAGTTTCAAGGTAAATCGCATCAGGCATGCTCCGGTTGCGGTGTGGACCCCGCGGACGTTGCGCCGGGCCTTTCTGGTTGGGCGGTTCGCCCGATGAGAAAATCGCCGAAGATCGTCGAGAGGTCGGGTATCGTGACGAAGCGGCCGGACCAGCGTCCGACGGCGGCGACGTAGCGGGGCGGCCAGCGGCTGCCGACCGGAGGTATGCGTTCGATGGATTCGGGCGGGATGCGCGTGACCTCATGCACGCTGTCGGCGAGGATGCCGACAATGCTGCGCTGGTCTTCGAGATCGAGATCGAGGACCAGAACACGGGCCGCGATCCCCCCGGTGGCGCGCGGCATTCTCAGCGGAACCCGCAGGTCGGCGAGCGGCACCACGGCGCCGCGAACGTTGATCAACCCGGCGACGAAATTGGGCGCACCGGGCACGCGGGTCATGGCGCCCGGTTCGAGTACCTCGCGCAGCTGCGCTGTCGGGACCGCCAGTGTTTCACCGGCGAGGTGAAAGGTGACGAGATCACCGTCAAGCGCGCGGGGGTCGCTGTTCAGGGTCATGCCGCCTCCTGACCGGTTTCGGCCTCGCTATGGCCGCGCGCGACCAGTTGCGGGACGTCGAGGATCAGCGCCACCGCGCCGTCGCCCAGGATCGTCGCGCCGGAGAATGCCTTGAGCCCGGCATGCAGCGGCGAGAGCTGCTTGATGACGGTCTGATTGGTGCCGATGATGCGGTCCACCACCAGTCCGACGCGGCCATCGCTGCTGGTCACGACGATCACCTTCTGATGCGGGCCGGGGGCGCCCGGACTGTCCAGCAGATGGCGCAGGCGCAGGAAGGGCACCAGGCTGTCGCGAATGTCGAGAAATGCGTTGCCGCTGTCGGGCATGGCCATCTCGGCGGGAAGCTCGACGATCTCATCGACTGCGGCCAGCGGGATCACGAAACGTTCGTTCGCCACCTCGATCAGCAGACCGTCGACGATGGCGAGGGTCAGCGGCAGGCGCAGGGTAACCGTCGTGCCGTGGCCGGGTTCGCTCGTGACCTCGAGCGTCCCGCGCAGCGCCTCGATCGTGCGCCGCACCACGTCCATGCCGACTCCGCGCCCCGACAGCTCAGTCACCGTGGCCGCTGTCGAGAAGCCCGGAACGAAGATGAGTTGGAAGAGCGCCTCGTCGCTCAGCTCGGCGGTTTCGGCGATCAGCCCGCGCTCCACGGCCCGGTCGCGGATCGCGGCACGGTCGAGACCGCGTCCGTCGTCGCCAAGCGAGATCAGCACCTCGGCCCCGGAGTAGCGGGCCTTCAACCGGATTTCTCCGGTCTCGGGCTTACCCATCGCGCGCCGGGTCGCCGCATCCTCCAGGCCGTGGTCGGCGGCGTTGCGGATGATATGCATGAGCGGGTCCGTCAACCGCTCGACAACTGTCTTGTCCAGCTCGGTCTCCTCGCCCTCGACCGTGAAAGTGAGCGACTTTCCCAGACTGCCGGTCAGATCATGGACCAGCCGGCGGAAGCGTCCCGTGATCGCGCCGATCGGGGTCATGCGGATCGACATCGTCGTGTCGCGCATCGCCGTGGTCAGGCGCTGAATGTCTTCGGCCACCGCGATCAGCCCGGGGTCGCCGGACTGTGAGGCCAGTTCGATCAGCCGGGCCTCTGCGATCACCAGTTCCCCGACACGGTCCATCATGTCGTTGAGGCGCTCGGCCGGCACCCGCATGAGCGCACCGGAGCCGCGGCTTGCCCCCTCCGCGGGCCGGGCCGGCGCAGGATCGGTTGCGGGTTCCTGTTCCGGAGCCGCAGATTCCTGGCTCGCGCGTTGCGGGGGCAGGGGGTCCGCCGGTTCCGACGACTCGAGTTCGAGGCGGAGGCCGTTCTCGTGGAACAGGAAGACGCCGCGGATATCGTCCTCGGTCGCGGTTGAGTCGATCCACGCCTCCCATCCGAGGTAGAGCTGCAGCGGGTCCAGCGCATCGAGGGGCGGAATCTCGTCGGTCAAGGCAAGGATCTGCGCCGCGCCAAGGTGTTGCAATTCCTCCAGTACCAGTTCTGGTCGGCCGCCCAGCGTTGGCGTGTCCGGTGGCAGGAAAAAACGCAGGTGCCTGCCGGGCGCGGCCGGCGGAGCGTCGGAGGTGAGATGGTCGGCGAGCCGCTTGAGGATGGCGTTGCCGTCATCGCGCGCAGCCCCGGATAGCAGGCCAGCGACGTGATCACGCGCCGCGAGACTGATCGTGATCAGGTCTTCGTCCACCGGCACCGTCCCCTCACGTACGGCAACGAATGCCGTCTCGAAGTCATGCAGGAAACCGGCGATGTCGGTGCGCCCGAACATCGCGCCGGATCCCTTGAGAGTATGCAGGTCGCGGAAAACCCCGTCGATCAGCCCACGGTCCCCCGGGGCGTCCTGCAAGGCCAGCAACTGCTGCTCCAGGCTTTCCACGAGGCTCTCGGCCTCCGCGCGGAAGGTGTCGAGAGAGTCTTCGTCCATCATGTCCCCACCACCTTGCCGATTACCGAAAGGAGTTTCTGCTGGTCGAACGGTTTCACCATCCAGCCGATGGCTCCCGCCGCGCGGGCCTTGTCCTTGATCGCGGCTGCGGTTTCGGTCGACAGGAAGACGATTGGCACGCCGAGGTTGGCGGGGCGTGCCCGGAATGCCTGGCAGAACCCCAGCCCGTCGAGCCGGGGCATGTTCTGGTCCGTGATGACCGCATCGAAGCTACGGGTCCGGCTGATGTCCAGCGCGTCCTGCCCGTCCACCGCAGTGGCCACGTCGTAGCCAGCGCTCTTCAAGGTCGTGGCGATCATTTGTCGGACCGACAGGGAGTCGTCGACCACCAGAATACTGCGTGTCATCTATTGAAACCTCAGTCGGAATTCGAAGGCGTCTCGGAAAGCGCGCGCGGAAAGAGATGACCGGAGCCTCGCGACCGAGATCGCGGCGCAATCGGGGAAGTTGCGGGGGCGCCAGCCCCGTAACGTCGAGCCGGAGGCATCGGGAGTCGGTTGCATGAACGAGACCTCGTGTTTCTTGGGCCGGGAACAAAGCGGTCACACGAGGCATAGCAACGCCGCCTTAAGGCTTCCCTAAAAACGCCGCTGAATTTGCCGCCGTCTCGATCGGAGAAACGAAACCGCGCGGAATCGCGGTGCAAGGGGAGTGGATATGCGTGGCGGCGGCGACCACGCCAGCGCCCTGCGCTGTTTCACCGGTGCGAACCCCAAGGCGAACGCGCCGCAAGAGACCCGACAGACCCGCTTTGCGCGGGCTCCGCGTGGAGGCTCGCCGAGCATGAAAAGGGGCTGCCGCGCCTTAGGTCTGGCAACAAGAAAAAGAGGGCGCGGTAGGTTCCGCGCCCTCTCAGCGTTCATCGTCTGCCCACCGATCCCATCGGCGCGGCAGCGGGTATGCGCATGCCGTTGCCTCCATTCCGACACGGCGTCGGAGGTGTCCAACCGGCAGCTATGAATCGGGCAGCGCCCCCTGATCGGTAACCGATCTTACCCGGCCACAGACGCCGCATGGATCGAGGTGATCGCATCTTCCAGCATCGCGTTGAATTCCTCGTCCGACTGCTGGGCCGAGAGGCCCTCGGTCAGCGCGCGCGAGAAGGACGCGATCATGCCGGTGTTCTTGGCCAGCTTCTCGTTCGCCTCGTCGCGCGAATAGCCGCCCGAGAGCGCCACGACCTTCAGCACCTTCGGGTGGTCTACCAGCGGCTTGTAGCGGTTCGGCTCGGTCGGCAGCGAGAGCTTCAGCATCACCTGCTTGCCCTCGGGCACTGCGTCGAGATGGCTCAGGATCTCGGCCAGCAGCATCTGCTCGGCCTCGTCCTTGTCGGAGATCGAGATCGTCACTTCCGGCTCGAGGATCGGCACGAGGTCGTGGCTGAGAACCTGCATGCCCAGCTCGAACTGCTGATCGACGATCGCCTTGATGCCACCGACATTGGCCGCGGAGATCACCGAGCGCTCCTTGGTGCCGAAGATGCCCGCCTTCACGGCACGCTCCAGCAGAGCGTCGAGGTTCGGGATCGGCTTCATCAGCTGCACGCCGTGCTCCTCGGCCTCGAGGCCCTTGTCGATCTTCAGGAAGGGCACCACGCCGCGCTTTTCCCAAAGATAGGTGGCGGTGGGGGTGCCGTCGATGTCACGATCCATCGTCTGCTCGAACAGGATCGCGCCCACCACTTTCTCGCCGGTGAAGGCGGGGGATTTGATGATCCGCGAGCGCATCTGGTGGATCAGGTCGAACATCTCGTCTTCGCTGTTATAGGCATCTTCCTCGATGCCGTAGAGCCGCAGCGCCTTGGGGGTGGAGCCGCCCGACTGGTCGAGGGCCGCGATGAAGCCGTTGCCCTCGCGCATCTGCTCGGTCTGCTTGGCGTTGGACATGGGAATTCCTCCTGCGGGATATAGGGTCGTCTGAAGGGATAGTTTCCGCGCCGGGGCGATGCAACGCTGGTGACGCTAACATATCGAAACGGCGCGCATTTTGGCGTGTCCTCGCCGGCCCCGCCCTCGCGCGCCTTGAAACGCTGCGCGAAAAGACAAGGCCGGGGTGCTTTCGCAGCCCCGGCCCGATCCGTTTGCTCTTTCCTGTCTCCCGCCCGTTTTCAGGGCGCGCGGCTCAGCTTTGCTGGTCGAGCGCCGCCACTCCGGGCAGGACCTTGCCTTCCATCCATTCGAGGAAGGCACCGCCAGCGGTAGAGATATAGGAGAAATCCTTCGCCGCACCGGCCTTGTTGAGCGCGGCCACCGTGTCGCCGCCGCCCGCGACCGAGATCAGCTTCTCCTCGCGCGTCAGTTCGGCCGCTTTCGCCGCCGCCGCATTGGTCGCCGCATCGAAGGGTGCGATCTCGAAGGCGCCAAGCGGGCCGTTCCAGATCAGCGTGCGCGAGTTCTCGAAGACCTTACTGATTTCCTCGACCGATTTCGGTCCGGCATCGAGGATCATCGCATCCGCGGGGCAGGCGTCGTTGGCCACGGTCTCGTTCTCGGCCCCCGCCTTGAACTCGCGCGCCACGACCACGTCGACGGGCAGGTGGATCTTGCAGCCCGCAGCCTTGGCCTTCTCCATGATCTCCTTCGCCGTGTCGGCCATGTCGCGCTCGGCCAGCGATTTGCCGACGTCGATGCCTTGCGCCACGAGGAAGGTGTTCGCCATGCCGCCGCCGATGATCAGGTGATCGACCTTCGCCACCAGATTTCCGAGCAGGTCGAGCTTGGTCGAGACCTTCGCCCCGCCCACGACTGCCGTCACCGGACGCTCGGGATCGCCAAGCGCCGCCTCGAGGGCTTTCAGCTCGGCCTCCATCAGGCGACCGGCCGCGGCAGGCAGGATCTTCGCGATGCCTTCGGTCGATGCGTGCGCCCGGTGCGCGGCCGAGAAGGCGTCGTTGACATAGACCTCGCCAAGCGCGCCCATCTCGGCGGCCAGCATGGGGTCGTTCTTCTCTTCGCCGGCGTGGAAACGGGTGTTCTCCAGCAGCAGAACCTCGCCCTTCTGCAGCGCGCCCACGGCTTCCTTCGCAGGGCCGCCGATGCAGTCCTTTGCGAATTTCACCGGAAAGCCGAACGCCTTCTCCAGCGCGGGCACCAGCGGCTCGAGGCTCATCTCCGGCACGACCTGCCCCTTGGGGCGCCCGAAATGCGCCAGCAGCACCGGCTTGCCGCCCTTCGACATGATGTCCTGCACGGTCGGCACGATCTTCTCGATCCGCGTCGCGTCGGTCACTTTTCCGTTCTCCACGGGCACGTTGATATCCACGCGCACCAGCACGACCTTGCCGTCCAGATCGACCTCGTCGAGGGTTTTCCAAGCCATGATATCACTCTCCCAATCTGCGCAGGGGGCCATCGCGAATGTGGCCCGCTCCCGCGGCTTGCGTTCTTCTTGCCTGCGGCGATGGGTCGCGTCAACACGGCGGACCGAACTGCGGCGCTTTGTCCTTGCCGCGCAAGGGCCTCGCTCCTATGGTCGGCCCAAATTTCAACGGAGGACCCAATGGCCGATATCAAGGATCCCGAGAACACGATCATCATCGAGCTCAAGGACGGGCCGGTCGTGATCGAGCTGCTCAGCGACGTCGCCCCGAAACATGCCGAGCGCATGAAGCAGCTCGCCCGCGACGGCGCCTATGACAACGTGGCCTTCCACCGCGTGATCGAGGGCTTCATGGCCCAGACCGGCGATGTCGCGAACGCCAATATGGAAAAGGACTACAATCCGGGCCGTGCGGGCACGGGCGGGTCGCAATATCCCGACCTTCCGGCGGAATTCTCGAAGCTGCCGCATGATCGCGGGACGCTGGGCGCTGCGCGCTCGCAGAACCCGAACTCGGCCAATTCGCAGTTCTTCATCAACTTCAAGGACAACCACTTCCTGAACGGTCAATACACGGTCTATGGCCGCGTGATTTCGGGGATGGAGCATGTCGACAAGATCGCGCGCGGCGAGCCGCCGGCGAACCCCGACCGGATGATCTCGGTGAAGGTGGCCGCCGATGCGTAATATCCTGCGCCGCACCGTCCTCGCCGCCGCCGCGAGTCTCGTCGTCTCGGCGCCCGCCGCCTTCGCGCAAGACAGCTCTGGCGTGCCGGATACCGGCGGGCCGAAGCTCGTGCTGCAGATCGGCGGTCAGACCGAGGGCAAGGTCGTGATCGACCTGCTCACCGACAAGGCCCCGAAAGCCGCCGAACGCCTGATGAAGCTCGCCAAGGAAGGCAAATACGACGATGTCGTCTTCCACCGCGTGATCGACGGCTTCATGGCCCAGACGGGCGATGTGCAATTCGGCAAGAAGGGCGGAGATACCTCGATGGCCGGGATGGGCGGCTCCGATCTGCCCGACCTTCCGGCAGAATTCTCGAACATCTCCTTCCAGCGGGGCATCGTGGGCATGGCCCGCTCCGCCGATCCGAACTCGGCGAATTCGCAGTTCTTCATCATGTTCGCCCCCGCGCCCCATCTCGACGGTCAATATACCGTCGTGGGTCATGTCGTGAGCGGCATGGATGTGGTCGACAAGATCAAGAAGGGCGACGCGGCGCGCAACGGCGTGGTCGAGGATCCCGATTACATCGTCAAGGCGACGGTGGAAGACAAGTAAGACGGGCAAGGGGGCTTCGGCCCCCTTTCTCATGCGCAGGCAGTCGCTTTCGGCTTGGCCCAAATATCCCGGGGGGTGAGGCGGGATCAGCGGCCTTCCAGTGGAAGGACGCCCCGGCGAACGCCCGAAGCGCAAGCGAAGGGCCGTCAGCGCGGGGGCAACGCCCCTCCCAGCTGTCACAGCCGCGCGATGCGCTCGGTCAGGAGCGTGTAGAACCCTTCCGCATCCAGATCGCCCATGAACATCGCATTCGGCGCCCGGTCGGTCACGCGCCACCAGTCGGCGACCGTCATGCCCATGGTCAGCTCCGACGTGGTTTCGATCTCGACATTGATATGCCGCCCTGTGAACAGGTCGGGCTTGAGCAGATAGGCGATCACGCATGGGTCGTGCAGCGGCGCGCCCTCGGAGCCGTATTTCGCCATGTCGAAGCGCTCGAAGAAATCGGTCCAGCTGGCGACCGCATGGCCGACGCGGGTGCCGAGATTGCGGAACGCCTCGACGCGGGCGCGGGTGGTGAGCGCCTTATGCGTCACGTCGAGCGGCATCACCACCAGAGGCACGCCGGATTTGAAAACGATCTCGGCCGCCTGCGGGTCGACATGAATGTTGAATTCGGCGGCGGGCGTCGTGTTGCCCACCTCGAAATAGGCGCCGCCCATCAGCACGATCTCGGCGATCTTCTCGGCGATATCGGGGGCGCGGCGCAAGGCGGTCGCGATATTGGTGAGTGGGCCCAGCGGGCAGAGCGTCACGCTGCCGGCGGGATGGTCGCGCAGGGTCTCGATCAGGAAGTCGACCGCGTGCTGGTCCTGCAGCGGCATCTGCGGTTCGGGCAGTTCGATCCCGTCGAGCCCGGTCTTGCCGTGGACGTATTCCGCGGTCACCAGTTCGCGCGCGAGCGGCCGGTCGCAGCCCGCATAGACCGGCACATCCGTGCGTCCGGCAAGTTCGCACACCACGCGCGCGTTCTTGGATGTCAGCGGCAGCGGCACGTTTCCGGCGACGCAGGTGATGCCCAGGACTTCCAGCTCGGGGCTGGCCAGAGCCAGCAGGATCGCCACCGCGTCATCCTGTCCGGGATCGGTGTCGATGATGATCTTGCGCGCCATGTTCGCCTCCTTCGTGGGTTCCGCGCGACCTTGGCGCGGCGGCGCGGCGATGTCCAGATATGGGGGCGGATGACGGTGAGGCGCACCAAATCAACAATACCTATGCGTGTGTTCGCCCCGAAGCTTTCCAGCCACCGGCCACATTTGGCCACATTCGGTCTTTAGACAAATTGCTGCAGGGAAGGACACCCAGACATGAACCAGCATCACGTTTTCATTGCAGCGCCCGCTTCGGGGGGGATGAGTGGCCGGATGGCCCGCACGCTTGGCTGCGGACAGGACGCTCTGGCCCGCGCAGGCTATGGGCAGGCCGTGATCGGTGCAGCAGCCAGTGGCCGTGTCCATCTTGATTCGCAATTGATCGGCGATGCGGCGGCGGGGCTCTATCACCTCTTCGCCCGAGCCCAGGAACGGGCCGAGCGGTTTCGCGCAGCGCTGGCCGGGACGGTCGGTCGCGTGGTGCTCTACGCGCCGAGCTACGAAGACTATTACCCGGCGCTCTGGCGTGACCTCGCCGCCCGCCGCCCGCTCAAGCCTTTCGCCGAGCTGACGCCGCGCCTGATGGCGCGCCCGCGTCGCTGGGTCGACGTGGTGCGTGATCTGAAGGCGGGGCTCGATCCCCGCGAGATCATCGTCTTGCCGCATGGCTCGCAGATCGGCGAGGCGCTGGCGGCGCTGGTGCCGGGCGCGTCGCTCGAGCCCGCGCCCGATGCCGAACCCAACCATTCCGATACGGTGATTGCGATGATGCAGCGTCTGCATCATTCGGGCGTCGTGATCGGGCCGAAGCAGAAACGCCGTCTGGCGCGGTTCCACGAGCATCAGCCGCAGGGCACGCCGATTGCGGAGTTCGACGCGCTCGACCGGGTCTCGCTGCAGCGCCGCTACGAGCAGGATCTGGAGCAGATGGCTGCCATCGACGGCGTGCGCATCGGCCCCGACGAAGCGTTGCAGATCGCCGCCCAGTAAACGGTTCGGTTCGCTCCTTTGCGAGAATGAAAAAAGCGGCGCCTTCTGGACGCCGCTTTCTCTTTTCGGAGGCACGCCTGCGATCAGCCGTCGAGATCGACCTCGTCGATCAGCTTCAGCGCGGTCGGGCGCAGTTCTGCCAGCTTCGCGAGGTCCAGCGTGTCGGGCGTGAACTCGCCCCAGCTTTGCACCAGCTCGGACCGCGCCACCCCCGGCTTGATCGGGAATTCGTGGTTGGTCTGGGCGTAGATTTCCTGCGCCTCATCCGAGACGAGGAATTCCATCAGCTTGAGCGCGTCCTCGCGGTTCGGCGCGGATTTGGTCATCGCCATGCCCGAGACGTTCATATGGGTACCGCCTTCCTCGAAGACCGGGAAGGTGATGCGCACGGAATTGGCCCATTGCGCCTGCTCGGGATCGGCGAGCATCTGGCCCATGTAATAGGTATTGCCCAGCGAAATGTCGCATTCGCCCGCCCAGATCGATTTCACCTGGCTGCGGTCATTGCCCTCGGGCGTCTTGGCGAGGTTCGCTTTCAGCCCTTCGAGCCATTCCTTGGTCGCCTCTTCGCCGTGATGGGCGAGATAGGCGGAGGTCAGCGCGACGTTGTAATCCGAGGTGAAGGAGCGAGTGCAGATGCGGCCCTTCCATTTCTCGGAGGCGAGGTCTTCATAGGTCGTCACCTCGCCATCGGCCACGCGCTCTTTCGAGGCATAGACGATGCGCGCCCGCGAGGTCAGGCCGAACCAGTGGTTCTCCGGATCGCGGAATTCGGCGGGGATCGCGTCTTGCAGCGCCGGGTCCTCGACCGCCTGCGTCACATCCGCATTCACCACTTCGCTCAGCCGCGCGATATCGACGGTCAGAACCAAATCGGCGGGGGAGCGGTCGCCCTCGGCTTTGAGACGCTCGACCATGCCTTTCTCGACATAGGCGATGTTCACCGCGATCCCGGTCTCTTCGGTGAAGGCGTCGAGCACGGGCTGGATCAATTCAGGCTGGCGGTGGGAGTAGATGTTCACATCCGCAAGCGTCGGCGTGGCGAGGGCCGTGCCCATCAGGGCGAGGGCGAGGGTCCGGGTCATTGAAGTCTCCATTCGCGTTTTCGTGAGCGAAGAGGTAACGGCGGTTCACGAAGGCGTCAATGCCTGAGTGAAATAATCGGAAATAATTTGCCGGCGCGCTTCGTGCCTCATTATTGGGCGTTCGATTTCGCAATAAGCAGGGGCAGGGCGTATTTTTCGAAATTGTTCCTTTCACCGATGGCCTCGCTCCGTCATCGTGAAGAAACGCGACATCCTATTGCGGGAGCGAGACTTATGGCGATCCATGCCAGCATCTATCACTTGACCCATTACCAATATGACCGCCCGGTGACGCTCGGCCCGCAGATCATCCGCCTGCGGCCTGCGCCGCATTCGCGGACCCGGGTGATCTCGCATTCGCTCAAGGTCTCGCCCGGCGGGCATTTCGTGAATCACCAGCAGGACCCCTATGGCAACTGGCTTGCGCGCTTCGTCTTTCCCGAGCCGGTGACCGAGCTGAAGATCGAAGTGGACCTCACGGCGGATATGACCGTCTACAACCCGTTCGACTTCTTCACCGAGGAATATGCCGAGGAATGGCCCTTCGACTATCCCGAGGAGCTGCGCGACGATCTGTCGATCTACCGCACGCCCGAGCCGGAGGGCCCGCGTCTGGCGCAGTTCATCGGCGAGATCGACTACACGATCAAAGGGACGGTCAATTTCCTCGTCGCGCTCAATGCGCATATCTCGAAGGTCGTCGATTACACGATCCGCATGGATCCCGGCGTGCAGACGCCAGAGGAGACCTTGGAGAAATGCTCGGGCTCGTGCCGGGACAGCTCGTGGCTACTGGTTCAGGTGCTGCGGCATCTGGGGTTCGCGGCGCGGTTCGTGTCGGGCTACCTGATCCAGCTGAAGCCCGATCTGGAGGCGCTCGACGGGCCGTCTGGCACCGATCACGACTTCACCGACCTGCACGCGTGGTGCGAAGTGTTCATCCCCGGCGCGGGCTGGATCGGGCTTGACCCGACATCGGGCCTTCTGACCGGGGAGAGCCATATCCCGCTGGCCGCCACTCCGCATTTCCGCAACGCCGCCCCGATCTCGGGGGGCTTTTCCTCGGTCGGCAGCCCGGAGGTGAGTTTCGCCTTCGACATGACGGTGGACCGGGTGGCCGAACATCCTCGCATCACCAAGCCGTTCTCCGACGAGGCATGGAAGCGGCTCAATGCGCTGGGACGCAAGGTGGATGAAAGCCTGAAGGCGGGCGATGTGCGCCTGACGATGGGGGGAGAGCCGACCTTCGTCTCCATCGACGATTTCGAGAGCGACGAGTGGAACACCGCCGCCGTGGGCCCGCAAAAACGCGCGCTGGCCGATGAGCTGATCCGGCGGCTGCGCGACCGCTTCGCGCCGGGGGGCTTTCTGCATTACGGGCAGGGTAAATGGTATCCCGGTGAAAGCCTGCCGCGCTGGACCTTCTCGCTCTACTGGCGGCGCGACGGCAAGCCGATCTGGCGCGACGAAGATCTGATCGCCAAGGAGGGCGACAAGACCGGCGCGGGCCCGGAGGAGGCCGGCACGCTGATGCGCGGCATCGCGGAGCATTTGGGGATCGAGCCCGATCACGCGCAGCCCGCCTATGAAGACCCGGCTGAATGGATGCTCAAGGAAGGCAACCTGCCAGAGAACGTCACGCCCGAAGACAGCAAGCTGAAGAACCCCGAGGATCGCGCCCGTTTCGCCCGGGTCTTCAATCGCGGGCTGGAGACGCCCACGGGCTACATCCTGCCGGTGCAGCGCTGGCAGGCCAAGGCGCAGCCCGGCCATCGCTGGCGCTCGGAGAAGTGGAAGACCCGGCGCGGCAAGCTGTTCCTGATCCCCGGGGACAGCCCTGCCGGGTTCCGTCTGCCGCTGGGCGCGCTGCCCTATGTGCCGCCCGCGCAATATCCCTATCACTACGTCACCGATACCTCGCTGCCCAAAGGCGATTTGCCCGATTTCCATGCCGAGATGGAGAAGGCCGTCGCGAAGGGGTTGGTCGACAAGCCCACCGAGGAACACAGCCAGCCCGTCTCCGAGGCGCAATCGGCCGAGCCGGGCCAGACCATCGTGGAGCAGGATCTGGATACGATCGACGGCGTCGTGCGCACCGCGATCTCGGTCGAGCCGCGCGACGGGCGGCTGTGCGTCTTCATGCCGCCGACCGAGGATCTGGAGGATTATCTCGAACTGATCGCCGCCGCCGAGGAAAGCGCCAAGGCCATGGGGCTGCCGATCCATATCGAAGGCTACGCCCCGCCGCATGACCCGCGCCTCAACGTGATCCGGGTCGCGCCCGATCCCGGGGTGATCGAGGTGAATATCCATCCCGCTCATAGCTGGGAGGACTGCGTCGCCACCACCGAGGCGATCTATGAGGAGGCCCGCCAGTCCCGGCTGGGGGCCGACAAGTTCATGATCGACGGGCGCCATACCGGCACGGGGGGCGGCAACCATGTGGTTGTCGGCGGGGAGACGCTGCTCGACAGCCCCTTCCTGCGTCGCCCCGATCTGCTGAAGTCGCTGATCCTGATCTGGCAGCGGCACCCGTCGCTGTCCTACCTGTTCTCGGGCCTCTTCATCGGCCCAACCTCGCAGGCGCCCCGGATTGACGAGGCGCGGCACGATACGCTCTACGAGTTGGAAATCGCGCTGAGCCAGATCCATCCGCCCGAGGCAGGCAACGTCCCGCCGCCTTGGCTGGTGGACCGGCTGCTGCGCAACATGCTGACCGACGTCACCGGGAACACGCACCGCGCCGAGATCTGCATCGACAAGATGTTCTCGCCCGACGGGCCCACGGGGCGCCTTGGCCTCGTCGAGTTCCGCGGCTTCGAGATGCCGCCGGACCCGCGCATGTCGCTGGCCCAGCAGCTTCTGTTGCGGGCCATCATCGCGCGGTGCTGGAATGCACCGGTAGAGGGGCGTCCGGTGCGCTGGGGGACGGTGCTGCATGACCGCTTCATGCTGCCGCATTACCTGTGGGAGGATTTCACCGATCTTCTCGCCGATCTGCGCCGCCACGGTTTCGATCTCGATCCGCAATGGTTCGAAGCGCAATCGGAGTTCCGTTTCCCCTTCTGCGGTCAGATCGAGGCGGAAGGCGTGCATCTCGAGATCCGTCAGGCGCTGGAGCCGTGGCATGTGTTGGGGGAGACCGGCGCCATTGGCGGTACGGTTCGCTATACCGACAGCTCGGTGGAGCGTCTGCAGGTGAAAATGACTTCGCTCCATCAGGACCGCTACAGGGTGATGTGCAACCGTCGCCCCGTGCCGCTGGCGCGGACGCAGGAGAGCGGGGTCTCGGTCGCCGGGGTACGGTTCAAGGCATGGCAACCTGCAGAGGCGCTGCATCCGATGCTGCCGGTCAATGCGCCGCTGACCTTCGACATCTATGACGACTGGACGGGCAGGGCGATCGGGGGCTGCGTCTACCACGTGGCCCATCCGGGGGGGCGCAACTACGATACCTTCCCGGTGAACGGCAACGAGGCGGAAGCCCGCCGATTGGCGCGCTTCGAGGGGCACGGTCACACGCCGGGCGCATATCGTCCGGAACCGGAGACCCCGCATCCGGAGTTTCCCCTGACGCTTGACCTGCGACGTCCTGTCGGGCTGAGTTGATCCGAGCCTAACGGAGACCCTATGCAAAGCCCCGATACGCCCGACGCTGCGAGCCCGCTCGAACAGCACCCACTTCTGGCGGGCTATGCGCCTGTGCCCGGCGTGGCCGACGAGCTGTTCGAACGCTCCGGTGCGATGCGGCGGGTCTGGCGGCCCTTCGTGGAGAAGTTCCTGCAGCTCGAACCGGGGGAAATCCCCCAGCGGTTCGAGCGCGGCAATCAATATCTGCGCGACGCGGGCGTCTATTACCGGCAATATTCCAACGACGTTCTGGCCGAACGCGAATGGCCGCTTAGCCATATTCCCGTCGTGCTGCATGAAAGCGAATGGTCGAGTATCTGCGAGGGGCTGGCACAGCGCGCCGATCTGCTCGAGGCGGTGATGGCCGATCTCTACGGGCCTGGCACGCTGGTCTCCAACGGACACCTGCCGCCGGAACTCATCGCGGGCAATAAGCACTGGATGCGCCCGATGGTGGGGGTGCAGCCCAAGGGGGGGAACTACCTGCATTTCCTCGCCTTCGAGATCGGGCGCTCGCCGGACGGGTCGTGGTTCGTGCTGGGGGATCGGACGCAGGCGCCCTCGGGGGCAGGTTTCGCGCTGGAGAACCGGATGGCCACGGGGCGCATCTTCCCCGAGAGCTTCCCGCGCGATCATATCCACAAGCTCGCCACCTTCTTCGGCGATTTCCGCGCCGCGCTGGAGACGCTGGCGGGGCGGGGCGAGGGAGATATGCGCCGCGCCGCGATCCTGACGCCGGGCCCGGCCAATGACAGCTACTATGAGCACACCTATATCGCGCGCTACCTCGGTCTTTCGCTTCTCGAAGGCGAGGATCTCTTGGTCCAGAACGGCGAGGCGATGGTCCGCACGATCGAGGGGCCACAGCCGCTGGGTGCCCTCTGGCGGCGGATGGATGCGAGCTTCGTCGATCCGCTGGAGTTCGATCCCGCCACGCAGATCGGCACGCCCGGCCTGATGGAGGCGGTGCGCGAAGGCAATCTGGCGATGGTCAATGCGCTGGGCGCAGGGGTGCTGGAAACCCGCGCGCTGATGGCTTTCCTGCCGAAGATCTCGCGGGTGCTGACCGGTCAGCCGCTCGCCATGCCCAATATCGCGACATGGTGGTGCGGCGGCGCGTCAGAGCGCGCCCATGTCCGCGCCAATGCGGCCAACATGATGATCGGCCCCGCGATGGCGGTGGATCTCCCGTTCGATCTGGATGCCGCGACCGCGCTGGGCGGGCAGTTCCGTTCGGGGGCGGAGGCGCCGATCGCGGACTGGCTGGAGGCCGAGGGCGGCCAGCTCGTGGGGCAGGAGGCGGTGACGCTGTCGACGACGCCCGCATGGCATGACGACGGGCAGGGCGGCGGCGCGATCCGGCCCTGTCCGATGACGGTCCGCGTATTTGCGGCGCGCACGCCGCAGGGCTGGCAGTTCATGAAGGGCGGCTATGCCCGGATCGGGCCAGAAGGCGATGCGACCGCACTCTCGATGCAGCAAGGCGGCGCGGTGGCCGATGTCTGGATCGTCTCGGACAAGCCGGTGCCCTCGGCGAGCATCGCGCCGCGCCAGACTGGCACCTTCCGGCGCAAGATCCCCGGCACGCTGCCTGCGCGCGCCGCCGACAACCTGTACTGGCTCGGCCGCTATATCGAGCGCTGCGAAGACTCGATCCGGGTGATCCGCGCCTATCACCTGCGCCTCGCCGCGACAGGCAGCCCGGAAGACCCGCGGCTGGCACGGCTTGCGCAATTTCTCGGAGCGCATGGCTTCGACATTTCCCAGCCCGTGCCTGACGCACTGTTGCAGCGACTCGATGCGGCGCAGGCCTGCGCGTCGAAAGTACGCGACCGGTTCTCGACCGATGGCTGGCTCGCGCTGAAGGATCTGTCGAAGACCGCCCGGGAGATGGTGAATACCGCGCGCCCCGGCGACGATGCGGCCCGCGCGATGGGGGTGCTTTTGCGCAAGATCACGGGGTTCTCCGGGCTCGTGCACGAGAACATGTATCGTTTCGAGGGCTGGCGCTTCCTGTCGATCGGGCGGGCGCTGGAGCGCGCCGACGGGCTGGCCGCGCTGCTGATCCGTTTCACCGCCGAGGACGCACCGGAAGGAGCGCTCGATCTGGCGGTGGAGGTCGCCGACAGCGTCATCACCCACCAGCGCCGCTACCGGGTGCGCACCAACTTGGAGACGGTGCTGGACCTGCTGGTGCTCGACGCCGCCAATCCGCGCGCAATTCTTTTCCATATCAACGGTTTGAAAGCGCTTCTTGATGAACTCCCCGGTGCGGAGGTCGCCGGGCGTCCGGGCGATCTGCTGCGCGCGCTCATGCCGCTGCGCACCCAGCTCTCGGTGATCGAGCCCGAGGAGGTCACGCTGCAGATGTTACAGCAGATCCGGTCGGACCTGTTCCGGCTCTCCGATCTCGTGTCGCAGAAATATCTGAGGTAATCCGATGCGTTACGAGGTGAAGCTGAAGTTGACCTACAGGTATAACGCGCCATCGGATCATGCGCGGACCCTGCTGCGGGTGCTGCCCTCGGACATCGCGGGGCTGCAAACCGTCACATCGCGGGTGCTCAGCTTCGATCCTCCGCCCGACGAGCGTCACGAGTCGCGCGATTTCTTCGGCAATGGCATGACCTCGGCGGTCTGGCACGCGCCGGTCGCCGAGATCGGAGTGACGCTGAACGCCAGGATTGAGCGCGGGCTGGCGGAGCCGGGGCTGGACCTGTCGTCGCCGCGCGAGGAACTGGCGCAGGAGATCGCGCAATTTCGCAGCCTCGCGCCCGAAGCGCCGCATCACTTCCTCGCGCCCTCGCGCCGCGCCTCGCCGACGAAGGCGATGACCGAGTTCGCCCGGGCGCAGTTGCAGCCGGGCCAGACCGCGCGCGGCGCGATCGAGGCATTGGGGCGTGCGCTGCACCGGGAGATGCGCTTCGATGCGGGCGCGACCGATGTGAACACGCCCGCGGCGGAGGCATTCGCGAACCGCCACGGCGTCTGCCAGGATTTCAGCCATATCATGATCTCCTGCCTGCGCGGGGTGGGCATCCCTGCGGGCTACGTCTCGGGCTTCCTGCGAACCTATCCGCCGCCCGGCCAACCGCGTCTGGAAGGCGCGGATGCGATGCATGCCTGGGTGCGCGCATGGGCGGGGGCGGAGACCGGTTGGATCGAATTCGACCCCACGAACGATCAATATGCGGGCGAGGATTACATCACCGTCGGCTATGGCCGCGACTATGACGACGTGCCGCCTTTGCGCGGCGCGATGCGCGGGGCGGGCGGTCAGCAAAGCGCGCAGGCGGTGGACGTGATCCCGCTCGATTGAGGCGGTGAACGGCGCGCTGCGGCGTGACCCCGTGCCTCGGACGCACGAAAGCTTCACCCGCTCGTGACCCGCGACGTCACGGCATTCATTGACCACGTGATCAAAGCACGATTTACTCCTCACCAGTTTGTGTTTGAACCGTCCCACGATGTCGCGTCCGCGCGACCGTGAGGGGGCGGCGGCACACACGAGAAGACCAACCAACAGGAAGGACAGACCATGACCATTCGCTCGATGCTTTTGGCGGGGGCTGCCGCGGTGATGATGACCGCAGGCGGGGCCGGCGCCAAGACGCTCGTTTACTGCTCGGAAGCGTCGCCGGAAGGCTTCGACCCCGCGCCCTACACCGCGGGCACGACCTTCGACGCCTCTTCGCACCCGGTCTACGACCAGCTCGTCGAATTCAAGCCGGGCACGACCGAGATCGAACCGGGCCTCGCGGAAAGCTGGGACGTCTCGGATGACGGCCTCACCTACACGTTCAACCTGCGCAAGGGCGTGAAATTCCACTCGGTCGAGGGCTTCACCCCGAGCCGCGATTTCAACGCCGATGACGTGATTTTCTCGTTCGACCGTCAGGGCAACAAGGACAACCCCTATTACGCTTACGCGCCGGGCGTTTCCTATGAATACTATGCCGGCATGGACATGCCGACGATCATCAAATCGATCGAGAAAGTCGACGATTACACGGTGAAGTTCACCCTGTCCGAGCCGAACGCGCCGTTCCTCGCCGACCTCGCGATGGACTTCGCGTCGATCCTGTCGAAGGAATATGCCGACAAGCTCGCCGGCGAAGACCGCAAGGCCGACATCAACAACGTGCCCGTCGGCACCGGCCCGTTCTCCTTCGTGGCTTACCAGAAGGACGCCGTGATCCGCTACAAGGCGAATCCGGACTACTTCAAGGGCAAGACCCCGGTCGACGACCTGATCTTCGCGATCACCCCCGATCCGGCGGTGCGCATGCAGAAGCTGCAGGCGGGCGAGTGCCAGATCATGCCGTACCCGGCGCCGGCCGACATTCAGGCGCTCAAGGACGACTCGAACATCAAGGTCGACGAGCAGCCCGGTCTGAACGTGGCCTACCTCGCCTACAACACCACGCAGGCTCCGTTCGACAAGGTCGAAGTCCGCAAGGCGCTGAACATGGCGATCAACAAGGACGCGATCATCGACGCGGTCTTCCAGGGCGCGGGCCAGGTTGCCAAGAACCCGATCCCGCCGACCATGTGGTCCTATAACAAGGACATCAAGGACGACGCCTACGATCCTGAGCAGGCTAAGAAAATGCTCGAGGATGCCGGCGTGAAGGACCTCGAGATGAACATCTGGGCGATGCCCGTGCAGCGGCCCTACATGCCGAACGCGCGCCGCACCGCGGAGCTGATGCAGTCGGATCTCGCCAAGGTCGGCGTGAAGGCGAACATCGTCTCCTACGAGTGGGGCGAGTACCTGAAGAAGTCGAAAGACCCGAGCCGTGACGGCGCGGTGATTCTCGGCTGGACCGGCGACAACGGCGACCCGGACAACTTCCTCGCGGTTCTGCTGGGCTGCTCGGCGGCCGAAAGCGGTGCGAACCGTGCCTTCTGGTGCAATCAGAAATTCGACGATCTGATCACCAAGGCACGTCAGAGCAACGATCAGGCCGAGCGCACCAAGCTCTACAAAGAGGCTCAGGAAGTCTTCAAGGAACAGGCGCCGTGGGACACCATCGCCCACTCGACCGTGTTCATGCCGATGTCCAAGAAGGTCACCGGCTACGTGATGAGCCCGCTGGGCGGTCACGACTTCTATGGGGTGGACATCTCGGAGTGATCCTGAGAATACCCGTCTGATTGAGGCGTCCGGGAGACCGGGCGCCTCGCAATACTTTCAGGGGCCAAACATCGGAGACCGATGACCGCGGGCGCGACAGGGTGCGGCGGGCAGGGGCTCCACGAAGGTTCCGCAGAGAACCGCAAACAGGACCGGTGACATGTTACGTTTCATAATCGGCAAGATCCTCTGGCTGATCCCTACGCTGATCGGCATCACGATCGTGGCTTTCGGCTTCGTTCGGGTGCTGCCCGGGGATCCCGTGCTGCTGATGGCAGGCGAGCGCGGGCTGAGCCCCGAACGCCATGCCGAGCTGGCGCATCAGCTGGGCTTCGATCGCCCGCTCTGGCAGCAATATCTCGAGTTCATCTGGCAACTCGCCCATGGCAATCTCGGCGACAGCCTCGTGACCCACAAACCCGTGCTCGGTGAGTTTTTCGCACTCTTCCCGGCCACGCTGGAGCTGGGCGTCTGCGCGATGTTCCTCGCCGTGGTGATCGGCGTTCCGATCGGCGTGATGGCCGCGATCAAGCGCGGCTCGTGGTTCGATCAGGCGACGATGGGCACGGCGCTGGTGGGCTATTCGATGCCGATCTTCTGGTGGGGCCTGCTGCTCATCATCCTCTTCTCCGGCATTCTGCAATGGACGCCGGTCTCGGGGCGCATCTCGCTGATGTATTACTTCCCCAACGGCACCGGCTTCATGATCTGGGATGCGCTGATGTCGGGTCAGTCCGGCGCGCTCACCTCGGCGCTGAGCCACCTGATCCTGCCCGCGATCGTGCTGGCGACGATCCCGCTCGCGGTGATCGCGCGCCAGACCCGCTCGGCCATGCTTGAAGTGCTGGGCGAGGATTACGTGCGCACCGCACGCGCCAAGGGGATGCCGCCGCGCCGCGTCGTGGGCGTCCACGCGCTGCGCAATGCGATGATCCCGGTCATCACCACGATCGGCCTTCAGGTCGGCATGCTGATGGCGGGCGCGATCCTGACCGAGACGATCTTCTCCTGGCCGGGCATCGGCAAATGGATGGTCGACTCGATTTCGCGGCGCGACTACCCCTCCGTGCAGGGCGGGCTGTTGATGATCGCGCTGATCGTGATGTTCGTGAACCTGATCGTGGATCTGCTCTACGGTCTGATCAATCCGCGTATCCGGCATAGGTGAGTGACATGTCCGAAGTGATCGAAACCGATATCCCGGCCGGCACGCGCCGCGCGCAATTCGCCGAGTTCTGGTTCTATTTCAAGGAAAACCGTGGGGCCGTTCTGGGTCTGGTGGTGTTCGTGCTGATCGCGCTGGCCGCGATCGCGGCGCCGCTGGTCGCGCCCTTCGATCCCGATACGCAGTTCCGTGACGCGCTTCTGGCGGGTCCGCTGACCCATGACGCGAACGGGACGTTCCTGATGGGCACCGACGCGGTCGGGCGCGACATCCTTTCGCGCCTGCTGTTCGGCGCACGCTTCTCGCTGTTCATCGGCGTGATGGTCGTGCTGCTCGCGCTCTCCGTGGGCGTGCTCCTCGGCCTGCTCGCCGGCTGGTTCGGCGGCTGGGTCGATACCGTGATCATGCGGGTGATGGATATCATCCTCGCCTTCCCGTCGCTGCTGCTCGCGCTCGTCTTCGTGGCGGTGCTCGGCCCGGGCCTGATCAATGCGATGATCGCCATCGCCATCGTCTACCAGCCGCATTTCGCACGCCTGACGCGGGCCGCGGTGCTGTCCGAGAAGAACCGTGATTATGTCATGGCCGCACAGGTCGCGGGCGCAGGCCATATGCGCCTGATGTTCCGCACGGTGCTGCCGAATTGTCTCGCGCCGCTGATCGTGCAGGGCACGCTGAGCTTCTCGAACGCGATCCTCGACGTGGCGGCGCTCGGCTTCCTCGGCATGGGGGCGCAGCCGCCGACGCCGGAATGGGGCACGATGCTGTCGGAAGCGCGCGAGTTCATCCTGCGCGCATGGTGGGTCGTGACCTTCCCGGGTATCGCGATCCTCGTGACGGTGCTGGCGATCAACCTGATGGGCGACGGCCTTCGTGACGCGCTCGATCCGAAACTGAAGCGGAGCTGAGCCAATGTCCTTGCTGAAAATCCGCAATCTCACCGTCGAATTCGACACCGCTCAGGGCGCTTTCCGCGCCGTGGACGGGATCGATGTCGAGGTCTCCGGCCGCGAAGTGCTCGCCATCGTGGGCGAATCCGGCTCGGGCAAATCGGTCTCTATGCTCGCCGTGATGGGGCTTCTGCCGCCCACCGCGACGATCACCGCCGACGAGATCACCTATGACGGGCGCGACATGCTGAAAATGTCTGGCCGCGAACGTCGCCAGATCATCGGGAAGGAAATCTCGATGATCTTCCAGGAGCCGATCTCCTCGCTCAACCCCTCCTTCACCTGTGGTTTCCAGGTCGAGGAAGTGCTGACGCGTCATCTTGGCCTGAAGGGCAAGGATGCCCGCAAACGCGCGCTGGAGCTGTTCGAACAGGTCGGCATCCCCGACCCCGAGCGGCGGCTGAACAGCTATCCGCACCAGCTCTCGGGCGGGCAGTGCCAGCGCGTGATGATCGCGATGGCCATCGCCTGCAAGCCGCGCCTGCTGATCGCCGACGAGCCGACGACCGCGCTCGACGTGACGATCCAGAAGCAGATCCTCGATCTGCTGATGAGCCTGCAGGAAGAATACGGCATGGGGCTGATCATGATCACCCATGACATGGGCGTCGTGGCCGAGACCGCCGACCGCGTCTCGGTCCAGTTCAAGGGCCGCAAACTGGAGGAGGCCGACGTGCTCTCACTCTTCGAGAACCCGCAGCATCCCTATACGCGCGCGCTTCTGGCGGCGCTGCCGGAGAACGCGACCGGGGACCGTCTGCTGACCGTCGCCGATGGCTGGGAGGGCGTGCAATGAGTGTGATCCTCGAAGGGCGCGACATCACGCGCGACTACATCGTCTCGGGCGGGTTCCTGCGCGGGGCGAAGACGATCCGGGCGCTGCACGGCATCTCCTTCTCGCTCGAGCAGGGCAAGACGCTGGCCATCGTCGGCGAATCCGGCTGCGGGAAGTCCACGCTGGCGCGTATCCTGACGCTGATCGACCCGGCCAATTCGGGCGATCTGTATATTCAGGGCGAGAAGATCGACATCAAGGAAACCAAGGTGACGTCCGAACTGCGCGCGAAGGTTCAGATCGTCTTCCAGAACCCCTATTCGTCGCTCAACCCGCGCCAGAAGGTGGGCGAGGTTCTGACCGAGCCGCTGATCATCAATACCGACATCCCCGCCAAAGAGCGCCGCAAACGCGCCGAGGAGATGCTGGAGAAGGTCGGCCTCGAGCGGCAGCACTACAACCGCTACCCGCATATGTTCTCGGGCGGCCAGCGCCAGCGGATCGCGATTGCGCGTGCGCTGATGCTGAACCCGCAGATCCTCGTGCTGGACGAACCGGTCTCGGCGCTCGATCTGTCGGTGCAGGCGCAGGTGCTCAACCTGCTCAAGGATCTGCAGGACGAGTTCGACCTGTCCTATATTTTCGTGAGCCACGATCTCTCTGTCGTGCGCTATTTCGCGGATGAGGTGATGGTGATGAATGCGGGCGAGGTGGTGGAATACGCCTCGCGCGATCAGATCTTCGCCAATCCGCAGCACGAATATACCAAGACGCTGCTGGCCGCGACGCCGATCGCCGATGTCGAAAAGATCCGCGAGCGGGTCGAACGTCGAAAGGCGTTCTTGGCTGCGGCGGAGACATAAGTGCCGGGCGCCTCAGGGGCGGCTTGGAGTTAAGAAATGGGCCCGGGGCGATGCGCCTCGGGCCTTTTCGTTTTGCGAAACGCTTGGAGCCGAAACCTGCGCGCGGGCGACCGGCCCGGGCCGCGCGCGATCCTCCCCCCGGGAGGGCGCATTGGCGATGTCATCGCGGGCATTACCGTCGTCCGGGCTTGCGAGATAAAGTGCCGAGCGTCGACGGGAACGAAGCGCCCGCCCGAGGCTCGGGCGCAATTCTTTCCGCGAAACACAGGCGCCCCCTGCGCCGCGACGCGCGGCGCGTTCGCCGCTGAAGCCTTCCACTGGAAGCCTTCCGAGACGCGGCTCACCCCAAGGCTCGGGTGCGGCCCTTATCTCCCGGACCACTCCGGCGCGCGTTTCTCGAGGAAGGCTCGCGCGCCTTCGGCGGCGTCCTCGCTCTCCATCACGGCCTTCAAGGTCCGCGCGTTCTCCTCCCAGAGAGGGTCGACCGCGCGGCGCTCGATCTCGCGCGACAGCCGCAGGGTTTCGCGCAGGGCCAAGGGCGCGTTCTTCGCGACCTCCTCGGCCAGCGCCAGCGCCGCGTCAAATGCCTGCCCGGCCTCGGTGCGGCGGGCGATAAGGCCCAGCTCCCACGCCTCCGCCGTGTCGAAAAGCCGCCCCGTCAGCAGCAATTCGCGCGCCCGGGCCGGGGGGATGAGGCCTGCCAGCCGCAACGCGCCGCCCGCGCCCGCAACCAGACCGCGCAGCACTTCTGGCAGGCCGAAGCGGCAGCCGTCTTCCGCCACGATCATGTCGCAGCCCAAGGCGAGTTCGAACCCGCCTGCGAGCGCCGCGCCGTGGCAGGCGGCGATGATCGGCTTGCTGCGGTGGGATTGGGTCAGGCCGCCGAAACCGCCTTCAGCAAATAGTAACTCCTCGACCTTACCTTCAGTGAAAGCGGCGAGGTCCATGCCCGCGCAGAACACCGCGCCTTCGCCGCGCAGGATGCCGATCTGCAGTGCGTCATCCGCTTCCAGACGGGCTACCGCCTCGGCCAAGGCGTGGCCAGCTTCGGCATTGATCGCGTTGCGCCGCTCGGGGCGGTTGAGGGTGATGATCGCGATCTTGCCGCGGGTCTCGAATAGGACGGGGCTCATTGGGCGGGCTCCTTGGGTAAGCGGGCGCGTAGCGCGTTGCGGATGATCTTGCCGGTGGTGGTCACGGGCATGTCGTCGATCACGTAGATCGCGCGGGGATATTCGTATTTCGCGAGCCGTGCGCGGACATGGGCGGCAAGGTCGTCGCGCAGCGCCTCGGTATCGGCATGGCCGGGGCAGAGCGTGACGAAGGCCGCGACGATCTCGCCGCGCAGCGGATCGGGCTGCCCCACGACGCCCGCCATCTGCACCGCCGGATGCGAGATCAGGCAATCCTCGATTTCGGCGGGGCCGACACGGTAGCCGCCGGTCGAGATGATGTCGTCGTCGCGCCCGATGAAGCGCAGCCTGCCGTCTGCGCCGCTGACGCCCCGGTCGCCGGTCAGCAGCCAGCGCCCGTCGAGGCCGGTCACGAATTTCGCCTCTGTCGCCTCGGGCTGATTGAAATAGCCGAGAAACATCACCGGGTCGGGCGCGCGCACCGCGATCGCGCCTTCCTCGCCATCGGGCAGGATCTGACCCGTCTGGCTGTCGACGATCGCGACCTCGTGGCCCGGCACCGGCCAGCCCATAGCACCCGGTTCTGGCGCATCAAGGCTCGCGGCGGACGAGACCACCATGTTGCACTCCGTCTGGCCGTAGAATTCGTTGATCGTGACGCCAAGCGCCTTGCGCCCCCAGTCGAGGAGCTGCGCGCCCAGCGGCTCGCCCCCCGAGGCGACTGAGCGCATATTGAGGCTCCAAGACAGGCTCTCCGGGTCGGCTTTCATCATCTTCAGCGCGGTGGGCGGCAGGAAAGCGTTGCGCACGCCCAGACGCCGGATCAGATCGGCCGCCGCCTGCGCCGAGAACTTGCGGAAGCGGCAAGCCACGACCGGCACACCGTGATGCAGCGCCGGGAGCAGCACGTCCAAGAGCCCGCCGATCCACGCCCAATCGGCGGGCGTCCAGATGCGGTCGCCCGCCTGCGGCAGGAAATCATGGCTCATCTCGACGCCGGGCAGGTGGCCCAGCAGCACCCGATGGGCATGGAGCGCGCCTTTCGGATTGCCCGTCGTGCCCGAGGTGTAGATCAGCACGCCGGGGGTCTCGGCGCTGGTATCGACGGGGGTGAACTTGGGCGAAGCCTCGGCGAGAGCGGCGTCGAAATCCGCGGCGCCTTCCGGTTGCGTCCCGCCGCCATCGGTGACGAAAACCGTCTCCAGATCGGGCAAGTCGGAGCGGATTGCGGCGATCACCTCGTAACTCGCCGGGTCGGTCACCAGCACCCGCGCGCCGCTGTCGCGCAGCCGGTGCAGCAGCGCCTCGGGGCCGAACAAGGTAAACAGCGGCAGCGAGACGCAGCCCGCCTTGAAGGCCGCGATATGGGCGATGGCGGTCTCGCGGCGTTGCGGCAGCAGGATCGCCACCCGGTCGCCGGTCTCGCGCCCATCGCCGCCTACGCCCCGCCCGGCCAACACGTTGGCGAAGCGGTTCGAGGCCTCGCGCAACGCGCCAAAGGTGGTCTCGCGCACTGCGCCGTAGCCATCCTCTTCGACCTCGATCAGCGCGACGCGGTCAGGCTCGCGCGCGGCCCATTTGTCGCACGTGTCGACGCCGATATTGTAGCGTTCGGGTATGTCCCATCGAAACGCAGCCCGCGTGGCCGCGTAATCCTTGCCGCGTGACAGCACCGGCTCTCCTCCCATTTTGCAAGCGGCGCGGGGGCCGCTTTCCTCCGCGCGTGAGCTAAGCGCGGAGAGCCGGGAATGTCCATCTTTGCTCTCGGGCTTATGCGGGGCTTTGCGCTGAGAGCCGCCCCGCCGCCAGCGCGCTGAAGGCCACCATCACGGTCGCGGTGATCATCACGGCGGGGAGCCCACCCATCTGGTAGCTCAGCCCCGACAGCAGCGTGCCGATCAGCCGCCCGCCCGCATTGGCCATGTAGTAGAAGCCCACATCCATCGTCACCCGCTCGGCCTGCGTGAAGGCGAGGATGAGATAGGAGTGGAGCGAGGAATTCACCGCGAAGATCGCACCGAAGACCAGCAGACCCACGACCAGCACGGTACTGAGCCACAGCGATGGCGTCGGGTCGATCAGCACGGCGGTGCTGAGGAGCGCAGGCACGGCAAGCAGCGCCAGCGCCCAGTGCCGCGCGGCCCCGATCAGTGCGCTTTCGGGGCGGGATTTGGCCTTCAGGATGCGCGGGGCGGCGGCCTGCACCGCGCCGTAGAGGATGATCCAGAGCGCCATGAAGGTGCCCACGAGGAAGAAGGCCGCGCGGTCGCCCGCGTCTGTCCCGTCCGACAAAACCGCATAGAAATAGATCGGGATGCCGACGACGAACCAGACGTCGCGCGCGCCGAACAGGAAAACCCGCGCCGCGGAGAGCCAGTTCACATTGGCCGATTTCGAGAAAACCTCGGAGAATTTCGCGCCCTTGCGCCCGCGCGGCAGGCCCGGCGGCATCGCCACGACGATTGCGGCGAGGATCAGCGCCAGCACCACCGCCATCGCGACCACCGCGTAATCGAAGCCGAGCGCCGCCAGCAGCGCCGCGCCCAGCAGGAAGCCCACGCCCTTCACTGCGTTCTTCGACCCGGTCAGCACCGCGACCCATTTGAAGAGCCCGCCATTGTCGGTGGGCGCCAGCAGCTTCACCGCCGATTTCGAGGACATCTTGGCAAGGTCCTTCGCGACCCCGCTGAGACCCTGCACGATCATCACATACGTGACGGACGCGCCAATCGCCCAACCCGGGTTCAGCTGCGCCAGTGCGATCAGCGCCACGACCTGCAGCGACAGCCCCGCATAGAGCGTCGAGACCAGCCCGAACCGCGCCGCGATCCAGCCCGCCGAGAGGTTCGTGACCATCCCCGCGACTTCATACAGGATGAACAGGTAAGCCAGTTGCACCGGCGAGAAGCCGAGCGTGTGGAAATGCAGCAGCACCAGCATCCGGAGCGCGCCATCGGTGAGCATGAAGGCCCAATAGGCCGCCGTCACCGCGATATAGGCGGAGAAGCCTTCGGGGCGGCTGGCGGGGTGGTCGGTCACAGCGAGGCTCCCACCATCAGTGCGACATCGGCGAGCCGGTAGGCATAGCCCATCTCGTTGTCATACCACGCATAAACCTTCACCTGCGTGCCGTTCACGACCATCGTCGAGGGCGCGTCGATGATCGAGGAGCGGATGTCGTTGGTGTAATCAGACGACACCAGCGGGCGCGTCTCGTAGCCGAGGATGCCGTGCAGATCGCCCTCAGCGGCGGCTTTGAACAGCGCGTTGACTTCTTTGGCGGTCGTTTCGCGCTCGACCTCGAAGACGCAATCGGTGAGCGAGGCGTTCAGAAGCGGGACGCGCACCGCATGGCCGTTCAGGCGGCCCTTCAGCTCGGGGTAGATCAGCGTGATCGCGGTGGCCGAGCCGGTCGTGGTCGGGATCAGCGAATTGAGCGCCGAACGCGCGCGACGCAGGTCCTTCGCGGGGCGATCAACGATGGTCTGGGTGTTGGTCACGTCATGGATCGTGGTGATCGACCCGTGCTTGATCCCCAGGTTCTCGTGGATCACCTTCACCACCGGGGCGAGGCAATTGGTGGTGCAGCTGGCCGCCGTCACGATGCTATGCGCAGCCGGATCGTAGGCGTCATTGTTCACGCCATAGACGATATTCGCGGTCGGGCCGTCCTTCACCGGGGCCGAGACAACGACCTTCTTCACGCCGGCTGCGAAATAGGGGGCGAGCGCGGCTTCGGATTTGAAGACGCCGGTGTAGTCGATCACCACGTCGACCCCGTCCAGCGGCAGGTCCTCGATGTTGCGCGTGCCGATGAAGGGCAGGCGGGTGCCGTCGATGGTGACGCTGTTCGCGTCGCTCGAAAACTCCGCGTCCCAGCGGCCATGAACGGAGTCGAATTCCAGCAGATGCGCTTGCATCGCCGCATCGCCCACCGCGTCGTTGATCCATGCGATCTTCGCACCGCACTCCAGAAGCGGCTTCAAGGCGAGTTTTCCGATGCGGCCGAGGCCATTGAGGGCGTAGGTGGTCATGGTGAGTCCTTCAGTTACGGCCAATGTCATCGACGGCGGATTGCAGCGCGATGCGGTCGAGCGTGGTAAGCGGCAGGGCGGCGAAGGCCTCGATCCGGCGGTGAAGCGCGCCATAGGCCTGCTGGAACGCCAGCGCGCGTTCGGCCTCGGTGCCGGTCGCCTTTACCGGGTCGGGCATCCCCCAATGGCCGCTGATCGGCTGGCCGGGCCAGGGCGGGCATTCCTCGTTGGCGGCGAGATCGCAGACAGTGAAGACGAAATCGAGTACCGGCGCGTCCTCTCCGTGAAACTCGGAGATGTTCTTCGCGCGCAGCGGCTCCACGTCATGGCCCTTGTCGCGCAGCACCTGCACCGCGAAAGGGTTCAGCTCTGAATAGGGTTTCGTGCCCGCCGAATAGGCTTTGAACCGGTCGCCCGCCCGGTCTCGCAGGATCGTCTCGGCAAGGATGGAGCGCGCCGAATTGCCGGTGCAGATGAAAAGCACGTTGAATTTTCGGCCCGTTGCAGATTGCGTCATGCGGCTGTCTCCGCTGGGATCGGGTTGCGTGAGGGGAGAGCAGATATCGGGGCGTCCCTGACAGCAGTCGATCAGAAGCGCGTCGAAGAGGTTGCGCACGGTCTCCATCTCGATCCCGTAGCGCAGCGAAGTGCCGGCCCGCGTCTGACCGATCAGCCCGACTTCGGCGAGGGCTGCGAGATAGGACGAGAGCGTGGAGGGTTTCAGCCCCAGCGCCGCGCCGATTTCGCCTGCGGGCAGCCGGTCGGGATACCGGCGCATCAGCAGCCGGAAGATCGCTAGGCGTTGCGCGTGGCCCAGCACGGTGAGCCGTTGGGGTGTCATCTCATCCATATTTCGAGGTTTTACGAAATAAGAGAGTCGGATCAAGTGAAGCTTTGATGACGGTGCGCGATAGACGGATTACGTGTAAACAATCCACGGAAAACCTGCGGTAACTCGCGATAACCGGAAACGCTCACAAATTCGTGAATACGCAGGGAAATAGGGCCGAAACGAGACTTCCCCTGCGTCACCTATTTCGCATCGACCCAGCAAAGCAAAGAAAACAGGCGAAAAATCGTGATCGGGGAAATGCGCTGCGCGCTGCCCCGAACGGCAATTATGGTCGCTCTGCCATAATCTCTGCCGCATTTCGGACAAGAGTGCACAACAGAACTTAAGCACGAACCGACCCAGCCGGTGCGTCGCCAAGAAGGGGGCGCGCGCCGTCCCTGTAACGTTGGCGGTCTCGGGCGGCATGGGGTGTGCCGAACCGTTTCCGCCCAAGACCGCATCGCCCCTGCGGAAAGGAGTGCCCCTCGTGTATGAAGCGAATTCCATCTTTGATTGGCATCGCCGCGGTTTCGAGGCGCTCAATTCATACTGGGAGACGCTCGACCAGCTCGAACAGGCCGTAAAGGATGTCTCGGACGCCGATCTCGGCTTCGTCGAGGACCAGCTCGACAGCGTGCTCGAGATGATCGACGCGTTCGAGCCGACCGTCAGCGTCATCGGCCAGGTCAAAGCGGGAAAGAGCACACTTCTCAACGCATTGATCGGCAAGCCGGGGATGCTGCCCTCGGATGTGAACCCTTGGACCTCGGTGATCACGGCGCTGCATCTGAACGCGCGCCACCGCCCGATGGACACACGCGCGCTGTTTCGTTTCTTCGACCGCCACGAATGGGATCGGCTTGTGGCGACCGGCGGGCGTCTGGGCGAGATGGCCAACCGCGCGGGCTTCGAGACCGAGGCCGAGAGCGTGCGCAAACAGGTCACCGCGATGCGCAACGCGACCGAGGCGAGGCTTGGCGAGCAGTTCGAGGAACTTCTCGGCACCAGCCGCGCCTTTCCGACGCTCGATAAGGCGGTGCTGGATCAATATATCTGCTACGGCGATCCCGACGATCTGGCCGAGGGCGCGAGCGAAGGCACCTATGCCGATCTGACGAAATCCGCCGATCTCTATCTCGATCTGCCGCATCTGCCGCGCGGCTTGTGTCTGCGCGACACGCCGGGTGTGAACGACACCTTCATGATGCGCGAGCAGATAACGCTCAATGCCATCGGCGACAGCCGCGCCTGTATCGTCGTGCTCTCCGCCCATCAGGCTCTGACCACGATGGATCTCGCGCTGCTGCGCATCATCTGCGCGATCGACGCGCGCGAGGTGGTGATCTTCGTCAACCGCATCGACGAGTTGGAAGACCCGCGCGGGGCGCAGGCCGCGATCCGCGGCTCGATCCGCAAGACGCTGGGGCGCATGGGGCTGGGCGAGGAGATCGAGATCCTGTTCGGCTCGGGCTACTGGGCCAATTGCGCGATGGGCGATGTGAACGAGATGGCGCCCGCCAGCCGCGCGGCGCTGGAGAAGATGACCGGCCCCACGCCCACCAGCGAGACCGAGTTGCGCCAGCGCGCGATGGAAGCGTCCGGGATCGGTGCGTTGATGCAGGCGGTGGTCAAGCGGATCGTCGACGGGCCGGGGCAGGCGGTGCTTGGCGATGTGCAGGACGAGCTGGAGCGCATCATCGAGCGCGCCGAGACCGTGGATAGCGTCGCCCGGGTGGCTGATCCCTCCACCATCCTCAGCGAGTCCAAACTGATGATGCGCCTTGCCGAGATCGAGGAAGAGGCCGTCTCCGCCTTCAACCGTGATGCCGCGGACCTGCGCGCGGAGCTGCGCGAGCGGCTCGACCGGGCGCAGGAGCAATTCGTGGCCTCGGCGCTCGAGGCGCTGCAGTCGCATATCGACACCTATGGCGAGATCGGCGCGTGGACCCATGATCCGACTTCGCTGCGCATGGCGATGAAGACCGCCTTCGCGTCCAATTGCGCGCGGCTGCGGCGCAAGGGCGAGGCGGCGCTCGACATGGTCAGCGACGGGATCGACAGCTTCCTCGCTGCCGAGTTCGGCGTGATCCGCGAGGCCGATGTGAGCCGCTTCCCCGAACAGCCGCAACATCGCGCGCCGACGGTGCTCGCGCGAATGATCACGCTGGATATGCAGGGCGCGTGGTGGCGTCGCTATTGGCGGTTCAATCGCAAGGGCGCGGCACAGGCGCGCTACCGCGATGTGATAATCGCGGAAACCACGCCGCTGATCGAAGACCTGATGACCGAGTATTTCGACCCCGCCATCGCGCGCAGCCGCGAGATCGTGGAGCGCTTCGTTTTCGATCAGGGTCAGTTCTGCAAGGCGGTGCGCGAGCGCTGCCTCTCGGGCGCGGCGGGACACGACAAGGAAAGGCTCTCGGCATGAACTCGATGCGCAAACGCGAACGCCCTGCCTTGCCGGACCTCACGAGTGCCCAGAGCCCGCAAGCCGCCGCGAAACCGCGCAAGCTGCGGGTGCTGGTGGCGGGCGAATTCTCGGCTGGCAAAACCAGTCTCATCAACGGGTTGCTGGGCGAGAAGGTGCTGCCCTCGCATGTCACCGCGACCGCCCTGCCGCCGATCTGGCTGGTGCACGGCAGGGACCGGGGGCAGATCTGGATCGACAAGGAGGAGGTCGCGCGCCCGCTTTGCGATCTGGCGCAGCTCAATCTGGAAAAGGCGTGCTACTGCGTGATCGCCCATGGTGCGCCGATCCTCGAGCGGATCGACATCATCGACACGCCCGGTTCGTCGGACCCGAACATGCCGATGGAAAGCTGGCAGCGGATGCTGCGCTATGCCGATCTCGTGATCTGGTGCACCAACGCGACGCAGGCGTGGCGGCAAAGCGAGAAGGCGGTCTGGGACGCGATGCCCCAGGCGCTTCTCGAGCAGCCGATGCTCGTCGTGACCCATGGCGACCGTCTGCCCGACGAACGCACCCGCGCGCGCCTGATGCGCCGGGTTCAGCGCGAGGCGGGGGAGGTTTTCCCAACGATCCGTCTGGCGGCACTGACCGACGCGCAGGACGTCGCGCAGATCGGGCGCGAGATCGAGCGGCTGAGCGGTCAGATCGGCCAACCATCGGGAGAGACCAACGAGACGGTCGCCAAATTCGTGCGCGAGCGCGACGTGATCGCTTTCCCGAAGCCGCGCATGCCGGTCAAGCCGCGCCGTCTGCGCTCGGCGCGCCTGATAAAGGCGGAGGGCGCGGAGCTGCCCGAGGTGACCGATGCCGAGCCGCTGATCCTCGACGCGCCGCTGCCCGACTACCCGCCCGCAGAGCCCGCCTCGATGCCAGGCCCGGCCCGCGCGCTGTGGGAGGAACTCACGGCGGGTCACGCCTTTACCGATGCCGCAGATGTCCTCGCCCATGTCGAACATCTGCTTGACCGGCTCGATGCCAGAGCCGCGGACGAACCCGAGCCGGCCTACGCGACGAGGAGGAGCACGCCATGAAGATCGCCCCGCAACTGCGTAAGGAACTCGACTTTCTCGACGGCACGCTCGACCAGATAGAAACCGCCGTCGAACGCAGCGCCCGTCCGCGCATCCGCGATCTGCGCTTGCGGCTACATGACTGGGCGGCGCGCGTGGCGGTGATCGGGCAGGTGAAGGCGGGCAAGTCGACCTTCCTCAACGCCTTCCTGCACCAACATGACTTCCTGCCCTCGGACGTGAATCCGTGGACCTCGGTCGTGACGAACATGCGCATCAACCTGCCGGAAGATCCGGTGACGGGGGCCCGGTTCGAGTTCTTCTCGGAAGCCGATTGGGACGAGATCATCAATGGTGGCACGCGCATCCGGAAACTGACCGAAGAGCTGCTGCCGGGATTCGATACCGACATCCTGCGCGAGCAGTCCGAGCAGATGCGCCGGCGCGCGCAACGGCGGCTTGGCAAGCATTACCACACGCTTCTGGGGCAGCAGCACGACTACGACTTCCTCGCCCCCGACCTGTTGCAGCGCTATGTCTGTGCCGGGCCGGGCGCGGATGACGGGCTGGATCGCGAGGCGCTCGGCCGGTTCGCCGCGCTGACGAAAAGCGCCCATATCTACATGCGCTTACCCGAGTTTCAGGTGCCCACGATCATCACCGACACGCCCGGGGTCAACGATCCGTTCCTCGTGCGCGACGAGTTCACCTGCCGCTCGCTCGACCGCTCGGACGTGTTCATCATGGTGCTCTCGGCGCATCAGCCGCTGACCGATGTCGACCTCGCCCTGATCCGCATCCTCGCCAAGCAGGACGACAAGGACGTGCTGATCTTCCTCAACCGGATCGACGAGCTCGACGATTACGCGGTCGAAGTGCCCCGCGTGATTGCCGATGTGTCGCGCCGCCTGCGCGCGGCGATCCCCGACATCGACTTCAAGATCGTCGCGGGCAGTGCCTATCTCGCCGATCTCACCCAGCGCTCCGACGAGGAAGCCGCCTGGGCGCGCGCCGAGATGGATTCGATGGAGCTGGCGCAATATCTGTATTCGCGTTTCGGCCGTGTGCCCGAAGATCCGATCGATCGGCTTCTGCTGGCCTCGGGCGTCGAAGAGGTCAAACACGTGCTCTCTGCCGTGATCGATGGCGGGGTGGGGCGTCAGCAGCTCGCCCAGCTGCGTGGCGATCTGCGCGCGGAGCTGTCGGGGATGCAATTCGTCGCCCGCCGCGAACGCGATACGTTGCAGATGCAGATCGAGAGCATTCGCTCGGACGTGGCGGAGGCCGCGATCGAGGAGATGACCGGCGAGATCGAGGCGACGGAGGCGCTGCGCGGCGCGCTCGAAAACCATGTCGAGAGCGCCGAACACCAGATCGAATCCGTGCTGAGCCGAGGCTGGTCGGCGTTGGAGACGCGGCTCAACAAGAGCATCGAGGATTTCGTCAACAGTCAGCGTGCCCGGTTCGAGGAGGTTCTGCGCACCAATCGGATCCGCGACGGCCGTCCGCCGCGCAGCTTCGAGACCGATACGACCGCGTTGCAGATCGCGCTCGAACGCGAAGTGACGAAAAGCTACGCCCGCTCGCGGGCCGCCATCGACGTGCTGCTCGACAATGCGATCCATGCCTGCCGCACAACCATCGTGGACCGGTTCGACGATCCCAGCGAAGAGATCGACCTCGCGGATATGCCGCATGACACGTTCACCTCGACCTTGACGCTGACCCGGCGCGCGCTGCGCATCAATTTCGCGTTGGAGCGCGGCTGGGCCTTCTGGCGTGGACCGACCGTGAATATCGAGAAGACGCTCGAGGGTCTGCGCGTCGTCGCGGCGGAAGAGTTGCGCCCTGCGGTGGAGAAGATCCTGCAAGCCTATGGCGAGACGCTGGTGGAGCGCGCGACCGCGGGCGGGTCGCGACTGCGGGTCATGGTTCGGATGATGGAGATGGTCGTGCGCGAGCGAACCCTGCAGCTCAAGCAGGAGCGGGCCGAGTTGGAACGGCTGGCGCGTGATCCCGCCCAGCAAAGCCGGATGGCGTCGCGCATCCAGAGCAAGCTGGAAGTTCTGGAACGGCGCCTGATCAACCTCGGCGCGATCGAAAGCGCCGTCAGCAGCACGATGATGCCGCGGCGCAAGCCCGCATCCCGCGCGGCGTGAGGACAAGGAAGCAAATGATCTTCAAACAAGACCTCCGCCACGATCAGGCACCGCCCGATCCGGTCCGCGCACCGTTGCGGGTCGCGATCTGCGGCGAGGTCAATTCCGGTAAGTCCACGGTGCTCAACGCGATTTTGCGCGCGCGCAGCATCGGCGACAATCTGGGCCGGACCGAGCGACCCACGGTCGTCGCGCGCTACCGTGCGACGCCGGGCGTGGTGATGCGCGACGCGACGGGGCGGGAGATCGACGCGGCGGAGGTCGAAGAGGGCGGCGCCGTGCCCTCCGAGATTTACGTCTATTCCGCGCAGCCGCATCTGCAGGGGTTCGAATTCGTCGAGGTGCCGCTGACCTGCGCCGAGGATCTCAACGAAGGTCAGGTCGGTCTGATCGCCACCTGCGACGTGATGATTTGGGTCACGATCGCCTCGCAGGCATGGCGGCTGACCGAAAAGACTCTGATCGAATGTCTGGGGTCTGCGCGCCCGTCCGATTGCCTGCTCGCGATTTCGCGTGGCGACAAGCTGCGCAACGACAGGGACCGGGCGAAGCTGAAGGCACGGGTTCAGCGCGAGTCGGCGGCGTATTTCTCGCGGATCGCATTTCTGCACGGATCGCGCGACCTGTTGCGTGCCGCCGAGACTTCGGATGAAGCGTTCCAGCGTAGCGGCGGCGCGGCGCTGATCGCGGCGCTCGGGGCGATGACAGGGCGCGCGGTGGCCGGGCTCGACGCGCTCGATCCCGAGACCGAGGCGGATCTGGCGATCGGGGCCCATGACGCGCCGTCCCCGCTGCTCTCGGAACATGGCGGGGCGATCTTGCCGTTCCGCGCGCCCGGGGAGCGTAAACGCAGCTCCGAGCCCGCAAATTCGGGCGCGCCGGTCGCGCCGGTGGCGCCCCCCGGGGCCGAGCCCGAGTATCGGCCGGACCCGAACCCCGTCGACCGCACGCCCGAGGTGTCGCCACGTCGTGTCACGCGGGCGTCGAAACCCCTTCGCGATCCTGCGCGCGAGCCCGTTCGAGAGCCCGCGCTCAAGCCGGGGCCGAATGTCACCGGCGGCGTCGTGCCTGAAACCGAGGCCGAGAGGGAGGCCCCGGTGAAGCAGGAAAGCCCGCTGCTTCTCGCCACCACGCGGCTCCGGCTGGGTATCGAGTTGCCCGAGGGGCTGCAGCTTGCCGGGCGGATCGGCCCCAGCGACCGGATCTTGCGGCCCGTCAAAGGGTCGTCGGACGAGATCGTGGCCTGCGCCAAGGCTTTGGAGGCCATGATGTCCGGATTCGCGGGAAGCTACACGACCGTCTTCGGCGGGCAGCTCGACATGATCACCGAGTCGGGCGAGGACGTCCGCGTCATGTTCTCCAGCGCGCCGGAGACCGGCCTGACCTTCGCGCAATTCACCGTCGACCTGATCGACGAGGCGGCGGCGCATGCGTTGTTCGCGCGCTTGGCGGGCGTGTTGGTCTGAAAGCGTACCCAGCGCGCTGATCTGCGCGGGGTGACGCGAAAAGAGGCGCGCGCCCGATCGTGAACGCGAGGTCATCTGACTTGAGGTTTGCGCGATGACAGAGTGCGGCTAAGCTTTCTCCCACGCCCCGGGCCATGCGGCCGTTCGGGGTCTATGAATAAATTCATTCCGCAGGGAGACCGAAATGTCCGATTTCAAGCGCCGTCTGGCTGCCCTCATGCTGGGCGCCGCCTCGACCGGGCTTCTCGCCGCCGGGCCCATTCAGGCCGAGACGGTGAAGCTCACGATCCTCGGGGTTGGCGATATCTACAATTTCGACGGTGATGGCGAGCGCGGCGGGTTCGCCCGGCTCAACGCGGTCGCCAAGAAGGAGCGCGCGGACAATCCCAACACGCTCTATGTCTTCGATGGCGACATGCTCTCGCCCTCGCTTCTGTCGGGGATCGACGAAGGTCAGAACACGATCGACCTGACCAATATCGTGCCCTTCGATATCGCGGTGCCGGGCAACCATGAATTCGATTTCGGCCCGCAGAATTTCGAGAAGAAGATGGAAGCCTCGAAATACCCGTGGGCCGCGATCAACATCACCCAGAAAGACGGCTCGCCGGTTCAGGGTCTGGGCGGCGTGATGATCAAAGAGATCGCCGGTCTCAAGGTCGCGCTCGTTCCGGTCGCGCAGGACACGACGCCCGAGGTCGCCAATTCGGGCGATCTGAAATTCGGGCCGACCGTGGACAGCGCGATCGCAGCAGCCAAGAAGGCGCGCGAGGATGGCGCGGATCTGGTGATCGGGGTCGTGCAGACCGATCAGTCGAACGACCGCGACCTGATCGCGAGCAAGGATTTCGACGTCATCATCTCGGGCGACGACCACCTCAATGCGATGTTCTATGACGGGATCACGGCCTATGTGGAGACCTCGATCGACGCGCGCTACCTGATGCCGGTCGATCTGACCGTCGACATCTCCGAGAAGGACGGCAAGCGCAAGATCAGCTGGACCCCGGATTTCCGCTGGATCGACACCGCGAATGTAACGCCGGATCCGGAATCGATGAAGCTGGTCAACGGCTTCAAGCAGCAACTCGACGACAATCTCGGCCAGCAGATCGGCACGTCGGAGACCGAACTGGACTCGCGGCGCAACGTGGTGCGCTCGCAGGAGAGCACGATGGGCGATCTGATCGCCGATGCGCTGCGCGCCGCGACCAAGGCCGATGTGACGCTGATCAATGGCGGCGGCATCCGGGGCGACACGACCTATGATGCGGGCCACAAGATCACCCGCAAGGACGTGCTGACCGAGCTGCCCTTCGGCAACAAGACGGTGGTGACCGAGATCCCCGGCTCGCAGCTCCTGAGCGCGCTGGAGAACGGCTTCAGCCAGGTCGAGAACGGTGCGGGCCGTTTCCCGCAGATCTCGGGCATGAGCGTGGTCTACGATCCCTCCGCACCGGCCGGGTCGCGCGTGGTCTCGGTCGAGGTGGGCGGTCAGCCGCTCGACAAGGACAAGGTCTACAAGGTCGCGACCAACGATTACATGCTGGGCGGCGGCGACGGCTACACGTCGCTCGGCGGCGGCAAGGTCATCGTGAACGCCGGCAACGGCAACCTGATGGCCAATGACGTGATGACCTATATCGAGAACAAGGGGACGGTTGCGCCCAAGCTCGACGGGCGGATCAAGAAACAGGGCGAGTGAGTTCGACCTGATCGGATCGAGAGGCGGCGGGGAGCCCTGCCGCCTTTTCTATTGCGCTGAGGGACGCGCCCGAGCCTTGGGGTGATCCGCGTCTCGGAAGGCTTCAGCGGCGAATGCGCCGCGCGTCGCGGCACAGGGGGGCGTCTGTGTTTTGCGCGAAGGGCGGCGCCCGAGCCCCGGGCGGGCGCCTTGAGCCGCATCTGGCTTTGCGCTTTATCTCGCAAGCCAGAATGACGCGTATGCCTGCGCTGAGATCGCCAATGCGCCCTCCCGGGGGGAGGGTCGGGCGCGGCCCGGGGCTGGTCGCCCCGTGCCAAGTGGTGCACCGAGGCTCACTCCAAAGGCGGCGCGCTGGCCTCCACCACGGTCTCCATCGCGACATAGCTCGACGAGGAATGGACATGGGGCAGGGTGGACAGCTCTTCCGACATGATCCGCCGGTAATCGGCCATGTCGCGGGCGCGGATCTTCACCAGATAATCGAAGCCCCCGGCGATCATGTAGCACTCTTCGACCTCGGGGATCGCGCGCACCGCGGCGTTGAACGCCTTCAGCGCGGTCTCGCGCGTATCGCTCAATTTCAGCTCGATATAGGTCACATGGGTCAGCCCCAGCTTGATCGGCGAGATCATCGCCCGGTAGCCCTTGATGAGCCCGGTTTCCTCCATTTGGCGGATGCGCGCGGCCACCGGCGTCTTCGACAAGCCGACCCTGCGCGCTATCTCAGCCACGGGAAGGCGTGCATCGGCGATAAGCTCGTTGAGGATTCGCCTGTCGATCGCATCGATCTCTTCACTCATGGGCTACAGAGTCTCCAAAAATAAGTTCCAGAGACCATCGCTTAGCAAATCTTTGCGCCAATCGCCTAGGGGAAATCGAATAGGATCGGACAATCAGACTCAAGGGAGGATCGCATGGGCGACACGTTCGATCAGTTCACGACACAGGCGAAATTCGCCGAAGAAGCCGCGCTTCTGGAGCGGCTAAAGGGCCAGGCCGAACTGAGCGAGAGTGATCGCAAGCAGATCTCCGCCCGCGCGGCGAAGCTCGTGCGCCGTATCCGGACCGAAGCCAAACCGACGCTGATGGAGCATTTCCTCGCGGAATATGGCCTGTCCACGCAGGAAGGCGTGGCGCTGATGTGTCTGGCCGAGGCGATGCTGCGCGTGCCCGATGCCGAGACGATCGACGCGCTGATCGAAGACAAGATCGCACCGTCGGACTGGGGCAAGCACATGGGCACCGCGTCGTCCTCGATGGTCAACGCCTCGACCTGGGCGCTGATGCTGACGGGCCGTGTGCTCGAAGACGAAAAGCCCGGCATGGCAGGCGTGCTGCGCGGTGCCGTGCGCCGTCTGGGCGAGCCGGTGATCCGGGCCGCCGTCAGCCGCGCGATGAAGGAGATGGGCCGCCAGTTTGTCCTTGGCGAGACGATCAAGGACGCGCTGAGCCGAGCCAAGAAGCTCGAAGATCGCGGCTACACCTACAGCTACGACATGCTGGGCGAGGCCGCTCGCACCGCGCGCGATGCCAAGCGCTACGCGAAGGATTACGCCGACGCCATCGCCGCCATCGCGAAGGTCTGCAAGGACCGCCCCGTGGCCGAAAATCCCGGCATCTCGGTGAAGCTCTCGGCGCTGCATCCGCGCTACGAGGTCGCCAAGGAAGAGCGCGCCATGGCCGAGATCGTGCCGGTGCTCAAGGATCTGGCGAAGGCCGCGAAGGCCGGGAACATGGGCCTCAACATCGACGCCGAGGAGCAGGACCGGCTGGTGATCTCGCTCAAGATCATCAAAGAGGTCCTGTCCGACCCCGAGCTTGCCGGCTGGGACGGGTTCGGCGTGGTCGTGCAGGCTTACGGCAAACGCGCGAGCCTCGTGATCGACTGGCTGGGCGCTTTGGCGGAAAAGCTCGACCGCAAGATCATGGTGCGTCTGGTGAAAGGCGCCTATTGGGACACCGAGATGAAGCTCGCGCAGGTCGAAGGCCTGCCGGACTTCCCGCTGTTCACCACGAAGGCTGCGACCGATGTCAGCTACCTTGCCAATGCGCGCAAGCTGTTCAGCTATACCGACCGCATCTATCCGCAATTCGCGACCCACAATGCCCATTCGGTCGCCGCGATCCTCGAGATGGCCGAGGGCCGTCCCTATGAGTTCCAGCGCCTTCATGGCATGGGCGAGCGTCTGCACGAGATCGTCCACCGCGAAGAGGGCACCCGCTGCCGCATCTACGCTCCCGTCGGCGCGCATCGCGACCTGTTGGCCTATCTGGTGCGTCGACTGCTGGAGAACGGCGCGAACTCTTCCTTCGTGCACCAGATCGTCGATGAGGACGTGGCGCCCGAAACCATCGCGGAAGACCCGTTCGTGCAACTCGAGACGGCCGAGCGTTCGGCGATGCTCAAGCTTCCCTCGGAGGTGTTCGCCGAGTCCCGCGAGAATTCCATGGGCTTCGATCTGACCGACGAGGGCACGCTGGCGCGCATCGATGCGGCCCGCAATGTGGCGATCCCGGATGCGGGCCCGCTCGTGGCGGGCGAGGCGACGGGGCAAGCCGTGGCCGTCATCAACCCCTCGACGGGTGAGGAAGTGGCCAAGGTCACCGAGGCCGACGAGGCCTGTGTCGCGGCCGCCATCGACGCTGCGCGTCCGTGGGCTGCCCCGGTCGCTAAGCGCGCCGCCGTGCTGCGTCGCGTGGCCGAGCTTTACGAGGAAAACTTCGGCCCCTTCTTCGCGGTGCTCGCGAAAGAGGCGGGCAAGAGCCAGCTCGACGCCGTGGGCGAATTGCGCGAGGCGGTCGACTTCCTGCATTATTATTCGGCGCAGGCCGAAGAGAGCGACCCGACGGCGCGCGGCATCTTCGCGGCGATCAGCCCGTGGAACTTCCCGCTGGCGATCTTCACCGGCCAGATCTCGGCGGCGCTGGCTGCCGGTAATGGCGTGATCGCGAAGCCGGCCGATCAGACGCCGCTCGTCGCCGCCATCGCCGTGCGCCTGATGCATGAGGCGGGTGTGCCGCGCGACGTGCTGCAACTGCTGCCGGGTCAGGGCGAGACGGTGGGCGCAGCCCTGTCGTCCAACCCGAAGATCGCGGGCATCGCCTTCACCGGCTCGACCGAGACGGCGAAGATGATCCGCCGGTCGATGGCCGACAATCTCGATCCGACCGCGCCGCTGATCGCGGAAACCGGCGGTCTGAACGCGATGATCGTGGATTCGACCGCGCTGCCCGAACAGGCGACGCGCGACATCATCGCCTCGGCCTTCCAGTCGGCGGGTCAGCGCTGCTCGGCGCTGCGCTGCCTCTATGTGCAGGAAGACGTTGCCGAGAACCTGATTTCGATGATCAAGGGCGCGATGGACGAACTGTCGCTGGGCGATCCGTGGTATCTGTCGACGGATGTCGGCCCGGTGATCGACGGCGAAGCTCAGGAGGATATCGCGGGCTATATTGCGGATGCCGAGAAAGAGGGCCGCGTGCTGCACAAGCTCGACGCGCCGTCGAAGGGCCATTTCATCGCGCCGACGCTGGTGAAAATCTCCGGCATCGAGGCGCTGGAGCGTGAGGTCTTCGGCCCGGTTCTGCATATCGCGACCTATCGCGCAGAGGATATCGAGAAGGTGTTCGACGCGATCAACGCCACCGGCTACGGGCTGACCGCGGGCCTGCACAGCCGGATCGACAACCGCGTGCAGGAGGTCTCGGACGCGCTGCATGTCGGCAACCTTTACGTCAACCGCAACCAGATTGGCGCGGTCGTGGGCTCGCAGCCCTTCGGGGGCGAAGGTCTGTCGGGCACGGGGCCGAAAGCGGGTGGACCGCTTTACCTGACCCGTTTCGCGATGGCGCCTGAGGCGTCGTCGAAAAACGGCGAATGGGGCCACAAGGCCGATCTCGACACGCTGCGCAAAAAGCTTGCGAAAGCTGCGGCGAAGGCCGAGGCGAGCGAGCCGCTCGAGGCGCTGGAGTTGCCGGGGCCGACGGGCGAGGCCAACACGCTGCGCCGCTATCCGCGCGGGCCGATCCTGTGCCTCGGGCCGGGCGAAGCTGCGCAGGTGGCGCAGATCAAGGAAGTCGAGAAGCTGGGCGGCGTGGCCGTCGGGGCCGATGGCAAGATCGCCCCGGACGTGCTTGAAACGCTTGAGGATATCGCGGGCGCCATCTGGTGGGGCCACGATACGCGCGCCCTCGTCAAAGCGCTTGCAAAGCGCGAGGGCCCGATCCTGACGCTGACCACCGGCGCGGTGCAGAAGGCCGATGTCCTCCATGAGCGGCATCTGTGCGTCGACACCACCGCGGCGGGCGGCAACGCGGCGCTGCTGGCGGGGTAAGCCCCGCTAGCCTGCTAGCCCACATCCTCGGAGGCCACCGACATCGCCTTGATGATCGCGTGGCACCTCTTCCCCTCGGTCAGGCCAAGCGCCGCGACCGAGCGGGTGGTGAGCCGGGCCAGCAGATGCTCGTCGCCCATCTTCAGGCGGGCATAGACGCTGGGAGGAGCCGCAGGACGCAGCTCCGTGACCGTCACCGGCAGGATGTTGAGCGCAGAGAGGCCTTCGGGCCGCGCAACCGCAAGAGTCACGTCCCCCGCATGGATGCGCAGCCGCAGCGATTGGCCGGGCTGACCTTCCCGATATGGCAGCAGCACCGGCCCGCCTGCGGTTTCGATCCGGGTCAGGCCGTCGGCTTCCTGCGCCATGACACGTCCCGAAATCACCGCCCCCGCTTCGCGCTGCCCGAGCGCGGGGGCGAGTGTCGGATCGGACAGAATCTCGCGCGCGGGGCCGAAGCCGCGCAGCCGGCCGGCCTCGATCAGCGCGATGGAGGTGGCGAGGCGCGCGACCTCGGCCGGTGCGTGGCTGACATAGAGGATGGGAAGTTTAACTTCGTCCCGTAACCGCTCGATATAGGGAAGGATTTCCGATTTTCGCGCAGCGTCCAGCGCGGCGAGTGGCTCGTCCATCAGCAGCATCCGCGGGTTCGACAGGATCGCGCGACCAAGCGCGACGCGGCTTTTCTCACCGCCCGAGAGCGCGGCGGGACGGCGCTCCAGCAGCGCGCCGAGGCCGAGCATATCGATGATGTGGTCGAACTCCGGCGCGGTCTTGGTTTTGTTGAAACGCTGCCCGTAGAGTAGGTTTGATCTGACGCTCAGATGCGGGAACAACCGGGCGTCCTGGAAGACATAGCCGATGCGGCGCTTGTGGGACGGCAGGCAGATTCCGGCCTCGGTCTCGAGCAGCACCTCTCCATTGACGACGATCCGCCCCCGGTCGGGCCGCAGCAGCCCCGCGACCGCGTTCACCACGGTCGTCTTGCCCGCGCCGGACGGGCCGAACAGCGCGGTCACGCCTTCGGGCGCGGTGAAATCTACGTCGAGATCGAGCGCCGGCAGGCGATGGCTGAGCGAGATTTCCAGCATCAGTTCTGTCCCGCGATCCGCGCCGCGATCCGTCGCGCCAGCCACTCCGAGACCAACAGCGCGCCAAGCGCCAGCGTGACCGAGATCACCACCAGCCGCGCGGCCTCGACCTCGCCGCCCGGCACCTGCAATTGCGAATAGATCGCGAGCGGCAGGGTCTGGGTCTGGCCGGGGATGTTCGAGACGAAGGTAATCGTCGCGCCGAATTCGCCCATCGCCTTGGCGAAGGCGGTGATCGCGCCCGCAAGGATGCCTGGCAGGATCAGGGGCAGGGTGATCGTGGCGAAGCAGGAAAACTTCGACGCCCCGAGAGTCGATGCCGCCTGTTCCAGCTTCGGGTCCACCGCCTCGATCGCGAGCCGGATCGCGCGCACCATCAGCGGAAAGGCCATGATCCCGGCGGCCAGCGCTGCCCCGCGCCATGAGAAAGCCACCGTGATCCCGACCCGCGCCAGCGCCGCCCCGATCACCCCGTTCGGCGCGAAGCCTATCAGCAGCAGGTAGCCAGTGACGACCGGCGGCAGGATCAGCGGCAGATGCACCAGCCCGTTGACGAGGCTGCGCCCCGGAAAGCGCCAGCGGGCCAGCGCATAGGCGACGAACAGCCCGGGCGGCAATGACAGCAGCGTCGCCCAGCCTGCCACTTTCAGCGAGAGAAAGACTGCTTGCCAGTCGGAGGACGACAGCCAGCTCATTTCAGTGTCTCGAAGCCTTGCTCGTGGAAGATCTTCGCGGCGGCGTCGGATTTCAGCTCGGCATAGAAGCTTTTCGCCGCGTCGCTATCGGTGAGGCGGGCGGCGGGGTAGCGGATCGGTGGGTGGCTGTCTTCGGGGAAGGTCGCCACGACATGCACGCGCGGCTCGGCCACGGCGTCGGTCGCATAGGTGATCCCGTAGGGTGCCGCGCCAAGTGCCACCATCGCAAGTGTCGCGCGCACGTTATCGGCCTGCGCGACTTCGGGCTCGACCTTGGACCAGAGCCCGTAATGCTCCAGCGCCGCCTTGCCGTATTGGCCTGCGGGCACCGCGTTCACCAGCGACATGGCCAGCTTGCCGCCATTCAGAAGCGCGTCGAAATCGAGATCGCGAGAAATCGTCACCGGTTTCGCTTTTGGATCATGGGCGATCAGCACAAGGTGGTTGGCCAGCAGATCCTCCTGCACCTTGATGCGGCCCGTCTTCGCGACCGTCTCCATCCAGCCCGGATTTGCGGAGATGTAGATATCGGCCGGTGCTCCGGCGGCGATCTGGCGGGCCAGCGCACCGGACCCGGCGAAGGAAATATGCGCCACGTCGCCGGTCTTCGTCTCCCAGAGCTTCGCTACCTGATCGAGCGCGGTCTTCATCGACGCAGCGGCGAAGATCGTGACCTCCTCTGCGCGGGCGGGTAGCGCGAGGCTCGCCGTCGTAAGCGCAAGGGCGAGGATGCGGGGCAGGGACATGGGGCCTCCTTCGATATGTTTCATCAGACATATTGCAGCGCAGATCGCCAAAGGCAAGCGCGGGCCGCCGCGGGAAGGGCTCAAAAGGAAAAGACCGGCGCATTGCTGCGCCGGCCCGTTCTAGGAGGTCTAATGGAAAGGCTTAGCCTCCCGAACTTTCGTTTTGCGCAGGCGCCGAGGCCTGATCGCTGGAGGGATATCCCGGACCCATCAGCTTCCCGTCGACCTCTTTGCCGTAGAAGCCCTGATGGTTGTGGTGCCATTTGTCGACGGCGTCCTTCACCGTCACGTCGCCGATCTGCCGCGGGTCGTTCGGGCGCGGATGGCTGTCGACGAAGGCGGCCACGTCCCAGGCTTCCTGCACGGTCAGTTTGTTCGGCTCCGAAAGCGGCATGTTATGCTTGATGAAGGCGGCGGCGGCGTTGACTTTGTGCATGCCCGCGCCCCAGTTGAAGCTGTTCGGCCCCCAGAGCGGCGGGAAGACGACCTTGCCGTTGATGTCCTTCTGACCCTGACCGTCGGCGCCGTGGCAAACCGCGCAGTTCTGGGCGAAGACCGCTTCGCCGCGCTGGCGCGAGGGCTCTTTCGCGGGCTTGTCGATCTTGCCGAAGCCTGCGCCTTCCGGTTTCTCGCCCGTGGGCAGACCCTTGGACATCCAGAAGAAATAGGCCTGCAGATCGCGATAGACATCCGAGCCATAGGGCGGCGGTCCCCCCGAGGGCGAACCTTGCGCGTTCATCGAATAGGTGAAGCAGCCCCTGATGCGGTCCTCCATGGTATTCACCATTTTGTTCTTGCCGCGATATTTCGGATAGACCGGGTAGGCGGCCCACATCGGCGCGGAGAAGGCCTGGCGGCCCGCGTCGAGGTGGCAGTTCGAGCAGGACAGGTCGTTTCCGACGAAGTCATGCGCGTTGGTGCCGGTATCGTTGAAAATCGCCATGCCTCGGCGGACCGACTTGCCGAAATCGTCGTCGGGAATGGTGCTCTCCGCAGGCGGGGTGAAAAGCTTCGCCTGCTGCGTGTCGCCGCCGCTTTGCTGCGCGGCGGCCTCGGCTTCGCTCTGGTCACGCGTGGCGCCGGTCAACCAGCTGGGTGCGAGGCCGAAATTTACCAGCAGCGAGCCCAGCACGACCAGTGCGAGGCCACCGCCTACCGCGAGGATCGCGCGCAGGGCCGTCTTGCCGCGGGAGGGGTCGGTCTCTCCCCGCGGAGGGATGTCGGACGGGTGCTTGTTACTCATTGATCCACTCCTTCACGCACCGGGATGTTGCTTTCCATCGCGGCCAGTTCGGTTTTGTCCATCGCCGGCATCGGGGCGAGCGAGGCGAGGTAATCGGCCACCGCGCGCCGATCCGCATCGTTCAGCGCCTTGCCGATCCCCGCCATCAGGCCGAGCGGCGAGTTATGGCGCGCGCCGCCTGCCCACATCGCGAGTTGATGCGCGACATAGGCCGGCTGCTGCGCGGCGATCCCGGGAAAATTCGGCGCGACGCCGACGCCCGAGGGCCCGTGACAGGTGAAGCAAGCCGGAACGCCGATCGACCAGTCGCCTTCCTTGGCAAGCTGCGCGCCGCGCTTGAGATCGCCTTCCAGAGAAGGCTTCGCGCCCGAGGGGCTGGTCATCGTGGCGTAGTAGTTCGCCAGTTCGACGATTTCCTGATCGCTCAGCCCCTTGGCCACATAGGCCATCGAGTCGTTGGGCCGGGTGCCTTTCTGGAAGTCGTGCAACTGCTTGGCCAGATAGGGCGCCGGGAGGCCCGCCAGCCGCGGCACGGTCTCGGTGCCTTCGCCCTTGTCGCCGTGACAGCTTGCGCAGGCCCAGACCGTGTCCGAGCCCTGACTGACGAGCTGCGCGACGCGCTCGGACCCGGGGCCTTTCTCGGCAGCTGCGGATTCCGGCTGCGCGGGCAGGTTGTTGATCAGCCCTGCGAGGCCGGCGCCGCCATCGAGCGGGTCCATGTCGCCCGCCACCTTGCGGATATCGGCGACCTCCGGGGCGCTGATGGTCTTGGCGTCGTCATTGAGCCCGGTGGCCACATAGGATGCGACTTCGGAGATTTCGGTGTCGCTGAGAACAGAGCCGAAGGCGGGCATCTCGCCCTCGTAGCTCTCGCCATTGACGTTGAGTTTGCCACCGATGCCGCGCATCACGATCTGGGTCACCGCCTTGGCGCCGCCCAGCTTCACGATGTCAGAGCCGTGCAGCGGAGGGAAGGCGCCGGTGACGCCTTCACCGGCATCGCCATGGCAGGTCGCGCAATTGTCCGCGAACAGCGTCTTGCCCGCGTCGAGATCGGGCGCGGCGGCCTGCGCGAGTTTCGTGGGCTCCTGCTTGGCCGCTTCGGTTTGCGCCTTGTCCGCGACCTGAACGGCGGTGCTGGTCTGGACCAGCATGATCACCCCCCAGATCGCGAGCGCGATCGCGATCGAATAGACGGGCCACGGGATGCGGCGGGTTGCCTCGAACGGCTCGAAAGTCTCGTCGGGACGCCGGGGATCGGGTTTCTTGTCGGTCATTCTTGTCTCCGTCGTCTCAGTTCGAGGCCTTGGTGGCATCGGTCGCTTCGCGTTGCTTCTCGGCGATCAGCGCGTAGCCGTTGTCGCGCAGACCGTCCTTCGGCGGAGCGTATTGGCGTGTCATGCCTTGCAGATACGTCACGAGGTCGAGCGCATCCTGCTTGGCCACGATCACACCGGATTTTGGCGCGTATTTCGCGGGCAGCTTGACCACCACATCGTCAGGCCCGGCTTTGTCCTTATGCGTGAAGAGGTAGGGATAGGCGGGCATGATCGACCAGCTGGAGATCGCGCGGGGCTGATAGAGATGGGTCAGCTGCCATGCCTGAGAGGGCATGCGGTCGCCGATATCCATCAGGTCCGGCCCGGTGCGCATCGTGCCCAGCTGGTGAGGGGCGTCATAGGCGTAGTCGCCCGCGACCGAGGCCCGGCCCCAGCCGCGTTCGGCATCGGGGGCCTGTGCCAGCGAACGCGGCTGCTGCGAGTGGCAGTAGAGGCAGCCCAGTGAGACATAGACCTCACGGCCGCGCGCCTCGGCCTCGGTGTAAGGCTTGAGCCCCGTCGTCGGTCCCTGTGCGCTGATCTGCATGCCCGGCGCGATCACCAGGAACAGGGTCGCGAGCGCGAGGATCGCCAGCGCCGTGATTGCGAGAGGAAGATAGCGGTTCATTCTGCAGCCACCATGTTGTCGGTTTCGGTCTCACGGGTCTTCTTGGAAAAGCCGAGCGCAATGAGGTTGATCGCCAGCAGCACATGGCCCAGCGTCATCAGCCCGCCGCCGAGCGAACGGCCTTCGAGATAGGGCTTGAGCAGGGTCACGCTGTCGGCGAAGGGCTTCGTCGCATCGAGCTGGGCAAGGCCCTGCAGCACGCCGCCGATGGTCAGCGAGAAGAAGTAGATCGCGAAGCCGATCACGTTCAGCCAGAAATGCCATGCGATCATCCGCGGGAAGGGCCAGTATTTCCCGGTCGCGCGCGGCACGACCTGATAGATCACGCCCATCAGCACCAGCGACACGAAGGCATAGGCGCCCAGATGCGCGTGCGCCACCGTGTAATGGGTGAAGTGGGTGATCGTGTTGACCGAGCGCAGCGCCTCGATCGAGCCCTGGAACGAGGCCAGCGTGTACATCACCGCCCCGAAGGAGATGAAGCGTAGCGGGATCGACTCCTTGAGCGCCCAGAGATTGGCCGCCACCGTGACGTGCTGGTTGATCGCCACCGCGATCACGGGAACGAACATCATCACCGAATGGACGACCGAGAGCGTCACCAGCCAGGTCGGGACCGGGCCGCCGATCAGGTGGTGGATGCCGACCTGGCTGTAGAACAGCGCCAGCGCCCAGAAGCCAACCAGCGAGAGCGCGTAGGAATAGACCGGTTTGCCGATGATCTTCGGGATGAAGTAATAGGCCGCGCCCACGCCCAGCGGCGTCAACCAGAGGCCCAGCACGTTATGGGCGTACCACCAGTTCATCGTGGCCTGCTCGACCCCGTGATGGACGCCGGGAATGTTGGCGATGACGAACAGCACCGGGAACCAGAGCACCGCGGCGAGGAAATACCAGCCGGAGACGTAGATGTGATGGACGTTGCGGTGCTTCGCGGTCGCGATCAGAGGGGCCACGAAACAGGCTGCGCCGGCTGCGAGGACGATGTCGATCTGCCACGGGATCTCGAGCCATTCGAGCCCGTCGGTCCAGCCGTTCGCGATGGCGAACACGCCTGCGGCGAGGCCGATATTCCAAAGCACGATCCCGGTCTTCAGAAGGCCCGTCATGCGCAGTTCGGTGCGGAAGATACGCGGGAGGATCCAGCAGACGGCGGCGAGGCCGCCCTGGCTCGCCCAGCCATAGGCGACCGAGTTCAGGTGCACCGTGCGCATCCGCCCGAAGGTCATTTGCGCAGTTCCCGACATCAGATCGGGCAGGTGCAGTTCCAGCGAGGCGGCCAGCCCGTGCAGCGAGCCGTAGATCAGCCAGAACACCGCCGCCGCGATGAGCCACATCACGACGCTGGAGGAACTCGCGTCGATACCGGCGCGCGCCGCGTTGAAGTGGTGAGGGTCGTTCGGCGCGTCGGTATCCGCGCCCTCGCCGGGCTCGAAGATGGTCCGGGCATCGTCGGCGTCTGGCGTGTGGACCTGCTTGTTCGCGATCGCCCAGATCAGGATCGTCAACGCCAGTAGCGAGATGACGAAGCTTAGGGCGAGCAGCAGGCCGAGCGTTTCGGTGATTTGCATTGGCTGGCTCCGGTGTCAGGTTTGACCCGGGCCGAGCCGGTGCGACGCGTGGATGCTCGTCACTGTTCCATTCTCCCTTTAGCCCGGTCGGTCGGTTCTTGTTCACGTCGTTTTCACGAACAATGCATGGCGGAGTGATCTGTTCCAAACATTCAGATGTATGCAGATGTCGGGCGCACCGACGCCCGCCGAGGGACGATCACGACCATGTGGCGCGGGCGCCGGATGTTCGCGAGCGCCCAGAATGATGCAGTCACGGGGGCGCGACCACCTCACCTCACGCGATGATGATCTTGGTTGAACGAGCCGCTTGGAGAGCCTTCCTCTGCGGAAAGCGCACGCGCCAGCCGGGCCTTGTTTTTCGGGCGGAAATCCGCTGGCGGGACGCTCGCGAGGCGCTCCCGCAGCGCTGATCGGGGCAACGATCTCGTGATCCGCGGCTCACGATTGCCGTGAGATGAGTTGAAAGCGGGGCGGGGCTCCCCAAGGGGCAGGGCGGCAGACCGCTTCCAGGGATAGGGGAACCGATCGGGCCGCAGATGCGATTCCGATACAGGAGCGCGCGGTGCGCGCCGCCTTGCGTGGCGTGTCGCAGCGGATCGCGCGAGATGCGATGGAAAGGCAGGCTCGAGAGTGGCCGTGAACGAGAACTTCAAGGATCACGCCGCCAACGAGCGGACCTTCCTCGCGTGGCTCCGCACGGCCGTCGCGATCGTCGGGGTCGGGCTCACCGCGGCGAAGTTGACCCGGACGGATCTTCCGCAATGGTCCGATCTGGCGATGGTGCTGAGCGGCGGGGTCGTGGTGATCCTCGCCTTCGTGCGCATGCGGATGCTGCGCGCCGCGATCGAAAGCGGCAAGGCCCCGGACAGCCAAGGAACCAACTGGCCCGAGCTGGTGCTGTTTGCGCTGGTGATCGCGCTTCTGGTTCTGCTCGGGATTTTCATCCTGCATGTCACCTGACACTCTTGCATCTTCGTCGCCGCACAGGCTTGATGCCGCCAAATTATGGAGGACATTACATGAAACTTCTGCGTCACGGGCTTATCGGAGCCGAAAAACCGGGGCTGATGGACGGTCAGGGTGTGATCCGCGACCTGTCGGGCCAGGTCGCCGATATCGGGGGTGCGGTGCTCTCGGATGACGGGTTGGCGGCGATCGGCTCGCTGGACGTGTCCGAGCTGCCCGCCGTGCCCGAAGGCACGCGTCTGGGCGCGCCGATTGCGGGCATCGGGAAGATGATCTGCATCGGGCTGAACTATGCCGACCACGCTGCGGAATCGGGCGCGACGGTGCCGCCGGAGCCGCTGATCTTCATGAAGGCCACTTCCGCGATCCAGGGCCCGAACGATCCGATCGTGATTCCGCGCGGCGCCGAGCAGACCGACTGGGAAGTCGAGCTGGGCATCGTCATCGGCAAACCTGCGAAATACGTCTCGGAAGAGGATGCGATGGATTATGTCGCGGGCTACGTGCTCGCCAACGACGTGTCCGAGCGCAGCTACCAGAAGGACCGCTCGGGCCAGTGGACCAAGGGCAAGAGCTGCGACAGCTTTGGCCCGCTCGGACCGTATCTGGTGACGCGCGACGCGGTGGCCGATCCGCAGAAGCTGGCGATGAAGCTGAGCGTGAACGGCGAAGTGATGCAGAACGGCTCGACCGAGACGATGGTCTTCGGCGTGAAGAAGCTGGTCAGCTACCTCTCGCAATTCATGACGCTGCATCCGGGCGACGTGATCTCGACCGGGACCCCTCCGGGCGTCGCGATGGGGATGGAGACCCCGCGCTTCCTGCGGCCGGGCGATGTGGTGGAGCTGGAGATCGAAGGGCTGGGCCAGCAGCGCGCCGAGGTCGTGGCCGACGCCTGAGGCAGGTCTTTGCGAACAGGGCAGGGCGCGCGGGACACTCGCGCGCCCTTTCTCATACGCGATTACAGCCGGATTGGGTCGTCCTTGGCGATCCGGTCGAACTCCATCAGAGTCTGCACCAGCTTCGGCATCTGGTTGAGCGGAATCATGTTCGGCCCGTCCGAGGGCGCGCTATCGGGCGCCTCATGGGTTTCGATGAACACCCCCGCAATGCCCAGCGACACCGCCGCACGCGCCATCACCGGCGCGAATTCGCGCTGACCGCCAGAGGAGCCGCCCTGACCGCCGGGCTGCTGCACCGAATGGGTCGCGTCCATGATCACCGGGTAGCCGGTCTTCGCCATCTCGGGCAGGCCGCGCATATCGGCGACCAGCGTGTTGTAGCCGAAGGAGGTGCCGCGCTCTGTCAGCAGGATCTTCTCGTTGCCGGTGGAGGCGACCTTCTCGGCCACGTTGGGCATGTCCCACGGCGCGAGGAACTGGCCCTTCTTGATGTTCACGACGCAGCCGGTCTCGCCCGCGGCCAGCAACAGATCGGTCTGGCGGCACAGGAAGGCCGGGATCTGGATCACGTCGACGACGGCGCCTGCAATCCGGGCCTGTTCCGCGTCGTGGATGTCGGTCAGCACCGGGCAGCCGATCTCTGCGCGCACCTCTTCGAGGATCTTCAGTCCCGCGTCGATGCCGAGGCCGCGCTTGCCTTTGAGACTGGTGCGGTTGGCCTTGTCGTAGCTCGCCTTGAAGATGAACTGCGCGCCCGCCTGGTCGCAGGCGCGGGCCATTTCCTTCGCGATCATCATCGCATGGTCGCGGCTTTCGAGCTGGCACGGACCCGCGATCACCGTCAGCGGGCGGTCGTTCGAGACGGTCAGCCCGCCGATTTTCACGTCTTTCATTTCTCTCTCCGCAGCCTGTGACGGGCCGCTCTAGCTCAGCTCGAGACCTGCTCGCGCAGGACCGACGCTGTGAGCGACAGCATCAGATAGATGCCCGAGAAGATCAGGAAAGCCAACAGCGTGTTCTCGAAAGCGCGCGGATAGGTGGGCTCGTCCGGGGCGACGGGGCGTACGCCCATCTCCAGATAGCGCACCTGCTTGTTGGCCTCGATCCGGGCGGTTTCCATCTGTTGCGCGGCGGCAGAGAGCAGCATCTGGCGGGTCTGCAATTCGCCTTGGGCGATCTGCAACTGGCCGGTGACGGCGGCGAGCGACTCGCCCCCGGTGGCCTGGCGCCCCGCCGTGAGTTGGCCACGCGTCTTTTCGAGAAGCGCCTGGATGCGCCTGATGTCGCCCTGCACACCCGAAACCCGCGCCTGGTTGGGACGCGCATTGTCGAGCAGTTGGCCCAGCTCGAGCCGTTTCTGCTGCAACTGGTTTTCCAGATTGGCGACCTGGCCCATCACCACCGAGTTCTCGCTGACGGGATCGAGGACGCCGACCTTCTCCTGTAGCTGCTGCACCTTGGATTGCGCAGCGAACACCTTCGCCTCGGCATCCTGATAGCTTTCGCGCGCGCCCTTCATCTGGTCGTCGCGCAGCCGTGAAGTCAGCTGGTCCACCTGCTGTTCGGCATAGGAGATCAGTGACTCGGAGAATTGCTGCGATTTCTGCGGATCGGGGGCGATGACCTCCATCTTCACGATGCCCTCGGAAGGGTCGTAGCCGATCTCGACCATTTTCGAGTAGAGCCGGTAGGCCTGCTCGTCGGTGGCATCCTTCGGCAGGCGCTGAAGCGGGTCGATGCTCGGATCCTCGAAGATTTTCTTGAAACCCTGATCGCGGTCGAGCCGTTTCATGGCATCGCGCGACTGCAGATAGGATTGCACTGTCACCGAGTCCTGATTGGTGGCGAGCTGCGTGCCCGAGAAGAGCGACCCCAGCCCGGAATTGCCCAGCCCTTCGGCCTTCTGGATCACGAAGGCCGATTTCGTCGCATACATCGGCGTGGCCATCGCGAAATAGTAATAGGCGGCCATCAGCGTCGGCAGCACGACGAAGAAGCCCAGCCGCGCGCCCAGCAGCATCAGCTTGCGGCGGCGACGTTTGGCGATGTCGCGCTGGATGCGCAGGATCTCGACGGCGCGACGATCCTCGGTCATCACCTCGGTCGAGGGGAGCTGACCTTTCTTGATCGTCTGCGGCAGGTTCACGCGGGTATCCGCGCCCGGCCCGTCGGTCCGCGCCAGCGCCCGCGAAGTCGCTTCCGCCTCGCCGGGTTTCACCATCGCCACGATATTCGAGCGGTCGAACGGGTCGATCCCGCGGCGGCGCAGGAGCAGCACGGCCTCGAAATCGGAACTGGCCTGCACGCCGTGTTTCTGCGCCATCCGGCGGGCGAGGCGCAACTGGCGGCCGGTCAGCCCCTCGGCGCGGATCGCGTCGATTTCTTCCTCGGGGGTGCGCTGGCCCGCATCGATCACCTCGGCGCCGTTGCGCTCCGCCGTCGGGAATTTCTGATCGCCGAACCCGTCATCCTGCGGCTCGAACATGCTGGAGGGATCGCTGTCTCTGTGCCGCCGTTGACGTTGCCGTTGCGGTTCCGGCGCGTCGGAAGAGGGTGCGGCTTGCGCGGCGGAGGCCGCAGAGGCGTTGGAGGCGCGCGGCGTGGTCGGCTCTCCCGTCGTCCCGGGGCCCGATTTCAGCGGCATCGCCCCCAGCTGCAGCGAGCCGTCGCTCCCCGTGATCACCGGCCCATCGCGGCGGATACGGAATTTCGGGGCCTTAGGACTGGTAGTCATACAACCGCTTCGCTTCTTCAAGAGTGTCGAACTGGTAAAGTTGCCCGTCGCGCAGCACCGCCGCACGATTGCAGAATTTCTCGATCGTGGAGGGTTGGTGCGAGACCACGACCACGGTGGAATTGCGCAGCCGGTCGCGCAGGATCGAGCCGGCCTTGCGGTTGAACTCCACATCGGTGGTCGAGGGCATCCCCTCGTCGATCAGGTATATGTCGAATTCCAGCGCGAGCAGCAGGGAAAAGGTGAACCGCGCGCGCATCCCCGAACTGTAGGTGCCCACGGGCTGGTCGAAATATTCCGCGATCCCGGTCAGCCAGCGCGAGAAGGCCTCGACATAATCGGGATCGAGCCCGTAGAGCCGCGCGATGAAGCGGGCGTTTTCGCGCGCCGAATGTTTCGAGACGACGCCGCCCATGAAGCCCAGCGGGAACGAGACCCGGCTGGTGCGGCGAATCTCGCCCTCGTCGGGCTTTTCGAGCCCTGCCATCATGTTGATGATCGTGGTCTTGCCGGTGCCGTTGGGCGCGAGAATGCCGAGGCTCTGGCCCAGCTCCACGCGGAAGCTGGCGCGTTCGAGGATCACCTTGCGCTGCTTGCCGGTCCAGAAGGATTTGGAGACGTTCTCGAATACGATCATTACTTTTTGGCCCGGGTCTCCATCTGTGCGCGCCTCGCCACTAAATCACGGGGGCAGCAGTGTGAGAACCCGCCTAACCTTGGATTTGGGCAGCATTATGTTCAGTTGTGGGAGGGTTATGCAATGACGAACACATTGACACTAGAGGAGAAACGATGACCCGCCCCGTGCAAGACGAGATCCGCGACTGCCGCCTTTGCGCGGCGCGGTTCCGCGCGACCGCGACCGGCCATTCGCCGCGTCCCGTCGCGTGGTTCGCCGCCGGCGCACGCGTGCTGATCGTGGGGCAGGCGCCGGGAATCCGGGTGCACGAGACCGGCGTGCCGTTCAACGATCGCTCGGGCGACCGGCTGCGCGACTGGATGGGCGTTGATCGCGAGACCTTCTACGACGTCTCGCGCATCGCGATCGCGCCGATGGCGTTCTGCTTTCCGGGCTATGATGCGAAGGGGTCCGACCTGCCGCCGCCCGCAATCTGCGCCCAGACGTGGCGCGACCGGGTGATGGAGGAAATCGGCCCGGTCGATCTGACGCTTCTTGTGGGCGGCGCCGCGCAGCGCTGGCATCTGGGTACACGCAACGTGACGCAGGCCGTGCTGGGCTGGCGGGACCACGCGCCGCGCCTCTTCCCCTTGCCTCATCCGTCTTGGCGCAATACGGGATGGCTGAAGAAAAACCCGTGGTTCGAGGCCGACCTGCTGCCGGTCCTGCGCACCCGGGTGAAGGAGCTGACATGACCCCCTATGACCGCGCCCATGCCGCGATGGAAGCCGAGCCGGAGAACGAGGCCAAGCGCCTTGCCGTGTTCGACCGTCTCGCCGATGCCGAGCTGTTCCTGCTGCTCGAAGAAGAGCCCGAGGACGAAAACATCAAGCCGCAGGTGTTCTCCACCGAAGAGGGCGAGTTCGTTCTCGTCTTCGATACCGAAGACCGTCTCGGCGAATTCGCGGACGGGCCGCAGCCCTACGCGGCGCTGCCGGGCCGGGTGATCGCGCAGCATCTGGTGGGCGAGAATATCGGGCTGGGCGTCAATCTCGGTGTTGCGGAATCGGCGATGCTGTTGCCGCCCGAGGCGCTGGACTGGCTGACCGAGACGCTCGCGCATACGCCGTTGGAGGCGCAGGGCCGTCCGGTGGAATTCACCGCTCCGGGCCTGTCGCCCGCAGTGATCGCGCTGCTGTTGCCCGCCTTCGAGGCCAAGCTGGACCAGCTTGCCGGGATCGCGCAGGCTGCCGTGCTGGGCGGCGTCACCTACGAGGACGGCCACCGGGGCCATGTGCTCGCGGTGATCGGCGCGCATGAGCATTTCCGCGCGGGTATCGCCAAGGCAATGGGCGAGGCGCTGACCTTCTCGGGGCTGGATGCGGGCGAGTTGGACGTGACCTTCCTCGAGCCCGAGGACAAGGCCGCGCAGCTTCTGCTGGACAAGGGGCTCGTGCTGCATGTCCCCGAGCCGGTCGAGGAAGAGGTGCAGGAACTCCGCCCCGGTTCCGCCCCCGGCATGGATCCGAGCAAGCCGCCGAAGCTGCGCTGAGGCGCGCCCGGCGGTTTTCGCATATGGTTTGAAAAACTCGGTCGGGGCGGCTCAGGACTCGTCGTCTGCCTCGTCGTGCTCGCCGATCACCTCGTTCTTCACCTGACCCCATGTCAGCAGCGTGAAGACCGCCGTGCCGCCCGCGACATTGCCTGCGAGAACCGGGAAGAAAAACCGGCTGATCGCCTCGGTCAGGCTCATATGGCCGCTCCAGACAAGCAGCCCCGCCTCGACCGAGCCCGCGACGACGTGCGCAGAGCCCGAGGCCGCGAGCAGCCATGTCATCGCGAGGATCACGAGGAACGAACTGCCCTGCGCCGCGGGCATGATCCACACCACGGCGGCGATGATGATGCCCGCCGGCATCGCGCGGTAGAAGTTCTGTCCCATGTCGCCGTCGGTCGCGTGGCGCGCCACGGCCAGCAGGCTGTCGGTCATCTCGTTGGGGATGACATGGGGAATGCTCAGGAACCCCGAGGCGATCGCGCAGCCAAGAATGTTCGACGCAAGCACGATCGCCCAGAGCCGCAGCATTTTCAGCAGGCATGTCAGCGACCGTTCGGCCACCACCGGCAGGACGGTGGTGATCGTGTTCTCGGTGAACAGCTGCATCCGCCCGAAGATCACCACCATGAACCCGGCCGAATAGCCGAGGGACTCGACCAGTATCCGCCAGCTTTCGTCGGGCAGACGCGCATGCAGGCTCGCCTGCGCGATGACCGAGAGGCTGATCAGGATGCCCGCCGCGAGCCCCGACCACACGAGAGAGGTGAGCGGGCGGTTCAGCTCTTCGTCGCCGTCATGCCGGATCACGGCGTAGATCAACCGCGCGGAGAGGCGCGAGGCTTGCTTCACCGAGCGCTCCTCGTGCCGTTCGCGCACGGCGTTGTTCTGGGCTTTTCCGCTGCCGTTGTCGGACCCGCCCTGCGCGTCACTTTGGGAACTGTCTGATTTCATTCGTGCTGAACCCCGTCACGCGTGCTTTGTTCCCTGTGCGAGCCTGCGCTATCCCTGTTCGCTGGCGAACACCTTGTCGATCATCGCCTGTGTGCCGCGCGCATCTTCAAGTGTCCACGCATAGGGCGCGCCCTCGGTGACATGACGCACGAAGGCCTCCACCTGGATCACATATTGATTCACGCCCGGGTAGCGGACCACCTCGTCCGGCTTGCCCTTGCGGATCAGCGTGACCTCCGCCTGATCGAAGACATTCGCGTTGAACGGGCAGGTGAGGCGGATCAAACCTTCGGAGCCCTGGAAGACCGCTTCCTGGCGCGGATGCAGCCGGGTCGAGGTCAGCGCGCCATAGGTGAAGCGGCCCTTGTCGCTGACCATCTCGCCCGTGACCTGCGTGAACGTGTCGACATCGTTCTCGCGATGGATGACGGCGCGCAGATCGCCCGGATCGGCCCGGGCTGCGAAGCGCACGCAGGAATAGGCATAGACGCCGATATCGGGGATCGAGCCGCCACCCGTCTCCGGCTTGTTGCGGATATTGGTGGGGTCGGGGTTGTTGAAGGTGAAGGCCACATCGGCGTGGCGCAGCTCTCCGATTGCACCCGCATCGAGCCAGTCGCGCACCTGCCGCCATTGCGGGTGATGCACGATCATGTAGGCCTCGGTCGCGAACTTGCCGGCGGCGTCGCGCGCTTCGATCAGCCCGTCGATCTCCTCGGCCTTCATCGCGATCGGCTTTTCCGTCAGCACATGCTTGCCTGCCGCCAGCGCCTTCTTCGTCCACTCGACATGGAGCGTGTTGGGCAGCGGGATATAGACTACGTCGATGCCGGGGTCGGCGAGCAGCGCATCATAGCTGTCATGGACCTTAAGATCGGGCGCGAAGGCCTTGAAGGGATCGGCTTTTTCGGGGCTCGACGTCGCGAGCGCCGCCAGCCGCGCGCCCTCGGCCGCGTGGATCGCCCGGCCCATATGCTCGCGCGCAAATTTCGCGGCGCCGAGGATTCCCCAGTTCAACACCTGCATCGTCTCTCTCCCTCTTTTCGTGCTCGTATCCGGGGCGAAGGTAATGCTTATGCGGCGCGGCGCAAAGAAAATCGCCGCCCCCGGAAAGGGAGCGGCGACATACTTTCGCACTCGTTACTGTTCGCGGGTTACGCGGGCACGTTCATGCCTTTTTCCCGTGCCAGTTCGGTCATGCGCTTCTGCAGCTTCTCGAAGGCGCGCACCTCGATCTGGCGGATACGCTCGCGCGAGACGTCATAGACGCCCGAGAGTTCCTCCAGCGTGACGGGATCGTCGCGCAGGCGGCGCTGCATCAGGATGTCCTTCTCGCGGTCGTTGAGAACGTCCATCGCGTCCATCAGCATCTCGCGGCGGGCTTCCATCTCCTCGGTCTCGGCATAGGCCTCGGCCTGATCGGCATCCTCGTCTTCGAGCCAGTCCTGCCACTGCGCGGCCCCGCCTTCGTCACCCGCGCCGATCTGTGCGTTCAGCGAGGCGTCCGAGCCCGACATCCGCCGGTTCATCGAGATCACTTCTTCCTCGGTCACGTTCAGATCGGACGCGATCTGTTTGACGTTCTCGGGACGCATATCGCCGTCTTCATAGGCGCCGATCTTGGACTTCGCCTTGCGGAGGTTGAAGAACAGCTTCTTCTGCGCGGAGGTGGTGCCCAGTTTCACGAGGCTCCACGAGCGCAGGATGTACTCCTGGATCGCGGCGCGGATCCACCACATAGCGTAGGTCGCGAGGCGGAAGCCCTTCTCGGGATCGAAGCGCTTCACGGCCTGCATCAGACCGACATTCGCCTCCGAGATCACCTCGGCCTGCGGCAAGCCGTAACCGCGATAGCCCATCGCGATCTTCGCGGCGAGACGCAGGTGCGACGTCACCAACTGGTGCGCGGCATCGGTGTCCTGGTGGTCGGCCCAGCTCTTGGCCAGCATATATTCCTGTTCCGGCTCCAGAAGCGGGAACTTCCGGATCTCCTGAAGGTAGCGGTTCAGCCCCTGCTCAGGACTCGGGGCCGGAAGGTTCGTGTAGCTCGTCATCGTCTCCCATGTCTCCCTTTTGGCGGCTGCTCAATATGGGGATCGCCCCCCGTTCTTTCAAGAAACGCAAGGCAGTGCGGATTGGTTCACCGAAAGCCGCCCTGACGCAGTCGCATAGAAAGATCAACGTATCGTAACGGGATTTCCGTCGCGGATGTGTAAAAAAACATCTGACGCTTCACAAGATCGGCGCGAGCACCGACATCAGGTTGTTGATGATTTTCCAGTGCAGGGGCCATTCCGCGATCCGCTCCGGTCCGACGCGGCGGGCCTGCGCGATCCAGTGGCGCTGGCGTTCGCCCAGTTCGAGACCGAGTTCGTGGTCCTCGATCAGCACGCAATTCTCGTAATTCAGCTCGAAGCTGCGGCGGTCGAGATTGGCCGAGCCGAGGATCGCGACGCGGCCATCGGCCAGCAGTGTCTTGGCGTGCAGCAGCCCCGGCCCGTGCTCCCAGATCTCGACGCCCGCCTCGGCCAGCACCGGGTAGAAGCTGCGCGCGGCATGGGCGACGAAGCGCGAGTCGTTGCGCCTCGGCACGATCACCTGCACCCGCACCCCCCGGCGCTTGGCGGCGCGCAGGGCGGAGGCGATTTCCTCGCCCGGCACGAAATAGGGGGTGGAGAGGGTCAGCGTCTCGCGCGCGGCCCCGATCACCGCAAGGAACACATCCGGCACCCCGCGCGTGTCCAGCATCGGCCCCGTGGCGAAGGCGACCGCCGTTCCGGGCCGCGCGGTCGGCGCGGCGGGAGTGGGGATCACGAGGTCCGAGATTTCCTCCCGGCTATGCGTCACCCAGTCGGTCGCGAAGATGTGCTGGTGCTGGGCGGCGAGCGGCCCCTCGATCCGCAGCATGACATCCTTCCACGGCGCGAAGCGCGCCTTGATGCGGAACTCCGGGTCGGCGATGTTGCGCGAACCGGTATAGGCCACATGCCCGTCGATCACGGCGAGCTTGCGGTGGTTGCGCAGGTCGATCCGCATCGTCGCGAGCTTGAACAGCGGCCAGCGGAAGGAAAAGGCGATCGCGGTCTTCACTCCGGCCTTCTTCATCGCCTTCCAGTGGCGCGACTTGATGAAGCCGCGCGCGCCCAGCCCGTCGACGAGGACGCGCACGGTCACCCCGCGTTCGGCCGCGCGGGTCAGCGCCTCGGCCATCGCGATGCCGGTCAGGTCTGTCAGCCAGATATAGGTGATGAGGTGCACGCTTCGGGTGGCGGCGTCGATATCGGCGATCAGCGGTTCGAGCTGATCGGCAGGGTCGGGCAGGAAGGCGATGGCATCGCCGCTACTCGGCGCGTAGCCGTTGATCGCGGCGGCCCGGGCGAAGGCTGCGCGATAGGCCGGGGAGATGGCTTCGAGGTCTGCGGGCTCGACCGGATCGGGGGCGGGCAGGGCGGCGACCGTCGCCTGCAGCTTGCGCGCGACGCGCTGGTTGAGCCGCGTCTCCCCGATCAGGATATAGAGGATGACGCCGAGGAACGGCACCGACAGGATCAGCACCGTCCAGCTTGCGCGCACCGCGGGCGGCTTGTCGGGACGGGTGAACACGCGCAGCAGCGCGAGCGCCTGACTGCCGAAGTGAAACAGCAGCGTCAGAAGCTCCGCCCACCAGACGTTCACGGGGCGGTGCCGCCTGCAGGGGGCATGGAGGCGGCGCGCAGCGCGTCGATCAGGTCGGTCATGTCACCGGGCAGGGGCGCCTCGAAGGACAGTTCCTCTCCGGTGACGGGATGAACGAAGCCAAGCGTCGCCGCGTGGAGCGCCTGCCGCGGGAAGGCGCGCACGGCCTCTGCCGCAGCCGCGCCCACCGCTTTTTCCGAGATCTTGCGCTTGCCGCCATAGGTCTGATCGCCGATCAGCCCGTGACCCGCATAGGCCATATGGACGCGGATCTGATGGGTGCGCCCGGTCTCGAGCCAGCAATCGATCAGCGCCGCCGTTCCGTTGAAATCCTCGATCGTGCGGGCCCGGGTGACGGCATGCCGCCCGCCATGGGCCACCACCGCCTGTTTCTGCCGGTCGGTCTTGTGGCGGGCGAGTTGCGTGACGATCTTCAGCACGCCGCCTTGCTCGAAGCTGACGCCGTTCAGTCCGCGCAGCCGCGGATCGGAAGCCTGCGGGACGCCGTGGCAAAGCGCGCGGTAATGGCGATGAACCGTATGCGCCTCGAATTGCGCGGCGAGCCCGTGATGCGCCCGGTCCGATTTCGCGACGACGAGCAGCCCCGACGTGTCCTTGTCGATGCGGTGGACGATGCCGGGGCGCGCCTCGCCGCCGATCCCCGAGAGATTCCCGCCGAAATGGTGCAGCAGCGCGTTGACCAGCGTGCCTTCGGGCGTGCCCGGCGCGGGGTGGGTGACCATGCCCGCGGGCTTGTTCACGACGATCAGGTCGTCATCTTCCCACAGCACTTCCAGCGGAATGTCCTGCGCGACGGTCTCGACCTCTTTCGGAGGCTCCAGCGCGATCTGATAGACCTCGCCCTCGGCGACCTTGGTCTTCTGATCGGTCACGGCCACGCCCTCGCGGCTGACCGAGCCCTCCGCGATCAGTTTCGCCAGGCGCGAGCGCGAGAGCGCCGCTTCCTCTGGCACAGCCGCCGCCAAGGCCTTATCAAGGCGGGGACCCATGCCGGGTCCGATCTCGATGCTGAGGATTTCCTTATTCATGTCCGACCTGCCTGACGAAGAGCCTGCCACCACGCTGCCACCCGATCTTCGCTTTCTCAAGATACTGGTGACCACGCTTGCGGCGGTGATGATCGTCGGGCTTGTAGCGATCGTGGCGCTGCTTGTCATCCGCTTGCAGCAACCCAATCCGCTGCCGCAACTGCCCGCCGCGATCACGCTGCCCGAGGGCGCACAGGCCGAGGCCGTGACCTTCGCGCGCAACTATACTGTGGTGGTGACCGATGGGGGGCAGGTGTTGGTCTATGACAAGGCCGGGCAGAAGGTGGGCGATCTGACGCTTGGCACGGAGGGCGGGAATTCCGATGGAAATTGACCTCGAGATCGAAGACCCCCGCTGGGAGACGGTCGGGCTCGAAGACCTGATGATCCGCGCCGCGTCACTGGTGCTGGAGGATCGCGGAATCGAGACGGAGCTCTGCCGCCTCTCGGTGCTCGCCTGCGACGATGCGCGCATCGCCGAGCTGAACGGCGAATATCGCGACAAGGCGAAGCCCACCAATGTGCTCAGCTGGCCCGCCGAAGAACGCGGCGCGGAAGAGCCCGGCGCGCATCCCGAACCGCCCGCGCCCGATGTCTTCGGTGAGATCGAGCTCGGCGACCTCGCGATCGCCTATGAAACCTGCGCCCGGGAGGCCGAAGAACAAGGCAAATCCGTCGAAGATCACGCGCTGCATCTGCTCATCCATGCGGTGCTGCACCTGTTGGGCTATGACCATATTCGCGACGAAGATGCGCAAGTTATGGAACAAATCGAAATCCGGCTTCTTGAAAGCGTAGGAATTCGTAACCCATATGTGTAAGACTAGGCGCATTCCGCGTCATCTTTCGGAAAGGAACAATGGGACAGGTCGCCGACGGAGTTACCTCCGCCAATACCGGTAGTTCGGAAAACGCAGAACCCGGTCAGTCTTCGGAGCCCGCTTCGCGCGGGTTGCTCAGCCGCTTTTTCGGGCAACGCCCAATGGAAGAAGAGGCCCCACAGGTAGAAATGCCGCCCAAACCCGCGCCAGCGCCGCTGGGGCTGGGGAACCTGCGCAAGATGCGGGTGGGCGATGTCGCCATTCCCAAAGTCGAGATCGAGGCCGTTCCGGTCTCCATCACCCGCGACGAGCTGGTGGAGAAGTTCCGCCAGCACGGCTATTCGCGCCTGCCGGTCTTCAAGGAAACGCTGGATACGCCTCTGGGCCTCGTCCACCTGAAAGACCTGGCGCTGGAATACGGCTTCGGATCGGGCAATGGCCGGTTCTCGCTGCGCAAGCTGATCCGTCCGCTCCTTTACGTGCCGCCGTCGATGCCGATCGGCGTGCTCTTGCAGAAGATGCAGGTGCAGCGCACCCATATGGCGCTGGTGATCGACGAATATGGCGGGGTCGACGGTCTGCTCACGCTCGAAGACCTGATCGAACAGGTGATCGGCGAGATCGAGGACGAGCATGACGAGGCCGACGACGCTTATTGGCGCGAGGAAAAGCCCGGCCAATGGGTCGTGCAGGCCCGCGCGCCGGTCAACGAGTTCGAAGCGCAGATCGGGATGCGGCTCTCCGACGAGGAGGCCGATGACGAGATCGATTCGATGGGCGGTCTGGTTTTCATGCAGCTTGGCCGGGTGCCCGCGCGCGGCGAGGTCGTGGTGACCGAGAACGGCGTCGAATACGAGGTGGTCGATGCCGATCCGCGCCGGATCAAACGTCTGCGCGTGCGTCTGCCGGGAGTGGCGCCCGCCGAGTGAGCGGGCTATGACGCGCCCATGATCGCGACCATCCGAGAGGGCTTTCGCGCACCGTTGCGCCCGCGCTGGCAGAGCTTGGCTCTGGCAGCACTTTTCGGTGTGCTGTTCGCCGCCGGGCAGGCGCCGCTCGGTCTGTGGTGGATCGCGCTGCCCGCGCTGGCGGCCTCAGTCTGGTTCGCCTCCGCCGAACGCTGGCGCGCCTCCACGATCTGGATCGGGTTCGCCACCGGCTTCGGCTATGCGCTGGCCGCGATGTTCTGGATCGTCGAGCCTTTCATGGTCGAGGCCGATGTCTATGGCTGGATGGCGCCTTTCGCGCTGGTCCTGATGGCCGCAGGGATGGGCGCATTCTGGGCGATCGGATACGGGCTCGGGGCCTATGCGGGGCAGGGGCCGCGCTCGCGTGCGCTCGGGATCGCGCTTGGCATGGCGGCTTCGGATGCGCTGCGCTCCTACGTCTTCACCGGGTTTCCGTGGGTGCTGGTCGGCCATATCTGGATCGGCTCGCCCGTCGCGCAGGCGGCGGCCTTTGTCGGGCCGCTGGGGCTGAGCCTGATCACCTTGCTGATCGCGAGCGCACCCGCGATGACGCGCGGGATGCGGATGCCTGCCGCCCTCGGAATCGTGGGCGCGGCGCTGGTCGTGCTGGTCGGGCTGTGGCTCGGCGGGGTGGCGCGGCTCAACGCGCCGGTGGCGCCGAGGCCCGAGCCGATCACCCTGCGTCTGGTGCAGCCCAATGCGCCGCAGAACCTGAAGTGGCTGCCGCAATACCGGATGAAATTCTTCCAGCGCCTGCTGGACCTGACGAAGGCCGATCCCGCGCCCGGTCAGCCCAAGCCCGACCTGATCGTCTGGCCCGAGACGGCGGTGCCTTTCCTGCTCGACCATCCGCAGGGCGGGCTGGAGATGTCGACCGAGGCGGCGAATGGCATCCCGCTCGCGATGGGGGTGCAGCGCAGTGAAGGCAGCCGCTATTTCAATTCGCTCGCCGTCATCACCCCCGATGACCGGATCGAGGCGCTTTACGACAAATCCCATCTCGTGCCGTTCGGCGAATACATGCCCTTCGGCGATGCGCTGGCGAAGATCGGGATCACCGCCTTCGCCGCACAGGTCGGCAATGGCTATTCGTCCGGGCCGGGGGAGAAGCTGCTCGATCTGGGCAAGCTCGGCCATGTTGCGCCGCTGATCTGCTACGAGGCGATCTTCCCGCAGGATCTGCGCGGCTTCCCGCAGCGGCCCGACTGGATCTTGCAGGTCACGAATGACGCGTGGTTCGGCACGCTCAGCGGGCCCTATCAGCATTTCGCGCAGGCGCGGCTCCGCGCGATCGAACAGGGCCTGCCGCTTGCGCGCGACGCCAATACCGGGGTCACTGCGATGATCGACGCCAAGGGGCGGATCACGGCGAGCCTCGGACTCGACCGGATGGGCAAGCTCGACGTGGCGCTGCCGCCAAGCCTGCCGCCGACGCTCTATTCCAAGCTGGGCGACGCACCGTTCATCGCGCTGATTGTTGCAGCTTTGGCGCTTCTTTCACTCTTTACGCGTATTTCGATTGACCCGACCGGCAGGCGCTCCTAGCTAGAAAGCCGAACCACCCCAACGGCTTCCTGACGGGGTGGGGATATCAACAACGGAGCACCCTTTCATGGCACGCGCGAATTACGTCTTCACCTCCGAATCCGTTTCGGAGGGGCACCCCGATAAGGTCTGTGACCGGATTTCGGATGCCGTTCTCGATACTTTCCTGGCTGCAGAGCCCAACGCGCGGGTCGCCTGCGAAACATTCGCGACGACCAATCAGGTCGTGGTCGGTGGCGAGGTCGGTCTGGCCGATAAAACCAAGCTTGCCGAATATCTCGAAGGCATCGACAAGATCGTGCGCGATTGCGTCAAGGATATCGGCTACGAGCAGGACGAGTTCCACTGGGCGACGCTGAAAGTCGCGAACTTCCTGCACCCGCAATCTGCCCATATCTCTCAGGGCGTCGACAAGGACGGGGCCGGCGATCAGGGGATCATGTTCGGCTTCGCCGCCGACGAGACCCCCGAATTGATGCCCGCGCCGATCCATTATTCGCACGCGATCCTGCGCCGTCTGGCCGAAGCGCGCAAATCCGGCGCCGAGCCCGAGCTGCGCCCCGACGCGAAATCGCAGCTGTCTGTGCGCTACGAGAATGGCCGCCCCGTCGGCGTGAGCCAGATCGTGCTCTCGACCCAGCATGCCCACGAGCATCAGACCTCGGATGATATCCGCGCGATCGTCGAGCCTTACATCCGCGAGACGCTGCCCGACGGCTGGATCACCGACGAGACCGAATGGTGGGTGAACCCGACCGGCACCTTCGTGATCGGCGGTCCGGATGGCGATGCGGGCCTCACCGGGCGCAAGATCATCGTGGACACCTATGGCGGCTCGGCCCCGCATGGCGGCGGAGCGTTCTCGGGCAAGGACCCGACCAAGGTGGACCGTTCGGCGGCCTATGCGGCGCGCTATCTGGCGAAGAACGTGGTGGCGGCAGGTATGGCGCGCAAATGCGTGATCCAGGTGTCCTACGCGATCGGCGTGGCGAAACCGCTGTCGATCTATGTCGACACGTTCGGCACCGGCGAAGTGCCCGACGAGGTGATCGAGAAAGCCGTGGCGCAGGTGATGGACCTGACGCCGAAAGGCATCCGCGAGACGCTCGATCTGTGCAAGCCGATCTACGAGCGCACCGCGGCCTATGGCCATTTCGGTCGCGCCCCGGAGGCCGATGGCGGCTTCTCCTGGGAGAAGACCGATCTGGTCGAGGCGCTGAAGAAAGCGGTCTGAGGCGAGAGCTTTCAGGAATTTGCGACGGGCAGGGGGAACCTCTGCCCGTTTGCTTTTGCGGGGATGGTGCTGAGCGGCGGGTGCGGCCTTGAGGCTGGTCGTCCAACGCGGTTCGTGCGCGCAGACGAGCAGACCGAACGCTTCGCGATCCAGCTTGCGCCTTCCGACCTTCCGCGCCACTCTCCGCCGCAAAACAACAGGAGACAGACCATGCCCGACGCCCTGCGCTATGCCGCCATCATGCTTGCCGCCGGGATCGGGATTCCGGTGCTGGCCGCGCTCAACGCCCAGCTTGGCGCGCGGATCGCATCGCCTGCGGTCGCGGCGGTCGTCCTGTTCTGCGTGGCGCTGTCGGGGGCGGTGATCGTGATGCTCTTCACCGTCGGTCCCGCGCCGCTCGCACGTCTGCCGGGGCAGCCTTGGTATCTGTTTCTCGCGGGGCTCCTCGTTGCCTTCTACGTGATCTCGATCACCTTCATCGCGCCGAAATTCGGGGTCGGCAATGCGGTGTTCTTCGTGCTGCTGGGCCAGATGATCGCCGCCGCCGCGATCGACCAGTTCGGACTGTTTGGCGCGTTGGTCCGGCCGATCACTCTGATGCGCGGGGCGGGGATCGGCTTCATGTGCTTGGGGCTGTTCCTCATTCAGAAGGCTTGAACCTTTCGAGAGACGCCGCTAGAGGCCCCTCCCATGAGCGAGAATGACACCCCCGAACAGCCCTGGCGCAACTTCTATGGTCGCCGCCACGGCAAGACGTTGAACAAGGCGCAGAAGGAATATCTGCGCGAGGACCTGCCGGGCCGTCTGCCCGGTCCCGTCGGTTGGGAGGAGAACCCCGACCGCGAGCCGCTCGACATGGAGACGCGGTTCAAGGGCAAGCCGGTCTGGCTTGAAGTGGGTTTCGGCGGGGGCGAACATCTCGCCCACATGGCGCAGACCTATCCGGACGTGGAATTCATCGGCTGCGAGCCTTTCGTCAATGGCGTGGCGATGCTCTTGGGTAAGCTGCGGCGCGAGAAAATACCGAATGTCTCGGTCCATCCCGGCGATGCGCGCGACCTGATGGATGTGCTGCCCGAGGGCTCGATCTCGAAGGCGTTTCTCCTCTATCCAGACCCGTGGCCGAAATCGAAGCACCATCGTCGGCGCTTCGTGACGCAGGAGCATCTCGAACCGCTGCACCGCGCGCTGAAACCGGGATCGGATTTCCGCGTGGCGACCGACATCCCCGACTATGTCCGCCAGACGGTCGAAGAAGTCCCGCAGGCCGGATTTGAGCCGCTGTTCGAGGTGCCCGCCGCCTTCGATTTCGACGATCCGCAGCCGGTTTCCGGCGATTGGGATACACCGTGGGCGGACTGGCTCTCGACGCGCTACGAACAGAAAGCGCTGCGTGAGGGCCGCAAGCCGCATTACCTGACCTATCGGCGGATCTGAGCCCTTCCGCCTCCCGCCAGATCGCGCTAACAGGGGCGCGTTGAAATTAGGGAGGCATCATGTCCGGCCACGGCACACCGATCAAAATGACCTCGCACGCCTGCGGTCCCCTCAAGGGCACGGCGGAGGTTCCCGGCGACAAGTCGATCAGCCATCGCGCGCTGATCCTCGGCGCGCTCTCGGTGGGCGAGACGAAGATCACCGGCCTGCTCGAAGGCGAAGACGTGCTCGACACGGCCAAGGCGATGCGCGCCTTCGGCGCCGAGGTCACGCAGCACGGCCCCGGCAGCTGGTCGGTGCATGGCGTGGGCGTGGGCGGCTTTGCCGAGCCTGAGGATGTCATCGATTGCGGCAATTCCGGCACCGGCGTGCGCCTGATCATGGGCGCGATGGCGACCTCGCCGATCGTGGCGACCTTCACCGGCGACGGGTCTTTGCGCAAACGCCCGATGGGCCGCGTCACCGATCCGATCCGTCTGTTCGGCGCGCAAGCTTTCGGGCGTCATGGCGGTCGTCTGCCGATGACCATACTCGGCGCGCCGAGCCCGGCGCCCGTGCGCTATGCGACGCCGATGGCCTCTGCGCAGGTGAAATCGGCGGTGCTGCTGGCGGGGCTGAACGCGCCGGGTCAGACCGTCGTGATCGAGAAGACCCCGACCCGCGATCATACCGAGCGGATGCTGCGCGGCTTCGGTGCCGAGATCACCACCGAAGTGACCGATCAGGGCCATGTGATCACGTTGCAGGGCCAGCCTGAGTTGAAGGCCCAGGAGGTCGCCGTGCCGCGCGATCCGTCTTCGGCGGCCTTCCCGGTCTGCGCTGCGCTGATCGTGCCGGGCTCGGAGATCGTGGTGCCGGGCGTCAGCCAGAACCCGACCCGCAACGGGATTTTCATCACGTTGCGCGAGATGGGCGCGGACCTGACCTTCGAGAACGAGCGCGAAGAGGGGGGCGAGCCGGTGGCCGATCTGCGCGTGCGCTATTCCAAGCTGCACGGGATCGACGTGCCCGCCGAGCGCGCCTCGGCGCAGATCGACGAATATCCCGTTCTTTCGGTCGTCGCAGCCTTTGCCGAAGGCGTGACGCGCATGCCCGGCGTGCATGAGCTGCGCGTGAAGGAAAGCGACCGGATCGACGCGATGGCGCGCGGGCTGGAAGCCAACGGCGTCAAGATCGAGGAAGACGAGGATACGCTGATCGTGCATGGTTGCGGCCCCGAAGGCGTGCCGGGCGGCGGCACCGCGGTGACCCATCTCGACCACCGCATCGCGATGAGCTTCATGGTACTGGGCATGGCTGCGCAGAAGCCGGTCTCGGTCGATGACGGCTCGCCCATTGCAACCTCCTTCCCGATCTTCGAAGATTTGATGGCGCAGCTGGGTGCGGAGATCGTCCGCGAAGGCTGAGCCGGGCAGGGCGGCTGTCCGCGTCGCTGTGAGAAGAAAGGACCGTTCATGCGCTTTACCGTCGCCATCGATGGCCCCGCCGCGGCTGGCAAGGGCACGATCAGCCGCGCCGTGGCCGAGCGGTTTGGGCTGGCGCATCTCGATACCGGTGCACTCTATCGCGCGGTCGGCATGAAATCCGAGACCGAGGGCCTGGAGCCCATCGCCGCGGCCAAGGCGCTCCGCCCCGAGGATCTGGAGCGCGACGATCTGCGCACGATGGAAGCGGGGCAGGCGGCCTCAATCGTCGCCGCGATCCCCGAGGTGCGCGCGGCTCTGGTGGCGTTTCAGCGCGATTTCGCGGCGCGAGAGGGCGGTGCGGTGCTCGACGGGCGCGACATCGGCACGGTGATCTGCCCGCAGGCCGAGGTGAAGCTGTTCGTCACCGCCTCGCCGGAGGTGCGCGCGCATCGGCGCTGGCTGGAACTGGGTGGCGATGAGGCCGACGTGCTGGAGCAGGTGCGCGAGCGCGATGCTCGCGACATGGGCCGCGCCGACAGTCCGCTGCGCCCGGCCGTGGATGCGCTCGTGATCGACACGTCGGATCTCAGCATCGAAGAGGCGGTCGCCCGCGCCGCCGATCAGATCGAGGCCCGCCGCGCGGGCGATCTGGACTAGGGGGCAGGGATGCTGCGCTGGGGGCTCCTCTTGCTGGTTCTAGCCTCTCAGGCGACCGCCGAGGAGCGCCCGCAGGGCCTGTTATGGAGCGAGACGGACCTGCCGCGCACCATGCCGTTGCAGATCAAATCCGCCCCGGATCGCGATCTCTACATCGTGCTGCGCGATGCCACGACCGGGCAGGACGTGATGGGCGCCTATGCGCAGGGTGGGGAGTTCTTTCGCCTGTTGGTGCCGCCGGGCCGGTTCGAGCTGCAGGTGGCGCTTGGGCCTGCCGGGGATTGGAAAGGCGGTGCGACGCTCTTCGGTCCCGACACCGAGCGCTTGCGCCTCGATCCGCCGCTCGATTTCGGCGTCACGGGCTTCGCGCGAAAGGGCGGGCATCTGGTCGATCTGAGCGATCTGGGGGCGATAGCGCAGAAAAGCCTCGGAATTTGCCAGCGTCTCGCGCTCGATTTCGACAGCGTGACCACCGCACCGGAAGCGGTGCGCCCTGGCGTAAAGCCCCGTGATCCCATGGAAATACCGGAATTCCCGGTGCCGAAATATCGCCGCGTCGATCGCATTTGCGATTGAGGAAAAGAAACATCCGAAATATATAATCACGAATTGGTGAACCTTTTCCCGCCTCGCTGCGTTAGCGGTACGTGAAAACTACATGAGGAAGGTCCGATGCGCTTGCCCCTGGCTTTGGCCTGCATCTGTCTTGGCGCCGCGTCCCTGACCGCTCCGGCGTGGGCCGACAGTCCGCTTCCCGAACCGCTCCGGGTCAAGGCGCACTCCGCGACGCCGGTGCCGGGCGATCTGTCCTTCGATCTGGTCGAAGGCGGAAAAGTGTCGCTCTCCGATTTTCGTGGCAAGGTCGTGCTCGTGGTCAATACCGCATCCAAATGCGGCTTCGCGCCCCAGTTCACCGAGTTGCAGAAATTGTCCGAGACCTACGGACGCGACGGGCTGGTCGTTCTGACCGTGCCCTCGAACGATTTCCATCAGGAACTCTCCACCGCGCAGGAGGCCAAGCGCTATTGCGCGTTGACCTTCGGGGCCGAGTTGCCGATGGCGCAGCTGGCCAAGGTGAAGGGGCCGCAGGCGCATCCGTTCTACCGCTACATGCATGACACCGAGGGGTTCGAGCCGAGCTGGAACTTCAACAAGGTGCTGTTGGGCCGCGACGGATCGGTGATCGCGACCTATCCCGCCAGCGCGGCCCCGCTTTCGTCGTGGATGCTGGGCGACGTCAAGGCCGCTCTCGCCAGTGCGAGCCACGGTTGAGCGAGAGGCCGCCTCGGCCTGCTCAGGACGCAATAAATGCTTGCGATAATGGTTGATCGCGCCTATATCGGCGCGGTCTGAGGCAGGTCGGGACTCACCCGGCCTGTGCGCTATTGCAGCACGGACATTCCAACGAAAGACCGGCGGAGCCAACCGCAAGGCCAGAAAACCGAAGATGAAAAGGAAAATCTGAACGCATGTCGCAAAATGCAACCATGGACGAATTCGAAGCCCTTCTGAACGAGAGCCTCGAAATCGACACCCCGAACGAAGGTTCGGTTGTTAAAGGCAAGGTCATCGCCATCGAGGCGGGCCAGGCCATCATCGATGTCGGCTACAAAATGGAAGGCCGCGTCGAACTGAAAGAATTCGCCAACCCCGGCGAGGCTCCGCAGATCGAAGTCGGCGACGAAGTCGAAGTGTATCTCGACCGTGTCGAGAACGCCCGCGGCGAAGCCGTGATCTCGCGTGAGAAAGCCCGCCGCGAAGAGGCATGGGATCGTCTCGAAGCAGCTTACGCCAAGGAAGAGCGCGTCGAAGGCGCCATCTTCGGTCGCGTCAAAGGCGGCTTCACCGTCGATCTGGGCGGCGCTGTCGCGTTCCTGCCCGGCTCGCAAGTTGACGTGCGCCCGGTGCGTGACGCTGGCCCGCTCATGGGTCTCAAGCAGCCGTTCCAAATCCTCAAGATGGACCGTCGTCGTGGCAACATCGTTGTCTCGCGTCGTGCGATCCTCGAAGAGAGCCGCGCCGAACAGCGCGCCGAAGTCATCGCCAACCTCTCCGAAGGTCAGGTCGTCGATGGTGTGGTCAAGAACATCACCGAATACGGTGCGTTCGTTGATCTGGGCGGCGTCGACGGTCTGCTGCACGTCACCGACATGGCATGGCGCCGCGTGAACCACCCGTCCGAGATCCTGTCGATCGGCGAGACCGTCAAGGTCCAGGTCGTCAAGATCAACAAGGAAACCCACCGCATCTCGCTCGGCATGAAGCAGCTGCAGTCGGATCCGTGGGACTCGGTGGAATCGAAGTACGCTCTGGGTTCGGTGCATACCGGCCGCGTGACCAACATTACCGACTACGGCGCGTTCGTCGAGCTGGAGCCGGGTGTCGAAGGTCTCGTGCACGTGTCCGAGATGTCCTGGACCAAGAAGAACGTCCACCCCGGCAAGATCGTTTCGACGAGCCAGGAAGTCGACGTCATGGTCCTCGAGATCGACACCGCGAAGCGCCGCGTCTCGCTGGGTCTCAAGCAGACCATGCGCAACCCGTGGGAAGTCTTCGCAGAGACCCACCCGGTCGGCACCGTCATCGAAGGCGAAGTCAAGAACATCACCGAGTTCGGTCTGTTCGTTGGCCTCGAGAACGACATCGACGGTATGGTTCACCTCTCGGACCTCAGCTGGGAACAGCGTGGCGAGGATGCGATCCAGGACTACCGCAAAGGCGACATGGTCAAGGCCGCTGTCACCGAAGTGGACACCGACAAGGAGCGTATCTCGCTCTCGATCAAGGCGCTCGACGCCGACACGTTCTCGGATGCCGTTGACGGCGTGAAGCGTGGTTCGATCGTGACCGTGACCGTGACCGCGATCGAAGACGGTGGCGTCGAGGTGGAATACAACGGCATGAAGTCGTTCATCCGCCGTTCGGACCTCGCCCGCGATCGCGCCGACCAGCGCCCCGAGCGCTTCCAGGTTGGCGATCACGTCGATGTCCGCGTGACCAACGTCGACTCCAAGACCCGCAAGCTGGGTGTGTCGATCAAGGCGCGCGAGATCGCTGAAGAGAAAGAAGCCGTGGAACAGTACGGCTCGTCGGACTCGGGTGCGTCGCTGGGCGACATCCTGGGCGCCGCGCTCAAGGGCGACAAGTAAGAGATCGGACCGCTCGGTCCAACCGGAGGCCCCGCCGTTTGGCGGGGCCTTTTTCGTTCCTGCAAAGTCTTGGCGATGTGCAACAGCGATTCGCGCACAGGGTGACGCGTGGGCGGGCGATAGGCCGATTTTCTGCGATTGCGAAGGCGGTTCTATCGGCGGCAGACCGCTAGGGGCTCGATTTTACGTGGATTTTCCGGGTCTTTGCTGTTCCGCGCTGACCCGATTGGTCCTATAATTGCACTCTGACGCATGTGAGAGCCGGGAGCTCACCCGGCCAAGCCCGTGGGGGAGATAACAAGATGATCCGCTCTGAGTTGATCACGAAGATTGCCGAGGAGAATCCGCATCTTTACCAGCGGGATGTCGAGAAGATCGTGAACACGATCTTCGACGAGATCACCGAGGCGCTCGCCTCGGGCGACCGCGTCGAGCTGCGCGGCTTCGGGGCTTTTTCCGTCAAGAAGCGCGACGCGCGCACCGGTCGGAACCCGCGCACCGGCGAAGCGGTTGAGGTCGAGGAAAAACATGTACCCTTCTTCAAGACCGGTAAGCTGCTGCGCGACCGGCTGAACGGGAAAGAGGAATAAGAGCTAATGATTCGAGCGCTTCGGCTGCTGTTTCTCGGCCTGCTCGCCGTGGTCCTGATCGGACTGGCGCTGGCCAATCGTCAAATCGTCACGCTGCGGGTGCTGCCGCTCGAGGCGGGCAGCTTCCTTGGCTGGGACTGGGCTGTTCAGGTGCCGCTGTTCCTCGTGATCCTCGCGGGCGTTCTGATCGGCCTGCTGATCGGTTTCGTCTGGGAATGGGCGCGCGAGGCGCGTCTGCGCCGCGATGCCCGCCAGTCGCACCGCAAGGCCCGCAAGCTCGAGGCGGAGGTTCAAACCCTGCGCCACGACAAGACCGGCCCGAAGGACGACGTGCTGGCGCTGCTCGACCAGCCCTCGCGCTGAAATGCCGACCGTCGCCATAGACCGCAACGCGCAGGGTCTCGCCCGGGTCAAGATCTGCGGGCTGCGCAAGGCCGAGGATATCGCCGCCGCCGTCGAGGCGGGGGCGCGCTATGTTGGCTTCGTTTTCTTCCCGAAATCCCCGCGTCATCTGGAGATCGCCGAGGCGCGCGAGTTGGCGCAGGAGGTGGAACCCGGCATCGCCAAGGTTGGCCTGGTTGTGAACCCGAGCGACGAGCTTCTCACCGAGATCACGGACGCCGTGCCGCTTGACATGATCCAGCTTCACGGCTCCGAGACGCCGGAGCGGGTATCCGAGATCCGCGCCAAATTCGGTCTGCCCGTAATGAAGGCCGTGGGCGTCGCGGATGCGGCCGATCTGCCGAAGATCGCGGACTATGAGGCGGTGGCCGACCAGATCCTGCTCGACGCAAAGCCGCCGAAAGAGGCGGAGCTTCCGGGCGGTAACGGGCTTTCCTTCGACTGGCGGCTGATCGCCGGGCGCAAATGGGAAAAACCGTGGATGCTGGCCGGAGGGCTGACGCCCGAAAACGTGGCCGAAGCGATCCTGCTGACCGGCGCGCGGCAGGTCGATGTCTCTTCCGGGGTGGAAAGCGCGCCGGGCGTGAAAGACCCCGAGAAAATCCGCGCCTTCGTCCACGCCGCGCGTCAGGGGGCCGACGGGGCGTAGCCGGGCCCGGCGCAATCGAGTATTTTTGGTCTGAGGCCGGGGCAGGGATTTATCTTGCCCCGCTTTGACGCTAGACCCGTCGTCACGAAAAGCGCGAGGTGAGCCATGGCTGACGATCTGATCAATTCCTTCATGAATGTGCCCGACGAGAATGGGCGGTTCGGCATTTTCGGTGGCCGCTTCGTGTCCGAGACGCTGATGCCGCTGATCCTCGCGCTCGAAGAGGAATACGAGAAGGCCAAGACCGATCCCGATTTCTGGGCCGAAATGGACGATCTGTGGAAGCACTATGTCGGCCGTCCGTCGCCGCTGTATTTCGCGCCCCGCATCACCGAAGAGCTGGGCGGCGCGAAGGTCTATCTCAAGCGCGACGAGCTGAATCACACCGGCGCGCATAAGATCAACAACGTGCTGGGGCAGATCCTGCTGGCACGGCGCATGGGCAAAACCCGGATCATCGCCGAGACCGGCGCGGGCCAGCATGGCGTGGCGACCGCAACGGTCTGCGCGAAATTCGGCCTCAAATGCGTGGTTTATATGGGGGCGACCGATGTCGAGCGTCAGGCGCCCAACGTCTTCCGGATGCGCCTGCTGGGCGCCGAAGTCGTGCCCGTCAAATCGGGCCGCGGCACGCTGAAAGACGCGATGAACGATGCGCTGCGCGACTGGGTGACCAATGTGCGCGACACGTTCTACTGCATCGGCACGGTGGCCGGTCCGCACCCCTATCCGGCGATGGTGCGCGATTTCCAGTCGATCATCGGCAAGGAAGTGCGCTGGCAGCTTGAAGAGCAGGAAGGCGAGGGCCGTCTGCCCGACACCGTGATCGCGGCGATCGGCGGTGGCTCGAACGCGATGGGCCTGTTCTACCCGTTCCTCGACGACAAATCCGTGCGCATCATCGGCGTCGAAGCCGGCGGTCATGGCGTCGACGAGAAGATGGAGCATTGCGCCTCGCTCACCGGCGGGCGTCCGGGCGTGTTGCATGGCAACCGGACCTACCTGCTGCAGGACGAGGACGGGCAGATCCTCGAAGGGCATTCGATCTCGGCCGGGCTCGACTATCCGGGAATCGGTCCCGAGCATAGCTGGCTGCATGACACCGGGCGCGCCGAATACGTGAACATCACCGACAAGGAGGCGCTGGAGGCGTTCCAGTTCTCCTGCCGTCTCGAAGGGATCATCCCCGCGCTCGAGCCCTCGCACGCGCTGGCCCATGTGATGAAGATCGCTCCCGATCTGCCCAAGGACCATATCATCGTGATGAACATGTGCGGGCGCGGCGATAAGGACATTTTCGCCGTCGCGAAGCATCTCGGCTTCGATATGCAGGCATAAACTCAGGTTTATGTCCTGCAACGGCAGGCCGAATGTGCTGACATAACCCAATTGTCAATGGACCGGCGGGCCCTGTCCGCCGACCCTCTCCCCCGACGTCGCAGCCCGCGGCGCAATTCCCATCGGAGGAGAGAGACGATGAAGATGAAATCTACCCTCGCCGTACTCGCGGCATTCGCGGTCTCAGCGCATATGGCGCAGGCTGAAGTGTCCACGGACGGCATCGCCGCCGATCTTCAGGCCAATGGCTTCACCAGCATCGAGATCAAGGTCGGCCCGACCCAGGTCAAGGCCGAGGGCTACAACCCCGACGGCACCAAGATCGAAGTGGTCTATGACCGCGAGACCGGCAAGATCCAGAAACAGGAAACCTACCGGACGCGCGCGGGCGAGGACATGACGCAGGGCGTCAGCGTCCGTCAGCAGTCGGAAGATTTCTACGACGGCAGCGAAGACGACCATAACGGTAGCGACGATCAGGGCATGGATGACAGCAGCGACGGCGATCACACCATGTCGGATTCCGATCACGGTTCGGACGACCACGGCTCGGACGATGGCGGCTCGGATGACAGCGGTTCCGACGACGGCGGCTCGCATGACAGCGGGTCGGATGACGGCGGCTCGCATGACAGCAACGACGATTGATCCGAACGGACTTGCCCGGCGCTCCCTGCGCCGGGCATAATCCCCGCAAGAGCCGCGTATCCGCGCGGGAGGAGGCGCCGATGAGATTGCGCAGAGACTTGGCGATAGCCGCGTTGATCGGCGCGTTGAGCGTGCCATTCGCGCCCGGCCTCGCCCGTGCCGAGAGCGCCAGCGAGGCGGTCACCCGACAGCTCGAAGATTACGGCTATCATGGCATCGACGTACAGCGGACCCTGTTGGGCCGCGTGCGCATCACCGGCACCCGGGCAGGCGTCGAGCGCGAGATCGTCCTCGATCCGCGCAGCGGCGAGATCCTGCGCGATCTGTCACGCTCCAGCCGCAGGCCGATCCTGAACGACACGCCATTGGGCGGGAACGGATCGAGCTCCTATGCCGGACAGGGCGCCACATCCGGACGCGACGGCTCCGACGACGGGTCGGATGATGGCGGCAGCGACTCGGATAGCGGATCCGACAGCGGGTCCAGCGCCGGCAGCGACGATGGCGGAAGCCACGACAGCGGCAGCGACGATGGCGGGGGCAGCGATAGCAGCGATAGCGGCGGAGACAGTGCGGATGATTGACGCCCCGCAGAGGTCGACGGGAGCGGCGCTATGACGTCGCGGCTGCGTCGGGCGGTGCTTGTGGGGGCGATCCTGCTCTTTCAGGCTGTCTGCGCGCTGTTCTTCATCTCCGACATCCTGCTGTCGATCTTCGGTCTCTACCCGGCGCCGATCAGTTGGCAGAACCGCGAATTCCTCGAAATCGGCGCCGCGCTCGGCCTCGTTCTGGGTCTCGCGCTCGGGGCGTTCGCTCTGGCGGGGGCACTACGTGAGGGGGCGCGGGCGCAGGCGCGCCTGGACCGGGCGACCTCGGCCTTCGAAGACCTTCTGGAAGAACGCTTCTCGGACTGGGGCCTCACGGCGGCAGAGCGCGACGTCGCGCTTTTCGCGATAAAGGGGCTCAGTACGGCGGAAATCGCGGCCCTTCGCGGGACGTCCGAGGGCACCGCCAAGGCGCAGAGCGCGGCAATCTACCGCAAAGCCGGGGTGAACGGACGCGGCGCGCTTCTGAGCCTTTTCGTCGAGGACATGATGGACCAGCGCGCCCAAGGCGCACAGCGGTCCGAGACGTCGGCCGCGCGCGGCGTGACGGCGACGGTCAAGGGCTGAGCGCTCAGGCCCGGAAGGGGCGCGTATCCTCGTAGGCGAACTCGATCAACGCGCGCAGCTTGCGCGGCAGCCGCGGCCCGTCGAGATAGACCGCGTGAATCGGGATGCGCAGCAGCATCTCCTCCGGAAAGAGCGAGACCAGCCGCCCCGCTGCGATTTCGGGGCCCAGCACGAAGTCCGGCCCATAGGCGATGCCGTGGCCCGCCAGCGCCAGCTCGCAGGCCGCGCGGGCGCTGTTGACGCGGATTTGCGCGGGAACGGGCAGGGTGGTGATCTCGCCGCTCTCACGATGCCGCCAATGCGGGATCGCGCTGTGATTGCTGTCATGGATGCAGCGGTAATCGGTCAGATCGGCGATCTTCGCAGGACGGCCCACCCGTTCGAGATAGGCCGGAGATGCCACGACGCGCATCCCGATCTCGCCCAGCTTGCGCGCCCGCAGAGCCCGATCGCGCAGCTGCCCGATCCGGAAAGCGAGGTCGATCCCCTCGGCGGCCAGATCTGTCGGTGCATCCGAGAGCGTCAGATCGATCACCAGATCGGGGTGCGGTGCGGCGAAGCGCGCGAGCATCTCGGCCAGATAGACCTCGCCGAAAGTGACCGGCGCGGAGATCCGCAGCACGCCGGAAAAGCCCCGCGACTGTTCGGACACCGCGCCCAAGAGATCGTCGAGCGCGTCGAGCACGCCCGGCGCATCGGCCAGCAGCCGTTCGCCCGCAGGGGTCAGCCCGATCCGCCGCGTCGTGCGCTGCAGAAGGCGCGTGCCAAGGCGTTCCTCCAGCTCGGCCACGTATTTCGAGGCGAGCCGATTGGAGATGCCCAATTGCTCCGCCCCCGCGGTGAAAGAGCCGGCGCGGGCAGTCGCGACGAAGGCGCGGAGCTGTTCGGTGATATCCATCGCTATTCAGAACAAAATGGTAAAAGTCATTCTAGATAATATCCATTTTATTCACTAACGGAACGGCTAATTTCCTCGCTGTAACGCGAACACACCGCGCACAGAGTGCGGTTGCAGGAGATAGACCATGATCGACACCAAACTCGCCCCCTACGGCATCCTCGTTTTGCGCCTTCTGACCGGGGCGCTGTTTCTCACCCACGGCCTGACGAAGCTTTTCGTTTTTACTCCGGCCGGGACGATGGGTTTCTTTGAATCGCTGGGTTTGCCCGGCTGGCTCGGCATCGTGACGATGGCGGCGGAAATCCTCGGCGGTATCGCCTTGCTCACCGGCATCTATGCTCGGATCGTCTCTTTCGGGCTCGGGTTCATCCTGCTCGGCGCGGCCTTCACGGCGCACTGGGGCAACGGCTTCGGATTCTCGAACCAAGGCGGCGGCTGGGAATATCCGGTGATGTGGGCCATCGTTCAATTCACGCTCGCTGCTCTGGGTGACGGCGCCTATGCGCTGCGCCCTTTGAGCCGGAAATGACAGGAGGAGACGATGGCGACCAGTGATGCAAATGTCGAAATCGGCCATGTGACCCTCGTGGTCCGTGACCTCCCGGCGGTGGGCGCGTTCTACGAGAGCGTGCTCGGGCTGGAGCGGATCGGGGGTGACACTGCCGAGGCGCGTTACGGCGTCGATGGCAAGGTGCTCGTGATCCTGAAAGCCGACCCGGAGGCGCGCAAATCGAGCCGGGCAGAGGCGGGACTGTTTCACACCGCCTTTCTGCTGCCCGACCGCGCCGATCTGGGCGCGTGGCTGAACCACGCCGCCGAGAAAGGCATCCGGCTCGACGGGGCGTCCGATCACCTCGTGAGCGAGGCGGTCTATCTGCACGACCCCGAAGGCAACGGGATCGAGATCTACCGTGACCGTGCCCGCGAAGACTGGCCGCGCAAGGACGGGATGATCGCGATGGTGACCGACCCGCTCGATCTGGCTGACGTGATGGCGCAGGCCCGCGGCCCGTGGCGCGGCGCGCCGAAGGGTTCGGTGATCGGGCACGTTCACCTGCAGGTCGGTGCGCTCGATCCGGCGGAGCCGTTCTATGCCGAGACGCTCGGTGCGGATGTGATGGCCCGCTATCCGGGAGCGAATTTCCACGGCTGGGGCGGCTATCACCACCACCTCGCCACGAATATCTGGAACAGCCGCGGCGCCAAGGAACGTCACCAGCCCGTGACCGGTCTGGCCGAGGTGGGGCTGAAGGCCGATGCCGAGCCGCTCGCCGCCTTCCGCGAGGCCTATGGCGACAGCGTGGCAGACCCGTGGGGCACGCGCTTCACATGGTCCGCGAAGTGATCGTGCGACATAAGTGATCGTGCGATATAAGAGAAAGGCGCCCGCGATGGGCGCCTTTTTCACTTACAGGATGTGGTTCACATGGCCCATCTTGCGGCCCGGCTTCACCTCGGCCTTGCCGTAGAGATGGATCTGATACCGCGCGAGCTTCGCCAGCCGCGGCACGCGGTCCATGTCGTCGCCGATCAGGTTCTCCATCTCGACGTCGCAATGGCGCCCGCCATCGCCCAGCGGCCAGCCGGTCACGGCCCGGATATGTTGCTCGAACTGGTCGACCGCGCAGCCCGCCTGCGTCCAGTGGCCGGAATTATGCACGCGCGGGGCGATCTCGTTCACGATCAGCGCGTCGCGGGTGACGAACAGCTCGACCCCCATCACGCCGACATAATCGAGCTTGTTGAGGATCTTCGCCGCCAGCAGTACCGCATCGGTGCGCTGGCTGTCAGTGATCGCGGCGGGCACCAGCGTGGTGCGCAGGATGCCGCCCTCATGCTTGTTCTGGCCCGGATCGTAGCAGGAGATCGCGCCATCCTCGGCGCGCGCGCCGATCACGGAGATTTCCTTGAAGAACTCCACGAAGCCTTCGAGGATCGCAGGCGCGCCCTTCATGTCCTCCAGCGCGGCGGCAGCCTCTTCGGGCGCGTTGATCACCACCTGTCCCTTGCCGTCATAGCCGAAGCGGCGTGTCTTCAGGATCGCGGGGCAGCCGATCTCGGCGATCGCTTCCTTGAGGTCCTCGATATCGTCCACGGCGGCGAAAGGTGCTGTGGCGAGGCCCAGGTCGTTGAGGAAGGCTTTCTCAACCAGACGGTCCTGGCTGACGGCGAGCGCCTTGCGGTTGGGGCGGATCGGTTTGAGGCTTTCCAGCAGATCGAGCGCCGAAGTCGGGACATTCTCGAACTCGTAGGTGATGACGTCCACGGCTTGGGCGAAAGCGCGCAGCGCGGCCTCGTCCTCATAGGGCGCTGTGGTCACCGCATGGGCCACGTCGCCTGCGGGCGGGTTCGCGCCCGGCTCGAAGATGTGGGTCTTGTAGCCCAGACGCGAGGCCGCGACGGAGAGCATCCGTCCCAGCTGACCGCCGCCCAGAATGCCGATCACCGACCCATAGGGCAGGGGCTCACTCATCTTCCGGCTCCTCCTTGATCGAGGCCGAGAGCTTCTCGCGCCAGTCATCGAGCCGCTTTGCCAGATCCGCATCGGACACGGCCAAGATTCCCGCCGCCATCAGGCCCGCATTGGCGGCGCCCGCCGCGCCGATCGCCATCGTCGCGACGGGGAAGCCCTTGGGCATCTGCACGATGGAATAGAGGCTGTCGACGCCCGAGAGCGCCCGGGTCTGCACCGGCACGCCGATCACCGGCACGCGGGTTTTCGAGGCCATCATGCCGGGCAGGTGCGCGGCACCGCCCGCGCCTGCGATGATGACGTGCAGACCACGCTCCACGGCGGTCTTGCCGTAGGACCAGAGCCTGTCGGGGGTGCGATGGGCCGAGACGATCTTCGCCTCGTATTCCACACCGAGTTCGTCGAGGATTTCCGCCGCCTCTTTCATCGTGGTCCAGTCGGACTGACTGCCCATGATGATTCCCACTTTCACGCTCATGACGCCCCCTTTTCAGATGGAGCGCGCACTATAGGAATCTGTGCCGTCGCGGCAAGCCCCGGCAGGGCTGCAGCGCCGATCGGATCGGGATCAATTCGGGGATCAGGCGATGATGTCGGGCGTGAGCTGGTCTTCGATCCGCGCGATCTCGTCTTTCAGGGCAAGCTTCTGCTTTTTCAGTCGCACGAGGCGCAGCTGATCGGAATGCACCGCCTGCGTGAGGGCAGAGATCGCCTCGTCCAGATCGCGGTGTTCACGCCGCAGCACTTCCAGCTTCACCCGCAGCACTTCTTCATGATCCATCTCGAGATGGGCGTTCATATCCGTATCATCCGGTTCTGGTTGCGCGATTTACCCTCCGCCCGACTCGGCTGGGCCCGTCAGGGGGGAGGGTCAATATAACAGGTTTCGAACGACTTAGGAGAAAATTTGCCCTTAGCGTAAATGGACGGCGGGGTCTTGCAGGGGGCTTCCACGCCGCCCATATTTGACTAGTGGGCTGCCGAAGATCGGGGCCCGAACTTGCAACGTCGCTTGATCAAGGGCTTGCCGAATGACGAAACTGAGTTTTGGCGCACATCCCTACCTGCTGGGCTTCGACCAGCTGGAACGGCTGGTGGAACGCACCGCCAAGGGATCGGATGCCTATCCGCCGTATAACATAGAACAACGCGGCGAGGATGCGTTCCGCATCACGCTCGCAGTGGCAGGCTTCCGAGAGGAAGACCTCGCGATCACGCTCGAAGACCGGGCTTTGGTGATCCGCGGCCGTCAAAGCGAGGAGGAGGGCGACCGCCTGTTCCTTCATCGCGGGATCGCCGCACGGGCCTTTCAGCGCAGCTTCGTGCTCGCCGAAGGGGTCGAGGTCGCAGCCGCCACGATCGAGAACGGTCTACTGCATGTCGATCTGAACAGGGCGCCGCCCGAAACGATCGTGCAGACCATCCCGATCGAGCGGAAATAATCAGGCAGGAAAGGAAAAGCGCAATGAATACGGAATACGATTTCGGCGATAAGGCCGAACATCCCATCGTCTATGTCCGCGAAGTCGCGGTCGTCGATCTGCCCGAGGAAATCCGGGCCGAACTGGACGATGTCGATCACCTCTATGCCGTCCATGACAGCGATGGCGAACGGCTCGCGCTGGTGAAGGACCGCAAGCTGGCCTTCTCGCTGGCGCGGCAGAACGATCTGGACCCGGTCTCGGTCCATTGATCGGCTGAAAGGACGCGAAAGGCGCCCGGGGGATCACCCTCGCGGCGCCTTTTTCATTTCCAGATGCGAGATCGCGAAGGACGCCGCGACGCATCCGGTAAACAGGTACAGCCCCCAGGCCGTCTCGAGCCGCCCGACGCCCACGCCCTTCGCCACGACGATATAGATCGCGATCAGGAAGATGTCGGCCATCGCCAGTTTGCCCAAGACGTTCAGCGTCGGCAGCAGGCGCGGGGAGGCGAGATCGAACTGGATCAGCGCGACGCCGATCACCTTCAGATAGGGGGCAAACAGGGCCAGAAAACTGACGAGCAGGGCGAGAAACACTTCCGTCCGCCACAGCGTCTGCAGCCCGCTGAGCACCGAGATTTCCTCCAGCCCGAAAAAGGGCAAGAGCCCCGCGCGCAGAAGCGGCGCGGCCCATGCGAGGGGAAATAGCAGCAAGAGCGCCAGATTGGCGAATTTCAGCATCGACCGGCGCTCTTCCCGAGGGACGCTTCGGCCCCGTTACGACTTGGATTCTTTCTTCGCGATCGGCACCACGTTGGGCTGCGGGCCGTCTTCGATTTCGTAGCCCAGCAGCGGCAGGATGTCACGCAGGTCGCGCTCCAGCAGGCGAAACTCGGCGTTCACCTCGCGCTCCTCGGTCTCGACATCGGTCAGCCATTCGCGAAGCTGCGTGCAGGTTCCACGGGCGACCGCGATCTGATCGCTCAGCGTCTCCGCCTCCTGTTGGCGCTGTTCGAGGAAGGCGCGGGCGCGTTTGACCTTTTCCTCGGAATAGACCTTCGCGAGGTCGCGCGATTGCAGGCTCATCTGTGCGGCCAGTTCCAGCAGTTCCGGCTCGAGGCCTCCCAAGTCGGGATGTTGGCGCAGATAGCTGATGCGTTCGCGCACGGCGTCGAACTCGCCCGACAGCGCAAAAACGCCTTCGCGGTCCGCATCATGCGCGCTGCGATAGGCGCGGGTCACGTCATCCATGTCGACGTGGAACCGCCGATGACTGCCTTCGAGCTTCGACACGCGCGAGCAGGAGGGCAGATAGAGTAACAGGATCAGCGCCAGAAGCGCTGCGCCAACCTGTAGCCAGGCGCCGAAATCAGGCAGGACAGTGTCGCCGAATTGCGCCTCGAGACTGAGCCACGGCATCAGGCCGAGCGACGCCGCAGCGACCGCGCCGATCGCGGCGAGTGCGGTGATTGCGACGGTGACGGTAAGTGCTTGGCCAATCGCCGCGTTGATACGGTCTAGATTGGCGCTCCCAACGTGTTCGGTTTGCATTGTCTGAACCCCCCGGTCCCCTTGTTGAAGATGTTGGCCGGAACCGGTCCGAGTTTGAGTCTCGTTGGCGGATCAAGCACTTGGGGAGAATGCGCGGAAATTCGCTTGGTTCCGCAGCCTGTGTGTCAGCGAAGCGTTTCGATCGGTCCGTCCGCACGTCCGTGGATGAACTGCTGGACGTAAGGGTCTGAAGTCGCGTCCATTTCCGAGATCGGACCTTCCCATCGAATTTTGCCCGCGTGGAGCATTGCAACGCGGTCGGCAATCGCGCGGACCGAGGTCATGTCATGGGTGATCGTCATCGCGGTCGCGCCCATCTCGGTGACGATCTCGCGGATCAGCTCGTTGATGACACCCGCCATGATCGGGTCGAGCCCGGTGGTGGGTTCGTCGAAGAAGATGACCTCGGGCTCTGCGGCGATCGCGCGGGCAAGGCCGACGCGCTTCTGCATACCGCCCGATAGTTCCGCCGGATATAGGTCGGCGACATCCGGCGACAGGCCCACCCGGCGCAGCTTCTCCACCGCGATCTCGCGCGCTTCCGCCTTGGCGCGCTTCAGCGCGCCGCGCAGCAGGCGGAAAGCGACGTTCTCCCAGACGGAAAAGCTGTCGAACAGCGCGCCGCCCTGAAAAAGCATCCCGAAGCGGGCGAGGAAGGCGTCGCGCTCGCCCTCATGGACATCGACCCCGTCGAGCGTGATCGTCCCGCTATCGGGTTTGACCAGCCCGAGGATGCACTTCAGCAGTACCGATTTGCCGGTACCCGAGCCACCGATGATGACCGTCGATTGCCCCGTCGGCACCACCAGATCGACGCCGCGCAGGACGTGGTTCGATCCGAAGCTCTTGGTTATGGCCTCAAGCGTGATCATGCCGAGAAGAACGCCTCCGTCAGCACGTAATTCGCGGCGAGGATCGCGACCGAGGCGGCGACCACCGCCGATTTCGTCGCCCGGCCCACGCCCTGCGCGCCCCGGCCCGAATTCATCCCGTGATAGCAGCCCATCGTCGCCACGATGAAGCCGAAGGCCGCGCCCTTCACGAGGCCCGATCCCACGTCCCAGAACTCGAGGAAATCCCACGTATTCTTGAGGTAGGTGGCGGAGTTGAAGCCGAGACGGTTCACGCCGACCACCCAGCCGCCCATGATCCCGATCACGTCGCCCACGCCGACCAGCATCGGCACGCAAAGCGTCGCGGCCAGCACGCGCGGCACGGTGAGATATTTCATCGGGTTGGTCGAGAGCGTGGTGAGCGCGTCGATCTGCTCGGTCACTTTCATCGTGCCGATTTCGGCCGCGATGGATGAGGCCACACGCGCCGCCACCATCAAGCCGCCCAGGACGGGGCCAAGTTCACGCACCATTCCGATCGCGGTGATCGAGGGCACGACCTGCTCTGCCGAGAAGCGCGCGCCGCCCGCGTAGATCTGCAGCGCCAGCGCCGCGCCGGTGAACAGGGCGGTCATCCCCACGACCGGCAGCGACAGCCAGCCGATATTGAGACAAGCGAGCCAGAATTCGCGCAGGTAGAAGGGCGGGCGGAGCAGGTGGCTCAGCGTCTCGCCCACGAAGCGCGACAGCCGCCCCGTCTCCGCCAGAAGCGCGAGCGTGGCCCGGCCGAGCGTGGCCAGCGGCCGGCTGAGCGCCGTTGCAGTCATGCGGCGGGCTCCGCGTAGCGGCGGGCATAGCGGGGACCGAGCGAGGTCAGGATCTCGTAGCCGATCGTGCCCGCGAGATCCGCCAGCGTGTCGACACCCTGATGCGGCCCGAGCAGATCTAGCGTGTCGGGCACCGTATCGAGATCGGTCACATCCACCGTCAGCAGGTCCATCGAGACGCGGCCCCGCAGCGGGCAGGGCGTGTCGCCCGCGTAAAGGTTCGTGATGTTCGACAGCACGCGGTGAATTCCGTCGGCATAGCCCGCCGAGAGCGTCGCGATCTTCGTCTCGCGCTCGGCGGTCCAGGTGTTGCCGTAGCCCACGGTTTCGCCAGGCCCGACGATCCGGGTCTGGATCACCGGCAGCGCGAGGGTCACGACGTGGCGCGCCTCTGCGAAGGGACGCCCGCCGTAAAGGCCGATGCCGGGGCGTGTCACGTCGAAATGATAGTCCGGGCCCAAGAGGATGCCGCCCGTCGCCGAAAGCGAGCGTTTCAACCCCATCCCGTCGGTCATGCGTTTGAACTCGGCCAGCTGCTTGGCGTTCATCTCGTGGTCGGGCTCGTCGGAACAGGCGAGATGGCTCATCACCAATTCGATCCCGCGCTCCATCAGCTGCGGGGCGGCGGCCTGCCAGTCGGCAGCCTCCATCCCGAGCCGGTTCATCCCGGTGTCGAGCTGTACGCCCACGGGGCTTTCGGGGATCGCCTGCAGATGCCGCTGCGCCTGTTCGCCGGAGTTCAGCATCGGGATCAGCCGCGCGTCGCGCAGGAAACCCGCATCGCCCGCCATATGACCGCCAAGAACGAAGATCCGCGCGTCTTCGCCCAGATGTGGACGCAGCTTCGCGCCTTCCTCGGCCAGCGCGACGAAGAAGTCCCGCGCACCCGCCCGGTAAAGCGCCGGGGCGATACGCTCTGCGCCCAAGCCGTAGCTGTCGGCTTTCACGACCGCCGCCGTGCGCGTCGCCTCACCCGATTGCGCGTCGAGCGCGCGCCAATTGCTGACCACTGCGTCGAGGTCGATATGAAGATGTGCCTGTGCCATGGCCCCTTTTTCTGCGCACACGCCCTCAGGTCAAGCGCAATCCGCGCACGCCTCGCGCATGGCTGCGTTTCAGGGAAAGCTGCGCCCGTCGTCCAGCCGCGCAAGGATGGCCTCCGGCCCGCCCTGATGCGTCTCCCAGATCAGCACGGCGCAGGCGGCTTCGGCATAAAGTCGGTTGTCGCGCCCGGCCTGCGGTGCCCAGTCGAAGGGCGAGCTGGGCAGATCGGCGCGCGGCAGCGCCTGACAGCGCCCGATGCCCGAGCCTTGCCCGAGATAGCGCGGATCGTTCGAGACCAGCACCGCTAACCCCTCGTCGAACCACGCGGGCATGCGTCCGCGTACCTGACCCAGCACCCCCAGCCGGGCATGGGTCTCTGTATGGGTCAGCTCATGCGCAAGGATCGTCTCGGTCAGCCCGCGCGGGGCCACGCGCACCACCGCCCAGGCCCCGAGCGAATAGGTCACTGCCGCCGCACCCCGCCCACCAAGTCGGCGGTCGCAGGCGTCGCTCGTGCAGGCGAGAATGCGGGTATGGGCCTCGCGCGTCGGATAGAACCGTCCCACCGTGTCGCGTGCCGCATCGACCGTCTCGACCAGATCGCGGCGCTCTGCGCGGCTCATCTCATGCTCGACGAAAATGCCCGGCGCGGCCCGGTCCAGCCCGAAGCAGCGCGGGCATAGCCCCGCCGCCAGTACCGGATAGAACCACAACAGCGCGATCAGGCCCAGAAGCCCGCCCGCCAGAAGCGCCAATAGAGAGACCCGGATCACTCGCCACATGCCGCCAAGATGGCGCAAGCCACGGTTTTCACCAAGCGTCAGTCGCGCCCGCGGAGGATTTGTCGCAGCGCGCCGTGCAGTGTCTGCACCTCCGAGCGCGTCATCGCGAAGCGCGTCCACATGTTGCGCAGGTTGCGCTTCATCATCGGGGCCTTCGCGGGCGGGTGGAAGAAGCCCGCCTCCTCGAGCCGCTGCTCGAAGTGATCGCCCAGCTTCTCGACCTCGACCGCGCTTGCAGGATCATGGCCCGCAAGCCCCGGATCGATCGGGACGGACTCCAGCGTGTGGCGCGAATACTCATAGGCCGACAGCAGCACCGCCTGCGCGAGGTTGAGCGAGAAGAACTCCGGGTTCACCGGGACCGTGATGATCGCATTGGCACGCAGGATGTCGTCATTCTCCAGCCCCGTGCGTTCGGGCCCGAAAAGCACGCCGACCTTCTGGCCTGCGACGATGCGTTTGCGCGCCTCGTCCATCGCCGCCTCGGGCGTGTAGATGGGTTTGGGCAACTCACGGCCCCGCGCGGTGGTGGCAAAGACGTAATCGCAATCGGCGACCGCGTCCGCCACGCTGTCATAGACGCCCGCGAAGTCGAGCACCTGCCCCGCCGCCCCCGAGGCCATCGCCACCGCTTTCGGGTTGGGCCAGCCGTCGCGCGGCTCCACCAGCCGCATCTTGCGCAGCGAGAAGTTGAGCATCGCGCGCGCCGCCGCTCCGATATTCTCGCCCATCTGCGGACGCACGAGGATGAAGGCGGGCTGGGCGGGATCGGGAATTTCAGGCGTATGGGGCATGGGCGGTCCTTTCGCGCCTCTCCTAGTCGCGCAAGCTGGCACTGGCAAGGCCGCGCCGCTTGCGTTAATAGGCGCCCAAGACCCGCAAAGGAGCCTGCCCATGGCCGAAGACCGCCCGCAGATTTACCTGATCACGCCGCCCGCTTTCGACGCCGAGGAATTCGCGCCGAAACTGGCCTCGGTGCTCGATGCGCATGAGATCGCCTGCATCCGCCTGTCGCTCGCCAGCCGCGACGAATACGAAATCGGTCGGATCGCCGACGCGATGCGCGAAGTGGCCCATGCCCGCGACGTGGCGCTGGTCATCGAATCCCATGTCGCCCTCGTTGAACGCCATGGGCTCGACGGGGTGCATTTCATCGATGGCGCGAAGCAGATCCGCTATGGCCGCAAGGAGCTGGGCGACGACGCGATCGTCGGCAGTTTCTGCGGCAATTCCCGCCATGAGGGGATGAACGCGGGCGAGGCGGGGGCCGACTATGTCTGCTTCGGCCCGATCGGCGAGACCAATCTGGGGACGGCCGAACCCGCCGAGCACGAGCTGTTCGCCTGGTGGTCGGAAGTGATCGAAGTCCCGGTGGTGGCCGAAGGCGCGCTGACCGAGGAATTGGTCACGAAATTCGCCCCCGTCACCGACTGGTTCGCTTTCGGCGACGAGGTCTGGCGCGAAGACGACCCGGCCGCAGCTTTGGGACGGTTCATCAAGGCGATGTCGTGATGCCGGATTGGCTCGGCGATAGCGACGGCCCGATGGGCGATTACGGGGCCTTCATGGAGAGCGAGCTGCAGGTGCCGCGCGCCGATCTGGCCGCGCATATCCGCCAGCTTCCGGGCGAGCGGCTGCTGATAGGGCTCGTCGGCGGCCCCGGTGCGGGCAAGTCGCATCTCGCGCGTGAACTCGCCGAGGCGCTCGGAGAGCAATCGGCGATTGTCGCGATGGACGGGTTTCACCGCGACAATGAATGGCTCGACGCACGCGGCCTGCGTAACGTGAAGGGCGCACCGGAAACATTTGATACGGAGGGGTTTTCACAACTTCTTGCACGGCTGAAATCGAGCCGTCAGGACGAGGCGGTGCCGACCTTCGACCGCGATCTGGACGCCACCGTTCCGGGCGGTGCAAACGTGCCGGGCTCGGCGAAATACCTGATCGTCGAGGGCAATTACCTGCTGCTTACGCGGCCCGGTTGGAGCGATCTCTATCCGCTTTTCGATCTTACGATCCGCATCGATCTGCCTGAAGAGGTGCTGCGCGAGCGGCTGACTCAACGCTGGCGCGATCAGGGCTGCGATCTGGCCGAGACGCGCCGCCGCGTCGAGGAAAACGACTTGCCCAATGGCCGCACCATCACGCGCGAGAGCCGCGCCGCCGATCTCGTCGTGCGGGACTGAGTTTCGCGTCTCAACGCATGGAAATCCTGAGATAAATCCCGTCCTTGCCGCGCACCGTCAGATGCGCGACAGGGACCGGTTCGCGGCCCTCGACAGCCTCGAACCGAAACACCCGCAGCAGCATCGCGAGCAGAAGCGGCCCCTCCGCCATCGCGAAGCCTGCACCGGGGCAGACCCGCGCGCCCGAGGAGAACGGGATATAGGCGCGGCGCTGGCAGGACTTGCCGTTCTCGGTCTCCCAACGGCTCGGGTCGAACCCGTCGGGATTGTCCCATAGCCGTTCGTGGCGATGCAGGTGCCACGGTGAGATGACCACCTGACTGCCCGGTTTGACGCCGCGCTTGCGGAAGGTTTCCGGGCAGGTCGCCTCGCGCACGAACATCGGCACCGGCGGGTAAAGCCGCATCGCCTCACGGAATGTGGCGCGGTTCAACTTCAGCTTGGAAAGCACGGAAAAGTTGTGACTTTCCGCCAGTGCAGTCGTTGCCTCTTCGGCCACTCGGTCCTGCCATTCCGGATGCGTCGCCAGCAGATAGAGCGCCCATGCCAGCGCCGAAGCCGAAGTCTCGTGGCCCGCAAGAAAGAAGATCGCGACCTGATCGACCATCTCGGCGGTGTCGAAGGTCTCGCCGGTTTCGGGATCGGCGGTGGTCATGATCTTGGTTGCCAGATCGTCGGGCGCGGTGCCGGTGGCGATCCGGGCGGCGCGCTCTGTCGTCAGCCGCTTGATCAGCGCGCGGATATGGGCGGCCGTGCGCTTCGTCTCGCGCGCATGAAAGCGCGGAAACCAGCGCGGCAGCGGCAGCAGCGCGCCAAGATTGACCACCGGAGAGGCGCGCTGATGGCGCTTGAAGGCTGCGAAGACGGCGCTGGCGGTCTCATCCTCGATCGGGATCGAGAATAGGGTGCGAAAGATGATATCGGCCGCGACGTGGGAGGTTTCCGTTTCAATATCAATCGGTTCGGCGTCGGTCTTCATCTTCAGCCGTTCGACGCAAGCCTCGCCCGCTGCCCACATCGCCGGGAATGTCTCGCGAAGTTTGCCGCCCTCGAAGGCCGGGTCGATGATCCGGCGCTGGCGCTGCCATTGTTCGCCATTGGTGATGAAGACGCTCTCGCGGAGAAGCGGTTTCAGCCCCTCGCGCACTCGGTCGGATTTCGGGAAATCCATCGGGCGTTTGTTGAGCACCAGATCGACCAGATCGGGGTCGTTGCACATGTAGGAGCGGAAGAACGGCGTGCGGAACTCCGCCATCCACGCGCGATAGAGACGCGCGGGCTGGGCGGAGAGGATGTCGGATTTGAACAGCCGGAAATAGCGCCAGAGCGAGACGCGATCCGGGCGCGGGGTCGGTTTCGGGGGTAGGCGGGAGGGCCGGCTCATGTGACGCTCGTGAACCGGTTCGCGGGCGTCGTGATCCGGCTTTTCGATGGCGGGCGACCGTGGAAGCGTTCGGCCAGGGTCAGCGGTCCGGCGGTCAGGCGGAAATAGTCGTAATCCCTTGGCCGGTCGAAGGCGCAGAGGTATTGGAAATGCAGCCGGAAGAAGCGCCAGCGGAGGTCTTTCCAACGTGCAGGGCTGAGAGTCTGGGTGAAGGCGGCGGAGATCACCAGCGGGTGGATCTGGCCCTCCGGGGCCACGCCCGAGACCGCAACCGGATCGCAGAGCGCGAAGGCGCAGCCATCGCCCGGCGCGGTGACGTCGAGCCAGAACAGCTCGGGCCGCGTGGCGAGGAACTGCAGATCTGCGCGCAGGCGGGTGGCGCGGGGGAGGTAGCTGACCATCGGGATGACCTGACCGAGCGAGAGGAAGGCGAGCGCCGGGGGCGCTGCCCCCGGACCCCCGGGATATTTCGACAAGCCCGAACTGGGGAGGCGGTTCTCGCGCATCAGGTCGGCGAGGATCGAGACGGCGAGATGGGCGCCCGAGGAATGGCCGACGATCAGGACTTCATCCCAGTCCTCTCGCATGGCGTCTTCGATGCGGGCGGCGAACTCGGCCATGCGCGCTTCTAGCTCTGGCGGGTTCGCGCCGCCCCAGCGTGCGGTGAAGGCGTAGTCATGCATGAGGTAATAGGCGAAGAGCTTGCCGTCTTTGCCTCGGAACCAGCGCAGGGTGAGGGTAAGGATCGCGGCGCCGAGAATGAGGCCTGCGAGCCAGTCGAGCGGGAAGCCGGGAAGGGGCGTCAATGCGAGTGCTGCCGTAGCACAGCCAAGGCCGAACCCGATCAGCGCCTGCACGATCAGTGCCACGATCGGGTAGAGCGCGGCGATCACCGGGCCTTTGCGCAGCCTCATCAGCCGGAACAGCGCGCCGGAGGCGATATAGGCCCATGCGGTGCGGATCAGTTGTGCGTAGGTCGCGGGGATCGATTTGCCCATCGATGAGCGCACGATATCGGACCAGACGAGCACTTCGACATCGGCCTCGACCTCTGCGCCGTCCTGGGTGGAGGTGACGTGCCAGCCATAGGAGCCGCCTGCGCGCTTGGGCGCCAGCGAGATCTCGTAGCCCGAGATGCGGGCCTGGTCTGCGCCTTCCTTGCGGTAGAGCTCGCGGTAGCGGCGGGGGTGAATCGGGTCGTAGCCCGGAATGTAGAACACCCGGCGCCTGTGCACCCGCCCTTTAGACCCGCTTGTCATTCGCTGCCCTTCCTCGCGGGCAGATTAGCGGCCCTGCGCGGCGAAAGTAAGGAAAATCAGCGCTCTGCGCGTGACCAGCGCAACTGGTTCGCCTCGATCGCGGCGATGCGCCTTTCAGTCTTGGGGTGGGTCAGCAGCCAGGCGGGCGTGGTCTGGCCCGCGTTCTTGGTCAGCGCATCGAGCTTGTGGAAAAGCGAGACCTGCGGCTCGGTGCCGAAGCCCGCCTTGATCATCAGTGCCGAGGCGAATTCATCGGCCTCGAACTCGTCTCGCTGGCTGAGGCGGGCAGCGAGTGCGGCGGTGATCAGATTGGCGATCCACGGACCGATGAACGGGATGAAGCGGCCAAGCACTGTCATCAGCACGGCGCGCAGGGCGTTCTGACCCGAGAAGTCGATCATGCGGCGGCGCGAATGGCCCAAGGCGACATGGCCCAACTCATGCGCGATCACCGAGGTCAGCTCCTCCGCCGAGACCTCGCGGTTGCGATATTTGCGCATGAAGCCTTCGGTGATGAAGACGCGGCCATCGGGGGCGGCGAGCCCGTTGACCGGTTCGATCTGGTAGACATGGACGGGGATTTCCGAGACTTCGAGCGCGGCGGCGAGCCGGTCGAGATAGGGCTCCAGCTTGCTGTCGCGCAACCGGCGCGAATTCCCGTTCAGCTGGCGTTTGAGTTGCCAGGTCGAGAAATGCCACATGGCGAAGCCGTAGAGGACCAGCAGCAGGATCGGGAGAAGGCGGAACAACATGGGATGGATATGGCGGCTCGCGGGCCCGTGATCAAGCGTCGTGATCAGGCGTCGGATGGGGGGCTTTGGGCGCGCGCTTGGCCGCGTGCCAGAGCCACCAGCCGAAGGCGAAGGCGGCCGCACCCGCGCCCAACAGCCCCAGCGCGTTGCCTGCAAGTTCGGCGGCCGCGTCCAGATTGGCCCCGAAAGTGATGCCGAGGCCCACATAGGCGGTGACCCAAACCGCTTCGCCCGCCAGATCTGCCAGCGTGAAACGCCGATGCGCGAAGCCCGAGGCGCCGGCTGCGAGGTTCACCCAAGGCCCGAGCGCGGAGAACATCCAGCGGGTGAAGAACACCGTGACCGCGCCGCGCCTGCGCAGGGCGGCCATCGCCTTGTCCACCAGGGCGCCGCGTCTGGTGCCGGGCTGCGGCAGGAAACGCTCGGCCCGGCGGCCGAGCTGAAAGCCCAGCTGATCGCCGAGGATCGCGCCGGTGAAGGCTGCGCCCGCGACCGTCGCGAGGTCCAGATCGCCCGAGGCCACGAAGGCTCCGCTCGCGATCATCATCAGCGAGGAGGGGACCGGGATCGCGAGGCAGCTCAGGAAGGTCGTCAGACCTAACAGCCAAGGCCCATAGAGCGGCACCTGCGCGAGCAGCCAGTCTGAAAGGTCGGAGAAACTCATTGCGGCGGTCGCGCTTCTTTGTCGGCGATCGTCTTCGGCAGGCCGAGAGAGAGTTTGCGCATCAGGTCCTGCAGCGGCTCGCCCTTGGCCTTCGCGATACGTTCCAGCGTCGGGCGTCCGTCGCCGACCAGCGCGTGGCCGTCCTCGATGCCGAGGATCGCGTCGACTTCCTCGATCTTCAGATGCCAGCTTCGCGCTATATAGCCCGGGGTCATCCACGCCTCTGGGCTTTGATGCAGATGGGCGGGGTCCGACCAGTAGATCGCGCGCGAGACGAACCTTGCGCCGAAGAACAGCGACAGCGCGACCGCGAGGATAAAGCCCAGCGAGGCAATCTTGTGATGCCCCCAGAGGTAGCGCAGCCGGTTCATCCGAGTTCCTTCATCGCCGCGGTGATCCCTTCGAGGGTCAGCGGATGCATTCGGTTCTCGAAAATCTCGCGGATGATCTCGATCGACGGCGTATAACCCCAGCCGCGTTCCGGGATCGGGTTGAGCCATGTGTGATAGGGCCATTGCTCGCGCGCGCGTGTCAGCCAGACATGGCCCGCTTCGTCGTTCCAATGTTCGTTTGCGCCGCCGCGATGGGTGATCTCATAGGGCGACATCGAGGCGTCGCCCACGAAGATGCATTTGTAATCGGGCCCGTAGCGATGGAGCACGTCCCAGGTCGGCGTCGCCTCGTTCCAGCGGCGCTTGTTCGATTTCCAGACGCCCTCGTAGAGGCAATTGTGGAAATACCAGTGCTCGAGATGCTTGAACTCGGATTTGGCGGCGGAGAACAGTTCCTCCACCAGCTGCACATGGGCGTCCATCGAGCCGCCCACATCGAGAAACAGCACGACCTTCACCGCGTTATGCCGCTCGGGCCGGGTCTTGACGTCGATATAGCCGGCTTCGGCCGAGGCGCGGATCGTGCCGGGCAGGTCCAGTTCCTCGTTCGCGCCGTGCCGCGCCCATTGGCGCAGGCGCTTGAGCGCCACCTTGATGTTGCGGGTGCCAAGCTCCACCGTGTCGTCGAAATCGCGAAACTCGCGCTTGTCCCAGACCTTAACGGCGCGCTGGTGACGGCTTTCCTTCTGGCCGATGCGAACGCCTTCCGGATTGTAGCCATAAGCACCGAAGGGCGAGGTGCCCCCCGTGCCGATCCATTTGCTGCCGCCCTGATGGCGGCCTTTCTGCTCCTCGAGCCGCTTTTTCAGCGTTTCCATCAGGTTGTCGAACCCGCCGAGCGCCTCGATCTGCGCTTTTTCTTCGTCTGTTAGGTGTTTCTCAAGCTGCTTGCGCAGCCATTCCTCGGGCAGATCGACGGCGTTGAGCACATCGTCCGGCGTGATCGTCTCCAGACCCGAGAAGGCCTCGGAGAACGCGCGGTCGAACCGGTCGAGGAAGCGTTCGTCCTTCACCATCGCGGCGCGGGCGAAATAGTAGAACCCGTCGATGTCGTAGGTGCAAAGCCCCGCGGCCAGCCCTTCGAGAAAGCTCAGATATTCGCGCAGAGAGACGGGGACACCGCCGCGCCGCAGAGCATCGAAGAATGGCAGGAACATCTCCGCCCTCCGATTATGCCCAGATGCGGTTGATGATCACGGTGACGAAGAGGCCCACCAGCGCCAGCCCGATCGCGTGAACGGCGGCATATTGCGCCCGGTCCAGCTTGTTGCCGCCGCGTTTGCGGGCCTTCCAGTCGCCCCAGATCAGCCCGATCACCACCCCTGCCAGAACATACATGCTGCGCCCCCTTGCGGTCTTGGTCCGGGCGCGCCCGGACCGCCTTTTGCGGTCAGTTCACGCGAGCGCCCGCATTGGCGAGGGCCGCCACCTCTTTCGCGCGGCGTGTCACCGCCGCGTCCGAGCCAAATCCATAGCGCGCCCATTGCTGCATGTCGAGACGAGCCTGATGTTCCTGCGTAGCGTCACCAAGCTGGCCATAGGCTTCGGCGCGGATCATGTAGAGCGTGGCCATCAGCGAGGCGTTCTCGGTCGAGACATCGGAGGCCAGCGCGCGGTTCACCAGCGTCACCGCCTCCTGCGCGCGGCCCGTGCCAAGCGCGTAGGCCGCAAGCTGCATATCGATATGGGCGGCCTGAATTTCCGCGCCCGGCGTTGCGCGGTAGATCCGGCCTGCCTTCTTGTAGGCCGCGACGGCTTTCTCGGGATCGGTCTTCATCGTCAGCCGCCCGACCGCGAACCACGCAAACGCCGCGCGGCTGTCATGCCAGCCCCGGCTGGTGGCGATCTTCGTGGCGCGTTCGGCGGCGGCACGACGGCGCTTGTCGCTCGCGCCTTGACCGAGCGCTGTGGTGATCGCCTTCACATAGGCGCGCGGTGTCGGATCGGCGGGCAGGGTGCGCATCTGGCCGCCCGACGGGTGGATCTTCGACAGGATCGCGGGCAGGGCCATGCGCACTTCGTCGGGGCTCATGCCGGTATGCAGCGCCGGGTCGTAATAGGCGCGCAGGATCGTCATGTCGAACTTGGTCAGCACGGTGTGGAAATTGTCGTCGTTCCAGACCGTGTCGGGCAGGCGGTAGAGATCGTTCACCGGCCCGAGCGCCTGGCTGACCTCCTCATGCAGGCAATCGCGGATCTCCTGCGGGGTCGAGGCGGCGGGGATGAACACGGTGGCGGAATGGCGCTGCGTCAGCTTGGCCCAATCGCTGGCCTCGTCGCCATGCGAGTTGCGGTAATCCGTCCAGCTTTCGACATTGGGCACCACGAAACAGGCGACATTCGGAACCTCGCGCCGCATCTGCCGTTGGGGAACGAATTGCACAGAGATCGTGTTGGCATTGCCCGGTTCGGTCGACACGTTCAGCCCCGCCTCGGTCTGCAGCCGGTGGACCAGATGACCCAGTTCGGTCTGCGCGACGGGCGGGGCGTTGCCCGCGAGCGTGATCGAGACGGGACCTTCGAACCGGGTGAAGCGCGGCAGCGCGCGCCCGGATTCGAGGAAAAAGCTGAGCTCCATGAAGTCGGCGCCCAGATGGCTGTTATCGGGCAGCCGCTCAGACGAGGGAGCGGTCTCGAGCCCTGGCGCCAGATCGGGCGCGGAGAGGTCGAGAAGTTGGGCCGTGCCGCGGGTCGTCGTCACCTCGGGGCTGTTGGTCGAGCAGGCGGCGAGACCGCCCGCGACGAGCAGCGCGGCGAGCGTGCCCGCCCGCGCCGCAGCGCGTCCGGGGGACGAGGCTTTCAACAAGCCGGTGCGCGATGCCGTCTCAAGGTGCGCAGGCGCCAGAGAGGCCGCGCTGAGCAGTTTGAATGCTAAGCGCATGGCAGCGTGTTCCCAGTTCGATGCCGCAAGGTACACATACGGGTTTAAGCCCTGCCAGTAAATCTTTGCCTTACAATCGGAATTTTCGAGCCCCGGGGCGCGAAGCGGCGATATCCCGCCGGTCCGCAGCGCGGCTGAGGCTGCAATATGCTGAATGAGACGGCTTCTGTGCGCGGGAGCTCTGATTGATCACGACTCCGCGAATCGCGCCGTGATAACCGCCATTGTCGTGAGGTTGCGGACGATTTGTGCCGGTTTGCGCAACAATAGCCGCTGGAAAGGCCTCAAATCCGGAGTGGAAGAAACGCGATGCGCAAAATGCGAAACGCCCGGAGCGAGCCCCGGGCGTTCGACAGTCTACGTGGGTCGGATCAGGCGCGGCGACGGCGCCCGCCACGACGCCCACCGGCGGAGGAGGTGGCCGCGGCTGCCGAGGCTTCGGCGAAGCTGATGCCGCCCTCTTTCATCGCGTCGAGCGTCTTCGACAGGCGGATCCACTCCATCCCGTTCGGGTCGTGGTTCATCAGCAGGTTGGCAGCGCGGATCGCCTCCATCTCCTGATTGCGCACCGGGTTCATGATCGCCGAGGTCATGCCGGCGCCGATCGCCATCGGCAGGTAGGCCCCGTTGATCCCGTGGCGGTTTGGAAGGCCGAAGGAGATGTTCGACGCGCCGCAGGTGGTGTTCACGCCCAGCTCGTCGCGCAGGCGGTTGACAAGCGTGAAGACCTGACGGCCCGCGGAGGCCATCGCGCCCACCGGCATCACCAGCGGATCGACGACGATGTCATGCGCGGGGATGCCGAAATCGGCGGCGCGCTCGACGATCTTCTTGGCCACGGCGAAACGCACGTCGGGATCTTCGGAAATCCCGGTGTCGTCGTTCGAGATCGCGACGACCGGCACGTTGTATTTCTTCACCAGCGGCAGAACCAGTTCCAGACGCTCTTCCTCGCCCGTCACCGAGTTCAGAAGCGGACGGCCTTCGGCGGCTTCCAGACCCGCCTCGAGCGCGGCCGGGACCGAGCTGTCGATGCACAGCGGCACGTCGATCACGCCCTGCACGCAGTTGATCAGATCGCGCATCAGCGAGGGTTCGACGAAGTTGTTATCCGCATAGCGCGGGTCTTCGGCCATCTTGTTCGAGAACACCGCGCCCGAATTGATGTCCAGAACCGTGGCGCCGCAGGCGACTTGCTCGAGCGCGTCTTTCTCGACCGTCGAGAAATCGCCTTGCTCCAGCTCGGCGGCCAGCTTCTTGCGGCCGGTGGGGTTGATCCGCTCACCGATGACGCAGAAGGGCTCGTCAAAGCCGATCACGACGGTTTTGGTTTTGGACTCAAGGACGGTGCGGGTCATTCATGGCCTCTCTGTTCAGCGATCCAATTGGCTGTCGCGGTGATACCGCCCAGCGGGAAGAAATGCACGGCTTCGATATTCGACGGGCGATCGGCGGCCAGATCGGTCAGCAATTCGGTCGGCTCGAAGGGCAGCAGCAGCTTCGTCACGTCGCGGGCGCGCTTTTGCAGCACTTTCAGCGAGGGGCCGACGCCGCAGGCGATGGCGAACTTCAGCAGCGTCTGCAGTTTCGCGGGGCCCGCGATGCCCAGATGGACCGGCATTTCGATGCCGTTGGCCTCCAGACGCTTGGCCCAGTCGCGGATCGGACCGGCCTCGAAGGCGAATTGCGTGGCGATCGCCATATCCGCATCGGTGCGGTTCGCGAAATCCTGCTTGAGCTTCAGCGCGGCCATCACCTCTGCCTCGCCGCCATTGGGATCGATGTCGCGGTTGCCCTCGGGGTGGCCGGCGACATGAAGACGGGCGAAGCCGTCGAAGGCGCCGGTTTCGATCATCTGCATGGCGCAGTGGAAGTCGCCCTTCGGCTCGGCCACGCCGCCGCCCAGCAGCAGCGCCTGCTCGACACCTGCTTCGCCACGGTAGCGTGAGACCCAGTCATTGAGCTGCGCTTCGTCGCGGATGATGCGCGCCGGGAAGTGCGGCATCGGCTCGAAACCCTCTTCGCGCAGCCGCTTGGCCGTGGCGAGCATTTCCTCGAAGGGCGTGCCGTCGATATGGGCGATATAGACGCGGGAGCCCTTCGCGAACAAAGGCGCGAAGCTTTCCACCTTCGCGGCGGTGCGCGGCATGACCTCGACCGAGGCGCCGTCCAGCAGGGCCACCATATTGGCGTTCACCGGCGGGCGGACCGGTTTCGCAGCCTCGCGGCGGAAATTCACAAGAGCCATGCGCCTATTCTCCCTTACGCGTCGGGCTGGGGGTTCCAGCCGTCATTGGCAATCAACGCGCGCAACCGCGCGTCGTCGTAGTCAGAGAGGATACGCGCCAGCACGGCCTCGGCCGCCTCGGCATCGTCGCCGGGCTCCTCGCCCTCGGGCACCTTGCGCCACTCGGCCAGATAGGCGTCGCTGTCGCGGGCGCCGATCTTCATGGCCGCGCGGTCGATCGCCTGCTCGAACCGTTCGGGCAGTGGTTTCTTGACGCCACGGCGTCCCTTGCCCGCGATGATCTGGGCCGGGATGTCGCGCCAATAGACCAAGGTGATCTGTGCCATGCGAATCTCTCTCCTCGTGGGGCCAGAATTGCCCGAAAGCGACGCCGGGCGCGGTGGATTTTCGACATTCCGTCGCGGGTGAGCGACGTGCCGGTGACTGTGGGGCAGGTGATAGCAGGCGGGCAGGGGCCTGGACCAGCGCTGCGCATCGGAATAATCCGCGCCAAGATCATGAGCGCGGCTCAATCGTTCGCGCTCCATCGCTGGCCCAATCGGGGCCCGCCGCGTCGCCCCGTTCAATCCGACAGGGCGGTGATCCGGGGCAGGAACTCGGCGCGGCTCTTGGAAACCTCTTCGGCGATGAAGCGCATCGCGGCGCGGACGCGGGCGATCTCGTGCAGGTCTTCATGAGTGACCAGCCAGAAGGTGCGGCGAATCTCGATCTCGTCGGGCAGGATCGGCACCAGCTTCGTCGAGTGGCGGGCGAGGAAATCGGGCAGCACCGCGATCCCGCGTCCGGCCTCGGCTACCTGCTTGTGCGCGAAGAGATTGGTCGAGGACAGGCGCGGCGTGTGATCGCCCAGCATGACCGACAGGTAATCCAGCTCCGGCGTGTAGATCAGTTCCGGGATATAGCCGACCAGCGGGTGCTTCAGCAGGTCCTCCTTGCGGTTGATCGCCGAATTGCGGGCGAGGTAGTCGGGGGAGGCGTAGAAATGCAGCGTGTATTCGGTGAGCTTGCGCGACACGAGCCGGCCCTTTTCGGGGCGCGACAGGGTGATCGCGATATCCGCCTCGCGCTTCGAGAGCGAGAACAGGCGCGGCGTGGCGACCAGCTGCGCCTCCAGCTCGGGATTGGCCTTGATGAAATCCGCCAGCCGCGGCGCGAGAAAGAACGCCCCGAACGCATCGGGCGCGCCGATCCGCACCGTGCCGGACAGCGCATAGAGCGTGCCCGACAATTCGTCCTGCACGCGTGCCGCGACATTCTCGATCTGCTCGGCCTTCGCCAGAAGCCGCTCGCCATGTTCCGACAGCGCATAGCCGCGCGGGCTGCGTTCGAACAATTGCGCGCCAAGCTGGGTCTCCAGAGATTTGACCCGGCGTGATACCGTGGCATGATCGGTGCCCATCGCGCGGGCCGCGACGGTCAGGCGCCCGGCCCGGGCCACCGAGAGAAAGAATCGCAGATCGTCCCAATCGAAGCTCATTGCCGGTCCTTTTTGCAGTCGTGTGTCGTAAAAACGGGCTATATGGGTATTCTTGCACATGCGTTTGGCGATACGTGGCATGGCCGCGCGTATTTTCCCACCTAGCCTTTTGCACATGGCCGGTTTCTGCCTATGATGGGAGCGCTGACAATGAATTTATCGGCTTGAAGGGAACTGCGGTGGCGCAAGCACTTGAATGTCCCCTCGTTTCCAAGCTGAATTCGCCAGCGGTCGCGTCGAGGAGCAGGGACGGCCGTGTGAGGAGAAAAACAGGATCGTAATCCGGCAGGGACCAGAGAAGCGTCCCGTCGGCGTGTTCTCATGGCGCGATGCGCAAGAGAGCCAAATCTATCAACCAATGGGAGGAATGTTGATGAAATCAGCTATTTACGCAGGTGTAAGTGCCGCGGCGCTTAGCATTGCCGCAGGCGGCGCGATGGCGCAGGATGCGATTTCGAACGGCTCGGTGAAGATCGGTGTGCTCGGCGATATGTCCGGCGTCTACTCGACCGGTTTCTCGGGTAAGGGCGCGGTCGACGCGGTGAAAATGGCCGTACGCGACTTCGGCGGCGAAGTTCTCGGCAAGCCGATCGAAGTGATCTCGGCTGACCACCAGAACAAGGCGGATGTCGGTTCGGCCACCGCACGCGAGTGGATCGACCAAGAGCATGTCGACATGATCGCCGACCTGACCAACTCGGCCGTGGCGCTTGCCGTGCAGCAACTCGCTTCCGAGAAGAAGACCATCACCTTCGCAACCGGCGCTGCCACCGCGGCGCTGACCGGCGAGAACTGCTCGAAATATGGCATCCACTACGGCTACGACACCCACGCGCTGCCGGTCGGCACCGCGACGGCGGTCGTGAAGAACGGCGGCGACAGCTGGTACTTCATCACCGCTGACTACGCTTTCGGCCATGCGCTGCAGGACAACACCTCGGAAGTCGTGAAGAACCTCGGCGGTTCGGTCGTGGGCAGCTCGGACGTGCCGCTGGCATCGACCGACTTCTCCTCGTACCTGCTGCAGGCGCAAAGCTCGGGCGCTAAAGTGATCGGTCTGGCCAATGCCGGTCAGGACACCGTGAACTCGATCAAGCAGGCGCATGAATTCGGCATCGTCGCCGGTGGCCAGCAGCTCGCTGGTATGCTGGTGCTGATCTCGGACGTGAAGTCGCTCGGCACCGACGTCGCCAAGGGCCTCCAGTTCACCACCGGTTGGTACTGGAACATGGACGACGAGAGCCGCAAGTGGAAGGAAGAGTACGAGAAGTTCTCGGGCGGCGAAGCGCCGACCTTCGTGCACGCTGCGGACTACTCGCTGACCATGGCCTATCTCGAGGCGATCAAGGCGGCTGGCACCGACGATTCCGACAAGGTGCGTGAGCAGCTCGGCAAGATGAAGATCGACGACTTCTTCGCCAAGGGCGGCACCATCCGTCCCGACGGCCTGCTGGAGCACGACATGTATCTGCTGAAGGTCAAGGAAGGCGGCGAAGATCCGTGGGACGTGGCCGACGTGGCGCGCACCATTCCGGGCAAAGAGGCCTATGCCTCGCTCGAAGCGGGCGGCTGCAAGCTGGTCAACAAGTGATCTGAACAAATCCTTGGCGCAGGGCGGCATCGCGACCGCCCTGCGCCTGCGTATCAGTCCGAAAGCGAGACCATGAGCGACGATATCATTCTCGAGGCCAAGAACCTGACCAAGAGTTTCGGCGGCTTCGTGGCCGTCAATGACGTGAACCTGCGTATCAAGCGCGGTGCCATTCACGCGATCATCGGCCCGAACGGCGCGGGCAAGACCACGATGTTCAACCTGCTGACGAAATTCATCACGCCCACGTCGGGCAAGATCCTCTTCAACGACCGCGATATCACCAATCGCAAACCCGCCGAGATCGCCAATATGGGCATCGTTCGGTCGTTCCAGATTTCCGCGGTCTTTCCGCACCTGACGGCGCTGGAAAACGTGCGCCTCGCGCTGCAACGCTCGCTGGGCGTGAGCTATCAGTTTTGGCGCTCCAAATCGGTGCTGCACGACCTCGACGCGAAAGCCGTCGCCGCACTCGATCAGGTGGGGCTGAAGGACTTCGCCCATCTCAAAGCGGTGGAGCTGCCCTACGGCCGCAAACGCGCACTCGAGATCGCGACGACGCTGGGGCTGGAGCCCGAGCTGATGCTGCTCGACGAGCCGACCCAGGGCATGGGCACCGAGGACGTGGGCGCTGTGACCGAGCTGATCGGCCGTGTCCGCGAGGGGCGCACCATCGTCATGGTGGAGCATAACCTCGGCGTCGTGGCGGAACTGGCCGACACGATCACCGTGCTGGCGCGCGGCGAAGTGCTGGCCGAAGGGCCCTATTCCGAAGTGTCGAAGAACCCGCAAGTCATGGAGGCCTACATGGGCGTCTCCGCCGACGAGCAGGAGGAGGTCGCATGAGCACCGCAACCATGACCAAACCGATGCTCAAGATCGAGAATCTGCACGCATGGTATGGCGAGAGCCACGTCCTGCACGGGATCAATCTCGAACTAGGCGAGGGGCAGCTGATCACCCTTCTGGGCCGCAACGGCGCGGGCCGTTCGACCACGCTGCGTTCGATCATGGGGATGGTCGATCGCCGCGAAGGCTCGATCAAGATCAATGGCGAGGAGTTTCTGACGAAGCCCACGCACAAGATCTCGCCCGATGCACGGATCGGCTATTGCCCCGAAGAGCGCGGCATCTTCGCCTCGCTCAATGTCGAGGAAAACCTGATGCTGCCGCCGAGCGTCGGCGAGGGCGGCATGTCGGTGGAGGAACTCTTCGAGATGTTCCCGAACCTCGCCAATGTCCGCAAGCGGATGGGCACGCGGCTTTCGGGCGGCGAACAGCAGATGCTGGCCATCGCGCGTATCCTGCGCACCGGTTCGCGGCTGCTGCTGCTCGATGAGATCACCGAAGGGCTTGCGCCCGTGATCGTGAAAACGCTGGGTCGCGTGATCCGCGATCTGAAATCGCGCGGCTACACGATCGTTCTGGTGGAGCAGAACTTCCGCTTCGCAGCCCCGCTCGCCGACCGCCATTACGTCATCGAACATGGCGAGGTGATCGACGTGATCGAAGCCGATCAGGTCGAAGCCTCGATGGACCGGCTGAACCATTACCTGAGCGTGTAACGAGAAACCGGGCCGGGCTCAGGCGCCCGAGACCCGACAGGGAGGACAACCCCGATGGATCCGATGATCCGACTTATTCTTGCCCAGGGGATGCTGGGCCTAAACAACGGCGTGTTCTACGCGATGCTGAGCCTCGGGCTCGCGGTGATCTTCGGCCTCTTGAACGTGGTCAATTTCGCGCATGGCGCGCTCTACATGCTGGGCGCGTTCCTCGCGCTGATCCTGTATTCCTATGTCGGTCAGTGGATCGGCATGGCGGACCTGCATATCGGCTTCTGGCCGGCGCTGATCCTCGCGCCGCTCCTGGTGGCCTGCTTCGGGATGCTGATCGAACGCTTCCTGCTGCGCAGGCTCTACAAGCTCGACCCGATCTACTCGCTGCTGCTGACCTTCGGGATCACGCTGGTGCTGCAGGGCCTGTTCATCAATTACTTCAACGCCTCCGGCACGCCCTATCCGGGGATGCCCGAGAGCATGAAGGGCGTGACCAATCTCGGCTTCATGATGTTCCCGAAATACCGCCTCTTCGTTATCATCTTCTCGATCGTGGTCTGCTTCGTGACCTGGTACGTGATCGAGCGGACCCGGATCGGCGCACGGCTGCGCGCGGGCACCGAGAACCCCGAGCTGGTGAAAGCCTTCGGGATCAACGTGCCGCTGATGGTGATGCTGACTTTCGGCTTCGGCACCGGCCTCGCGGGGCTCGCAGGCGTGCTGGCCGCGCCGATCTACTCGGTCAGCCCGCTGATGGGCGCGAACCTGATCATCGTGATCTTCGCGGTCGTCGTGATCGGCGGCATGGGCTCGATTGCGGGGGCGGTGATCACCGGCTTCTCTCTGGGGCTGATCGAGGGCGTGACCAAGGTCTTCTACGCGCCTGCCGCGAATACGGTGATCTTCCTGCTGATGGTGATCGTGCTTCTGGTGCGCCCGTCGGGCCTCTTCGGACGTCAAGGGTGAGGGTGAAGACATGAGCAATACGACAAGCACGACGAGCGAAATCGGCGAATTCGAACAGGAAGACGTCAGCCCCCAGACCCACAAGCGCGGCCGCATGGTGCAGGCTGTGTTCTGGGTGGTGTTGCTGGGCTTCCTCGCGATCGCACCCTTCTTCCTCTACCCGGTCTTCGTGATGCAGCTGCTGTGCTTCGCGCTGTTCGCGGCCGCCTTCAACCTGCTGATCGGCTTCACCGGCCTGCTCAGCTTCGGCCATGCCGCCTTCTTCGGCGGTGCGGCCTATGTCGCGGGCCATGTGTTGAAGGTCTGGGGCTTCCCGCCGATCCTGGGCATCATCGCTGGCACGCTCGCAGCGGCTGCGATGGGCTGGGTCGTGGGCTCGCTCGCCATTCGCCGGCAGGGCATCTACTTCGCGATGATCACGCTCGCGCTCGCGCAGATCGTGTATTTCTTCGCGCTGCAAATGCCCTTCACCGGCGGCGAGGACGGCCTGCAAGGCATCCCGCGCGGCAACCTGCTGGGGATTTTCAATCTCAGCGATCCGATCACGATGTACTATTTCGTGGCCGTGATCTTCTTGGTCGGCTTCCTCGCGATCTACCGCATCGTGCATTCGCCCTTCGGGCAGGTGCTGCAGGCGATCCGCGAGAACGAGCCGCGCGCGCTTTCGCTTGGCTACAACGTCGACCGGTTCAAGCTGCTGGCCTTCGTGCTGTCTGCGGGTCTGGCAGGGCTTGCGGGCTCGACCAAGGCGCTGGTGTTCCAGTTTGCCTCGCTGACCGACGCGCATTGGCAGATGTCGGGCGAGGTGATCCTGATGACGCTTCTGGGCGGCATGGGCACGATCTTCGGCCCGGTCGTGGGCGCGTTCATCGTGGTCACGCTGCAGCACTTCCTGTCGGGCATCGGCTCGTGGGTGCAGGTGGTGATCGGCGCGACCTTCATCGCCTGCGTGCTGCTGTTCCGCCGCGGCATCGTCGGCGAGATCGCGCGTCTGCTGCGCATTTCGTCGCTGTAAAACTGGCGTGGCGGGGGCGCTGCCCCCGCGCGTCACGGCCCGTCGCTTGCGCGTCGGGCGTTCGGCGGGCGTTCTTCCACTGGAAGGCCGCCTTTCCCGCCTCACCCCCCGGGATATTTCACAAGCCCGAAGAGGGACCGCGGCCTCAGGGTCTGGGAGCGCGCAAGGCGCGCGGGTTCACCGTCGCCCAGTCCGGCCAATATCCAAGCTTTTCAATGACAACGATCGCGATCACGGCGAGCGTCACGACCGCCACGATCTTCACCTGCGTCATCGACGGAGGGCGGCGTGCCCACCGCGCCATGCGCAGCAGCCACGTGTAATTCACGAAGCTTCCCCGGTGAAGCGCACCTTGCCGATATAGGGCAGGTTGCGGTTGCGCTGCGCGAAGTCGATCCCGTAGCCCACGACGAATTCATCGGGGATCTCGAACCCGGTCCAGGTGGCGCGCACATCGACCTCGCGCCGCGACGGCTTGTCGAGCAGCGCGCAGGATTCGATCCGCCCCGGTTCGCGCGCCCGCAGCATTCCCATCACGTGGTGCAGAGTGAAGCCAGTGTCGACGATATCCTCGACCACCAGCACGTCGCGGCCTTCGATGCCCGCGCGCAGATCTTTCAGGATGCGGACCTCGCGCGAACTGGTCATCGCGTCGCCGTAGCTCGAAGCCTCGAGGAAGTCGACTTCGACGGGCAGGTCGATCTCGCGCACCAGATCGGCGATGAACACGAAGGAGCCGCGCAGCAGCCCCACCACGACCAGCTTGTCGGTGCCCTTGAAGGTCCGGGTGATCTCGGCCGCCAATTCCTCGACTCGGGCCGCGATCTGCTTGGCCGAAATCATCTGGTCGATCACATAGGGGCGCTGCGTCATGATGTCGGGCCTCGAAACGGGTTGTAGGGCTTGAACTCGGGCTTAGCTTTAGCGCATCAAGAGGCGCAAGAAAACGGGAGAGACATGCCTAAGCATCACGAGAACAGGGTCATGCCCTATAGCGCGCAGCAGATCTATGATCTTGTGGCCGATGTGGAGAGCTATCCGAAATTCCTGCCGTGGAATTCCGCCGCCCGCGTGCGCTCGCGCGAAGAGCGTCCGGACGGCTCGATCCTGATGCTGGCCGATCTGGTGATCTCGTTCAAAGTGTTCCGCGAGAAGTTCGGCTCGCGCGTGGTGCTTCATCCCGAGGAGCATCATATCGAGACTGAATATATCGACGGGCCGTTCAAATACATGCACAGCCACTGGCGGATGACCGATCGCGAGGACGGCTCCTGCGAAGTGGATTTCCACGTCGATTTCGAGTTCAAGAACGCGATCCTGCAGGGCGTGATCGGGGTCGTCTTCAACGAGGCGATGCAGCGGATCGTGCGTGCCTTCGAGAAGCGCGCAGAGGAGTTGTACGGGCCGAAGGGCTGAGCGCCGCGCCGTTCGTTCCGCGCCACGAAAAAGGCCGCCTCTCGGGGCGGCCTTTTTGCGTTTCCGTTCAAAGACCTGCGATCAGGAATTCATGTCGTAGGCGCGTTCGCCATGGGTGGAAAGGTCCAGCCCGTTGGTCTCGTGCTCCTCGCTCACGCGCAGCGGGAAGACGAGCCGCACCAGCATCGCCAGCGCCCAGCTGCCTGCGACGGTGAAGACGCCCACCACCGCCAGCGCGCCAAGCTGGGCAACAAAGCTGCCATGGCCGAAGACCGCGATCATGATCGTGCCGAAGATGCCGCCCACGCCATGGACCGCGAAGACGTCGAGACTGTCATCGACATGAAGCCTCTCGCGGATCAGCACGACGAATTCCTGACAGATGATCCCGGCGGCGAAGCCGATCACCAGCGCCTCGATCGGACCCACGAAGCCCGAGGCCGGGGTGATCGAGGCGAGGCCCGCGATCGTGCCGGTCACGAGGCCCACCATCGAGGCGCGGCCGAACTTGATGCGCTCCCAGAGCGCCCAGCTCAGCGAGGCGGCGGCAGCGGAGATATGAGTGACGGTGATCGCCATGCCGGCGACGCCATCGGCCGCCAGCTCCGAGCCGCCGTTGAAGCCGAACCAGCCGACCCACAGGAGCCCTGCGCCCATCGCGACCATGCCGGGGTTGTGCGGGGGGGTGGTGCGCTTGGCGCGCGGCCCGATCATCAGCGCCAGCACGAGGGCTGCAAGACCCGCGGTTTCATGCACCACGATGCCGCCCGCGAAATCCCGGGTGCCGACCGCGCCCCAGATGCCGCCATCCGACATCATGCCGCCCCCCCAGATCCAATGCGTGACCGGGGCGTAGATCAGCAGCATCCAGAGCCCGGTGAAGGCCATCACGAAGGCATAGTTGATGCGCTCCACGAAGGCGCCGACGATCAGGGCGGGCGTGATGATCGCGAAGGTCATCTGGAAAGCGAAGAAGACGATCTCGGGGATCGAGCCCGACAGCGTGTCGGGCGTCACGCCCAGCAGCGCAAATTTGCCCAGACCGCCCCAGTAGCCATTGGCGTCCCCGAAGGCGATCGAATAGCCGAACAGCAGCCACAGCACGCTCATCAGCGCGGCGATCGAGAAACACTGCATGAAGATCGACAGCACGTTGCGCGCCCGCACCAGCCCGCCGTAGAACAGCGCCAGCCCCGGCAGCGTCATCAGCAAGACCAGCGCCGTCGCCACCATGATCCACGCGGTATCGGCCGCGTTCATCCCCGCTTCCATTTGCTCACATCCTCCTCGGAAATCCCTCTGGAGGGGCAGGGGCCATAAGCGCCGCGCGCAATAAAGGGACAATTTCCGCGCAGGCCGCTCAAATGCGCGTCACTTTGGAAACTGCGCGCAAATTGGGCAGATTTTTCCCGGTATGCGCGATTGATGGGCGGAAGTGAGTCAGCTTTTGGCGGCTTGCAGCAGCAGGCTCAGCGCATGATCGCGGGCCGCTTCGCGCACGGTGTCGCGGCCGAGCGCGCCGAATTCGACTGTCTCGACCTGCGTTTCGGCGCCGTTTCGGGCGAGGCCGAAGCAGACGCGGCCCTCGGGTTTGAACTCCGACCCGCCGGGGCCTGCGATCCCGGTGATCGCGACCGCGAGCTGGGCGTGGGAGTGGCGCAGCGCGCCCTCGGCCATCTCGCGCGCGACCTCCTCGGAGACCGCGCCATGGGCGTCGAGGCTTTCCGCGCTGACGCCCAGCATCTCGCGTTTGGCGTCATTGGTGTAGGTGACGAAGCCGCGCTCCACCACCGCCGACGATCCCGGAATATCGGTAAGGGCTGCGGCGACCATGCCGCCGGTGCAGCTCTCGGCGGTGGCGACCATAAGACCGCGCGCCTTGCAGGCGTCGAGAACGTCGGAGGCGCGGCTCATCCCATCATGCCCAGAAAGACGATGTGATAGAGCCCTGCGAGGATGATCGACACGATCCCGGCAAAGACCCCCGCCCAGATATCGTCCAGCATCACGCCCGTCGCGTCATGGCGGCGATCGGCGCGGCCCACGAGCCACGGCTTCCAGATGTCGAACAGCCGGAACAGCAGGAAGGCCGCGACCGGGCCGGGCCAGACCATATGCAGATCGACGCCGGTAGAGAGGCCGCGCTGCCAGAAGCCGAAGGCCGGGAACAGGAGCGCCACCCATTGGCCCGCCACCTCGTCGATGACGATCTCGGAGGGGTCGTCGCTGCTGTCGCCCAGTTGCGCGCGCACCGACCAGAAGCCGAGTGCGGTGACCGCGACCGTGGCGATCACCAGCGGGATAAAGCCCAGCCAATGCTCGATCGCCCAACCGACCAGCACCGCCACCAGCGAGCCCCAGGTGCCCGGCGCGGGTTTCAGCAAGCCGACAAATCCGACCGTGTTGATGGCGCGCAGCATGGCGTTACTCCTTGATCAGCGTGGCAGTGGCGATGGCGGCGATGCCTTCCTCGCGCCCGGTGAAGCCCAGACGTTCGGAGGTGGTGGCCTTGACCGAGATCCGGCCCGGCTCGATCCCGATGATGCGCGCCAGAACCTGGGCCATTTCAGGGGCATGCGGGCCGATCTTGGGACGCTCGCAGATCAGCGTGACATCGGCATTGCCCAGACGGAAGCCTCGTGCTTCGGCCAGTTTCACCGCGTGGTCGAGGAAAATCTCGGACGCCGCGCCCTTCCACTGCGGGTCCGATGGCGGGAAATGCCGACCGATATCGCCCTCGGCCAGCGCGCCATAGATCGCATCGGTCAGCGCGTGCATGCCCACATCGGCATCGGAATGGCCCTTGAGCTTCTTGTCATGCGGCACCGCGACCCCGCAGAGCGTCACGTGATCGCCCGGCTCGAACGCGTGCACGTCGTAACCATGACCCAAACGGATATCCATCTTGTCTCCCAACAGTCTCTCGGCCCGGGCGAAATCCTCCGGGTAGGTGATCTTCAGATTGTCCTCCGAGCCGCGCGTGATCGCAACCGATAGACCCGCCGCGCGGGCCACTTCCACGTCATCGGCGGACCCGCCGGGATGGGCGCGGTGCGCGCTGAGGATCGCGTCGAAATCGAAGCCTTGCGGGGTCTGCGCGCGGTAGAGCCCGCTGCGGTCCTGCGTGCCCGTGACCTGACCGTTCTCGCCGGTCCAGAGTGCATCCGACACGGGCAGGGCGGGCGCTGCGGCCTGTGCGCTGTCCAGCGCCTCGAGCACGCCGTCGATCACTGCGCGGCTCACCAGCGGGCGCGCGCCGTCATGGATCAGCACCTTCTCGATGCCCGAGCCCTCGAGCATCTCCAGCGCATTGCGCACCGAGGCGTCGCGGCTGGCACCGCCCGCACACAGCGCGACCTTGCCCTGAAACAGCGCGACGCCGCGCGCCATGTCCTCGGGATGCAGAACGACCACGATCCGCCCGATGCCTTCGAAAGCGGCGACGGTATGGGCCAGCACCGGCTGCCCCGCGAGGCTCTGCCATTGCTTCGGGGTTTCTCCGCCGGCGCGGGTGCCGCGCCCGGCGGCGACGATGATGATGGCGTTGCTCATGGCGCCTCCCTGATCGCCCAAGGGCTTAGGCGAAGACGCGACTTTGCGCAATCGGTGCCGCTGGACGCGAGACGCTGCGGGATGTGACAACTGGCCACGGACCGGTGATTAAAAAATAGGCGGATGCTGATTTTCCCACCTAAAAAAGGCTGGACGCAATTGTGATTCTTTGGTCAAACGCCTAATTCGAAGGAAGACGCGTAACAGGACAGTCTCCGTGCCGCAGAATTTGGTTCTCGACGATATCACATTGACCCCTCCGGTCTTCCTCGCGCCGATGGCGGGGATCACCGACCTTCCGTTCCGGCGGATGGTGGCGCGCTTCGGCGCGGGTCTCGTCGTGTCCGAGATGGTGGCCTCGGGTGAGATGCTGACGGCGAAGCCCTCCGTGCGCGCGAAGGCCCGGGTCGAGATGGGGCTGGAGCTGCCGACCTCGGTGCAATTGGCGGGCCGTGAGCCCGAGCCGATGGCCGAAGCCGCGAAAATGGTCGCCGGCATGGGGGCGCGGATCATCGACATCAATATGGGCTGCCCGGCCAAGAAGGTGACGGGCGGGGCCTCGGGCTCGGCGCTGATGCGCGATCCAGATCACGCGCTGCGTCTGATCGAGGCGACGGTGGGCGCGGTCGATCTGCCGGTGACGCTGAAGATGCGGCTGGGCTGGTGTGATGACACGCGCAATGCGGCAGAGATCGCGCGCCGGGCAGAGGCTGCGGGCGTGAAGATGATCGTCGTGCATGGGCGCACCCGGATGCAGTTCTACAAAGGCAGCGCCGACTGGGAGGCGATTGCCGAGACGGTCGAGGCGGTCTCGATCCCGGTGATCGCCAATGGCGACGTGGTCGATGCGAGTTCCGCTCGCGTTGCGCTTGAACAATCCGGCGCGGCGGGCGTGATGGTCGGGCGTGGGGCGCAGGGCGCACCGTGGCGCTTGGCTGAAATCGGTCATGAAATCTACGGATCGCCGAAGCCGCAGGTTCCGTACGGAAACGCCCTTTGCGATTATATTTCAGAACATTACGAGGCGATCTTGAGCTTCTACGGCCGTGATCTCGGGCTGCGTCTCGCGCGCAAACATCTGGGCTGGTATTGCGAGGCGGCGAACGCGCCGCTGCGCGCCGAGATGATGGTCAGCGAAACGCCGGAGGCGACCTTGGCGCTAATCGAGCGCGCTTTCGGCGAAAGGTGCGCCGCATGAACCTTCCGGCCCCCGGCATAATCTGGACTTCGCTGCCGACCCCGGCTTTGCTGATCGACGGCGATGATCTTGTCGACGAGGTGAACCCGGCCGCCGAGCTGTTCCTTAACCTGTCTGCCAAGGCGCTGAGGGGTAAGGCGATCGGCGAAAGGCTCGCGATTTCGGCGCCTTTGGAGGAAATCTTCTACCGGGTTCGGAAGAACCGCGCCTCTCTCTTCGTTAACGATGTCGAGCTGACGACGGGCGAGAAAGCCCCGGTGCAATGCAACCTTCAGGCTGCGCCGGTGGGCGAAGACCCCGACCGGGTGTTGCTGCTGATCGAGCCGCGCGAGCTGGCTGACCGGCTGGGCCGCGCCAGTCTCGTGAAATCGGCGGCGCGCTCGGCCATCGGTATGGCGGAGATGTTGGCCCATGAGATCAAGAACCCGCTCGCCGGGATCGCCGGGGCGGCCCAGCTTCTGAGCATGAACTTGTCCGGAGAAGACCTTGAATTAACGGACCTGATCGTCGACGAGACGCGCCGGATCGTGAAGCTACTCGAGCAGGTCGAACAGTTCGGCAACGTCCGTGCGCCCGAGAAGAAGCCGGTCAATATCCATGACGTGCTCGACCGCGCACGCAAATCCGCAGGTGTGGGTTTCGGCGCGCATATGGCGATTACGGAAGATTACGATCCCTCGCTGCCGCCGACGCTGGGCGATGCGGATCAGTTGACTCAAGTCTTCCTGAACCTGTTGAAAAACGCCGCAGAAGCCTCTGAAGGAGCTGGGAATATCAAGATCCGTACCTTCTACGAACACAGCCTGCGTCTGCGTCGCGCCGATGGATCGGGGCAGCCCTTGCCGCTGCAGATCGAGATCATCGACGACGGCCCCGGTATTCCGCCGGAAATCTCCAACGAGATCTTCGAGCCCTTCGTCTCGGGTCGCGAGAACGGGACCGGGCTCGGTCTCGCCCTTGTCTCGAAGATCATCAATGATCACGACGGCTGGGTCACGCTCGACTCGGTCCCGGGCAAGACCCGGTTTCGCATTTCACTTCCCGTTGCGCCGAAGGAGGCCTGATCCATGGACGGCACCGTACTTGTCGCGGATGACGATCGCACAATCCGCACCGTTCTGACCCAGGCGCTTACCCGTGCGGGCTGCAAGGTTCACGCCACGGCCTCGCTCGTGACGCTGATGCGGTGGGTCGAAGAGGGCAAGGGTGATCTGGTGATCTCGGACGTCATGATGCCCGACGGGAACGGGCTGGAGGCGTTGCCGAAGATATCCGAGGAGCGTCCCGGCCTGCCGGTCATCGTTATCTCGGCGCAGAACACGATAATGACTGCGATTCAGGCGGCCGAGGCCGAGGCTTACGACTATCTGCCCAAACCGTTCGATCTGCCCGACCTGATGAAGCGTGCGCAAAAGGCGCTGGAGCAGAAGCGCCGCAGTCCGACCGCGCCGCGCGAGATCGACGGACGCGCCGATGCGGGCGATCTTCCGCTGGTCGGGCGCACGCCTGCGATGCAGGAGCTTTACCGGCTCGTTGCGCGGGTGATGAATGCCGATCTCGCGGTGCTGATCGCGGGTGAGAGCGGCACCGGCAAGTCCCTCATCGCGAAGGCTATTCACGACTTTTCCGACCGCCGCACGCTTCCCTTTGTGGTGGCGCAGGCAGGCGATCTGCAGGGCGCGGACGGCCCCGCGGCACTGGTGGCGAAGGCCAAAGGTGGCTCGCTCGTTTTCGACGAGGTCGGCGATTACGACGACGAGACGCAGGCGCGGATCGTGCGTATGCTCGACGCGCTGCCCGATCCCGCACCGCGTATCATGGCGACGACGCAGATCGACCTCGCGGGGCTGATGGAGGCGGGCAAGTTCCGTCAGGACCTGTTCTACCGGCTGGGCGGCGTGACGCTGAACGTGCCGTCCTTGCGCGAGCGGGTCGAGGATATCCCGCTTCTGGCCGAGCATTTCCTTGCCCGCGCCGAGCGCGACGGGCTGGGGCTGCGCCGTTTCACGCCCGAGGCGCTGCAACTCGTGCGCGCCTATTCCTGGCCCGGCAACGTGCGCCAGCTGGAGAACACGATCCGCCGGCTTGCCGTGACCTCGCCCGAAGAGGAAATCACCCGGGCCGAGGCGGAATTCGTGCTGGGCAACCAACCCGCGATCGAGCCGCTACGTCAGGGCGGCGAGGGCGAGAAGTTGTCCTCCTCCATCGCACGCCACCTGCGGCGCTATTTCGACCTTCACGGCGGCACGCTGCCACCGCCGGGCCTCTACGACCGGATTTTGAAGGAAATGGAGGCGCCGCTGATCGAAATCGCCTTGGATGCAACCGGCGGCAATCAAGCCAGATGTGCCGATTTGCTCGGCATCAACCGCAATACGTTGCGGAAAAAGATCACTGATCTGGATATTCAGGTGACACGGCGCCGCAAACTGATGTAAACCCGCAACAGGGGCCTGTGGCTTTTCCGTCTAACGGATTCGCGAGCTTCAGCCCGGAATGAGGGGGCATTGGTGCAGGGCAGCACGGCATATCGCTCAGGCTGGGACCGTTTGGCGCGCTTTCGCCGCCAGAAGCGGGTCCGCAACCTGTTCACCTTCGGCCTGGTGGTGCTTGGCCCGGCGCTCGCGATTGCGACCTTTATCGTCCTCGGCCCCCTGGGCCAGGGGGCGGACAGCACCGCGCTGCGCCTGATCCTGCTCGCCGATTTCGTCTATTTTCTGCTGCTCGCCGGTCTGATTTTGATGCGGCTGGTGCAGATCATCGCAGCCCGGCGCGCCCATTCCGCCGGCTCGCGGCTCACCCTGCGCCTGACGGGCGTTTTCGCGGGCATTGCGCTGGTGCCGACGATCCTCGTCGCAGTCTTCGCGTTCCTTACCGTGAATATCGGCCTCGAGGGGTGGTTTTCCGACCGCGTGCGCTCGGTCGTCGGCACCTCGCTTCAGGCCGCCGAGGCCTATCAGTCCGAGCACAAGCGCGATCTGGTGCAGGACAGCCGGGCGCTCGCGAATTTCCTCGACCTGCGGCGGCAGGCGTCGACCTTCATGTCGGATGGCGAGCTGCGCGAATTGCTCATTACCGGGCAGGCGGGCATCCAGCGCGGCGTGAAAGAGGCCTATGTGATCGACGGTACGGGGCGCATCATCGCGCGCGGCGATCGCTCTTATCTCTTTGATTACGAAGAACCTTCTCCGCGTGACATCGTCGAGGCGCAGAAGGGCGAGACGGTGCTGATCGAGGATTGGCCGAACTCGGAACTGCGCGCGCTGATCCGGCTCGACGCTTTCGTGGATCGGTATCTGTATATCTCGCGCAAGGTGGATGGGCAGATTCTCGCTCTGCTGGACAAGACGCGCGAGACGGTGACGCTCTATCAGCAATTGGAGAGCGCCCGCGGTCGCGTCATCTTCGAATTCGGGCTGGTCTATTTCGGCTTCGCGCTGATCCTGATCCTCGCCGCGCTCTGGATGGGGCTGTGGTTCGCGGAGCGCCTGTCTCGGCCGATCGGGCGGCTCGCCGCCGCCGCGGAGCGGGTCGGCGCGGGTGATTTGGACGCGCGGGTGATCGAGGCCGAGGGCGACGACGAGATCGCGACGCTTGGCGAGGCGTTCAACCGCATGACCGGACAACTGAAGGGCCAGCGCATGGCCCTGATGGAGAACCACCGCGAGACGGAAGAACGCCGGCGTCTGTTCGATTCCGTGCTGTCCTCGGTGACTTCGGGGGTGATCGGACTCGATGCCGACGGGCGGATCGATTTCATGAACCGGGCAGCTATGCAGTTGCTGGCGCTCAATAGCGTGAGCGATCATTCCCGCGACCTTGCAACCGCCGTTCCAGAGTTTCTGTCGATTTACAACAAGTTGCAGGACGGTCTTAATGAAGTTGCGCAGGAGGAAATCCGGATTTCGCGCGGCGGGCGGCTGGAGAGCCTGCTGGTGCGCATGGCCGTTCGACGCAACGATCTGGGCACGCCCGAAGGCTATGTGGTCGCGTTCGAGGATGTGACCGATCTGGTCTCTGCGCAGCGGATGGCGGCCTGGGGCGACGTGGCGCGGCGCATCGCACATGAGATCAAGAACCCGCTCACGCCGATCCAGCTCTCGGCCGAACGGATCAAGCGTAAGTTCGGCAAGATGACCGAGGGCGAAGACCTAGAAACGCTCAATCAGCTTACCGGCGTTATTGTGCGCCAGACCAATGACTTGCGGCGCATCGTGGACGAGTTCTCGCGCTTTGCCCGGATGCCCGAGCCCGACCGTGCCGATCACGATCTTGCGCAGCTCGTGCGCGATGCGGCGACCTTGCAGCAAGACAGCCTGCATGGCGCGAAACTGGTGACGGATGTCCCGACCGAGCCGGTGATCGTCGAACTGGACGCGACGATGATTTCGCAAGCGGTGACTAACCTCGTAAAGAACGCGGGCGAAGCGATTGAATCCTATACGGAAAAAGGGAACGTGGAGGAAGGCTACGCGCCCGAGGTACGCCTCGATATGGAAGTCGCCTCTGATCACGTGACGATCCATATCGCGGATAACGGGATCGGCCTGCCGCCGGACCGTTCGCGCCTGTTCGAGCCTTACGTGACGACGCGCGAGAAAGGCACCGGGCTGGGTCTTCCCATCGTCAAGAAGATCATCGAGGAACATGGTGGAACGTTGACGCTGAGCGACGCGCCCGCCTTCGTAGAGGGCGCCCATCGCGGGGCGCTCGCCGAAATCAGGCTCCCACGCGCCCGAGCAGCGCTCAGAGCCATCAAGGAGAGGGGCGAAGCCCCCGGGGAAGTGACATGAGCGACATTCTGATCGTCGACGACGAGAAAGACATCCGCGAGCTGATCGCCGACATCCTGCGCGACGAAGGCTTCAAGACACGCCTCGCGGCGAATTCCAACGAGTGCATGGACGAGATCAACGCGCAGGAACCGGCGCTGATGATCCTCGATATCTGGCTGAAGGACAGCAAGATGGACGGGATCGACATCCTCAAGACGGTCAAGCGCGACAATCCGGACGTGCCGGTGATCATCATCTCGGGCCACGGCAATATCGAGATCGCAGTGGCGGCTATCAAGCAGGGCGCTTACGACTTCATCGAGAAGCCGTTCAACATCGACCAGCTGATGGTGGTGATCTCCCGCGCGATGGAGACGGCGCGGCTGCGGCGCGAGAACTCGACGCTCAAGCGCCGCGACATGTCCTCGGGCGAGATGATCGGCGACTCGGCGGCGTTCCGGCGGCTGAAGGATCAGCTCGACAAGGTGACCAAGTCCAACGGCCGGGTGATGCTGACGGGCGAGCCGGGCTCGGGCAAGGAGATGGCCGCGCGCTACATCCACCAGTTCTCGACCCGTGCGGCGGGGCCCTTCGTCACGGTCAATTCCGCCTCGATCGAGCCCGACCGGATGGAAGAAGTCCTCTTCGGGCGCGAGACGCCCGAGCGCGGCGTCGAGAAGGGCCTGCTGGAGCAGGCCCATGGCGGCGTGATCTATTTCGACGAGGTGGCGGAGATGCCGCTCGGCACGCAGTCGAAGATCCTGCGCGTCTTGACCGAGCAGCAATTTCTGCGTGTGGGCGGGGCCGACAAGGTCCGCGTCGACCTGCGGGTTATCTCGTCGACGACCCGCGATCTGACGGCACAGATCCGCGAGGGGCATTTCCGGCAGGAGCTCTACGACCGGCTCAACGTGGTGCCGATCGAGGTGCCGCCGCTCTCCGAGCGCCGCGAGGACGTGCCGCTTCTGGCCGACCATTTCCTGCGCGGCTTCAACGAGACCCAAGGCCTGCCGCTGCGAGAAATCTCGGAAGAGGCGGCGGCGCTGATGCAGACGATGGAGTGGCCCGGCAACGTCCGCCAGCTGCGCAACGTGATCGAGCGGGTGCTGATCCTCGGGGAAGGGACGGGCGTGATCGAGGCGCGCGAATTGCCCGGCCAGGAAGGCCCGGCGGATGAGGGGCGCATCGTTCTGGGCGGCGCGCTTGCAACGCTTCCACTGCGCGAGGCGCGCGAGCTGTTCGAGCGCGAATATCTGCTCACCCAGATCAACCGTTTCGGGGGCAACATCTCGCGCACCGCGAATTTCGTCGGCATGGAGCGCTCGGCGCTGCACCGCAAGCTCAAATCGCTCGGCGTCGTCACCACGAACAAGGCCGGCGCCCGCGTCGCCCAGTTTGACGGCGGCGAGGAGTAACCAAAAAAACGCGCGCTCCTTGCGGGGCGCGCGTCTTGTCTTCGGCTTGGAAGAAATATCCCGGGGTGAGCCCGGAACGGACGAGGGGCAGAGCCCCTCTTTTTTATTTCTCCGGCAAGAGCCCGCGCGGGCTGAAGCGCAGCACCATCAGCAGGATGATACCCATCACCAGCATCCGCATATGCGGGGCCGATTGGATCAGGTGATCCTTGAACCCGCCATCGGGGAAGGGAGCCGCCAGCGCGCCCATGATATCCGGGCCCCAGTCGCCAGCCTTGACCCAGACATACCAGATCAGCACGCCACCGAGGATCGAACCCCAGTTGTTCCCCGAGCCGCCCACGATCACCATCACGAGGATCAGGAAGGTGTAGCGCAGCGGGTTGTAGGAGGTCGGCGTCATCTGCCCGTCGAGCGAGATCATCATCGCGCCCGCAAGCCCGATCACCGCCGAGCCCAGCACGAAGATCTGCAGATGGCGGCGCGTGACGTTCTTGCCCATTGCCGCCGCCGAGATCTCGTTGTCGCGGATCGCGCGCATCATCCGGCCCCAGGGCGAATTCAGCGACATCTCGGTCAGCCAGATCAGCGCGAGGATGACGATCACGAACAGCACGAGGAAGGCCAGCTTCACCACGATGGTCGAGCCAAGCTGCGGATCGAGGCCCCAGCTCTGCATCTGCGCGACGAAGTCGGGCGAGTTCTGCAGGTCGATCTCGTAGGGCACCGGCCAGGGGCGCGGGATGCCATTGACGTTCAGCACGCCGCGGTCGAGCCACTGCTCGTTCTTCAGGATCGCAACGATGATCTCCGCGATGCCCAGCGTGGCGATCGCGAGGTAATCCGAGCGCAGGCCGAGGGCGGTCTTGCCGACCAGCCAGGCCGCGCCTGCGGCGAGAACCGCGCCCACGGGCCAGGAGATCAGCGTCGGAAGGCCAAGCCCGCCGAGGTTGCCCTGCGCCGAGGGGTTGATCGCCTCGATCACTTCGACCGCCGGATCGAAGAGCCAGCGATAGGTGAAGAAGCCGACGATCAGCACGGCCGTCACGGCGAGGCCGCGCGTCTTTCCGCGCAGGTTGCGCCAGATCCAGACCGCCGCCAGCACGGCGACGATGGCCACGAAGAAGGCCGCCATGATGCCCGGACCGCCGCCCGAGAAAGCGCCGGGGGTGGGCGGCATGGAGATCAGCACCGGGGCGAGGCCGCCAAGCGCGAGGAAGCCCATCGCGCCTGCGTTGAACAGGCCCGCATAGCCCCATTGCATGTTCACGCCGAGCGCCATGATCGCCGACAGCAGTCCCATGTTGAGAATGCCGAGCGCCGAGTTCCAGCCCGAGGTGAAACCTTCGAGCAGGATGAGCGCGGCCATGATGGCGAAGAAGAGGGGCGCACGGAGACGGCTGGTCTCACCAGCCTGACGATTGCTGCTCATACGATTTTCCCCTTGAAGAGGCCGGTCGGCTTGAAGATCAGGACAAGGATCAGGATCGTGAAGCTGACTGCGTATTTGTAGTCGGTGGAGAGAAGCTGAACGAGCCCGTCCGGCTCCCAGTTCGGGATCAGATAGGTCGCCACCTTCTTCCAAGCGTAGGTGAGGCCCACCTCCGAGAAGGAGATCACGAAGCCGCCCGCGATCGCGCCCACCGGGTTGCCGATGCCGCCGACGATGGCCGAGGCGAAGATCGGTAGCAGAAGCTGGAAATAGGTGAAGGCTTTGAACGACTTGTCGAGCCCGTAGAGCGTGCCTGCGATGGTCGCGAGCGCGCCGGTGATGATCCAGGTGACGGCCACGACCTTGTTCGGGTCGATGCCGGACAGCAGCGCCAGATCCTCGTTATCGGAAAACGCGCGCATGGATTTGCCGGTGCGCGTCTTGCCGAGGAACCAGAACAGCGCGGCCACGGTGATGATCGCGGTGACGACGGTGATCACCTGCGTCGAGCGCAGCGTCAGCGGCTCGGAGAGGCCCGTCATGTCGCGCCATTGCCGGGCGTTGATGACGAAGCGGATGCCGTCGTCGAAATTGATCTGGTCGACTCCGATCAGGAAGCGCGTGAGCGCGTTCATCACGAACATCACGCCGACCGAGACCATGACCATGACCACGGGCGCAGCCCTGACTTTTCGGTAATACTGGTAAACGACCTTGTCGGTCCCGAGCATCAGCGCCGAGGTGATGACGATGCCGAAGGGCAGTGCGAGCAGGGCGGTCGGCAGAGGCCCGAAGCTGATCCCCATCGCCTGGAAACCCCAGGTGATCAGGATCACGACCCCGGTGCCGAAGGCCATCGTGTCGCCATGGGCGAAGTTGGAAAACCGCAGGATCGAGTAGATCAGCGTGACCCCGAGCGCGCCGAGCGCAAGCTGCGCGCCATAGGCGGTGGCGGGGATGATGACGTAATTGGTAACCGCGACGAGCGCGTTGATGAGTTCCATTCCTCAGCCCCCCAGGAAGGTGCGGCGGACTTCCGGGTCGGCCAGAAGGGCCTCGCCAGTGTCGGTGTACTTGTTCGCGCCCTGCACGAGCACATAGCCTTTATCCGCGATCTCAAGCGCTTGGCGGGCGTTCTGTTCGACCATCAGGATCGAGATGCCGGTGCGCGCGACCTCGATGATGCGGTCGAACAGCTCGTCCATCACGATGGGCGAGACGCCTGCGGTCGGCTCGTCGAGCATCAGGAGCTTCGGCTGGGTCATCAGCGCGCGGCCCACGGCCACCTGCTGACGCTGCCCGCCTGACAGTTCGCCCGCATTCTGGCGACGCTTTTCCTTCAGGATCGGGAACAGGTCGAAGACCTGATCCATCGTGCCCCGGAAATCGTCGTCGCGGATGAAGGCGCCCATCTCGAGGTTTTCCTCGACCGTCATGGTCGGGAAGACGTTGTTCACCTGCGGCACGAAGCCCATGCCTTTCTTGACGCGGTCCTGCGGCGAGAGGCCGGTGATGTCCTGCCCGTCGAGCGTGACCTTGCCTTCGCGCAGGCCGAGCATCCCGAAGACCGCCTTCATCGCGGTGGATTTGCCTGCGCCGTTGGGGCCGACGATCACCGCGATCTCGCCTTTTTCGACGGTCAGGGTGCAGTCGTGCAGGATGTCGGCCTTGCCGTAGCCGCCGGTCATGTGTGAGGCGTCGAGGTAGCTCATTGGTCGCCTCCATGGCCTGCTTCGTCGCCCAGACCGGGCTGCGCGCCGTGGTCTTCATGCGCGGCGGTCTCGGCGGTTTCCTCGGCCTTGACCTTGTTCTTCAGGCCGGTCCCCAGATAGGCCTCGATGACGGCCTCGTTTTCCATGATGTGATCGGCGGACCCTTGGGCCAGCACCTTGCCCTCGGCCATCACGATGACCGGGTCGCAGAGGCGGCCGATGAAATCCATGTCATGTTCGATCACGCAGAAGGTGTAGCCGCGCTCTTTGTTCAGTCGCACGATGGCGTCGCCGATCGTGTTCAGAAGCGTCCGGTTCACGCCCGCGCCGACCTCGTCGAGGAAGACGATCTTGGCTTCGACCATCATCGTGCGGCCCAGTTCCAGAAGCTTCTTCTGACCCCCCGAGAGGTTCCCTGCCTTCTCATCCTTGAGATGCGAAATCGTCAGGAAATCAAGCACTTCATCGGCTTTCTTCAGAAGCGCCGCTTCTTCCTCGCGGATGTGTTTTCGCCCGAACCACGTGTTCCAGAGCGTCTCGCCGGCTTGCCCGGTGGGCACCATCATCAGGTTCTCGCGCACGGTGAGCGAAGGAAACTCATGCGCAATCTGGAAGGTGCGCAGCAGACCCTTGTGGAACAGCTCGTGCGGGGCAAGCCCGGTGATGTCCTCGCCATCCATCGTTACACGGCCCGCGGTGGGTTCGTGCACGCCTGCGATGACGTTGAAGAGCGTGGATTTGCCGGCGCCGTTCGGTCCGATAAGCCCGGTGATAGAGCCGGTTGCAATCTCGAGGCTCGCGCCATCGACCGCCCGGAATCCGCCGAAGGATTTGACTAGGTTTTCAACCCGGATCATAGGGTCCCCTGAGTTGTAGGCATGTTAGCTTCACGCCGCATCTTGTTGTTTTATAATTGAAAACAGCCCGGATCTCTCCGGGCTGTCTCGCGTCTGATGATCGCTTAGCGGTACTTCACCGTTTCGATCTTGTCGTCCTTGATCTCGATTTCGCGGAAGGTGCCCGCGGCTTCGCCATTGCCGATCAGGTTGACGGCGGTCGCGCCTTCGTAATCGACAGGCTTGCCTTCCTTGATCAGGTCGAGCGCCTTGCCCAGCTCGCCGGGATAGATCTTCTCGCCGGGGCCGTTCGCGACTTCCATGACCTTGTCCTTGTAGACTTTCGGGTCGGTGGAGTCGGCGGCCTGCATCGCCAGCAGCATCAGGGCCGCCGCGTCATAGGCGCCGCCCGAATAGGCCGACGAGCCGTCGAAGCCGGCTTTCTCGGCCATGCCGAGATAGGTCTTCATGCCGTCGCCCGCGGAGTCGGGAAGCTGACCGAAGGAGCCGTTGATTTCCGAGCCGAAATTGTCTTCGAGCGTCTGGCTGACCATGCCGTCGGGGAAGACGAAGGTCTCGAAGGCGCCGGTGTCGAGCGCGCCGCGCAGGATGCCCGAGCCGCCCTGGTCGATATAGCCGACGATGACGAGCGCGTCGCCACCCGCGGAGGCGAGCGATGCGACTTCGGCGGAGTAGTCGCCCTTGCCGTCTTCATGCGCGGCCGAGATCGTGACGTTGCCGCCCTTGGCCTTGTAGGCTTTCTCGAAGCTGTCCGCGAGACCCTTGCCGTAGTCGTTGTTGGTGTAGGTGACGGCGGCGTTCTTGATGCCTTTCTCGATCAGCTCATCGGCCATGACTTCGCCCTGACGCGCATCCGACGGAGCGGTGCGGAAGAACAGGCCATCGTCTTCGAGATCCGAGAGCGCCGGCGAGGTCGCCGAGGGCGAGATCATCACGACGCCGTTCGGCATGGCGACGTTCTGCAGGACAGCGGTGGTCGCGCCCGAGCACATCGCGCCCATGATGCCAGCGACCTTGTCGGTGGTGACGAGCGTTTCGCCAGCCGCGGTTGCGGCTGCTGCGTCGACGCAGGTCGAGTCGCCGCGGACTGCGGTCACGGTGTCGCCACCCAGCAGCTTGCCGGAGTCGGAGACTTCCTTGATCGCCATCTCGGCACCCTGCGCCATCGGCGGGGCGAGCGATTCAAGCGGGCCGGTAAAGCCCAGCAGGACGCCCATCTTCACGTCATCGGCATATGCGCCGGTCGCGCCAAGCGCGATCGCAGCCGAAGCCAGAAGCAGTTTTTTCATGTGTTCACTCCCGTGTTGGAACTCGCGTTCTTGCGCGAGGTTAGTGCGCGGTGCGTCAAATGTGAAGAACCGCGAGTGGCGCGATGACGCGAAAAACCGACCCGAAGGTCAAGGATCGCGCAATGCGACGTAACGGCAATTTGGGCCGTTGTGCAAATTCGTGAAAGGCGAGGGGGCGGATTGCGCAATTTTCAGTCGAGCGAGTCTTCCGGTCCAACCTCGGAGGCGGCGTCCGGGATCTCCTTCTCGCCCGTGGCGCTCGCGCCGCGTTCACGGTAGGGTGTGGTCTGGTAATGCGCGCGGTAGCATTTCGAGAAATGCGAGGGGCTGGCGAAGCCGCAGGCCATGGCAACGTTGATCACGCTCATTTCGGTCTGCATCAGCAGGTTACGCGCCTTCTGCAGCCGCAATTCCATGTAATAGCGCTTGGGCGAGCGGTTGAGGTAGCGGCGGAACAGCCGCTCCAGCTGGCGCGCCGACATGCCGACCTCGGTGGCGAGCGTCGCGGGGCTGATCGGGTCTTCGATATTGCGCTCCATCCGGCCGATCACCTGCGCGAGCTTCGGGTGGCGCACGCCGATGCGGGTGGGAATCGACAGCCGCTGAGTGTCGCGGTCCGAGCGGATCGAGGAATGGATCAGCTGATCGGCGACGGTATTGGCCAGTTCTTCGCCGTGATCGCGGGCGATCAGCCGCAGCATCAGGTCGATCGAGGCGGTGCCGCCCGCCGTCGTCACCCGGTTGCCGTCGATCACGAACACGCCCTTGGTCAGTTCGATATCGGGAAAATCCTCGGCGAAGGCGTCGATATTCTCCCAGTGGATCGTCGCGCGCTTGCCGTCGAGCAGCCCCGCGCGGGCCAGCGCGTAAGAGCCGGTGCACAAGCCGCCCATCACCGCGCCGCGCCGCGCCTCGCGCCGCAGCCAGTTCAACAGCGGCTTGCTGACCGCCTCGGCCACGTCGATGCCGCCGCAGACCAGCACCATCGTGTCGCGTCCCAGCTCCTCCAGACCGATATCGGTGCGGAAGGTCGTCCCGTTCGAGCAGGTGACATCCGCGCCGGACTCTGAGGCGAGTTTCCAAGTGTAGAGCGTGCGACCGGACACCTGGTTGGCGAGGCGCAGCGGCTCGATCGCGCTTGCGAAGGCCATCATCGTGAATCGCTCTAGAAGCAGGAAGACGACCGAACGCTGGCGTGCGTCCGGGCCAATCCGGATCATTCCTTGCGAAGGGGCTGGCCGACGGGTGGGGCGGGGATCAGGCATGTCGTCAATCCGTCATCTGTGGTGAATCACCGAAACAGGAAATTGGCGCGCGCCGCAAGAGGGGGGCAAGGTGGGCGCTGCAGACTTGTCGAAATGCAAATTCGGGTTTGTTTCCCAGACCCGCGCCGTCTATAAGCGGCGCCGAATGAACACGACCACGCTTTTGGAGGATCAGATGGGCAAGGGTTGGAGCAAATCGGACTGGCGCGCGAAACCGCGGGTTCAGATGCCCGACTATCCCGATCAGGGGGCGCTGAACGCTGTCGAGGCACAGCTGTCGCGGATGCCGCCGCTGGTCTTCGCGGGCGAGGCGCGCACGCTGAAGGCGGAGCTTGCGAAAGCTGCGCGTGGCGAGGCGTTCCTGCTTCAGGGCGGCGACTGCGCCGAGTCCTTCGGGGAATTTTCCGCCGACAATATCCGTGACACGTTCAAGGTGATGCTGCAGATGGCGGTCGTGCTCACCTGGGGCGCGAAGGTTCCGGTCATCAAGGTCGGCCGCATGGCGGGCCAGTTCGCCAAGCCGCGTTCGGCGCCGACCGAGACCATCGACGGCACCGAACTGCCGAGTTACCGCGGCGACATCATCAACGGTTTCGAGTTCACCTCGGAGGCGCGTCTGCCCGATCCGAACCGGATGCTGCAGGCCTACACGCAGGCGGCGGCGTCGCTGAACCTGCTGCGCGCCTTCTCGACCGGCGGTTTCGCCGACATCCACCGCGTCCAGAGCTGGATCGCCGGCTTCACCGATGCCGACGAGGCCGAGAAATACCGCGAAGTCGCCAACCATATCAGCGAGGCGATGGACTTCATGCGGGCCGCGGGCGTGACCTCGGAAACCGCGAATGAGCTGGCTTCGGTCGATTTCTACACGTCGCACGAGGCGCTGCTGCTGGAATACGAAGAGGCGCTCTGCCGCATCGATTCCACCTCCGGCCTGCCGATTGCGGGCACCGGTCACATGCTCTGGATCGGCGACCGAACCCGTCAGCCCGACGGTGCACATGTCGAATTCGCACGCGGCGTGCAGAACCCGATCGGTCTGAAATGCGGCCCCACCACCACCGAGGACGACCTCAAGGTGCTGATGGAGAAGCTGAACCCGGAGAACGAGGCGGGCCGTCTGACGCTGATCGCGCGCTTCGGCGCGGGCAAGGTCGGCGATCACCTGCCGCGCCTGATCCGCACGGTCGAGGCCGAGGGCGCGAATGTCGTCTGGTCCTGCGATCCGATGCATGGCAACACGATCAAGTCCGCGTCGGGCTTCAAAACCCGCCCGTTCGACTCCGTGCTGCGCGAGGTGAAGGAATTCTTCGCGATTCACAAAGCCGAGGGCACGATCCCCGGCGGCGTGCATTTCGAGATGACCGGCAAGGACGTGACCGAATGCACCGGCGGCGTGCGCGCGGTGACCGACGGCGATCTGTCCTCGCGCTACCACACCGCCTGCGACCCGCGCCTGAACGCCTCGCAATCGCTGGAACTGGCCTTCCTCGTGGCGGAGGAGCTGCAGGACCGCCGCAAGCTGGCGAAAGCGGCTTCGCAATAAGGCGCGATCGTCGCGCCGCGGCACGTTTCAACGGATTGATTGGCCCGGACCCTTGTGTTCGGGCTTTTTTTCACGCGGTTCCGACGTCCCAATCGGGTCGGGGCGCTCAGCCAGCGAACCGATCGGAATAGCGGGCCGCCGGCGTTTGTCCGAGCGCGCGGACCGCTCCGGCTGGCGCGCGCAGCGACAGCTGGTAGCGCCGCGCCACCACGATCGCCATGAACATCAGCACCGTATCGGCGGCGAATTCGGCGAAGAACATCACCTCGCTGTTCACGAGGATCACCTCGCGCACCATGTAGCCCGCCCAGAACAGTGACTCGAAGCTGGGCGAGCGGATCGCCCAGAGCACCAGAAAATAGAGCGTGTAGAGGAACAGGCCCAGTTGCATCGCGCCGCCGATCAGCCCGATCTCCACCGTGTTCGAGATGAAGGTGTTGTGGAAATGGAAGCCCACCTTGTCGGCGATCCCGAACTCCGCCCAGAGCCGCTCGGCCAGCGGGTTGCCCACCACCCAGACGCCGCGAAACCCTTCGCCCAGCAGCGGATGTTTCGCGATCTCGTCGAAGGCGGCTTGCCAGAGCGTGGTGCGCCCCGTCAGGGTCAGGTCCTTGCCGGTCAGCCGGACCATCAGCTGCGAAAGCTCGTCGAAGAAGCCGGAAACCGCGATCGCGATCAGCGCGATCAGCAGGACCGAACTGCCCGCGACCAGCAGCCTCTGCCACGGTCCGAGCCGGTTGAGGAACTTGATCGCCACCATCGCCGTGCAGGCGCCCATCGCGGCGAGGATCGCGCCCACGGAGCCGGCCACGATCAGCAGGAATGTCCCAGCCACCAGCGCCACCACGCCGGGCAGCAGGTAGCGCCGCCCGCGCCGGTCGAGCGTGATCGCCAGACCGACGAGCATCGGGATCATCGCGAATTGCGCCAGCTGGTTCTTGGAATTGTAGAGGCCGAGCCACGCGCCCGAGCCGCTGATCCGCCCGATCCCGAACTGGCAGACCGCCAGGATCAGCCCCGTCACCAGCAGCACCCGCAGCACCGTCGTCGTCGAGAGCCGCGAGCCCGCCGCGACCGCCATGCTCGCCGTCAGGGCCAGTTGCAGCCCGTGCCGGATCGTCTGCGAGGGGTAGTTCGACCAAAGGAAAGACAGCAGGCACCAGCCGATCATCACCCAGATCGCGGCGGTGGCGTAGCCTTCGTCGAGGATGCGCTGCGGCTGCCAGAAGACCAGCGCCGCCATCGCCGCCAGATAGATCAGCGCCGCCTTGGATCCCATCAACGGAATCCAGTTCAGCGCGATCAGGCCGATCGCGAATGCGAACGCCTCGGGCGAGAATGTGATCGTGTCGCGGCGGGAGATCATCTTGCGTCGAAACACCTCTGAGCGGGCGCGATCGGCACCCCTTTCCCCGATCCTCGCGCGACCCGGCAGGGCGGGCCAGCGCTTTGCCTGCTCCCGGGCGGGCCTTGCCCCGAGTGGCGAAACTATCGGCGGGTTTCATGACAAGGTGATGATCTCGCGGGCAGTCGTGAAAGCCCGATTGATACGCGCATCGGCCCGAAACCGCTCAACAGCGCGTAAGAAACAGGCGCGCGGGTGCTGCAATGCAGAAACCGGGCGGTTTTTCTTTGCTGGCGGGGCTTGGGCGGTCCTAGCTTGAACCCTGCGGCCTGCGAGGGGTGTCAAAGGCCGCGCAATGTGCCGTGACGAGTCGATGGGGGCGTCATGACTATCAAGACAGAATCGAGGCCGCTGAAGGTGCTCGCGCCGGTGGGCTATCCGTGGGATTTCAGCGGGCCGCGCCAGTCGCGTCACCGGATCGAGCGCAAGATTTTCGTGCCGTTCAACCGGATTCGTTCGGAATATGACGGGGTGACGCTGTTCGATCCGGTCTCGGCGCATCGTTGCGACCTGATCCATGCCTTCAACCGTATCCCGCTCGGGCGCAAACCCTTCGTGATCGGCTTCGAATCCGACCTGCCGCGGGTCTTCGGGCGCGAGGACTCGGGCTACGAGGCGATGCTCTATCGGATTTTGCTTTCGGATCGCTGCCGCGCGATCGTCGCGATCTCGCAATTCGCCTGCGAGAGCTTTCGCGCGACGGTAACGAAATCCCGGCTGTCGCCTGCCGATCAGACTCGGCTCCTGGATAAGCTGGAATGTCGCTACCCGTCTCTGCACCCGGGCAAGGACGCGCATGAAGAGATCGCGCTGGAGCCGCCCTTCCAGATCACCTTCGTCGGCGGGCATTTCGCGCGCAAAGGGGGATGTTCGGTCGCGCGAATGGCGGAACTGGCCCTGAAACGCGGCTTGCCATTCCATTTCAACGTGATCTCCAGCCTCACCTGCGGCGGGTCGATCTGGAGCGACCCGGAGCGGCAGGAGGTGTTCCAGCCCTATCTCGATCTACTCAACCTGCCCAATGTCACGCATCACGCGCGGATGCCGAACGCTCAGGTGGTCGAGCTTTTGCGCAATAGCCACGCGGCGGCGCTGCTGACTTTCTCGGACACGTTCGGCTTCTCGGCGGTGGAGGCGATGATCCACGGCACGCCGGTTCTGGCGACCGATCAGCGCGCGCTTCCCGAATTCATCGAGGATGGCGTCTCGGGGGCGCTGGTTGGGCGTCCGCGCACGCCGGGCGATGACGAATGGCGGCCCGAATGGTCGCTGCGCGGCACCGTCGAATGCGAGGCGATGTTCGTGGCCGAGACCGAGCGGATGGCGCAGGAGGGGATCGCGCGGCTCGAAGAGATGTTCGCCGATCCCGAAGCCTACCGTGCGATGCGCCGCGCCGCCCATGCGCAGGCGCGGGCGCTGTTCAATCCCGAGGATGCGGCGGCCTATTGGGATGGGCTGTATGAGCGGGCTGCGGCTGGCTGAACGCGGTCAGCTCGCGCGGCTTTTGCGGAAATGATCCGCCATGCCGAGGATGTCGCGCAGGAAAGCGGGCGCGCCGAGCCGTAGCAGCCCGAGATAAAGCGCACCCCCCGCCAGCACCAATACCGGGAGCGCGACCAGCGCGGGCAAACCCAGACCGTAGAACCACAGCTTCAGCACATAGACGCCCGCGGCCATGCCCAAAGCGGCGACGAAGCTCGGCAGCAGGCGCGCGAGCATCTGGCGATGGCCAAGGCCTGCGCGGCGGTTGATCTCCATCTGGAAGGGGACCAGTAGCACGATGCTAGCCACGCTGAAGAAGAGCGCGAGCCAGAGCACCGAGCCGAGATAGACCCCCAGTGCGAACGCGGGCACCAGCACCACCAGCCGGATGATCGCCCAACACAGGATGCGGTCGGTGCGGTTGTCGGCCATCAGCAGATCGGTCCCGTTCACCACGAAGCTCTGGGTCATCCCGGTTATGGTCAGCACCGCGAAAGTCGGCGCGATCTCGATCCATTTCGGCCCGAGCAACACGAGGATCAGCGGATCCGCAGCGACGGCGAGGCCGAAGGTCATCGGAAAGACCATGAAGGACACGGCCGTGATGAGCTTGAGATAAAGCGCCGAGAGCCATTCGCGGTCATGTGTCACCCGCGCCATCGCGGGATAGGCGGCAAAGGCCATGCCATGCGCGATCACCTGCACGGGCAGCTGCATCAGTTGATAGGCGCGGCTGTAGAGACCGACCGCATCGGTGCCGAGATACCGGCCCACGAGGATCGTGTCGGTCTGGGTGTTGAAGTAGGAAACGAGGCTTGAACTCGTCAGCCGCGTCGAGAACCCCATCATAGGTGCAATCTCCGCCCAGCGGAAATTCATCGAAAGCGGCAGTTTCGCGAAGAAGAAGATCGTCGTGAATTTCGTGCCCGCGAGCGTGATGTGCTGCAGGATCAATGCCCAGACCCCCGCGCCGAGCAGGGCCGCTGTGATCGAGACGATCGCGGCGAGTGTAACTGAAAGAATATCGGCGATCGCCACGTGGTGTAACTGATGCTCGCGCTGCAGCCACGCGACGGGGATCGTCATCATCACCTGAAACAACATTGCGATCCCGAGCGCACGGGCGAGCGGGGCGACAGCGGGCTCGTGATAGAAACTGCTCAACGCGCCTGCGGTGCCGATCGCGATCAGCAAGACACAGGTGCCGAGGATGCCGGTCGCCCAGAACGCCGTGGACCAGAGCATCTTCGACGGGTTGTGCGACCGCACAAGCGCCGCAGACAGGCCGATATCGCCGAAAAGAAGGAAGAAGGCGAAAGGCGTCATTGCCATCGCTGCGAGACCGAAGCTTTCCGGGCCGAGAATGCGCGCCACGATCGGCGTGACGACGAGAATGTTCAGTCCTATCCGTATGACGATCGCAACCATATTGATCGCGGCTCCGCGTGCAGAGCTTCGGGCCAGACCCATGCGCATACCTCTCGGGGCAACATCCAACCGATCGTCCGGATCCACGTGACCCGGAGTGGGACGATCCCTACCGAGAAGCGGACTATGCAGGTCCAGAATTGTCTAGGTTTTTTCAGTTGCCGGCAGGGGCGTGGCGGCGCGAAAGCTCCGTTTTGACGAGTTTCGTCTATTCATTGGGCAACGCGCGTATGAGATGGCCGCAATCGCCATAGACGAATGCCCGGTTCAGGCCGGCTTTTTGTTATCGAGAGGAGCTGAGCGATGCTCGAATGCGGCCGAAATGAGACGGGAGTTTGGCGCGTTTCGATGCGGCTCGGGGCCCTGGGAGGACGTACCGGAGCAGATCAGGCCGTCAGAAAACATTGCCTGAACCAGAGGTTGCGGAGGTCAAGCCTGTTTTCGAAGTGCTGAATAATGTGTCAAATTTAGGGCAATCTCCCATTTTCTGCGCCTGCAAAGTCGCGATCTCACTCTGGAGTTGTGGAAACCGACTTTTTCTCAAAAAAACGTTGGTCAATTTGATGGGCGATCAGCATCTTTAATCCAATGGTGAGAACATCTCTGAACGAGACGCGATCGTGAGGCATGACAGGAAGGACGGGCATTAAGGGGGGAAACTGAAACATGGAGTGGGGAAATGTCCTTCAGTTCGATACGAAACTTCGATGCCAATGCTGTCGTCATCAATCCGCCGGTGCCTCTGCCTAAAGCGCCGCGTAGCTATGAGATCCCTGTGGGCGGGCGCGTGAAACGCGCTCTCGATCTTCTTATCGTCCTGGCGATCGCGCCGTTTTTCGCGCCGCTGTTCCTCGGGCTTTGCCTGATGATCAAGCTGTCCGACGGCGGTCCGCTGTTCTACGGCCATCGCCGGATCGGCTTCGGCGGGCGGGAATTCCGCTGCTGGAAGTTCCGTTCGATGGTGACAAACGGCGATGAGGTGCTCGAACGTCACCTCATGCTGAACCCGGATCAGCGCGCGATCTGGCAAGAACAACGCAAGCTCGACGACGATCCGCGGGTGACGTCGGTTGGCGCTGTGCTGCGCAAGCTCAGCCTCGACGAGCTGCCGCAGATCATGAATGTGCTGACCGGCGAAATGAGCATCGTCGGCCCGCGCCCGGTGGTCGAAGACGAGCTGGAAAACTACGGCCAGTCGCGGTTTCACTACCTGCAGAGCCGCCCCGGCGTGACCGGAATGTGGCAGGTCAGCGGGCGATCCGACGTGACCTATCGCGAGCGTGTGCGGCTGGATCGCTTCTATGTGAGCAACTGGCGGCCGATGCTCGATATCTGGGTGCTGTTCATGACGATCCCGGCGGTGCTCTTTGCGAAAGGCGCGCGCTGAGGTGGTGCGCTCCATGAAACTCCGGCTGGCGCTGATATTGGGCATGGTTCTGCCCGCCAGCGCCGGCTTTACCGAGACCATCGTCGCGGGGGACGCGCTGTCGATCCGCGTGATGGCTTGGGACCCGATCAGCGCGGTGATGCGCGAATGGGATAGCTGGCCGACCGAGTATACGGTCGACGAGCAAGGTATTCTCACGATGCCCTTTCTCGGGCCGATGAAGGCCGAGACCACGACACCGTCCGATCTGTCGGAAGAGATCGCCAATCGGTTGATCCAGCAGCTCGGCATCACCGATATGCCGGGCGTCTCTGTCGCGATTGCGCAGCGCCCGCCGGTCTATGTGTCGGGGCTGGTGCGCACGGGCGGCAAGGTCGATTTCCGCGAGGGGATGACCGCGCGCGAGGCCCTGGCGCAGGCGGGTGGCATCCCGATGGCGGGGCTGAGCGACACCGATCCGCTGCGGGCGCGGCTGGAGGCGGAAACGCTGCTCAGCGATCTGCGGCAGAAGGAAGATACGCTCGGCGCGCGGCGCGCGCGGCTGATCGCCGAGGTCGACGGGGCCGAGACGATCGACTTCCCGCGGCTGCAGAACGATGCGAGCGGCGAGGTCCTGCGCGACCGCGAGCGCAAGATTTTCGAGCTCGACCGAGAAGAGACGAAGCGTCGGATCACCCTGATCGACGGGCGGCTGGAGCTTCTGAACTCCGAGATCGCGGCGCTCGAAAAGAAATCCGCTTCTCTCGAGGAGCAACAGGCTCTGGCGCAGAAGCAGACCGATGCGATGAACACGCTGGCCGACCGGGGGCTCGCAGCCAATGCGCGGCTTCTGGATGCGCAGCGGGTCGCGGCGACGGTCGAGACGCAGGCGCTCGATGTGCGCAGCGCAATCCTGAAGGCGCGACAGGACATCGCGTCCGCCGAAGCGGACCGGCTGGATGCGGTCGAAGGGGCGGCCGCGGCGCGGCTGGAAACCTTGCGACAGGTCGAGGCCGATCTGGACGAAATCCGCGGCAAGCGCGTCTTGCAGGAGCGGATCGTGGGGCTGCTGACCGCGATCGAGCGGCCCGAGGATGCGCTTCAGGTGCGGGTCCATCGCAAGGGTGCAAGCGACGCCGAGGTGCTGGCGATGGATGCGCCTTTGATGCCCGGCGATATCGTGGAGTTCCAACTGCTTCCGGCGCAGGTCAAAGGCTAGAAACCTAAGATATTCCAGCGCGAAAGGCGGTCCGTCACGGGCCGCCTTTTTCCTGTTCCAGCGGCAGGAGATAGCGCTGATCGGGCAGGGGTGGCGCCTCCGTCTTGCGCAAGGCCGCGAGCTTGTCGCGCGCGACCCCGCCAAACACCGGGACGAGGTTCGACAAGGGCCGCGCCGAATGACGCAGCGCCGCCGCCAGCCCGGCACGCCGTTTCACGTCGAGGAAATCGCGCAGCAGATAGCGCGCCCGGATCTCCGTCAGATAGGCGCGGAACAGCGGCGCGGCTTTCGGATCGCGCGCGACCATCGGGGCCAGTTGCTCAGCAGCGGCGAGCAGGTTTCCCAGATCTTCGGCCCTGTGGCGCCCGCTGAGACTGTCGCGGCGCACCCGCGCGACGTATCCGATATCGCGCTGCAGCCGGAACCGCGCGCCATCGAGGAACATCCGCAAATACAGATCGCAATCCTCGCCGAGCCGCAGCGCCGCGTTGTAGCGCAGCCCGTGCCGGTCGAGGAACGCGCGCGAGATCACCGGTTTCAGGATGCCGAGCTCTCCCCGGGGCTGCCCGGGCAGCGAGAGATTGCCGCGAATGAACCCGGCCAGATCGAGCGTGCTCGCCGCGTGATCGGGGAGCGCGGGCAGGCTTTCCGGGCATAGCAGGTCGGGCCGGGATTCCGGGACGAAGACGATATTGTCCGCGACGATATCGGCCGTTCCGTCCAGTGCCAGTCGTCCGAACCGTCCGGGGAGCAGGTAATCATCGGCGTCGAGGACACTCAGATAGGGCGCGGTGCTTTCGGCAATTGCAATATTGCGCGCGGCCGCGGGACCGGTGTTGCGGGTCTGCCTGATCACTTGCAGGCGCGTATCGCCGGCGGCAGCGTCATGGGCCGCCTCGCTGGTGGCGTCGCTCGAGGCGTCATCGATCACGCGCAATTCGCGCAGTTCCGGCTGGGCGAGCGCCGAACGCACTGCGTCTCCGATCGTGGCTTCAGCGTTGAAGGCGGGAATGATGACGCAGATTTCAGAGCTCAACTCTCTCTCTCCTTCGCTCAAGCTCGGAAAATGGCCGTGTGCGTGTTTGTTGATCGGAAGGAATCGGTAGTCTCCAATCGCTCCGGATTTTCGAGGTCTCTTTCTGCACCTGCACCTGCAGTACCATGCATGTCCTCTACTCGGTTCACGCGCCGCCGTTCCTCACAGTTCAAAGTTTCGAAAGACGAGATCTGACATGCAAGATCTGGCAGGCTCCGACCGGAGTTTTTCGCAAAGGCGGTAATTGCTGGGCAGAATAAGCATCGCGATAGCACATCTTTATGCAGTTTCGTTACCGGATGCGATCCAGGCGAACCAAGCGCCCGCTTCGTCCTCCGTCTCTAGCGACACGGCATGTCTTACCATAAGCGCTGAAATCTCAGCGGCTGGATCGGCGGGCTGCATATCCCAACAAGCGCCTGCTTCGGGGGGCGGCGGCACGCTGTGAGTGGCGCCCGAGCCCGTAGCGCCGAGGCTGAGAGAAAGCGGATATTTTCTTTTGTTTTGAGTGGCTTTCATACGCTTTCGCCGGGCCTGCAGGCTTTCCACGAGATTGCCGAACAGCCCCGGAGCCCGCGCCAGACGTATCGTCGCCGGACCCCAGCGATGCGCTTTCAGGTCATCGACCAGCCGCTGATAGCGCAGCATATGTTCCAAAGCCCGCCTGCGGGTCTCGAGCGCTTCCGAGAGCGACGGCGGGCAGCTCGGGCTCAGCCGCGCCTGCGCGTCGAGCATCGCTTCGAGCGCTTTGCAGGACAGCCGGTAAGACAGCGAGGCCGAATGCCTGCGATAGAGATACATCGGGTCCGGCAGCGCCATGAGACGCGCGCCGCCGATCAGCAGGCGCAGGTAGAAATCCATATCCTCGGAGATCGAGAGGCTGGTGTCGTAGCGCAGATTGCCGATTGTTTTCCGCGCGATAAGCGGTTTGAGATAGCCCAGTGGCGGCAAGGGTTTGGCCGGATCGTCGGAGGCCAGCATGTCGCGCGCGGTGACCTCGCGCGGGCAGGTCAGCTGCAAGGGCTGCAACAGAGTGCGCCCGGCGGCATTCGGCGTCTGGGAAAAGAACACCATGTCATCCGCGACCATCTGCGCATCGAGCCGGGTCGCCGCCGCCAGCAGCCGCGAGAGGCGCTGCGGATGGATCAGATCGTCGCTGTCGACGATCGCGACCCATTCGCCCCGCGCCATGTCCAGCGCCTGATTGCGCGCCGCAGCCGCCCCCCCGTTGCGCGGCATTTCGTGAAAGCGCAGCCGCGCGTCGCGGGCGGCCCAGTCGCGGGCGATCGCGGCGGAGCCATCGCCCGAGGCATCGTCGATCAGCAGCAGTTCGAGACGCGTATGATCCTGTGCCAATACGGATGCGATGGCGCGATCCAGATAGGCCGCACCCCGGTAGTTCGCCATCACGATCGAGATCAACGGAGCAGTCATGGATTGGACATTAGGAACGGAGTCGGGCCGCGCCAAGTTAGGCCGAATGCTGCGCCTGCAAAATGCATCGCCATTCGCGCATTGCCCCCTTTCGGTGCTCTATTTTTGGGCGGATGGTGAAAATCATGCGAAAAAGCGATGCGCGGGCCCGAAGGTGCTTAGCTGAAGGGGGGCCGGGGGCCACGTTTGAAGCAGATGCTGATGAAGGGGATCTGCATGTTTCGGGGGATGATCAGACGCGGCCTCGTGGCCGGGTGCGCGCTGGCTGTGGCCATGGGGGCGACACTCGCCGCCTCGGCCGAGGACGCGGACAGCAAGGGCCTCGTGACCACGCCGTTCGAGGAAACCTTCGCCCGCGTCGCCCCGGCGCGCTGGTATATCTCAGACGGCTGGAGCAATGGCGATCATCAGAACTGCACCTGGTCGCGCCGCGCCATCGGGCTTGCACCAGAAGGCGGGGCCACGCTGAAATTTCTGCCGCTCGCGAATGGGTCGATGCCCAATCTCTGCGGCGAGATCCAGACGCAGGGCTGGTTCAGCTATGGCACGTTCGAGGCGCGCGTCCGCAGCGGCGCGGGCGCGGGGTTCAATGCCGCTTTCTTCACCTATACCGGGCCGGTCCACGATCAGCCCCATGACGAGATCGATTTCGAGATCCTGACCAAGCAGCCGGATTACGTCTGGACCAATCGTTACGTCTCTGGCGACGAGGGGGACGAGGGCGGGCGCGGCATCGACATCGCAACGCCCGGGCAGGACGGGTTCCACGATTACGCGATCATTTGGGAGCCCGACCGGCTGCGCTGGTTCGTCGATGGAAAACTGGTGCGCGAGGCCACCGATCATATCCCGACGCATCGGATGAAGGTCTATTTCAGCTTCTGGGCGACGGAGACGCTCGACCGCTGGATGGGGCGGTACGAGACGCCCGACGGGCCGGTCGAGATGGTGGTCAAACGCTTCCGCTACACGCCGCTGGGCACGGGCTGCAGTTTCGACGGCTCGATCCTGTGCGATCTGAAGTGACGCGGGGTAGGTGAGGCGATGAAACTTCTCTATCTGGCGCATGATCTGGACGATGCCGCGATCTGGCGGCGGGTGCAGATGTTGGAGGCGACGGGGGCCGAGGTGGTGATCGCGGGGTTCAAGCGGCTGCCCGGTGCGCCGCAGCGGCCCGCCGAAATCCTCGGTTGGACTCAGGATGGCAAACTTGCGGCGCGGGCGCTGAGCGTGGCGCGCGCCTATCCGCAGATCCGCAGGCGGGTGCGGGCGCTGGTCTCGGTCGGGGTGGATGTGATCCTCGCGCGCAATCTGGAAATGCTGGCGCTGGGGCGGCACGCCCGCGCGGCCTTCGCGGATAAGCCGGCGCTGGTCTACGAGTTGCTCGACATTCACCGGATCATGCTGGGCCAAGGCACCGCGTCGCGGGCTTTGCGGCGGATCGAGCGCGGGCTCTTGGCCGAGACCGATCTGGTCGTCACCTCCTCGGAAGCCTTCGAGAGCGAATATCTCGAACCTTATCAACATAATACGGTTCCGGTGCACCTGGTCGAGAACAAGCCGTTCCTGCCCGAGAGCCTGATCCCGCAGGGCGCGCGGCTTGCGCCGGTCACGCAGGGCCAGATCACCATCGGTTGGTTCGGCATCCTGCGCTGTCGCTGGTCGCTGGAGACGCTCGACGGGCTGACGCGGCGCAATCCGGGGCGCTACCGGGTGGTGATCAGCGGGCGGCCCTCGCTCGACGTGATCCCCGATTTCCATGCGGTGATCGAGCCCAATGACGCTCTGGAGTTTCGCGGCAGCTACGCATGGCCCGACGAGCTGCCCGAGATTTACGGCGCCTGCGATCTGGCTTGGCTGCTCGATCGCTTCGATCCGGGCGGAAATTCGGATTGGCTGCTGCCCAATCGCCTTTACGAGGGCGGGCTGTTCGGCGCGCCGCCGATCGGGCTGTCGCATACCCAGATCGGGCGGCGGATGGCGCGGGAGGGGATCGGCGTTCAGGTCAGCGCGCCCGAGATCAGCGCGGTCGAGGATGCGCTGGCCCCGATCGGTCCCGAGGAACTCGAGGTGCTGCGCTCCGCGCTTGCGGCGCGTGAGCGCGCAAGCTGGCTGGCGAGCGCGGCGGATGGGGCGGCGATGCTGGCGGCGTTGCGCGCGCCGATCCAGTCCAATGCGGCCTGAGCGAAAGGAAAGACGATGAGCGATCCGAAAGTTCTGGTGGTTGTGCCTACGCTGAACGAGGCGGCCCATATCGGGGCGGTGCTCGATCAGCTGACCCCTTTCGTGAAGACAGGCGAGGCGCTGGTCGTTGTGGTCGATGGCGGCTCGCGCGATGGTACGCAGGGCATCGTCACGCAGCGGTTGGCGCAGGCGGATTGGCTGCGCCTGATCGACAATCCGCTGAAATATCAAAGCGCTGCGATCAATCTCGCCGTGGAGGCGTTCGGGGCGGATTGCGACTACCTGATCCGCATCGACGCCCATTCGATCTACCCGCCGGATTATTGCGAGACGCTGATCGCAGAGGCCGAGGCGACCGGGGCGGCCTCCGTCACCGTCACGATGAACGCGGTCGGGCAGGGGCTGCTGCAAGAAGCGATCGCGGTGGCGCAGAATTCGCGTTTCGGCAATGGCAGCTCGGCCCATCGCAACCGGAGCGAGGGCGCATGGGTCGATCACGGTCATCACGCGCTGATGCGCTGCGATGCGTTCCGCGCGGCGGGCGGCTACGATCCGGGCTTCACCCATAACGAGGATGCGGAGCTCGACCACCGGCTGGGGATGGCGGGCTACCGGATCTGGCTGAGCGCGCGCACCGGGATCGATTACCTTCCGCGCCAGAACCTGCACGCCTTGATGCGGCAATATTACCTCTTCGGGCGCGGGCGGGCGCGTAACCTTGCCAAGCACCGGATGCGGCCCGCGAAGCGCCAGATGATCGTCGCGGCGCTGCTGCCCGGGCTGGCGCTGGCGGTGCTGTCGCCGCTGCATTGGGTCTTCGCGCTGCCGCTGCTGCTCTGGGCGCTGGCTTGTGTCGCGGTGGGCGTGATGCTCGCGCGCGAGACGCGCAGCCTGACCGGATTTCTGGCCGGGCCCTTGGCGGGGCTGATGCAGGCGGCATGGTCGGCAGGGTTCTGGGCGCAAAGCCTGACGGCGGGCGCCAAGGCGCAGCGCTGGACTGCGAAGGAGGGCAAGGCATGAAGGCACCCCGGACCGTCATCATCGGCGTTTGCACCTATCGCCGCGCTCAGCTGCGCGACACGTTGGCCTCGCTTGCGGCACTCAGCTCCTGCCCGGATCTGACGATCCAGGTGATCGTCGCGGATAATGACGATACTCCCTCGGCGCGGCCGGTGATCGACGCGATCGGCGAGTGGTTCCCGCATCCTTTGATCTATCTGCACGCCCCGGCCCGCAATATCTCGGTCGCGCGCAACGCGATTTTGCAGGCGGCGCGGGCGCAATGCGCCGATCTGCTGGCCTTCCTCGACGATGATGAATGGGTAGAGCCCGACTGGCTGATGCGGATGGAGCGGCGGATGCATGAGGCCGCGACCTCCGCCGTAGTGGGGCCGGTCCGCGCGAAGCATCTCGAGACTGCGCCGGGCTGGATGCGCCGCTCTGCGATCCATGACACGACGCCGGATGTCGATGCGCGCGGCCATGCGCATACCGGCTACACCTGCAACATGCTGATCCTTCTGCGCGCGCCTGCTTTCGACGGCTTGAGCTTCGATGAAGCGCTGGGGCGCAGCGGCGGCGAGGATACGGCGTTTTTCGCAGCCTATCAGGCGCGCGGCGGCGAGATCGCCTTCGCGCCCGATGCGGTCGCGCATGAGATCGTGCCCGAGGCCCGCGCGACGATGCGCTGGCTGATGCGGCGGCGCTACCGGATGGGGCTGACCCATGGCGAGGTGATCGCGGCCGGACGCCCTCTGTCGGGGCGGCTCGCACAGGCGGGGCTGGCTGGGGCCAAGAGCACAGCCTGCCTCGGTCTCATGCTTGCCGGAATTTTCTCCGAAACGGCGCGCAATAAGGCAATCCTGCGCCTGAGCCTGCATGTCGGGGTCGTTGCCGGTTGCCTTGGGGGCAAGCGCCCCGAACATTATGGCGGGGCGGCTCCTGCAGTCCGGAGGGCGGAATGACGCGAGAAGGTTTTCGATACCAGTCGGGCATGGACCCGTTGCGCGACCCGATCTCCGCGCCAACCGCGACGATCAACCTGTCGCGGGTGCTGGCCGCGCTGCGGCGCAGGCGGCGCTCGATTGCGTTCTCGGTGGCGGGCTGGCTCTGTCTGGGGATGTTCTACCTCGCGACGACGCCGCGCTATTTCGATGCCTCCTCGCAGGTGCTGCTCGACGCCAATATCGACCGCACGATCCGGCAGGTCTCCACCACCAGCGACATGAGCACCACCGACGGTGCGATGGAAAGCGCGCGGCTGGTGATCACCTCGGATGCGGTGATCTCGCGCGTGGTCGACCAGCTCGACCTGCAGAACGATCCGGCCTTCATGAGCCCGCCGCAGGCGCTGACGCGGACGATGATCCGGGGCGCGATCGACACGGTGGCGACGCCGATCCGCAAGCTGCGCGATCTGTTCGATCCGGGGATGCAGGACGGCGGCGCCTCCTCCGCAGCGGTCACTGAAGAGGGAACCCCGCCGCAAACCGACGAAGCCCGCAATCGCGTGACGGCGATCGACGAGTTGCGCAAGTCCGTCGTGGTGCACCGGATCGGGCAGAGTACCGCGTTTGGCATCGAGTTCCGCTGGACCGACTCGAAAGTTGCCGCCGAAATCGTCAACACGTTCGCGGATGTCTATGTCGCGGACGTGCTGAACGCCAATTACGCCGCGACCGAACGGATGACGGAATGGATGCGCGCGCGGCTTTCGCAGCTCGAAGAGGACGCCCGCGCCGCCGCGCAGGCGGCAGAGCAGTTCCGCGCCCGCAACGGATTGGTTTCGGCCCGCGACAGCACGATGTCTCAGGATGCGGTCAACTCGCTCAATGTCGATCTGTCCGAGGCGATTGCCGAACAGGCGCGCGCCGCGGCCCAGGTCGCCGCGCTGAAAAAGATCGTCGAGGGCGGGCGCGACGGGCTGGTGGTCGATGACGTGCTGGTGGGGCTGCCTGCCAGCGACGATCCCGATTTCACCAAGCTGCGCACCGCGATGATGGGGGCGCTGACAAACCTCACCCGCGCCAAGCTGGTCTATGGCGACGACGCCGCACAGATTGCCGCGAGCCAGAAACGTGTCTACAATACCGGCGATCTTCTGTTCGCCTCGCTGCGGCGGCTTCTGGGGCAGGCGCGCAGCGATCTGACGCTCGCCTCCGCCAAGGTCGACGCGCTGCAATCGAGCCTCGACAAGGCGGTGGGCGACGATGCCAAGAACGGGCCCGCGCTGGTCCGTCTGCGGGCGCTCGAGCAGCGCGCCGATACGCTCTCGGCGCTCTACCAGAGCTTCCTGAGCAAGTTTCAGGAGATCGACCAGCAAAAGAGCTTCCCGGTCTCGAATGTGCGTATCCTCAACCTAGCCGAAACGACGCTCGATTCCGCCGGCCCGAGCACGAAGATTATCTTGGCGCTTTGCGTCGTTCTGGGTCTTTTGACGGGGTTGCTGATCGCGGCAATTCGTGAATGGAGAGATCGCTTCGTGCGCACCGCGGATCATGTGACCAATCATCTCGACGCGCATTTCCTCGGATACCTGCCGCGTATCGAAAAGCTTTACGAGAAACCGCGCTTCTCCGTGCGAACCTTGACAGCCCGGCTCGATCGGGAGGCGAAGGTGATTAGCGCGCCGAAGGCCGCGGTCTATGCGCTGACCAACATGCGGTCGAAATATACCGAGACGTTGCGAAATATCCGACTGGCGAGCCGCCTGGCCTCGGCGAATGACGAGAGTTGCCTGCTTGGCTTGACGTCGGCCAAGCCAGGCGAGGGGAAATCGATCACTGCGCTCAACCTTGCCGCGGTGATTGCATCCACCGGAAATTCGGTGGTGCTGGTCGATGCCGATCCCCATCGCAGCGGGCTGAGCCATCACCTGGGGCTGAAAACCGAAAAAGGATTGCTGGATATCCTGACCGGGCGGTGCGCCTGGGAGGAGGTGCTGTTGCGGCTGGGGGAGACGGAAGTCGACCTGATCCCCGGCCTCGTTCCGAAGGATTTTCCTCATACGAGCGAAATTCTGAGCAGCTCCGCGTTCCACGAGATGCTCGACGCGCTCAAATGGCAATATGACTACGTCATCCTCGATCTTGCGCCGATGGCGCCGGTGATAGATGTGCGCTCGATCCTGAAAGACCTCGATCAGCTTGTCATCGTTTCCGAATTCGGGCGCATAAGCCGGGGCCTTCTGGAACATCTGCTCGATTCCGATCCGCTGATCCGCGCCAAGCTGCTGGGGATCGTGCTGAACAAGGTCGACCTGACGCAGTTGAAAGACTACGTGGACGACAGCGACACCGAGGCACATGCCAACGATTACGAGGTTTATTACGGACGGCCATGACCTGTCTCGAACCGGCGGCGCAGACCGGGGCGGCCGCGCGCGATGTTGTGCCAAATGCTGTGTTCGTATAGTTTGGTAAGAATATTCAACTTTCGAGAGTTCGTCGGCGGGATGCGTTTTTCGAATTACCTGGTCGGTCTTGTCATCTACCTGACGTTCCAAAGCGCTCTCGGTTATCTCGCCGGGCTTGGCGTCTGGTGGATTCTCGGGCTTGCTCTGGCCGCTCTCCTGCTGTCGCAAATTCTCTATCTCGGGGTCGTGGCGATGATGGCCCAGAAAGAGGCGATGCGCCGCCGCGAAAGCGATGCGTCGCATGACGAGGCGTCGGAACTTGGCGAGAACGCCAAATCCAAGGTCGACGCCTACAGCGAATAATCCAATAAAGACATGGCGTTGCAGGCAGATGTTGAGAGTCCGCGCGGATCTTCTCACCCGTCCTGACGCACCACCCGGAACATCGCGCGGCGCTCTTCCGGGGTCATTTCCGCCAGATGTGCGGCGCGGGATTTCGGCCGCGGGGTGTAAGGCGTCTGGCTTTCGGCGAAGCCGGAGGTGGCGGCGGTCGGCACGGGCTGCTCGAAGGAGTGCGCCGGAGGAGACCTGCGCCCAGTCGGTCGGGGCGAAGGCTGCGGGTCGCGCAGGGGCGGCATCTCCAAAGGCTTGATCCGCGCGGCTGACACGGTAAAGCGGCGCGGGGCGCGTCCTGCGTCGAGGCTACCGTCCGCCGCGTCCGGAGCGCGCAGAGGCTCCGCTACGCAACATCCAAGCGCGCGCGTCACCGCCTCGAAATCGTCCGTCAGCGGCAGCATCAGCAAATGGCCCGTCAGTTCCGGTTTTCCGAGCCCTGCGGCCGAGGCCAGCTGCGCCTCGGCGATGGCGGGACGCGCGAAGACGGCCTCGGTCAGATCGGCGATCTGTTTGCGGGCTTCGGGCGCGAAGAGCGAGGTCAGGGGCATGCCGCGCACCTCCATTCCCATCAGGCCGCAGATATGCTGGCCGGCAAGGCGAAACCGCGCGATGCCCGGCGCGACGCGCTCGAGGATGAAGGCGAATTGCAGTGCCCGGTCGATGCCGCGCGGATCGATATCGGCGCGCGCGGGCATCGGGCGACCGTCGAGCAGCGCCTCCCAATAGGCGTGCAGCTCGTTGCCGACCCGGCGACCTTTGGCCGAGGCGGGGGATGCAGCGTTGCTGTCGGTCTCGCGATCCATTTCTATCATCCTTGTTTCGTCCCGCGCGGCACGGGCGCGGGGCCGCTTTCTCTCGCCCGGCGCGCCGGTGGCGCGGGGCGCCTTGCGGTTGACCGTCGGGACGAAATCGTTACTGAACTCTTACCGGGCCCCAAGTTAGGCCATTTTTTCGTCACATGGAGAAAGAAACTCTTAAATGGTTAAGCCCGCCCCAGAGCCGCGCCCGGAGGGGGCGCCCGCCGCCGCCACCGTCTCGATGACCGGATTTGCCGCCGGACAGGGGAGCGGCGCGGGGCATGACTGGAGCTGGGATCTGCGCTCGGTCAATGGCAAGGGCTTCGACCTGCGGTTGCGGCTGCCCGATATCGAGGGGCTCGAGCCGGCGCTGCGCAAGGCGGTTGGCGAACGGGTCGCGCGGGGTAACGTCACGCTGAACCTGAAGCTCACGCAGGCCGTAGGCAGTGCCGCGATGCGGATCGAGCCGGAGGTGCTGAACGCTGCCCTTGCTGCCGTCGACAAGGTCGAGCGCGCAGCCGAACGCAAGGGCGTGGCGCTGGCGCCGCTCAAGCCGAGCGACCTGATGGCGATGCGCGGGGTGATCGACCATTCCGGCAGCACGATCGAGGATCCCGCCGCACTGCTGGCCGCCTTGATGGAGAGTTTTGCGCCCGTTCTGGAAAGCTTCGTCGCGATGCGCCGCGAGGAAGGCGCGCGGACGGGCGCGTTGCTGGCCGCCCGCATCGACGAGATCGCGGCGTTGACCGATGAAGCGGAAATCGCCGCCGCAGCGCGCGCTCCGAAAGCTGCAGAGACGCTGCGCGCGGCGCTCGCGCGGGTGATGGAAGCGACCGAGGCCGATCCCGACCGGGTCGCGCAGGAACTGGCGCTGATCGCGATCAAGGCGGATGTCACCGAAGAGATCGAACGGCTCCGCGTCCATGTCGAGGCCGCGCGCGCGCTTCTCGCCGAGACCGGGCCCGTGGGCCGCAAATTCGAATTTCTGGCGCAGGAATTCGTGCGCGAGGCCAATACGCTGTGCTCGAAATCGGGCGATGCGGAGTTGACGCGGATCGGTCTGGCGTTGAAATACGCGATCGACCAGCTGCGCGAGCAGATCCAGAACGTAGAGTGATACCAATGCCCGACACTGCCCGCCGCGGCCTTCTGATCATCCTGTCCTCGCCCTCGGGCGCTGGAAAATCCACGCTCGCCAAACGGCTCATGAGCTGGGATCCGACGCTGCGCTTCTCGGTCTCGGCCACGACGCGCGATCCGCGCACGGGCGAGACCGATGGTGTCGAGTATTTCTTCAAGACCCGCGCAGAGTTCGAAGCGATGGTGGTGCAGGGCGACATGCTGGAACATGCCGAGGTGTTCGGCAATTTCTACGGCACCCCGAAAGGCCCGGTGGAGGCGGCGATGGGCGAGGGGCGCGATACGCTCTTCGACGTCGACTGGCAGGGCGGTCAGCAGATCCGTAACTCCACGCTTGGCAAGGACGTGGTCTCGATCTTCATTCTGCCGCCTTCGATCGCGGCGCTGGAAGACCGTCTGCGCAGCCGCGCGCAGGACAGCGACGACGTGATCCGCAGCCGGATGGAGAAATCGCTCGCCGAGATCAGCCATTGGTCGGAATATGACTATGTTCTGGTCAATGACGACCTCGACCGCGCCGAGGAGATGCTGCGCACCATTCTGACTGCGGAGCGTAACCGCCGCGATCGTCAGGTCGGGCTCAGCGAATTCGTGCGAAAACTGAACAGGGAGTTCGACGCAAGATGATTTACGAACTGGACGGGAGCGCCCCGCAAATCGCCGAAGACGCATGGGTCGCCGCCGACGCCAACGTGATCGGCAAGGTCGTGTTGGAAGCCGAAACCTCGGTTTGGTTCTGCGCGACCCTGCGCGGCGATAACGAGGAAATCCGGGTCGGACGCGGCTCGAACCTGCAGGAAAACGTGGTCTGCCATACCGATATGGGTTTTCCGCTGACCATCGGCGAAAATTGCACGATCGGCCACAAGGCGATGCTGCATGGATGCACGATCGGGGACGGCTCGCTGATCGGGATGGGGGCGACGGTTCTGAATGGCGCGAAGATCGGCAAGGGCTGCCTGATCGGCGCCGGTGCGCTGATCACCGAGGGCAAGGAAATTCCCGACGGCAGCCTCGTGATGGGCGCGCCGGGCAAGATCGTTCGCGAACTCGACGAGGGCGCGCGCAAGGCGCTTCTGGGCTCGGCCGCGCATTACCGCGAGAATGCGGCGCGTTTCGCCAAGGGGTTGAAAGCGATCGGCTAATTGTCGCGACGCTTGTCGACCGGCAAGGTGAATATATCGAAATCGAGCTGGGGATGCGCGGCGCGCACCTCCTGCCGGATGAAGTCGATATTCGGAAGCGGAGTGGAATAGGCCCGCAGCTTGCCGGTAAACCCGAACCGTTCGAGACGCTTTGCCAGATCGAGAATGTCGAACCGCGTGGTCAGCAGCGGCGCCAGCACCAGTTCGGGGCGCAGAACCGCCATCTTTTTCGCGGTGATCTGGTCGTATTGCAGTACCTGAATCGCCTGGCCCGAAATCTCGTTGAGCGACGGGGGCAACTTCCCGCCCGGGTCTACAAGCAGAAGGTTGCTGCTCTCGGACGTTTTCACGCATTGAAAGAGAACAGCTTGTAGCGCAAGGCGGGAACTCGGGGTTCTTGGCATAATTCGTAATAACCTCATCGCCCCCGATGATGTATTCGACGGAACCCGACCGGGCTCCGCTAAATACACGCCTAGGTTTAACGTCTCGGTGACCATTCTACAACCCATTGATTGCGAACCGCGAAGCGAGAGTTGCGATGCCGATGCGGGGTTGGATTTCATTTCTATGACAAGCCTTTACAGCTCGCCTCGCATCGCTCAAACCTTGCTCCGAACGAGATGGCAGGCGGGGAGGCGCGGCAATGAGCCAAGGGGCGATCGGACAGGTTCTCGACGCGCTGCCGAGCGCGGTTTTGCTGATCGGGCGCGACGAGCGGATCGCGCAGGGCAATCTCGCAGCCAATCGGCTGTTCGGCACGCAGTTTCTCGGGCGCCCCTATGTGACGGTGTTGCGCCAGCCCGGCTTCGGCGCGGCGGTGAGCGCGGCGCTGCGCGGGGCGCGGCCCGATCCGGTTCGCCTGCGGCTGCATCCCACCGGTCAGGCCGAGACGATCACGCTGGTGCATTTCTCTCCGCTGCCGCCCGCGCCCGAAGGGCCGCTTGCGACGAATTCGGTTCTGGCAAGCTTCGAAGACATCACGGCTCTCGAATCTGCCGAAGCCATGCGGCGCGATTTCGTTGCAAATGTGAGCCACGAGTTGCGCACGCCGCTGACCGCTCTGATGGGCTTCATCGAGACGCTCCGCTCGAGCGCGCGCGACGATGCGGCGGCGCGCGACCGGTTCCTGTCGATCATGGAGCGCGAGGCGGCGCGGATGAACCGTCTGGTGGGCGATCTTCTCTCGCTCAGCCGTGTCGAGGGCGAAGAGCGGATGCGTCCCACTGGCAAGGTCGATCTGGCGCTGGTGCTCAAAGGGATCACGCAGACGCTCGAACCCGTGGCAGAAGCGGCGTCCGTCAAGTTGATCTGCGAGGGCGAAACCGGGGCCTTGCCCGTGCAGGGCGATCCCGATCAGCTGACGCAGGTCTTCTCGAACCTCGTGGAGAACGCGATCAAATATGGCGGGCAGGGCGGCGAGGTGCGGCTGCGGGTCTCACTGATCCCGCATGAGCCGGTGTTGCGCGGCAAAGCCTATCGCGTCGATGTGATCGACCGCGGCGAGGGCATCGACGAACAGCACCTGCCGCGCCTGACCGAACGCTTCTACCGCGTCGATACCCACCGCTCGCGCGAGAAGGGCGGAACGGGGCTGGGTCTCGCCATCGTCAAGCATATCGTGGCGCGCCACCGTGGCCGGTTCCGCGTCGACAGCAAGAAGGGCGAGGGCAGCTGCTTCACGGTGATCCTGCCTGCGGTCTGAGAGCGCGCCGGTACGGTTCGGTTTCGGCAGACGAGATGCGCTGACGTTCTGTCACTTCCGCGTCGCGCTCCCTTGAACCGGGACGCGCAAACCGATAGCTTTATGGCAACTTCAAATCGGAGGGCGTAATGATGACGCCCAAGCGTCCCCGGTCGGCGGGCGCGCTCCCGACAGCTGCATCGCCCGCGCGGGCGGTGAAACCGGCTCAGGTCGAGTCCCCCGCGACCAAATCCGCCAAGTCCGGCGAGGGGCTATATGCCGCTCTCGACCTTGGCACCAACAGTTGCCGGATGCTGATTGCCCGTCCCAAGGGTTCTCAGTTTCAGGTCGTGGACAGCTTCTCGAAAGCGGTCCAGCTGGGTCAGGGTCTCGAAACCTATGGCCGGTTGTCGCGCAGCTCGATGTCGCGCACCGTTCAGGCTTTGCAAATCTGTCGCCGCAAGATCGAAACGCACGGGGTCACCCGGATGCGTCTGGTGGCGACCGAAGCCTGCCGGCGCGCCAAGAATGCGCGCGACTTCATCCGTTATGTACGCCGCGAGACCGGCCTGCCGCTGGAGATCATCGCGCCCGAGGAAGAGGCGCGGCTGGCCGTGATCTCCTGCGCTTCGCTGGTGTCGCCCAATTCCGAGCAGGTTCTGGTGGTCGATATCGGCGGCGGCTCGACAGAGCTCGTCTGGATCGACCTCGAAGACGTGCCGCCCGGCGACAGGGCCCGCGCGATCATGCGCCTCTCGCAAGGGTTCAACCAGCCCGACGGGCCCGATCCGGCGGCACGCGTTGTCGATTGGATTTCGGTGCCGCTCGGGGTCGCGACGCTCAAGGATCAATTCGCCGATGTCGAAGACGATGCCGCACGCTTTGCGCTTATGAGCTGGTTCTTCGAGGAGAAGCTCGCGGACTTCACGCCCTACGCGGCGGGCAGCCCGCAGGACGGGTTCCAGATCATCGGCACCTCGGGCACCGTCACGACGGTCGCGGCCTGCCACCTCAACCTGAAGCGCTATGACCGCAACCGGGTGGACGGGCTGACCATGACCTCGGGCGAGATCGACGCTGTGATCCGCTCCTTCCTGCAACTCGGGCCCGCCGGACGGCGCTCCGACCCGCGGATCGGGCGCGACCGACACACCTTGATCATGTCCGGCGCCGCAATTCTCCAGGCCCTTATGCGGGTCTGGCCCACCGACCAGATGTCCATTGCCGACCGTGGCCTGCGCGAGGGGCTCCTCTATGCGCAAATGGCCGGAGACGGCGTGTTAGAAGAGATTAAATGATGGCGAAGACACCCAGCGGCAAGAACACTTCGGGACGCGGGCAGCGCGACCTGCGCGTGCGCGTGAAGACGGCGAAGGGGCGCAAGCTGTCCTCGACCCTCTGGCTGGAGCGACAGCTGAACGACCCTTACGTGCAGCGTGCCAAGAAAGAAGGCTATCGAGGCCGTGCCGCCTACAAAATCCTCGAGCTGGACGACAAGTATCGCTTCCTCGTGCCCGGCGCGCGGGTGGTCGATCTGGGTTGTGCGCCTGGCGGCTGGTGTCAGGTGGCGGTCAAGCGCGTGAACGCCCTGGGCGAGAAATCCGGCAAGAAGGTCGGCACCGTTCTGGGTGTCGATCTGCAGGAGGTCACACCGATCGCCGGGGCCGAAATCCACGTGCTCGATTTCCTCGAAGAAGGCGCCGACGACAAGGTCAAGGAATGGCTTGGCGGCTCTGCGGATGTGGTGATGTCGGATATGGCGGCCGCGTCCTCGGGGCACCAGAACACCGATCACCTGCGCATCATCACGCTGTGCGAAGCGGCGGCAGAGTTCGCCTTCGACGTGCTCGAAGAGGGCGGCACCTTTGTCGCCAAGGTTCTCGCAGGCGGCGCGGAGCAGGGATTGATGACGATCCTGAAGAAAAACTTCACCAAGGTCGCCAATGTGAAACCGCCAGCCTCGCGCTCGGACAGCTCGGAGAAATTCGTGGTGGCGCAAGGTTTTCGCGGGCGGCGGCACGAGGAGCCGTGAGCCTCGACTGTCTCAACCCCGAGACAGGTGCCTGCCCGCTCAGCGGGAATTTACGTTGTGAACGGTTCGAATCGGCCTAACCTGCGTGGACTTTCATAGGCTGCGCAAGAGAGGGAGGCTTTCGCATGCCGTCACTGCATACGGGCGTTCCGCGCCAACATGCCGATATCGTGCGCGAAGTCGTCTCTTCGCCGAAATCCGCCACGCGGGCGGGGTTCGCGGCGAGTTGGCGCCGCTCGATGATCCATCACCGCATCGACCCCGAAACCGGTGGGCGCAACGAGCGCCTGACCCAAGCCGAGATGCGCGAGCGGCGCGAGCGGGCGGAACTGATGATGCGGATCGCCTCGCCGGTGCTCGACCGTCTGTCGCGGGCGGCAGGCGATGCGGGCTGCACGGTCCTTCTGTCCGACGCGGGCGGGCTCGTGCTGGACGAGCGTTTGCGCGACGCGGATAAGGATGATTTCCATTCCTCCAACCTCGCGCCCGGCTCGGACTGGTCCGAAGGGGTCGAGGGCACGAACGGCATCGGTACCTGCGTCGCCGAGGCGCGCCCCGTCACCGTCTGGCGCGATCAGCATTTCCGCACCCGCAACACGGTGCTGACCTGCATGGGCTCGCCCATTTTCGGCGCGCAGGGCGATCTGGCCGGCGTGATCGACGTCAGCTCCGCGCGCTCCGACATGACCGAGGGCTATGCGCGCCTCGTGGCGCTTACCGTGCAGGACGCAGCGCACCGGATCGAGGCGGACCTGTTCCGCGCCTCCTATGACGGCGCGCGCATCCTCTCGACCGGCTCGGGCGAGACCGGGGCGCAGGGCGTGATGCTGTTGGCGCTCGACCGCGACGATCTCGTCGTCGGCGCCACCCGCGCCGCCCGGCGGCACCTCGGCATCGAGGCCGGGCAGATCGGCCAGCTTCCGGCCTCCGATCTGCTGGAGCATGGCATCCGCAACGGTCTCGAAGAAGCGCAACGCGCCGAAATGGCCCGCGCACTGGCCCGCAACGGCGGCAACGTCTCGGCTGCCGCCCGCGATCTCGGCATCGGTCGGGCGACCTTCTACCGCAAAGCCAAGGCGCTCAACCTCGGCGTTTGAGTGGCGGTGAGGCGGGCAGGGCCGACCGATCACGGCGCTATTCTATCGCGTTTCCGGATCTCCGTTTCTTGCCTGGCACCCCGTGGGGCGCCTGCCTTGTCGTAACAACTGCAAGTCGTCGTGCGCCCAATTAGCTGTGCAAAGTGCTTCACTCACATTTTCGCAACGGTTTCCCACATAGATCGGTCCGGTGTCGCTCGGCACGATCTGCGCCCCAGAGTTGTAAAGATCATACGAAAATCGCCGCCCGAACGTCCAAAACACGCCACAGTTCGATGATTCCTTGAGGCATGAAGACTTCGGAATCCTCCGACACGTATCGCTCCGATACCCGCGGCGTGCCTGAGGCAAAGCATAGGGCAGAGGCGAATGATGAGCTGCAAGTGCGGTGCTAGCTCTTAACATCCCGATGCAGGGTATGGCGGGCGAGGCTTACTTGGCGCGATGCTCCCCTTCGGTCCTGAAAGTATTCCGGCGGTTCCGCGAGTGCGGGGCGGCGCCCCCTCCTTCCTCTGAATGCTGCGCCTGCACCTGTCTCAGGTCTGATACAGATGACGTATTCCCCCAGCGCAGGCCGGCTATGCGTAGCGTGCGCAATTAGGCAAGCTGAGCCCCATGCTGCGCGGCCCTGTCGGTTGCGCTCTAAACTGGGAGGAAGACCAATGGCCAATGATATGACGCCCGAGTTCAAAGGCGTTTCCGTGTCGCCGTTCCGCGACCGCTACGACAACTTCATCGGCGGCAAGTTTGTGCCCCCGAAAAGCGGCAAGTATTTCGACAACATCACACCGATCACTGGCGGCAAGGTCTGCGAAGTCGCCCATTCGAACGAGGCGGATATCGAAGCCGCGCTTGATGCCGCCCATGCCGCGAAAGACGCATGGGGCAAGACCTCGGCTGCCGAACGCTCGAACGTCCTTCTCAAGATCGCCGACCGGATCGAGGAAAATCTCGACTTGATCGCCGCCGCCGAAACCTGGGATAACGGCAAGCCGATCCGCGAGACCACGGCCGCCGACATTCCGCTCGCCGTCGACCATTTCCGCTATTTCGCGGGCGTTCTGCGCAGCCAGGAAGGCACGATGTCGGAAATCGACGCCGACACCGTCGCCTATCACTTCCACGAGCCTCTGGGCGTCGTCGGGCAGATCATTCCGTGGAACTTCTCGGTTCTGATGGCGGCATGGAAGCTGGCGCCGGCGCTGGCGGCAGGCAACTGCGTGGTGCTGAAACCGGCCGAGCAGACTCCGGCAGCGATCATGGTCGTGGCTGAAGTCATCGCCGACCTGCTGCCCGATGGCGTTCTCAACATCGTCAACGGCTACGGCGCGGAAGTCGGCGCGGCGCTGGCGCGCTCCTCGCGCATCGCCAAGATCGCCTTCACCGGCTCCACCGCTACGGGCCGCAAGATCATGCAGGCCGCGACGGAGAACCTGATCCCGGTCACCTTGGAACTTGGCGGCAAGTCGCCCAACATCTTCTTCTCCGACGTGATGGCCGAGGATGATGCATTCCTCGACAAGGCGGTCGAAGGCTTCGTGCTGTTTGCCTTCAATCAGGGTGAAGTCTGCACCTGTCCGAGCCGCGCGCTCATTCAGGAGGACATTTACGAGAAGTTCATGGAGCGTTGCATTGCCCGCGTCGAAGCCATCAAGCAGGGCGACCCTCGCGTGATGGAGACGATGGTCGGCGCGCAAGCGAGCCAGGAGCAGCATGACAAGATCATGTCCTATCTGAGCATCGGTCGCGAAGAAGGGGCCGAGGTACTGACCGGGGGCGACGCCGCGCGCTTCAACGGCGATCTGGCGAACGGCTTCTACATCCAGCCGACGATCCTGAAAGGCCACAACAAGATGCGGGTCTTCCAGGAGGAAATCTTCGGCCCCGTGGTGTCGGTCACGACCTTCAAGGACGAGGCAGAGGCGCTCGAGATCGCCAACGACACGATGTACGGCCTTGGCGCCGGCGTTTGGACCCGTGATGGCTCGCGTGCCTATCGCTTCGGTCGCGGGATCGAGGCGGGCCGCGTCTGGGTCAACAACTACCACGCCTATCCGGCCCACGCGGCCTTCGGCGGGTACAAGCAGTCGGGCATCGGTCGCGAGACCCACAAGATGATGCTCGATCACTACCAGCAGACCAAGAACATGCTAGTCAGCTACAACCCGAACAAGCTCGGGTTCTTCTGATAGGGTTACCTCCCCGAAACCCGGGCCGCGCCTGCAAGGGCGCGGCCCATTTCTATGCGGCGCGGCGGGCCGCCGATATCGCGTGAACGAGATGTTAGGAGAATCGTTCTAGTCCGGATCCGACTGACTTTGAGAAAGGGTCCGACATGTCCATTCGCCGGCAAATCCTGTTGTTGCCAATCGTGATCTCGCTCATCGCCTGCGCGCTGATGGCAGCGGGGATGTTCTGGGTCGGCGGCAAGCTCGAGGATGTCTCGCGCGTGCGCAATCTGAATGCGGCCGAGGAACGGATGCGTAGCGCGATCGAGGCCGCGAGTGTCGGTGCGCGCGACCGGGCGCTGCTGATCGCAGGATTGCCGCAGGTACAGGCAGCAATGGCTGCGCGCGACGATGCTGCGCTCGAAGCGATCTTCGCGCCGAACTGGCCGGTCTTGCGCGATGAGACCGGCGTGGCGCAGTTTCAGTTCCATCTGGCGCCTGCAACGTCGCTGATCCGTATCCACAAGCTGGAAAAACGCGGCGACGATCTGTCGGGGTTTCGCAAGACCGTGGTCACGGTGAACGAGACCGGCAAGCCGGTCGCGGCGCTGGAATCGGGCAAGGCGGGGATCGGCGCGCGGGGCGTCGCCCCGGTCTTCCACGAGGGCAAGCAGGTCGGTTCGGTCGAGATCGGCCTCAATATCGGACAAACCTTCTTCGACGCGCTCAAGGCCCAGACCGGCTCCGAGTATGAATATTTCGGTCTCCTCGGGGACGGGAAGCCAGAACGGCTCGCCTTCACCGTGGATGAGCGGAACCCGCTGAACGACGCGGATTTCGCGGCATTGCGCGCAGGCGAAACGGTCGACAAGTGGATCTCCCATGACGGGGCGGACTACGTGCTGCGCGCGACACCGGTGCGGGATTTCTCCGGCGACGTCGTCGGTGCCGCGACTGTGGAACTGAGCGCCGATGAGCTGGCGGCTCTGCGGCGAATGATCTGGCAGATTTCGCTCGGCTTGATTGCCGCGGCCTTCGTCGTTTCCGGGGTGATCGCCTGGATCGCGGGTGGACGGATCACGCGCCCGATCGGCGCATTGGCGCGGGCGACCGATGCGATTGCAAAAGGGGATACGCAGGTCAAGGTTTCGGGCGCCAAGCGGCGCGATGAGCTGGGCGAGATGGCACGGGCACTTCAGGTCTTCGCCGAGAATATCGAGCGGAACGCCGAAATGCAGGAGAGCCTGCGTCTCGAAGAGGAAAATGCCCGAAAGGCGGATCGCGCGCGTCAGGAAGAGGTCGCGCAGGCCGAGGAGGCTCGACGTGCTGAGGCAGAGGCCGCGCAACGCGCGGAGCGCGAAGCCGAAGCCGTGGAACAGGCAGCCCTGCGCCAGCGCGAGGAAGAGTCGCGGCAAGCTCTCGCGGATCAGAAGACCATCGTGAATACGCTCGCTGCGGGGCTCGATGCGCTCGCGCGCGGCGATCTCGGTGCTTCGCTCGATCACGAACTGCCCGGCGAGTATGAAAAACTCCGCCACGATTTCAACGCGGCCGTGGCCCAGCTTGCCGCTTCGCTCAGTCAGATCGACAGCGGGGCACGGCATATCGACGGCGAGGCCCGCGCAATCGCAAACTCCGCCGATGAACTCAGCGCCCAGACAGAGCGCAATGCCGCAACGCTCGAACAAACTGCGGCGGCCCTCAACGAGCTTACGGTCTCGGTCCAATCGGCAGCGGAAGGGGCGCAGTCGGCGCGCGATCTTGCCAGCGACGCGCGCGGACATGCCGAGAGCGGCTCCAACGTAGTGGATAGCGCGGTGGCCGCGATGGCGGAGATCGAGACCTCTGCAAAGGCGATTTCGCGGATCACTTCGGTGATCGACGATATTGCCTTCCAGACCAACCTGCTCGCGCTCAACGCCGGGGTCGAGGCCGCACGGGCGGGCGAGGCAGGCCGGGGCTTCGCGGTCGTCGCTTCGGAAGTGCGCGCGCTGGCGCAGCGCTCCTCCGAAGCCGCTAAGGAAATCTCAGAGCTGATCTCTTCCTCGGACCGGCAGGTGCAATCCGGCGTGAGTCTGGTCGGCCAGACCGGTGCGGCGCTAGCGCGGATCGTGGGCTCGGTGCGCGAAATCCATGACCGGGTCTCGGAAATCGCGGCTTCTTCGGGGGAACAGGCGAATGGTATCGCCGAAATCAACACTGCGGTGCACCAACTGGATCAGGCAACGCAGCGTGGGGCCGCGATGTTCGACCGCAGCGCCGCTGCCAGCCGCGCGATGCTGTCCGAGAGCGCGCAGCTGATCGCCGCCGTTTCGAGTTTCACCCTACCGCAACGCGATGGCACCGCGAGCGCTGCATGATGCGTCTGATCCATGGGCTCGTTCCAAAGACGCACATCGGTGTGACACACGCGCGAGGGCGATTTCCCCGCCGCCTCGGCGCACGGATCGAGGCTGCGAGGTATCGTCGCCCTTGGCGCAATGGGACGAATTCGCCCAGACGCGACCCACGCGTCGGCCGGTCGCAGTCCCCCGGGGCGATCGGCCCGGGGCCCGCTCGGAAGGCAAGCCCGCCGGCCCTTCCGCGCGGCGCGAGACGCCGCTCAGGTGGCGCGGCGGAAGGCGATCGGGGTACTGCCGGTGCCGGCCTGAAAGGCGCGGGAGAAATATCCGGCGCTGCGATATCCCAGAAGCTGCGCGATCTCCTTGATCGGAACGGGGGTATCGCGCAGCAGGCGGCGGGCTTCGTAAAGGCGCCGCTCCTGCATCAGTTCCAGAGCCGATTTCCCGCAGGCGTCGCGACAGGCGCGCGACAGATGGGTCGGTGTTACGCCCAGTTCGCGCGCGATATCCGCGACCGGCGTTCCCGCGCGATACTCGCGCTCGACCAGAACGGCGTAGCGCGTAACCAGACGGCGCGCCGCGCTCGGGCGGATCGCCTCGCTCGCATTGCTCGCGATCTGTCGCTCGAGCCAAACGCTGAGCAGGCCCAGATGGCTGCGCAGTGCCCGGTCGGCGGCGGGACGCGTGCTCTCGTTCTCGCGCTGGATCGCTTCCAAGATCGAGCCGATTTCGCCCTGTGCGATCGCCTCCCGGATGCGCAGGTGATGGGCGGCGGGCGGCAAGACGATGTCGCTGTCGCGCCCGAAGAACAGCGCCTGACCGTGGGTCTGGTTGGAAATCTCGAAGCCGTGCATCACGCCCGGCGGGATGAAAATCGCGTTATTTGGCCCATAGCCGCGCGTCACGCCCGCCAGCGTGATCCGGCCCTGCCCTCGAGAGAACCACAGAAGGCAAGGTTCGGAATGGGCGCGCATTGCCTCGACCCGCCAACGCCCGCCCTTGGCCAGATGGGCGATCTGCACGAGCCGTGGTTCCCGCGGAACGGTGGGCAGTTCCGAAGGCTGGCCGACGTCGCCGCGCGTCGGGCCGGACATGGACTGCGACCCGGGCCTTACGGTCTTGGCCTGCGACAGCTGCGACAGGGGCGGAGTGGAAAAGAGCTTCACGATGCGTTGATCCCAAGCGATGACGGCGGGAGGATAGCCCGCAACCCGCTTAGCGACCAAGGAATTTTCCACAGAAGCCCGGCCGCGCAGTTGCCGTTGGGTCACAGTCTACGTGATCTTGTGCCACGCCTTCATACGGCTACGAAACCATGTGCGTTGCCGCTTGGCATATTGGCGACTTGCCGCCTGCGCGCGTTTGCGCGCCTCACTCAGATCGAGTTGGCCACGCAAATGCGCGATCAATTCCGGCGCTCCGATCGCCTTCGCCCAAAGCGCATCCGGATCCCAGATTGGCTCCACCCTGCGAACCTCGTCGAGCGCGCCTTGTTCAAGCATCAGATCGAACCGGCGATCGATGCGTTCGGCCAGCCAGTCGCGCTCCGGATCGAGGTGGAGGGGCGCCGCAGTCTCGAGCGGCAGAAGCGGCGGCGGGGTGCGGGCCTGCCACACGGCGAGGCCTTCGCCGGTGGCGCGCAACACCTCCCACGCGCGCTGGACGCGCATCGGGTTCTGCGGATCGATCTTCGCGCGGGTCGTCGCGTCGAGCTCGCCCAGCATCCCCGCATGGCCTTCCGAGAGCCGCCGATGATCGGCCTCGGCGCGAATTTCCGCTGGCGTTACAGGGATCTCCGCCAATCCCTGCGTCAGCGCCGTGAAATAGAGCCCGGTGCCGCCAACGACGATCGGGCGCGGCCCGCCTGCGTGAAATGCCTCCAGATGCGGCGTGACATCGCGCAGCCAATGGCCGACGGAATAGTCCGCGCCGGGATCGAGATGCCCGTAGAGGGCATGCGGCGCGCGGGCCTCTTCCTCGGGCGAGGGTCGCGCGCTCAGCACCCGCCAGCAGGACCAGACCTGAAGCGCATCGGCATTGATCACGATGCCGCCCGCGGCTTCGGCGATCGACAGTGCCAGCGCCGATTTTCCGCTCGCCGTGGCGCCCGCGATCAGCACGGGCGTTCGCGGCGATATATCGGGCAGGGCAGGCGGCATCGGCGGCTCTTGCAGGCTTTCTGTCGGGCTCGGGGAACAACGCTTCTGCAAGAGGTTGAACCCCGGCTCTATTTGGATCATTTTGCGCGCCAATGACAACAGCCCATCGGAGGATCAGATGAGCGCCGAGACGCATCCCGCGGCCAAATACAATCGCGTGCTACTGAAAATCTCGGGCGAGGCGCTGATGGGGGACCAGGGCTACGGCCTGCATCCGCCGACCGTGTCGCGTATAGCGCATGAAGTGAAGTCGGTGCGCGATCTCGGTGTCGAAATCTGCATGGTAATCGGCGGCGGCAACATTTTCCGCGGGCTTGCGGGCTCTGCTCAGGGGATGGAGCGCACGACGGCCGATTACATGGGGATGCTCGCGACCGTGATGAACGCGCTGGCGATGCAATCGGCGCTGGAAGGCCTGGGCGTCTTCACCCGCGTAATCTCGGCCATCCCGATGGATCAGGTCTGCGAGCCCTATATCCGCCGCCGCGCCGTACGCCACCTCGAGAAGAAGCGGGTCTGCATCTTCGCCGCCGGCACCGGCAACCCCTATTTCACCACCGACACGGCCGCGACGCTGCGCGCCAACGAGATGTCCTGCGAAGCGATCTTCAAGGGCACCAAGGTCGACGGGGTCTATGACAAGGACCCGAAGAAATTCGATGATGCGAAGCGGTACGATACCGTCAGCTATGACGAGGTTCTTCAGAAGAATCTCGGAGTGATGGATGCCTCGGCGATCGCGCTCGCACGCGACAACAACAAGCCGATCATCGTGTTCTCGCTTGACGAGCCGGGTGGCTTCCGCGGCATTCTGGCAGGCGAAGGCACCTACACCAAAGTGCAGGGCTGAGCGCCGCGCGACGATCACAAATGCTAGTTTTCGCCTGCGAGCTGCGCTAAAGCTCGGCCCGAGGCTCAACAAGAACGGGGAAATACCCAATGTCCGACGATTTCGAGATCGATACCGATGACCTGGCACGCCGTATGGATGGCGCTATGAGCTCGCTCAAGCATGAATTCGCGTCGCTGCGCACGGGCCGCGCCTCGGCTTCGATGGTGGAGCCGGTTCAGGTCGAAGCCTATGGCCAAATGACCCCGATCAACCAGGTCGGGACCGTCAACGTGCCCGAGCCGCGGATGGTCACGATCAACGTCTGGGACAAGGGCCTCGTCGGCAAGGTCGAGAAGGCGATCCGTGAATCGGGTCTGGGCATCAACCCGCAGACCAACGGGACGATCATCATGCTGCCGATCCCCGAGCTCAACGAGGAACGCCGCCGCGAACTGACCAAGGTCGCCGCCCAATATGCAGAGCACGCCCGCGTCGCGATCCGCAACGTACGTCGCGATGGCATGGACCAGATCAAGAAGGCCAAGGCCGACGGCATGTCCGAAGATGACGTGAAGCTCTGGGAGAGCGAAGTCCAGGAGATGACCGACGCGCATATCGCCAAGGTCGACAAGGCGCTGGAAGACAAGCAAGCCGAAATCATGCAGGTCTGAGGCCTCCGCCTCAGCCCCGCATTGCGTCCAGCGCGAGAAGGATCACATCGCCGATGGCCCCTAGCATTCCCGATATCGCCCAAACCCCGCAGGGGCATGACGGCGGCGCGCCTGCGCCGCTGCATGTCGCGATCATCATGGATGGCAATGGGCGGTGGGCCACCCAGCGGGGCTGGCCGCGTCTCGCCGGTCACCGCAAGGGGGCGGAGCAGATCAAGAAGGTCGTGCAGGCCGCGCCCGACCTCGGCATCCGCTACATGACGATCTACGCCTTCTCGACCGAGAATTGGAAGCGTTCGACGCAGGAAGTTCTCGGTCTGATGAAGATGTTCCGGCTTATGATCAAACGCGAGGCGGCGGAGCTGTCGCGTCAGGGCGTCGAGCTGCGCTTCATTGGGGACCGGACGCCGCTCGACCCGCTTCTGCGCGAGACGATGGACGCGATCGAGGCCCGCACCAAGGGCAATTCGAAGCTGACGCTGGCGGTTGCGATCAATTACGGCGGGCGCGACGAGCTGAAGCGCGCCGCGCAATCCATCGCGCGTGACGTGGCCGCGGGCAAGATCGATGTCGATGCGGTCGACGAGGCCCTGATCTCGGCCCGGCTCGACAGCGCGGGGATGCCCGATCCCGATCTGGTGATCCGCAGCTCGGGCGAGACGCGGACCTCGAATTTCCTGCCGTGGCAGGCGGCCTATTCCGAATATGAATTCACGCCCACGCTCTGGCCCGATTTCACCCCGGCCGAGCTTGCGGACATCCTCGAGCGGTTCGCCGGGCGCGAGCGGCGCTTCGGCGGGGTCGCCTCGTGACCCGTCAGCCGCGGACCGGCAAATGGGGCGATCTCGTCCCGCGGCTCGCCTCCGGGCTTGCAATGGTGGCGATCGGGCTTGCCGCGATTTGGTGGGGCGGGCCGGTCTTCGCGGCGCTCTCGGTGCTCGTCACCGGGCTGATGGTCTGGGAGCTGACCGAGATGCTGCGCCCCGAACGCCCCGGCAAAGCCGTGGGTCTGGGGCTCGTGGCGGCGGCGACCCTGACCTTCGTCTTCGTGATCCACGAACCTTACGGGCTGATTTACCTGCTGATCGTACCGATCATGGCGGCGGTGATCTGCACCGGGCGGCGCCGGATCGGCGCGGCCTATGCGCTGGCGATCATGCTGACGGGATACGGGCTGGTGGCGCTGCGAGAGGGCGCGGGGCTGGGTGCGATCACATGGATCGTCGCGGTGGTCGTTGTCTCTGATATCATGGGATATTTCGTCGGCCGGACGGTCGGCGGACCGAAATTCTGGCCCAAGGTCAGCCCGAAGAAGACATGGTCGGGCACGATCGGCGGCTGGGTCGGCGCGGCGCTCGTGGGCTTCGTCTTTGCCCAGATGGGCGGCGGTCTCGCGATGATCTGGATCTCGCCGCTTTTGGCCTTCGCGGGCCAGCTGGGCGACATCGCCGAAAGCGCGATCAAGCGCGCGACCGGGGTGAAGGACAGCTCCTCTCTGATCCCGGGCCATGGCGGTGTGCTCGACCGGTTCGACGCGCTGACCGGGGCCGTCGTGTTCCTGATGCTGATCTCGCAGGTGACGACCCTGCCGCTGACGGAAGGCTGAACGATGCGGAAGGTTTCGGTCTTCGGGGCGACCGGCTCGATCGGCGAAAGCTGCTTTGATCTGCTGATGGCACAGGGCGGGGCGGAAGCCTACGACGTTGTGGCGCTGAGTGCGGGCCGCAATGTTGCGCGACTGGCCGAGCAGGCCGTGGCGCTGAAAGCCGATCTGGCCGTAACCGCATTCGACGATTGCCTGCCCGCCTTGCGCGATGCACTCGCCGGGACCGGGATCGAGGTGGCCGCCGGGCCGCAGGCTTTGATCGAGGCGGCCTATCGCCCCGCAGATTGGGTTCTGTCGGGGATCGTCGGCGCGGCGGGGCTCGCACCCGGCTTCGCGGCGCTCTCGCAAGGGGCGACGTTGGCGCTGGCGAACAAGGAGTCGCTGGTCACCGCCGGGCCGCTCCTGATGGCCGAGGCGCGCACCCATGGCGCGACGATCCTGCCGGTGGACAGTGAGCATTCGGCGATTTTCCAAGGGCTCGTGGGCGAGGATATCGCCGCGGTCGAGAGGGTTATCATCACCGCCTCGGGCGGCGCATTCCGCGACTGGCCGATGGAAAAGCTGGCCCATGCGACCGTGGCAGAGGCCTCGGCGCATCCGAATTGGGACATGGGGCAGCGGATCACGATCGACTCCGCGTCCATGTTTAACAAAGCCTTGGAAATTATTGAGGCGAAAGAGTTCTTCGGTTTCGCACCAGAGCAGATTGAAGTCCTCGTGCATCCTCAGAGCATCGTCCATTCGTTGGTCGGGTTCCACGATGGCGGGCTGATGGCGCATATGGGTGTGCCCGACATGCGCCATGCGATCGGCTATGCGCTCAACTGGCCCGCGCGAAAGCCGCTTCCGGTCGAGAAGCTCGATCTGGCGAAGATCGGACAGCTCGATTTCCGCACCCCCGATCTGCAGCGGTTTCCCGCGCTGCGATTGGCGCGCGAGGTGATGGAGACGGGCGGTCTGGCGGGCACCGTGTTCAACGCCGCCAAGGAGGTGGCGCTCGATCTGTTCATCGCGGGACGTATCGGATTTCTCGACATGGCGGCGCTGGTCGAGACCACCTTGGGCGAGATGTCGCGGGATCAGGGGCTTGGAATCGCGGCAAAAGACCTCGATATGGTTCTGAGCTGCGACGCCGAGGCGCGCGCGCGCGCAATGGCGATCTGTGAACACGGAAGGATCTGAGTTTTGGACCTGCTGCCCCAATTCGGAAATCTGCTCTATACCGTGGTGGCCTTCGTCGTCGCGCTCTCGATCATCGTCGCGGTGCATGAATACGGCCATTACATCATCGGACGGATTTCCGGGATCAAGGCAGAGGTCTTCTCGCTCGGCTTCGGGCCGAAGCTGATCAGCCGCGTCGACAAGCATGGCACGCGCTGGCAGATCGCGGCGGTGCCATTGGGCGGCTACGTCAAGTTTCTGGGCGATGCGAACGCGGCCTCGGCCGGGGTCGATGTCGAGGAGATGCAGCACCTGAGCCCCGAGGAACGCCGCCACACCATGCATGGCGCGCCTCTTTGGGCACGGGCCGCGACCGTGGCGGCAGGGCCGGTCTTCAACTTCATTCTGTCTATCCTCGTGATCGCGGGATTGAGCCTCTGGGCCGGAAAGGCGACCGAGACGCCCGCGATTCAGACTGTCGTGGCGCTGCCCGGTGGGTCAGGCGATCTGCAACAGGGCGACGTGATCGACGCGGTGGCGGGCAAGCCGACGCCGGATTATCAAGCGCTCTCCGACGTGGTCGATCAACTGCCCGCAGGGCCGACGCTCGATTACACCGTAACCCGCGATGGCAGCAAAACCGACGCCACGGGACCGCAGCTTTTCCCGGCGCGATTTGCGGGCGTTCAACCCGGCTCGGCCGCCTATGATGCCGGGCTGCGGGCCGGCGACGTGATCACGGCGATCGACGGCAAGCCGGTCTATCGTTTCATCGATCTGCAGGATGCGGTGAAAGCGGGCGCGGGCAAGCCGGTCGCGCTCGATATCTGGCGGCCCGAGGGAGATGCGGGCAAGACGTTCTCCGTGACGCTCGAGCCGCGCCGCACCGATCTGCCGGTGGGCGACGGACAATTCGAGACCCGGTTCCTGATTGGCGCCACGGGCTCGTTCATGTTCGAGCCGGTAACCCAATCGGTCGGCCCTGTCGATGCGCTGGTGGGTGGCGTGACCCAGACCTGGGGCATCATCACGCAATCGGTCTCGGGCATTCAGGCGATGATCGCGCAGCGGATTTCGAGCTGTAATCTCACCGGCGCGCTGCGCATTGCCGAGACTTCGGCTGCGGCGGCGAAATCGGGGATGCTCGACTTCATCTGGTTCATCGCGGTGCTGTCGACGGCTGTGGGTTTCCTGAACCTCTTTCCGATCCCGGTGCTCGATGGCGGCCACCTGATGTTCCACCTCTACGAAGCGATCACGGGCAAGCCGCCCTCCGATCAGTTGATGAACGTCTTCATGTCGATCGGGCTGGCGCTGGTGCTGACGCTGATGGTCTTCGGGCTGTGGAACGATCTGACCTGCTGAGCGGGGCCTGACTGAGCGGGGCCTGATGGGCGCGCGAGCGGGCGGTGCCGCGGTTTCGCCACATTTGCCTCGCAATGCCGACATGAAGGCCGGGTAGGGAGCCTTTAGGCGCAACTCGCGCGAAGGAGACCACCCATGTCCGAGATCATCGCGCATCACTATCGCGAACTCCGCCCCTTGGTGGATATTGTCGGGGACCGGCTGCTGTTCATCGCGGCGGTTCTGGTCGCGCTTCTCGGTGCGGCTCTGATCGGTGTTCAACTGATCGACATTCTCGGCGGCGACGCTTCGAGTTTCCAGCGCATCTGAGCCGGAGCCGACAGGGGCGCGACGCCCGCAAAATCCGTTCTTCCTTGATCCCGGGGCCGCCTTCGCGGCCCTTTCCTTCGTGGCAAGATGATCGCGGTCCACAAAATCTCGGGGCCGAGGGGCCATCCCAGCTTTGACATCGGTTACGCCCTTCGCTACCACCCTAACCAAAGGGAAAAGTGAACTTCCGGCGGGAGAGGGCGATGTCGATGAGCGTGCAAACTATGCTGAGACTCTGTGCGACGCGAAAGGCACTGCGGGCCAGCGTAGTATTTCCAGCAGTTGCAATGAGTTGCCTCGCGGTTCCCGTGATCGCTCAGGCGCAGCAATACAGCTTCTCGCAGGTGGTCATCACCGGTAACGAGCGCGTCGACGCGGCGACGATTCTGTCCTTCGCCAGAATCGCCCGCAATCAGCCCGTCACCGCCGCCGATCTGAACGCGGCTTACCAGCGCCTGACGAATTCCGGCCTGTTTGAAAACGTTGCGATCACGCCGCAGGGCAACACGCTCAAGATCGCCGTGACGGAATATCCGACGATCAGCGTGATCAATTTCGAAGGCAACAAGATCATCAAGGATGCGCAGCTCGCCGCGATCATTCAGGCGAAGCCGAACCGTGTCTACAATCCCGCCCAGATCGAAGCCGACGCCCAGCGTCTGGCGCGTGCCTATTCCGAGGATGGCCGCATGGCCGCGCGTGTCGTGCCGAAGGTCATTCGCCGCGACAACAATCGCGTCGACGTGGCCTTCGAGATCAAGGAAGGCAAAGTCACCTCGATCGAACGTGTGACTTTCACTGGCAACCGCTCCTTCTCGGATCGTCGTCTGCGTCAGGTTCTCGAGACGAAGCAGGCGGGGATTTTCCGCACCTTCGTGAAGAACGACACGTTCAACGCAAGCCGCATTCCGGTCGACCGTCAGAAACTGATCGAGTTCTACCAGGCGCGCGGCTACAAGAACGTGCAGGTCACCGGCGTGTCTTCGCAGATGTCGCGTCAGCGCGATGCGTTCTTCATGACCTTCAACATCATCGAAGGGCAGAAATACCACTTCAACGCGATCAACACGAGCTCCGAGATCGACGGGCTTGCGCCTGACGAGTTCGCGCCGCTCACCAAGATCCGCCAAGGTCAGACCTTCTCGCCAAAGGCGATCGAATTGGCCGTGACCCGGATGGAACAGCTTGCGATCAAGAAGGGCGTGCAATTTGTCCGCGTCGATCCCCGCATCACCGAAGACCCGCGCACGCAGTCGGTCAATGTCGATTTCGTTCTGGTCCGTGGCCCGCGCGTCTTCGTGCAGCGCATCGACATCGAAGGCAACACGGCGACGCTCGACCGGGTGATCCGGCGCGAATTCCGCACCGTCGAAGGCGACCCCTACAACCCGCGCGAGATCTCGAACGCGGCTGACCGGATCCGTGGCACCGGCTATTTCAAGTCGGTCGACGTGAACACCAAGCCGGGCAGCAACTCCGATCAGGTCGTGGTCGACGTGAACGTCGAGGAGCAACCCACCGGCTCGCTCGGTTTCGGCGCGTCCTATTCCAAGACCGACGGGATCGGCTTCAACGCCTCGCTGGAAGAGAAGAACTTCCTCGGCCGCGGGCAATATCTCGGCCTGTCGCTCGGAACGACCAAGGACAACAACAGCTCGAGCATCCGCTTCGTCGAGCCGGCTTTCCTCGGCCGTGACGTGGCGCTGAAATTCTCGGCGATCTATGCGACGTCCAGCTCGGCCACGAACACCAATTACGACACGCGCCGTATCAGCATCGAACCGGCGCTGGAATTCCCGGTCTCCGAGCGCGGCCGGCTGCAGGTGAGCTACAAGATCGGCGAAGACACGCTGAACAACGTGCCGACCGACTCCTCAGAAATCCTGCAGCGTGAAGAAACCAACCAGGGCTCGCAGCGGTACAGCGGCCCGGGTCTGCGCTACAGCTACGACACCTCGCGCGAACAGATCGACCCGCGTTTCACCTGGCGCTTCAACGTCGACCAGCAGTTCTGGGGCGTGGGCGGTGACGTGAAAGGTGGCCAGACCACCGCGAAGATCGTCGGCGAGCGCAAGATCTTCAACGAGGAAGCGACGCTGCGCGCCTCGCTCGAAGGTGGTGCGGTCGACGCCACGAGTGGTTCGACGATCCTGCAACGCTTCTCGGGTAGCCAGATCCGCGGCTTCGAGAGCTACGGTATCGGTCCGCGTGATCTCAATGCAGCGAACAGAGACGCGCTCGGCGGCAACTACTACTGGGTCGGCAAGGTCGAAGCGGAGTTCCCGATCGGTCTGCCCGAAGAGTACGGCATCACCGGCGGCGTGTTCTGGGATGTTGGTTCTGTCTGGGGGCTGGATGACACCAGCGGCACTGGCGGTAACGAGGTCGACGACTCGATGCATGTCCGTTCCGCGGTCGGCGTATCTCTGTTCTGGAAATCGGCGATCGGTCCGTTGCGTCTGAACTTCTCGCGCGCGATCAAGAAAGAAAGCTACGACAAGACGCAGAACTTCGATCTGTCTCTTTCCACGCAGTTCTAAGGGCGCGCGATGCGTCTGAGCCGTATCTCCGTCACCCTTATCGCAGCCGCGCTGGCCTTCGGGCCCGGCGCGGCTGTCGCGCAATCGGCAGGTCAGACTCCCGACGCGCAGGCCTTGGGGCCACGCGCACAACAGAGCGCGGTTCTGACCCTCGATTGGGAGAAGCTTTACGACAACTCGCTGTGGGGCAAGCGGGTGCAATCCGAGATTCAGGCCGCCTCAAGCGCGCTACGCAAGGAAAACGACCGGATCGCGAGTCAGCTCGAGGCGGAGGAGCGAAAGCTCACCGAGGAGAGGCTGACGATGCCTTCGGACGCGTTCCAGAAAGCCGCCGATGCGTTCGACAAGCGGGCAACCGATATTCGTCAGGCCCAGAAGGCCAAGGCCGATGCGATCCAGCGCCAGCTCAATCAGGAGCACCAGACCTTCGTCCAAACGGTGGTGCCGTTGCTCGACGAGGTACTGCGGGCGCGCGGTGCGGTCGTGGTGCTCGATTCCCGCGCGATCATCCGCGGGCTCGCGCAGGCCGACGTGACGCAGGAACTCGGCGCGCGGGTCGATAAGGAAATCGGCGACGGGGCCGGGCGCGTGACGCCTCTGGTCCCGCCCGCCTCCAATGACAGCGCGGGTGCGGCGACCGATACGCCCGCGCCTTCGAGTCAGGCGGCGCCTTCCCAGCCCGCTCCGGATCAACCTGCGAATGGCGCGACGACGGATTCGAGTGGCGAGGCAGGCGTTTTCGTGGACACGACGCCGAACACGAAGCCCAAGGGCAACGGCAATTCCACGCTGGACGGGGCGACCCGCGATGCGCCCGGATTGCCGCTCGGTCTGCCGGTGGTAGATGGTACTCAGGCCACTCCGACGGACACCAAGCCGGGGCAATAGCAGGCGCGCGCTGCTTGCCAAGCGAGGCCGCGATTGCTAGCAACAAGCCAAAAGCGACGATTGCGTGATGCGGCGCCCTAATGCGGCCGCAGGCGCAATTTGCCCGAGAACGAGGACAGCTCATGACCGAACCCGCCCCCTATACCGAAGCCGATCTGTCGCTCATCAAGCGCATCATTCCGCATCGTTATCCGTTCCTGCTTATCGACAAGGTGCGTGACATCGTTCCGAACAAGGGCGCGGTCGGAATCAAGAACGTCACCGCGAACGAGCCGCATTTCCAGGGCCACTTCCCGGAAGAGCCGATCATGCCCGGTGTCACCATCGTCGAGGCGATGGCGCAGACCTCGGCGGTCGTCGTGGGGATTTCGCTCGACGTGATCGACAAGCCGCTGCTGACCTATTTCATGGGTATCGACAAGTGCAAGTTCCGTCGCAAGGTGGTTCCGGGCGACGTGCTGGAGCTGCACGTCTCCGTGAAGCGTGGCGGCGGCAAGATCTGGAAATTCGAGGGCCGGGGTACGGTGAATGGCGAACTGGCCGCCGAAGCCGAGTTCACCGCGATGATGGACCTTCAGGGCTGAATGCATGAGCATTGACCCAAGCGCGCAGATTCACGCCTCCGCGGTGGTCGAGCCCGGGGCGGTGATCGGTCCGGACTGCCGGATCGGTCCGTTCTGCGTGGTCGGGCCCGAGGTCGTGCTCGGCCGCGGCGTGTCGTTGCAAAGCCATGTCGTCGTGCAAGGCGCGACCGAGATCGGCGACGAGACGGAGGTGTTTCCTTTCGCCTCGCTCGGGCAGATCCCGCAGGATCTGAAATTCAACGGCGAGAAGACGCGGCTGAAGATCGGCAAGCGCAACCGCATCCGCGAATACGTGACGATGAATACCGGCACGGAGGGCGGCGGCGGGCTGACCGAGATCGGCGATGACGGGCTCTTCATGTCGTCGTGCCACGTCGCGCATGACTGCAAGCTGGGCGATCGGGTCATTCTGGTGAATTCGGTCGCGGTGGCGGGGCATTGCGTGCTGGGCGATGACGTGATCGTCGGGGGCCTCTCGGGCGTGCACCAGTTCGTCCGCATCGGGCGCGGCGCAATCATCGGCGCGCTGTCGATGGTGACGGCGGATGTTATTCCGCACGCGCTGGTCGCAGGGCCCCGCGCCGGGCTCGAAGGGCTGAACCTCGTGGGCCTGAAGCGTCGTGGAACCCCGCGCGAGGAAATCTCGGCATTGCGCAAGACCGTCGAGGCGCTCGGTCAGGGCAGCTTCCGCGAAAGCGCGCGAACCCTGTCCGATGAGGGTGTCGAGGGCGAATTGGCGCGCGAAGTGCTCGACTTCATCCTCGGCCCGTCCGAGCGCAGCTTCCTGACGCCCGGCAAATGAGCGGGGGCAAGCATACCGCGCTGATCGCCGGCTCTGGCCGTCTGCCCGCGATCGTGCAAGAGGCCGTGCCGGACATCCTCGTTTGCGAGATGATCGGCGCGCCCTGCGATCTGGATGGCGATCACCTGCGATTCCGGATCGAGCGGCTGGTGCCGTTTCTCGACGAACTGGCCGATCGCGGGATCGAGCGAGTGGTGTTCGCCGGCGCGATGCAGCGACCGGCGATCGACCCCGAGCAGTTCGATCCGCGCTCGGCGCAACTGGTGCCGCGTCTCGCCATGGCGATGCAGGCGGGCGACGATGCGACGTTGCGGGCGGTGATCGAGGTCTTCGAGGAGTTCGATCTGGAGGTCGTCGGCGCGCATGAAATAGTGCCGGCATTGCTGCCCGAGGCGGGGGTGCTGTGCGGCAAACCGTCCGCCGTGGACGAAGACGACGCCGAGCGTGGCGCCGAAATCGTGGCCGCGCTTGGGGCTTCGGATATCGGTCAAGGGGCGGTCGTTGGGCGCGGGCTTTGCCTTGCCGTCGAGACACTGCCGGGCACCGATGCAATGCTTGATTTCGTGCGTCACCACAAAGGCTTGCGCGGCGATCTTAAGGCGGTGAAAGGGGTCTTCTACAAGGCGCCGAAACCCGATCAGGACCGTCGCGCCGATCTGCCCGCCATTGGCGTTGAGACGGTGAAGAACGCCGCTGCTGCTGGCCTGTCCGGCATCGCCTTCGAGGCGGGCGGCGTGATGCTTCTCGACCGCGACGCGGTCATCGAGGCCGCCGAGGAAGCGGGCCTCTTTCTCTGGGCGCGGGCGTCATGAGGCTCTACGTCATCGCGGGCGAGGCTTCGGGCGACAAGCTCGGCGGCGCCCTGATGGCGGGGATTAACGAGCTTGCGCCGCAGGTCGAATGGTCCGGCATTGGCGGCGAGGAAATGGGCGCGCAGGGCCTGACCAGCCTCTTCCCGATGGAAGAGCTTTCGGTCATGGGGCTGATGGAAGTCCTGCCGAAATACCGCCATCTGAAACGTCGCATCGCCGAGACCGCGGATCATGTGATCGATAGCGGCGCCGAAGCGCTGATCACCATCGACAGTCCCGATTTCTGCCTTCGCGTCGCGCGGCTGGTGAAGGAAAAAAGCTCTGATCTCAAGGTGATCCACTATGTGGCGCCTTCGGTCTGGGCGTGGCGTCCGGGGCGTGCGCAGAAGATGGCGCGGGTGGTCGATCACGTGCTCGCGCTGCTGCCTTTCGAGCCGCCCTATATGGAAGCCGCCGGGATGAGTTGCGATTTCGTGGGCCATCCCGTCGTCGCCGAACCGCGTGCGACCGGTGCGGACGCGGCGGCCTTCCGCGAGACCCATATGATCGGCGAGGATCAACCGCTGGCGCTGTGTCTGCCGGGCTCGCGGCGCGGCGAGGTAAAGCGGCTCGGGGCACGGTTCGACGAGGCGCTGATGCAGCTGCGCGACCGCGAGCCGGGGCTGCGCGTCGTGCTGCCGACGGTGCGGGGCGTGGCGCCGATGGTGCGCGAGATGACGGCGCGCTGGCCGGTCGCGCCGATCGTGGTCGAGAATGCCGATGACAAGCGCGCGGCTTTCGCCGCCGCCGATATCGCTCTGGCGGCCTCGGGGACCGTCAGCCTGGAGCTGGCGGCGAACCGGGTGCCGATGGTCATCGCCTATGACGCGAATTTCCTGACTTGGCATATTATCTCGCGGATGCTCAAGATCGACACTGTGACGCTGGTCAATCTGGTCTCGGACACGCGGGTGATCCCGGAATTCCTCGGCCCCGAATGCAAGCCGCGCGAGATTTCGGCGAAGATGCTGGAGTTGCTGGAAGAAGACGCGGCGCGTGACGAGCAGATGGCCGCGATGGAAGAGGTGATGCGCCGTTTGGGCGAGGGCGGCGAACCGCCCGGCCTTCGTGCGGCGCGTTCGGTTCTGGAGTTTCTCGGGAGGGCGTGATGCGCGTCTTTTTGGTGATGACGCTGACATTTTGGGCGGGAAGCGCTTTGGCCGAACCCGATCCGGCGCAGCTTTTCACGCAATCCTGTGCGCGCTGTCATCGCGATGCGGAGCGATTGATGGCACGGCTCGGCTGGGCGCTCGGTTCGAAGACGCCGGAGGAGCGGCGCGAATGGCTCGACGATTTCATCGTCTCGCATCATTCGCCCGATCCCGACAGCCGCGCGGCGATTGCCGCATGGCTGGCAGAGCTCGCCTCGTAAGACGCCCCCTGCCGAGGGGCCTTAGCCCAGCACCGATTTCACGGCATCGGCGGTGACTTCGATGATCTTGTCGGCCTCTGCCTCGGTCAGGCACAGCGGCGGGGCGAGGCCAAGGATGTCGCCCTGCGGCATCGCACGCCCGATCACGCCACGCTCGACCATCGCGCCTGCGATCTTCGCGCCGATCTTGTCGGAGGCGTCGAAGAAGGTGCGGTTGTCGCGATCCGAGACGAATTCCACCGCGCAGAGCATCCCTTCGCCGCGGATATCGCCGACATTCGCGTGCTCGCCGATGGCGGCGCGCATCTGGTCATTGAGGTATTTGCCGACTTTGCCCGCATTCTCGACCAGACCCAGCTTGTCGATCAGTTCGAGGTTCGCGACACCGGCCGCCGCCCCGATCGGGTGTGCCGAATAGGTCCAGCCGTGTCCGATCGGGCCGTTCTCGTCGGTGCCTTGCTCGAGCACTTTCCAGACCTTGTCGCTCACGATCGTGCCGGAGAGCGGCGCATAGGCCGAGGTCAGACCCTTGGCGATGGTGATCAGGTCGGGCTTCATGCCGTAGTGATCCGAGCCGAACATGCTCCCCAGACGTCCGAAGCCGGTCACGACCTCGTCTGCGATAAGCAGGATGTCGTATTTGTTCAGCACTTTCTGGATCGCCTCCCAGTAGCCTTTCGGCGGGGGCACGATGCCGCCCGTGCCCAGAACCGGCTCACCGATGAAGGCGGCGATGGTGTCGGCGCCTTCGCGTTCGATCAGCTGCTCCAGCTCCGTGGCGCAATAGGCGGTGAAGGCCTCTTCCGACATCGCCTCATCGGGGCGGCGGAAGTAATAGGGCGCCTCGGTGTGGACCACCTGGCTCAGCGGCAGGTCGAACTTCTTGTGGAACAGCTCCAGCCCCGTGAGCGAGCCGGTCATCAGCCCCGAGCCGTGATAGCCGCGCCAGCGCGAGATGATCTTCTTCTTCTCGGGGCGGTTCAGGATGTTGTTGTAATACCAGACCAGCTTGATGTTGGTCTCGTTCGCATCCGAGCCCGACAGGCCGAAATAGACCTTCGACATGTGATCGGGCGCACGGTCGAGGACCATATGCGCCAGCGTGATCGAGGCTTCCGTGCCGTGGCCGACATAGGCGTGGTAATAGGCCAGTTCCTTCGCCTGCTCTGCGATGGCCTCGGAGATTTCGGTGCGCCCGTAGCCCGCGTTCACGCAATAGAGGCCTGCGAAGGCATCGAGCAGCTTGTTGCCGTCGCGATCCTCGATGAAGACGCCCTTGCCGCCGGTGACGATGCGGTTGGGGGACTCGCCGCGTGCGTGCTGGGCGAGATGGGTCGAGGGGTGGAAGAAGCTTTCGCGATCCCACTTGTCGAGTTGGTCATTGGTCAGCAATTTTCTCTCCTTCTTCTTGTCTTGGGGCGTCCGGGCGGGCGGGGCGATCAGCCCCAGTCGCGGCAGACGTATTTGATTTCCATGAACTCCTCCATTCCGCGGCGCGAGCCTTCGCGGCCGAGGCCGGACTGCTTCATGCCGCCGAACGGGATCGGCGCGCCGGTGACCTTGGTGCGGTTGACCGCGACCATGCCGAATTGCAGCGCGCGGGTGGCGCGGTAGATGCGTTTCGGGTTCTGGCTATGGACGTAAGCCACGAGCCCGTATTCGGTAGCGTTGGCGCGATCGAATACCTCTTCCTCGGTGTCGAAGACGGTGATCGGAGCGACCGGGCCGAAGGTTTCCTCCTGCATGATCTTCGCGCTGTCGGGCACATCCGTGAGAACGGTCGGCGCGAAGAACAGCGGGCCGCGGTCGAGCCGCTTGCCACCGCAGGCCAGTTTCGCGCCCTTGGCCAGCGCGTCGGCGACATGCTCTTCCTGCTTGGCGACGGCCTTTTCGTTCATCAGCGGTCCGATATCGGGGTCGTCCATGCCGATGCCCACGCTCAGCGCCTGTGTGGCCTCGGTGAACCGACGGCAGAATTCTTCATAGACGGGGCGCTCGACATAGATGCGGTTCGCGCCGAGGCAGTCCTGACCGGAGGTTGCGAATTTCGCCTTGATGACCTCTTCCACTGCCCGGTCCAGATCGGCACCCTTGAAGACGATGACCGGGGCGTGGCCGCCCAGTTCGAGGACCAGTCGCTTCACCGTCTGAGCCGATTGGCGATAGAGCAGGCGGCCTACTTCGGTCGAGCCGGTGAAGGACAGCGCGCGAACACGAGTGTCTTCTCCCCAAGGCTCGACGATCTCGGCGGCGTGGCCGGTAAGCACGTTGAACACGCCTGCGGGAAGTCCTGCGCGTTCGGCCAGCTCCGCCAGCGCCAGCGCGGAATAGGGCGTCTCGTGAGAGGGATGCGCGACCACGGTGCAGCCTGCGGCGATGGCGGCGGCGGCCTTGCGGGTGAGCATCGCGGCGGGGAAGTTCCAAGGCGTGACGAGGCCCACGACGCCCACCGGTTCGAGCCACAGCTCCACCTCTGCGTCAAGCAGATGCGAGGTGACGCCCTCGATATTCGGGCGCTTGGCCTCTTCGGCGTAATATTCGATGAAGCTCGCCGCGTAGTCGATCTCGCCCATGGCTTCGCTCAGCGGTTTGCCCTGTTCGAGCACCATGATCCGCGCGAGGTCATCCTTGGCCTCGATGATCAGATCGAACCAGCGGCGCATAATCGCGGAGCGCTCCTGCGGGAGCGTCGTCGACCAATCGAGAAACGCGCGCTGTGCGGCATCGACGGCTTCTAGCGACTGGCTGCGGCTGAGTGCGGTGATGTCGCCCAGCCGTTCCGAGTTGGCGGGGTTGGTGACGGGGATCACCTCGCCCGTCTCGCCCGCGACCCAGCGACCGTTCACATAGGCAAAGCTGCGCAGAAGGCGCTTGTCGGCGATATCGGGACGGGCGGAAATGGCGGTATCGAGCATGAGAGACCTCCTTGGTTGAGATCACTCTGCGCCCGTTTTGACAGGGTAATAGTCCGAATGGGCTGCGCGGGCCCCGCATTTGGGCTGAAATACCGCCGACCGTCAGTCCATTTGGTCTGCGAAGAGGTCGAAGGGCGGCATGGCGGCGTTCTTCACCTCCTTCGTGACGATATAGGTGAAGTAGCGCGCGATCCCGATCCGCGCGTCCAGCATCGAGTCGATCAGCCGCTGATAGGCGTCGATGTCGCGGGTCACGATCTGCATCAGGTAGTCGAAGCCGCCGCCCAGAGCCCAGCAGCCCACGACCTCAGGGTGCTGATCGAGCGACCGCTCGAAGGTCTGGAAACTGGCGGCGGTGTGATCGGCCAGTTCGGCGGCCACGAACAGCGTCACATGCGGCCCGAGCTTCTTGAGGTTGAAGGTCGCGCGATAGCCAGCGATGAGGCCCGCCTTCTCCAGCTTTTTCAGCCGGTCCCATGCGGGCGTCGGCGAGAGGTTGATCTTCTCGGCCAGCGCCGCCTTGGTGATGCGGCCCTCGCGTGCCAGCACGCGCAGAATTTCGATATCGCGGGGGTCGAGCTTGATCATGGCGCCACGCTACACCGGCTCAACGCCTTGTGCATCCCCGATTTTCCGGCTGCTCTCTTGGAGGCTCACTCGGCCGCTTCGCGCGCCTCCTTGGACTGCGGAGCGTGGAAGCGTTCGCGCGAGGAGCCGTAGGGCTCTACCGTCCGGCGCTTGCGACGCAGCCCGTCGGCGTCGCCCCGGCGCAAGCGCATGAAATAAAGCGCCGAGAGCGGCCCCGTCGCACCTGCGATGGCAAATCCCCAGAGGAAAGCGTGGATCGGGATCATCTCGGCCCCGGTGGTGGTTGCGGCCGCCCCGGCGGTCAGTTCCAGCACCACGCCCGCCAGCGCGATGCCAAGCGCGAGCGAGACCTGACGGCTCATCGCGGTGAAGGCGGTGGCGGGGCTCATCTCGCGCAGGTCGAGATCGGCAAACCCGATGGAGTTGATCGCGGTGAAGACCACCGATTGCGCGGCGCCACCGATCAGCAGAAGCGGGATCAACTGCCAGTCATGGATGGTGGTCACGGTGAGGAAGCCGAAGATCGTGGCGCCCCGTATGACGGCGGCCCAGATCATCACCCATTTGAAGCCGAACCGATCGAGGATGCGCGGCACGAATGTCCGCAGGCTGACCGCGCCCACCGCGTTCAGACCCGTCAGTGCACCGGAAACCATCACGGAAGCGCCGAGCCCCAGCTGGAAGAACAGCGGCAGCAGAAGCGAGATCGCCCCGTTCGACAGCCGGAATATCAGCCCGCCGGTGATCGAAACGTCGAACGTCCTGTGCCGGAACAGCCGCAGATCGAGAAGCGGCTCGGACGTATTGCGCGCGCGCAGCCAGTAGAGGACCAGCAGGGCCACGCCCGCGACGTTGAGGGCGACTGCGGCCTGCCACGGCAGGATATGCTCGCCCAACGCGGAAAACCCTGTCATCACGGAGGCCAGACCTACGGCAGAGAGCACGAAGCCCGGAAAATCGAATGGTTTCGGCTCGGGCGGGCCGTCGGCGGGCATGTGGCGCAGCGTCAGCCAGATCGCCAGCGCGCCCAGTGGCAGGTTCATCAGGAAGATCGAGCGCCAGCCAAGGAAGGTCGTCACCGTCGCGCCGACGAAGGGGCCCAGCGCCGGGCCGATCAGCGCGGGCAGGGTGACATAGACCATCGCGCGGGTCATCTCCTCCTTGGAGGTGTGGCGCAGCACGATGAGCCGGCCCACCGGGCTCATCATTGCGGCCCCGATGCCCTGCAGCGCGCGGGCCAGCACGAGCCCTGTCACGCTCGTCTGGATCGCACAGAGGAGCGAGGCCACGAGAAACACACCCATCGCGGCCAGAAACGTTCGTCGTGCGCCGATCCGATCCGCGATCCAGCCGGAAATCGGCACGAAGGCCGCGAGCGCGATCAGGTAGGTCGCCATCGCCATCTTGAGCGACAGCACCGGCACCGAGAGGTCCCGCGCGATCACCGGGATCGCGGTGGCCAGCACGGTCGCGTCGATCAGCTCCATCAGGAGCGACAGCGCCACCGTCAGCGGAATGATATTTTCGCGAAGCCTGCTCAGCATGACCGGGCATAGCTAGCACTTTGCCGCGCGGTGTCACCCCGCCGGGCGCGCGCAGAGCGCCGTGCTTTATCGCGCAGGTGAGATCGGCAAAGAAAAACCCCGCCCGAGAACGGGCGGGGAGTTGGGAGTGATGGGGCCTGCTTCCGGGCAGGAGAGACGAGAGAACCCGGAAGCAGGTCGTCGCGGAAACCCGGGCAGGGAGGGGGAGAGAGAGAAACCCGGCCTTTCCGAATGTCGCGAGGCATCTGCGCTCGACGGCGATGTCCGGGGGTGGCGTATCCCGGCCTGCCATCTTGCCTATGCCCTTGCGTCTCGAGATGTGCAGGGAGAACCGATGCAGCAATGCCGCAGTTCCGATATTTCATTTGCCTCCCGTTCATGTGAGATCGCGCCGGTTTTCCGTGAGGTGCCGCGGGCGCGTCCTCCCTTGCGTCAGGTCAAACCAATGTCATGCTTTCTGCGCTAGGTTTGGCGTGGAATCGCACAGGCAGGAGACAGCGGGATGAAGGATCTGGCCGGGGACAAGATGCCGCCGCGCAAGGGGACGTCACGCAAGGTGTCGCCGCGCAAGGGCGCGACGGCGGGCGCGGGATCGGCCAATGTGGTGAGCAAGCTCGCGGGCGCCGATCAGCCCCGTACCGAGGAACACAGCGCGGCGCTGGCCTCCTTCGAGGCGCTCGACCGTCTCTCTCACGCGTTGATGGGCCGGGCCGAGGGCGGGCTGTCTCCGATCTCGCTGAGCCTCGCCTGGGCCGATTGGGCGACGCATCTGGCCCTCAGCCCCGGCAAACAGGCCGAGCTTGGCTGGAAGGCCGGGCGCAAATGGATGCACCTGTTGCGCGCAATGGCGCCGCACAGCAGCGACGATGTCGAGGCGCAGCCGCTCGAACCGCTGCCGCAGGACCGCCGTTTCTCCGCGCCCGACTGGCAGCAGTTTCCGTACGCCCTCTACGCGCAGAGTTTCCTGCATGCCCAGCAATGGTGGCACAACGCCACGACGGACGTGCGCGGGGTCGAGGCCCGGCACGAACAGATGATGCAGTTCTACGCGCGCCAATGGCTCGACATGGTGGCGCCCACGAATTTCATCGCGACCAATCCGCGAGTGATCGAGCGGACGTTGAAGGAAGGCGGGGTGAACCTCCTGCGCGGGGCGCGCTATTGGGGCGAGGATGCGTTCAAGGCGCTCACCGGCGATACCAAGCCGGAACCCACGCTGATCCCGGGGACCGATGTGGCGCTGACGCCGGGCAAGGTGGTGCTGCGCAACGATCTGATCGAGCTGCTGCAATACGAACCGCGCACCGAGAAGGTCCATTCGGTGCCGCTGCTGATCGTGCCGGCCTGGATCATGAAATATTACATCCTCGATCTGGAGGAGACGAATTCGCTGATCCGCTGGCTCGTGGGGCAAGGCTTTACCGTTTTCGCGATCTCTTGGAAAAATCCCGACGAGGGCGACCGCGATCTGGGCTTCGACGACTACCGCGAGAAGGGCGTGATGACGGCGCTCGATGCGGTCTGCGCGATCACGGGTGCGGAGAAGGTTCACGGGCTGGGCTATTGCCTCGGCGGGACGCTCCTGTCGGTCGCGGCGGCGGCGATGGCGCGCGATGGCGACGAGCGGCTGGCCTCGCTGACGATGCTGGCTGCGCAGGTCGATTTCACCGAGGCCGGGGAGCTGAGCCTGTTCACCAATGAAGACCAGCTGAGCCTTATCGAAGATATGATGTGGGAGGAGGGCTATCTCGACAAGACCGCGATGGCGGGCACTTTCACCATGCTCAAGTCGAAGGATCTGATCTGGTCGCAGGCGGTTCATACCTACCTGATGGGCGAGCGCGAGACGGACAGCGCGCTGGCCTCGTGGAGCCACGACGCGACGCGGATGCCCTACCGGATGCATTCGCAATATCTGCGCCGGCTGTTTCTCGACAACGATCTGGCAGAGGGACGCATGGATACGCGCGGCGTGCCGGTCTTCCTGCAGGATATCGAGACGCCGGTCTTCGCCGTCGCGACCGAGGCTGATCACATCGCGCCGTGGCACTCGGTCTTCAAGCTGACATGGTCTCTGCCGGGAGCGGTGAATTTCGCGCTGGTCTCGGGCGGGCACAATACCGGGATCGTGCGTCCGCCGGGCGCGCCGCGGGCGCATTACCGCCTGATGGAGCATCGCCCCGGCATGCCGCATCCCTCCGCCGTGGACTGGGCCTCGGAATGTGCGCCCCGCGAAGGGTCGTGGTGGGAGCCTTGGGCGAAATGGCTGCGCAAGACCGGGGACGGGTCCGAGATCGCGCCGCCCGCGATGGGCAAGGGGCGCAAATACCGCGCGCTCTGCGATGCGCCGGGGGCGTACGTGATGACCCGCTAGGGCTGCTCGACCTCGGGCAGCATCGCGCGCAGCGTCTCGATCCGGTCGGCCTCACCTGGGGGTTTGTCCCAGCGGATTCGCGAGATGCGCGGGAAGCGCATCGCGACGCCGGATTTATGTCGGGTGGAGCGGTTGAGCCCCTCGAAGGCGACCTCCACCACCAGATCGGGCGACAGGGACCGCACCGGGCCAAAGCGTTCCACCGTGTGATTGCGCACGAAACGGTCGAGCTTGCGCAGTTCCTCATCGGTAAAGCCGGAATAGGCCTTGCCCACGGGCACGAGATGCTCTCCCTCCCAGACGCCGAAGGTGAAATCGGAATAGAAGCCCGAGCGTTTGCCATGCCCGCGTTGCGCATAGAGGATCACTGCGTCGATGATCCGCGGGTCGCGCTTCCACTTGAACCACGGCCCCTTGGGGCGGCCCGCCATGTAGGGCGTATCGCGACGTTTCAGCATCACGCCCTCGATCACCACCTCGGGCGGCGCTTCGCGTAACTCGGCGAGATCCTCCCAAGTGTCGAAGGGCAGCAGTTCCGAGACGTCGAAGCGCTCGGGGTTGAGGTCAGCAACAAACGCTTCCAGCCGGGTGCGGCGGGCCTCGAAGGGCAGGGGGCGCAGATCTTCCTCGCCCGCGATCAGGATATCGTAGAGCCGCAGTGCCGCCGGGTGGGAGGCGAGCATCGCCTTGCCCGGAGACTTCCGCCCCAGCCGCTTCTGCAGATCGCCGAATGGCGCCACCTGATCGCCGCGCCGTACGATCAACTCGCCATCGAGCGCGCCGTCGAATGCCATATGCGCGACTACATCAGGAAAGGCCCCCGAAATATCCTCGCCGGTGCGCGAATAAAGCCGCCTCTCGCCGCCCTCGGCCACGGCCTGCACGCGGATGCCGTCCCATTTCCACTCGGCGGCGAAGTCGTCGGGCGTCAAATCGGTGAGCGCGTCGAGATCGGTCGGCGTCGACAGCATCACCGGCCGGAACGGCGCGAAGCCCGCGCGCTCGGGCTTTTCGCCGCCCTCGATCCAGTCGAAAAGCGGCTGATAGGGCGGCGATAGCCCGTGCCAGATTTCCTCGATCTCCTCAAGTTCGGGCGTGCCGAGCGAGGCCAGAGCCACCCGGGCAAGCCGCGCCGAGACGCCCACGCGCAGCCCCCCGGTCGCGAGTTTCAAGAGCGCATAGCGTTCCGAGGGCTCGAGCCGGTCCAGCCACCCGGCGATCAGCGGCCCGACGCGGGTCTTGGGCGTGTCCTGCAGGGTCTCGACGATCTCCACCAGATCGAGGTCCTGGGGCGTGTCTTCCTGCGGCCAGATGAGTGCGATCGTCTCCGCCAGATCGCCTACGTAGTCATAGGACAGCGCGAACAGCTCGGGATCGACCCGTTCGCCCACCATCGCGCGCAGGACCGCAGGTTGCGCGCGGCCCAGTTCCAGTTCTCCGGTGAGCGCCGCAAGCGCATAGCCGCGCTCGGGGTCGGGCGCGTGGCGCAGGTAATCGGCCAGCGCGTCGATCTTGGCGTTGCGCCCCGGCGTGAAGGCGAGACGTTCGAGAAGGACCGCGAAGGCTTTCATTCTGGCTCCTCCTCGTAGCCCACAAGATGGAGCGGACGGGCCACGCGCCCCTCCAGTTCCGCCCAGCGCATCAGCGCCTCCTCGCGGCCATGGGTGATCCACAGCTCGGACGGGTCGATCTCGCGCACCGTGCGCGTAAGGTCCACCCAGTCGATATGGTCCGAGATCACCAGCGGCAGCTCGACCCCGCGCTGGCGGGCGCGGGCGCGGATTTGCATCCAGCCCGAGGCGAAAGAGATCACCGGGTCGGCGAAGCGCTGCACCCAAGGCGAAGAAAAGGCCGAGGGCGGCGCGATCACCAGCGCCTCGCGCAGCTCCCGCGCCTCTGCCTTGTCCATCGTGGCGGGGCGCAGATCGCCCAAGGGGATGCCCTGCTCCAGGTGGTAGTCGCAGAGCCGCTGCAGCGCGCCGTGGATGTAGATCGGCGCGTCATAGCCCGCCTCGCGCGCGAGCATGATGACGCGCTGCGCCTTGCCCAGCGCATAGGCACCCACCAGATGCGGTCGCTCGGGGGCTGCGCGCATCGAGGCCATCAGCTTCGCCATCTCTTCGGCAGGATCGGGATGCTTGAAGACCGGCAGCGCGAAGGTGGCCTCGGTGATGAACGTGTCGCATGGCACCGGCTCGAAAGGCGCGCAGGACGGGTTCGCGACGCGCGCGTAATCGCCCGAGGCCACGAGGCGCTGCCCCTTATGCGTGATCGCGATCTGCGCCGAGCCGAGCACATGCCCCGCCGGATGAAAGCTGACATCCACGCCCCCCACCGAGAGCGGCCCCTCGTAAGCCTGCCGCTGTCCTGCGAAATCCTCGCCATAGCGGATCGCCATGATCTCCAGCGTCTGGCGCGTGGCCAGTACATGCCCGTGGCCTGCGCGCGCGTGATCGGCGTGGCCATGCGTGATCAGCGCACGCGCCACGGGACGACTCGGGTCGATGTAGAAATTGCCGCTCGGGCAATAGAGCCCCTCGGGGCGCGGGATCAGAAGCGGCTCGGCCATCGGTCTTTCACTTACGGTAACGCTCGAAATGCATACGCGAGGGCGCGCGCCCGGCCCAAATTTTCGGCAATCGCCCTAGGGCAAGCTTTTCGCGCGACGATTGTTCCAAATCAAACGATCTTCGGCGCGCCCATGTTAGGGTTGCGCTATCCAGTCACAAGGGAGGCTTACATGGCAGAGAAGAAATCCCCACCCGGCATGAACATGGCCGGCTGCATGCCGGTGCCGGATATGGGTTCGGTAAGCTCGGTGATGGCACCGCAGCTCAAAATGATGGAATCGATGATCGCGCAGAACATCGAACTGCTCGAATTCCTGAAAGCCCGGTTCGAGCGTGATCAGGAGATGGTCAACCAGCTGTCGGAAACTGCCGATCCGATGCGCGCGATGACGCTCTGGGGTGAGTTCTGGCAGCGTACGGCCAGCGATTACACCGCCGAGATGACCAAGCTCGCCACCTCGATGACGGGGATCGCGGAACGCGCGGTGCGCTCTGCCACCGAAGAGGGCGAAGCGCTCGCCAAGGCGGTCGGAAAAAAGTGACGCCTCGGGTCGGCAAGCACGGGGTGAGCCTCGGCGGCGTGCCGGTCTGAGCGATCCGAAAACGCGTTGGCGCGGCAAGCCGGAGGGGCTCGCCGCGCGCAGTGCCGTTTGCGGCCAGTTTGCGGGCTTACTTCTTGTAGATCCAGCCGCCGCCGAAGATGCGGCTGTCCTCGGGCGCGTAGAACACGCAGGCCTGTCCGGGGCTGACGCCTTCCTCTGGCACGACCAGTTCGACCTCGGCCTCGGTCTCCGAGACGGGGCGGATGATCGCCTCGCGCGGCGGGCGGGTCGAGCGGACCTTGACCTTCAGGTGCCATTCCTCGCGCGAGGTGAAGGGCTCGTCGCCTAGCCAGTTGATCTCGCGCACGGGGATGGTGCGGGTCGACAGCGCCTCTTTCGGGCCGACGACGACATGGCGCGTCTCGGGGTCGAGCTTCACAACGTAAAGCGGATCTTCCAGTCCGCCGATGCCGAGCCCGCGCCGCTGACCGATCGTGTAATGGATCACGCCGCGATGCTGGCCGAGCACGTTGCCCTCCATGTCGACGATATCGCCGGGATCGGCGGCGCCGGGGCGCAGCTTCTCGATGACGCTTGCGTAGTTCCCGTTCGGCACGAAGCAGATATCCTGACTGTCGGGCTTGTCGGCCACCGCCAGCCCGTATTTCGCCGCCAGTTCCCGCGTCGCATCCTTCGAGGGCAGGTGGCCCAGCGGGAAGCGCAGGTAATCGAGCTGCTCCGGCGTGGTCGAGAACAGGAAATAGCTCTGATCGCGGTTCGGATCGGCCGCGCAATGCAACTCGGGCCCGGCCGCGCCGTCCTTGCGCTGGATGTAATGGCCCGTCGCCATGCAATCGGCATCGAGATCCTTCGCCGTCTCCAGCAGATCCTTGAACTTCACGCGCTCGTTGCAGCGGATGCAGGGCACCGGCGTCGCGCCACCCAGATAGGCGTCGGCGAATTCGTCGATCACCGCCTCGCGGAACGTGTTCTCGTAATTGAGCACGTAATGCGGGAAGCCCATCTCCTCGGCGACGCGGCGGGCATCGTGGATATCCTGCCCCGCGCAGCACGCGCCTTTCTTGGCCAGCGCCGCGCCGTGGTCGTAAAGCTGCAGCGTCACGCCCACCACGTCATAGCCTTCCTCGGCGAGTTTCGCGGCCACGACCGAGCTATCGACGCCGCCCGACATGGCGACGACGACGCGGGTGTCCGCGGGCGGTTTGGCGAAACCGAGCGAATTGAGCGGCAGATCCTTGGGCATGATGAAGCGTCCTTTAACGAGACGTGCAGCAATATAGGAAAATGCGACCCACTCTCAACCCCGCGTTTCACGCAGTGTTAACGGCGTGCGCACCAATGTGGCCGGCGTGAAGAGCTTGAAGGGGTGAGCCCATGTATCTCAAGAAAGTCGACGGCCCGCGCGCGGTGACCCTCGCCGACGGCACGATCCTGACCCGTGCAGATCTGCCTTCTCCGAAAACCCGAAGATGGGTGGCCAGCCGAAAAGCCGTAATCGTGCAGGCGGTCGCGCATGATCTGATCTCGCGCGATGAGGTGCTGGAGCGCTACGGGCTCTCCGACGAGGAGCTCGACCTCTGGATCGAAGCGATCGAAAGGCACGGGATTCAAGGGCTTAAGGTGACCGCGATCCAGAAGCTCAAACAGCTTTAGGTTGCACCCTCGCGGAAACGTGAGAAGGTAACCCGGTGTTAACCATTTGATGTAAGTCTCGACCTGATCGAGGGATTAATGCGGAGAACCCAGAATGCGTATTTTATTGGTGGAAGACGACCCGACGACCTCGCGCAGTATCGAATTGATGCTGACCCATGCGAATCTCAACGTCTATTGCACCGATCTGGGTGAAGAAGGCATCGATCTCGCGAAACTCTACGATTACGACCTGATCCTGCTTGACCTCAATCTGCCCGACATGAACGGGCACGAGGTGTTGCGCCAGCTGCGCCTGTCGAAGATCGACACGCCGATTCTGATCCTCACCGGGGCCGACGATACCGAAAACAAGATCAAGGGATTCGGCTTCGGCGCCGATGACTACATGACGAAGCCCTTTCACCGCGAGGAACTGGTGGCGCGCATTCACGCGATCATCCGCCGGTCCAAGGGCCATGCGCAATCGATCATCCGCACCGGCAAGATCTCGGTCAATCTCGATGCGAAGACGGTCGAGGTCGATGGCAAGCCGGTGCATCTGACCGGCAAGGAATACCAGATGCTCGAACTCCTGAGCCTGCGCAAAGGCACGACCCTGACGAAGGAGATGTTCCTCAACCACCTCTATGGCGGCATGGATGAGCCCGAATTGAAGATCATCGACGTTTTCATCTGCAAGCTGCGCAAGAAACTCGCCGATGCCACCGAGGGCGAGAATTACATCGAAACCGTCTGGGGCCGTGGCTACGTGCTGCGCGATCCCGACCCTTCGGAGTTGGAGCGGCGCATCGCCATGGGCGCCTGACTTCACAAAGCCGGCGATCTCCGTCGTCACGGCTCTTTACGCCCCCTCGGCGCTTGCCTAAACCAAGGTCAGCACGAGGGGGTTTTCCATGTCCGAGCCAAGCCGCACCGGGATCGACGCGCTGAGCGAGGCCGAGGCCCGCGCAGAAATGCCCAGCCTGATCGCCAAGATCGAGGCGGCTAATACCGCCTATCATACTCATGATGCGCCCGAGATTTCGGATGCGGAATATGACGCGCTCAAGCAACGCCTCGCAGCGATCGAGGCGAAATTTCCCGCGTTGAAATCCGAGCAATCGCCCACCGAACAGGTTGGCGGCCAACTCGCGGAAGGCTTCGGCAAGATCACCCATGCGATCCGCATGATGAGCCTGGCCAATGCCTTTTCTGACGAGGAGGTGACCGAGTTCGACGAAAGCGTCCGCAGCTTCCTCGGTCTGAAATCCGACGCAAAGCTGAACTACACGGCCGAGCCGAAGATCGACGGGCTGTCGCTCTCGATCCGCTACGAGAAGGGCAAGCTGATCCATGCCGCCACGCGCGGCGACGGTGCGGTCGGCGAGAACGTGACCGAGAACGCACGCACCATCGACGACATTCCGACCTCGATCGCGGATGCGCCGGACGTGCTGGAAGTGCGCGGCGAAGTCTATATGAGCCATGCCGATTTCGAGGCGCTCAACAGCCGCAACGAGGCCGCGGGCGAAAAGCGTTTCGCCAATCCGCGCAACGCCGCCGCTGGATCCTTGCGCCAACTCGACCCGAAAGTGACCGCGTCGCGCCCTCTGAAGTTCTTTGCCTATGCCTGGGGGGAGCTTTCCGCGCCGCTGGCCGAGACCCAGATCGAGGCCATCGCGCGGCTGCAATCCCTCGGCTTCCAGACCAACCCGCTGACCGAGCTTTGCGACGGACCTGCTGACATGCTCGCCCATTACCGCGAGATCGAGGCAAAGCGCGCCACGCTCGGCTACGATATCGACGGCGTCGTCTACAAGGTGAACGACCTCGCGCTGCAGCGCCGTTTGGGCTTCCGCTCGACCACGCCGCGTTGGGCGATCGCGCATAAATTCCCCGCCGAGCTTGCCTGGACGCAGCTCGAAGGGATCGACATTCAGGTCGGTCGCACCGGCGCGCTCTCGCCGGTCGCGCGGCTGACGCCGGTGACGGTGGGCGGCGTGGTCGTCTCGAACGCGACGCTGCATAACGAAGATTACATCGCCGGGCGCGATTCCAAGGGCGCGGAAATTCGCGGCGGCAAGGATATCCGCGTCGGCGACTGGGTGCAGGTCTATCGCGCGGGGGACGTGATCCCGAAGATCGCCGATGTCGATCTCGCGCGCCGCCCCGAAGACGCGGTGCCCTACGACTTTCCGACCCATTGCCCCCGCTGCGGATCCGAGGCGATCCGCGAAGAGGGCGATGCGGTGCGCCGCTGCACCGGCGGGCTGATCTGCCCTGCGCAAGCGGTCGAAAAGCTGAAACATTTCGTCTCGCGCGCGGCTTTCGACATCGAAGGTCTCGGCGCGAAACAGGTCGAGCAATTCTACGAGGATGGCTGGATCAAGGAACCTGCCGACATCTTCACGCTGGAAGAGCGCTACGGGCAGGGCATCCAGCAGCTCAAGAACCGCGAGGGCTGGGGAGAGAAATCGGCGCGCAACCTCTTTGCCGCCATCGCAGAGAAACGCAGGATTCCGCTGCAACGCCTGATCTTCGCGCTCGGCATCCGTCATGTCGGTGAGACGAGCGCAGGGATGCTCGCCACACATTACGGCACGTGGGACGCGTTCGAGACCGCGATGACGCAGGCAGACTGCGGCCAGGGCCCGGAATGGGACGATCTGATCTCGATCGACGGGGTCGGCGAGACGCTCGCGACCTCGGTCGTGACGACGTTCCAGCAAGAGGCCGAGCGCGCCTCGATCGACCGTCTCACCGCGCATCTGAGTGTCGAGGAGGCCGAGAAGCCGAAATCCGACAGTCCGGTTTCGGGCCTCACCGTCGTTTTCACCGGGACGCTGGAGAAGATGACCCGGGCCGAGGCGAAGGCGCGGGCGGAGGCGCTTGGCGCGAAGGTCTCGGGGTCCGTCAGCGCCAAGACCGACCTGCTCGTCGCGGGGCCGGGCGCTGGATCGAAAGCCAAGAAAGCGGCCGAGTTTAACATCCGCGTCATCGACGAGGATGAATGGATCGCGCTCGCGGGGGGCGCATGAGCACCCGGCCCTCCGAACTGTTCGAGCTCTTCGCCGAGCTCGACAGTCTCGCGGGCGTCGGTCCGAAAACGGCCAAGCATTTCGAGGGGTTGGGGATCACCCGCCCGCGCGACGTGTTGTTTACCTTGCCCTATTCGGTGATCGACCGCCGTCCTGTTGCGACCGTGCAAGGCGTGCCCGCGGGCACCACCGTCACCGTCGAAGTGACGATCGGAGCCCATAGCCCTGCGCGTAAACAGGGCGCGCCAGACCGGGTTCTATGCCATGACGCGCAGGGCGACATCACGCTGGTCTTCTTCCGCGCGCGGGGCGACTGGCTCGCGAAACAGATGCCCAACGGGGCGCGGCGGATCATTTCGGGCAAGCTCGAGATTTATGACGGGCAGGCGCAGATCGTGCATCCCGATTACATCCTGCCGCCCGAAAATGCGGGCGAGATGCCCCGCTTCGAGCCGGTCTATCCGCTCACCGCGGGCGTCACGCAAAAGCTGATGGCGAAGGCGGCCGAGGGGGCCTTGGCGCGTGCGCCGGACCTGCCCGAATGGATCGACGCTGCGCTCAAGCGCCGCGAGGGCTGGCCGGATTGGCGCGACGCGGTGCAAACGGCGCATCACCCTGAAAAGATTGACGATCTCGCGGCCACGGCGCCGGCGCGCGCGCGCCTCGCCTATGACGAGCTTTTCGCGCATCAGATGACACTCGCGCTCGCGCGGCGCCAGTCGCGGCGCAAGAAGGGTCGGGTGACGCGCGGCACGGGCAAGCTCTCGGCGCAGGTTCTGGCCAGCCTGCCGTACAAGCCGACCGGTGCGCAGACCCGCGCGATCGCCGAAATCGCGGGCGATATGGGCTCCGAGCGGCGAATGAACCGGCTGCTGCAGGGCGATGTCGGCGCGGGCAAGACGCTGGTCGCCTTCATGGCGCTGCTGACGGCGGTCGAGGCTGGCGGGCAGGGCGTGATGATGGCGCCCACGGAAATTCTCGCGCGCCAGCATCTGGAAGGTCTGGCGCCGCTGGCCGAGGCGGCGGGCGTCCGGCTGGAGATTCTGACCGGGCGCGACAAGGGGGCGGAGCGGGCGCGCAAGCTCGCCGATCTGGCCTCGGGCGCGATTGGTATCCTCGTGGGCACCCATGCGGTTTTTCAGAAAGACGTGGAATTTCAGGATTTGCGGCTTTCCGTGATCGACGAACAGCATCGCTTCGGTGTGGCGCAACGGATGGAGCTGGGTGCCAAGGGGCAGGCGGTCGACGTGCTGGTCATGACCGCGACGCCGATCCCGCGCTCGCTCGCGCTGGCGCAATATGGTGACATGGATGTGAGCCTTCTCGACGAGAAGCCACCGGGTCGGACGCCGGTCAAGACCGCGCTCGTCGCGATGGAGCGGATGGGAGAGGTGGTCGAGCATCTGCGCAAGGCGGTGGCCGAGGGGCGGCAGGCTTATTGGGTCTGCCCGCTGGTCGAAGAGAGCGAGCGCGTCGATCTGAGCTCCGCCACCGACCGCTTTCTGGCGCTGCGCGCAGCGCTTGGCGACGATGTCGTGGGGCTGGTTCACGGCCAGATGCCCTCCGCCGAGAAAGACGCCGCGATGGCGGCTTTCGTGAAAGGGCAGACACGCGTGCTGGTCGCGACGACGGTGATCGAGGTGGGCGTGAACGTGCCCAACGCCTCGATCATGGTGATCGAGCGGGCCGAGAGTTTCGGTCTCGCGCAGCTCCATCAGCTGCGCGGGCGGGTCGGGCGCGGCGCCGCGGCCTCGACCTGCCTGATGATCTACCAGAGCCCGCTGAGCGAGACGGCCGAACGCCGCCTGTCGATCCTGCGCGAAAGCGAGGACGGGTTCCGCATCGCCGAGGAAGACCTCGCCATGCGGGGCGCGGGCGATGTGATCGGCACGGCGCAGTCGGGCCTGCCGCGTTTCCGCGTGGCGGACCTTGAACGTCAGGCCGGTCTGATGGCGGTGGCGCAGTCGGATGCGCGCAAGCTCCTGTCCGACGATCCCGAGCTGAGCGGCCCGCGCGGACAGGCGGCGCGGGTGCTGCTGTGGCTGATGGAACAGGACCGTGCGATCCGCCTGATCGGAATCGGCTGAGCCCGGTTCGACTCACGTTCTCCTCCAGTGTTCTCAAATGTTCCTAAAAAGTTCTTTACACGCGACGTCAATTATGAGAACAAAGTAGCAACAAAGGGAATGGAGGTGCCAGATGGCCAAGGAAATCAAGGAGCTTCTCGACCGCAATCACAGCACGCTGTTGGCCGACGCCGTGGGGGGCATCGCGCTTTGCGCAAGCTTCATCATGGCGCTTTGGCTGCCGGGGCTCCTCTAAGCCCGACCTGTCTCATCGTTACTGCCTCGCGCTTTTTGGCTGCCGCACCTGTCCCAAACCCGCGGCTTTGCCTGTCCCCCAGGCCCCGCCTGTCCGTAAAGCGCAACCTTCAGCCGCCGCTCTTTCGAGTGGCGGCTTTTTTTATCGCGTAGGAGAGAGTTTAGCGGCTCAGCACTGCTCGAGCGCTTCGAGCGTCGCCTCGGGGGCGAGCAGGATCGAGCCATGCCGGTTGGGGTAGTCGCGCGCGGCTTGCAGCACTTCATAATCGCCGAAGGGCGCATCGGGGACAGGGCCGCCCTTGAGCATCTCGGCCAGCTGATCGCACACCTTCGCGATCTCATCGCGCGTACGGCCCACGACCTGGGCCCCGAAGATCGCAGCAGAAGCCTGACCCAGCGCGCAGGCATGTACGGTCTGGCTATAGCCGGTCACGCGGCCGTCTGCGCAGGTCAGCGCGACCTCGACTGTGGAGCCGCAAAGCGGCGCGCGCTTGCGCATGGTCACGTCGGGCTCGGGCAGCGGATCGGTGCCCGGCATATCGGCGGCAAGCGCCAGAATACGCTGCGAATAGAGCTTGATCAGATCGGTGTCGCTCATCTCTTTCCCCTTCGGCCCGTCCGGCGTAGATAGGACCTGAGCCACAGGAAGGAAAGAGCAGATGCCATTCGATCCCGCCAGCTTGACCTATGACGCCAACGGTTTGATCCCCGCCATCGCGCAGGATGCGCTGTCCGGCGATATCCTGATGATGGCATGGATGAACGCTGAGAGCGTTGCGAGGACACTCGAAACAGGGCGCGTAACCTATTGGTCGCGCTCGCGGCAATCGTTCTGGGTAAAGGGCGAGACCTCGGGCCATGTGCAGCGCCTGCGCGAGATGCGGGTGGATTGCGACCGCGACACGCTTCTGGTGCTGGTGGAGCAGGAAGGCCCGGCCTGCCACACCAATCGCCGGTCGTGCTTCTATACCGCGATCCGCGATGGCGAGGAGGTCGAGATCCTCACGCCGATGGAAGATTGAGAGCGACCCTTCGGGGAGGATATTTCCGTCAAGAGGAAGCGGGTAGCCCGACCATGCGGCGAATCTCGTCCGGGGTGACCCCATCCTCGCGGTATTTCGCAATCGCGCGGGCGTCGTCGCGCTTGGCGAGGCGCTTGCCGGTCTCGTCGCGGATAAGCTCGTGATGGCAATAAGTTGGCGTGAGAAGTTCGAGTAGTTTCTGAAGCAGCACGTGGATCTGCGTGGCGTCGAACAGGTCTGCGCCGCGTGTGACATGGGTAATGCCCTGTGCGGAATCATCTAGCACCACGGCGAGGTGATAGGACGTACCCATCTCGCGGCGTGCAAGCACGACATCGCCCACCTTGTCGATCAGATCGGCGCGAGAGATGTGATGCGTGCCTTTGTGCAGCGCGCAGATTTCCTCGAAGCGGATATCGCGGGCGGCGCGGGTCATATTCAGGCGCAAGGCGCTTTCAGGCAGCGGAGCCCCGGGTCGGCGCGCGCCGCTTTCGCGGCAGGTGCCGGGATAGATCAGGCCGTCGGGCCCGTATTGCGCGCCTTCCTGCGGTGCGGAGGCGGCTGCCTCAATGTCGCGGCGGGTGCAGGAGCATGCAAAGAGAAGATCGCTTTCCCAAAGTCTTTCAAGGGCTTCGCGATAGAGGTTCAAGCGATCCGATTGGCGCAGAACCGGCCCGTCCCAAGACAGCCCGAGCCAGTGTAAATCGTCGTAGATCTGCTGTTCCCAGTGCGGGCGCGCGCGGCTCTGGTCGATGTCTTCGATGCGCAGCAAGAACTGCCCGCCGGCCTTGCGCGCCATGTCATGCGCTAGGATCGCGCTATAGGCATGGCCCAGATGCAGCGGGCCCGTTGGCGAGGGGGCGAAGCGTGTGATCATCGACGCGCGCACCCTGCCAAATCAGCCGCCCGCGCGGCGATCCGCATGCGCCTGATAGATAAGGATCCAGGCAAGCGCGATGAACATCGGATGCGTCAGGCCGCCCGAGAAGATGATCGCCGGAACCCAGATCACGAAGACGAGGATCGCAAGGAAGATGCGCCCGATCAGCAGGATCGAAAGCGGTGGCAGAAACAGGGCCAGAACGTAGTTCATACGGTCTCTCCTTGATGTGCCAGCCAGTCGCCGAAGACCGTCTTGGCGCGATCGGTATAGGCCTTGTAGCGGTCTTTGCGGCCACGCCGCCCGCCCTTGGCGTCGATCGGCGGGAAGAGCCCGAAATTGACATTCATCGGTTGGAACGTCTTCGCCTCGGCCCCGCCTGTGATGTGGGTGATCAACGCCCCCATCGCGGTTTCGGGTCCCGGCGGCGGCAACTCGCGGCCCTGAAGCTCCGCAGCGGCCATGCGACCCGCCAGAAGGCCCATCGCGGCGCTTTCGACATAGCCTTCAACGCCGGTGATCTGGCCCGCGAAGCGCAGGTTCGGGTGCGACTTGAGCCGCATCTGAGCATCGAGGAGCGTCGGCGAATTGATGAAGGTGTTGCGGTGAATCCCGCCGAGACGCGCAAACTTGGCATCCTGAAGTCCCGGAATCATCCGGAAAACAGCAGCTTGCGCGCCGTACTTCATCTTGGTCTGGAAGCCCACGATATTGTAGAGCGTGCCGAGCGCGTTGTCGCGGCGCAGCTGCACCACCGCCCAAGCCTTGGTCTGCGGATCGTGCTCGTTGGTCAGGCCGACCGGTTTCATCGGCCCGTGGCGCAGGGTCTCGCGGCCGCGTTCAGCCATCACCTCGATCGGCAGGCAGCCGTCGAAATAGCCCGCGGTCTCGCCCTCGTGGAACTCGGTCTTGTCGGCCTCGAGCAGCGCGTCGATGAAGGCCTCGTATTGGTCCTTCGTCATCGGGCAGTTGATATAGGCCGTGCGCTCTTCCTCGGTCTCGCCCTTGTCGTAGCGCGACTGGCGCCATGCGACGGACATGTCGATCGTGTCGGCATAGACGATGGGCGCGATCGCATCGAAGAAGGCCAGTCGCTCTTCGCCGGTTGCTTGCAGGATAGCTGTTCCGAGGCTCTCGGACGTCAGAGGCCCGGTCGCAAAGATCCATTTTCCCTCTGAAGGAAGCTCCGTAACTTCTTCCTCCGTAAAGGAAATGTTCTTGTGGGCGCGAAGCGCCTCGGTCACCGATTGCGAAAACGCCTCGCGGTCCACGGCCAGCGCGCCGCCTGCGGGCAGACGGTGCTTACGCGCGGTCTCCATGATCAGCCCGTTCGCGGCGCCCATCTCCCAATGGAGCTGACCCACGGCGTTGCGTTCGTGATCGTCCGAGCGGAACGAGTTCGAGCAGACCATCTCGGCATAGTTGCCGGTCTGGTGCGCGAAGGTTTCGACCTTGGGCCGCATCTCGTGCAGCACCACGCGAATGCCGGCATTCGCCGCCTGCCAGGCCGCTTCCGAGCCCGCCATGCCACCGCCGACGATATGGAGTTCTTCTGTCATGGCCGCTCATGTAGTGGTCAAAGCGGCAAAAGGGAAGGCCGATCCGCGGAGGGAAAACGGGAAACGGCCCGGAGCATCCCCGGGCCGTTTCTTGCGATCAGAAATCGTCGAGCTTGGGTCTCTTGCCGATCGAGACATGGTCGATGTCTTCAAGCGCAAATCCCTTGATGATCGAAGGGATCATCATCGACACCAGTATGAAGATCGGCAGGCCCACGACGGTGATCACCTGTTGCAGCGCGGTCAACCCGGCATCGCCTGCGAGTATGATCAGCATCGCCGCGACCAGACCTTCGGCCGCGCCCCAGAAAACGCGCTGATGGACGGGGCCGGGCGTCGGCGTGCCGGTGCAGAGCATGTCGACCACCAGCGAGGCCGAGTCCGACGACGTCGCGAAGAAGATCGCCACCACGACGACGGCGATGCCCTGAACGATATGGACGAAGGGGAAATGCTCGAAGAAGGCGAACATCGCGAGCGGAACGCTATCGGAGACCGCTTTCGACAATTGCCCCGCCTGATCGCCCATCGCGGCGCGCGCCGCCTGTCCGATGCCGTCGAACTCCATCGCCTGCCAGCCGAATATCGCGAACCAGATCAGGGTGAAGAGCGAGGGCGCCAGCAGCACGCCGAAGACGAATTCGCGCACCGTGCGACCGCGCGAGATGCGCGCGACGAAGAGCCCGATGAAGGGCGACCAGGTCACCGTCCAGGCCCAGTAAAACACCGTCCACGAGCCCTGCCAGCCCCAGCCGGGCGTGTCGGGGTTCTCGTTGGCCAGCATGTCGTTCCAGAAGGCCAGATGCGGCAGGTTGGAGAAATAGAGCCCGAAGGTCTGGACGATCCCGCGCAGCAGGAACAGGGTCGAGCCGAAGATCAGCACGAAGACCATCAGACCGACCGCCATGCCGATATTGATATTCGACAGCAGCTTCACGCCCTTGTCGAGCCCAGCGACGATGGAGGTGATCGCAACGGCGGTCAGCGCGGTGAGGATCGCGATCTTGACGAAGGTGCCGTCGCCCGTACCGAGAAGCGCATCGAGGCCGGCGGCGATCTGGCTGGAGCCGAGGCCGAGCGAGACGGCGACGCCAAACAGCGTGCCGAGGATCGAAGCGATGTCGATCGCCTTTCCGATCGGCCCGTTGATGCCCTCTTTCAGGAGCGGGTAGAACACCGAAGAGACCCGCACCGGCAGGTCGTAGCGGTTGATGAAATAGGCAAACCCCAGCCCCGGCAGCGTGAAGATCGTCCAGGTGTGCAGGCCGAGGTGATAGATCGCGATTGAGATCGCGTCTTTCGCGGCCTCGTCGGAAAAAGGCTCGACGCCCGGCAGCGGTGGTTCGGAGAAATGGCTGATCGGTTCGGCCACGCCCCAGAACATCAGCACCGTGCCGATACCGCCCGCGAACAGCATCGTGAACCATGACAGATTGCCATATTCCGGGCGGCTGTCCTTCGGCCCGAGCCGGATATGGCCATGGCGCGACAGCGCAGCCCAGATCAGGAAGCCCAGCCAGATATTGACGCCGAGAATGAAGAACCAGCCGAGATTGGCGACGATCCAGGAACGGCCCGCGGCGAACGCGTCGCCAATCGGGCCGGGAAAGATCACAAGGGCGAGCACGAAGACGATCGTGAAGCCTGCCGATACGAAGAAGATCGTCGGGTCGGTTCTTAGGCCGAGCCTATCTGCCAAGGCTTTCATGAAACTCTCCCTTTTTTGAATAGTGCAACCGCAACGGGTGGCTTCAGGGGTGGTTCCGGGCAAATGGCGAATTGAGAGCAACAAAGAGTCGAAACGGCGCGGCACGTGGCTGAGCCGCAACATCGAAACTCCGTGCGATCAGAAGGCGAGGTTGTGGCGGAAGAGGTTCGTGGTCGAACCTTTTCCAGGGGTGACGCGGAGGCCAACGTTCCAGAGATCGAACTCGCCATCGCGACTATTCTTCAAACGTGGAAGCCATAATGGGAAAGCCCCCGGTCCTTGCGGAACGGGGGCTTGATTTCATTGATTTTCTGCGAAGCCGTTGCGAATTGCGAGCGGCTTACGCAGGATCAGCTTTCGCTATCCTCCGCACCGCCGTTCCCGGAGGCGTCCGGCGCGGAAGGTGCATCGGGTGCATCGGTCGACCCATCGGAACCTGGATCCAGATCGTCGTCGTCGCCCTGATCGGCGATCCGTGCGACCGAGACCACGACTTCGCCCTTGGCGGTGTTGAACACACGCACGCCACCGGCAGAGCGCGAGCGGAAGGAGATGTCTTCCACCGGGCAGCGGATCGACTGACCCGTCGAGGTGGCGAGCATGATCTGATCGCTCATCTCGACCGGGAAGGAGGCCACCAGCGGGCCGCCCCGCATCGCCTTGTCGATCGCCGTCACGCCCTGACCGCCGCGACCGCGGGTCGGGTAGTCATGGCTCGACGAGATCTTGCCCGAACCCTTCGAGGTGATCGTCAGGATCAGATCTTCGGCGGCGGACATCTCGGCATAACGTTCCATCGAGAGCGGCCCCTCGGCCACGGTTTCCTCGTCCTCGTCGGGCTCGACCTCGTCCTCGGTCACGCCCGCCATCAGTCGACGCTGCTTGAGATAGGCCGCGCGCTCTTCCGAGCTGGCTTCGAAGTGGCGGATCACCGACATCGAGACGACCTCGTCATCGCCCTTCAGCTTGATGCCGCGAACGCCGACCGAGTTGCGCGAGTTGAACACGCGCACTTCCGGCACCGGGAAGCGGATCGCGCGACCGCTGGCGGTGACCAGCATCACGTCGTCGTCCTCGGAACAGATGCGCGCATTGATCAGGCGCATTCCGGCGTTCTCGTCCTCGAACTTCATCGCGATCTTGCCGTTGCGCATGACGTTGGTGAAATCCGACAGGCGGTTGCGGCGCACGGTGCCCTTGGAGGTCGCGAAGACCATCTGCAGGTCGTCCCATTCCGCCTCGTCGCGATCGACCGGGGTGATCGCGGCGATCGACACGCCTGTGGGGATCGGCAGGATGTTGACGATCGCCTTGCCCTTCGACTGGCGCGAGCCGAGCGGCAGCTGCCAGCACTTCATCTTGTAGACCATGCCTTCGGTCGTGAAGAACAGAAGCTGCGTATGGGTGTTGGCGACGAACAGCGTGGTGACCGTGTCGTCATCCTTCAGCGCGCCACCCGACAGCCCCTTGCCGCCGCGCTTCTGCGAGCGGAAATCGGCCAGAGGCGTGCGCTTGATGTAGCCGCCCTGAGTGACGGTCACGACCATGTCTTCGCGCTCGATCAGGTCTTCGTCGGCCATGTCGCCGGCCCAGTCGATGATCTCGGTGCGGCGCGGCACGGCAAACAGCTCGCGCACTTCGCGCAGCTCGTCGGCGATGATACCCATGATCCGCTCGCGCGAGGCGAGGATGGCGAGGTATTCGCGGATCTTCTCGGCCAGCTGGGCGAGCTCGTCCGTGACTTCCTTCACCCCGATCTGGGTCAGACGCTGAAGACGCAGATCGAGGATCGCGCGGGCCTGCGTTTCCGACAGGTTATAGGTGCCGTCATCGTTGACCGGATGCAGCGGATCGTCGATCAGCTTGAGATATTCGACGATGTCATGCGCGGGCCAGCGCCGCTCCATCAGGCGGGTGCGGGCCTCTGCCGCGTCGGCCGAGGAGCGGATGGTCGCCACGACCTCGTCCACGTTCGACACCGCCACGGCCAGACCGCAGAGGATGTGGCTGCGCTCGCGCGCCTTGCGCAGTTCGAACGCGGTGCGGCGTGCGACGACTTCCTCGCGGAAGCTGATGAAATAGGTGAGGAACTGGCGCAGCGTCAGTTGCTCGGGGCGGCCGCCGTTCAGCGCCAGCATGTTGCAGCCGAAGGAGGTCTGCATTTGCGTGAAGCGGAAAAGCTGGTTCAGCACCACATCGGGGGTCGCGTCGCGCTTCAGCTCGATCACGACACGCACGCCAACGCGGTCGGATTCGTCGGCGATGTTCGAGATGCCTTCGAGTTTCTTCTCGCGCACGAGATCGGCGATTTTCTCGATCATCGCCGCCTTGTTCACTTGATAGGGAATCTCGTCGAGGATGATCGCGAAGCGGTCCTTGCGGATCTCTTCCACGCGGGTCTTCGCCCGGATGATGACCGAGCCACGGCCCTCGAGGTAAGCCTTGCGCGCACCGCCGCGCCCCATGATCTGGCCGCCGGTCGGAAAGTCGGGGGCGGGGACGATCTCCATGATCGCCTCGTCCGACATGTCGGGGTTGTCGATCAGCGCCAGCGTCGCGTCGCAGACCTCGCCGAGGTTGTGCGGCGGGATATTCGTCGCCATACCCACGGCGATACCGCCCGCGCCGTTGACCAGCATGTTCGGGAAGCGTGCGGGCAGAACCGTCGGCTCTTCCTGCTTGCCGTCGTAGTTGTCCTGGAAATCGACCGTGTCTTTCTCGATATCGGCGAGAATGTAATTGGCCGGTTTCGCCATGCGCACTTCGGTGTAGCGCATCGCCGCCGCGTTGTCGCCGTCCATCGAGCCGAAGTTGCCCTGACCGTCGAGCAGCGGCAGCGACATCGAGAAGGGCTGCGCCATCCGCACCAACGCGTCGTAGATCGCGGCGTCGCCATGCGGGTGATACTGACCCATGACGTCGCCGACCGGACGCGCCGACTTGCGATAGGGCTTGTCGAAAGTGTTCCCGGTCTCGTGCATCGCATAGAGGATGCGCCGGTGAACGGGCTTCAGACCGTCGCGCAGATCGGGGATCGCGCGGCTCACGATCACGCTCATCGCGTAATCGAGATAGGCGGTTTTCATCTCGTCCGCGATGGAAACGGTGGGGCCGAGATAAGCGGGCCGCCCGGGGCCTTCTTCTTCGGTTTCCGGCGGTTCAGGAGTGTCGGTCACGCGCGCCTCGATATTCTAGATATTGTTGTGGAACCTTATAAAGGCCGCAAGCGGCGGGTGCAATCATGGAGAAGGCCCCGGCGGGTGCGCGGGGCCTTCTTCGTGACGTCAGGTTAGGGCGATCGGGGCGCGGCCCATGCCGCAGCCGATCAGCCTTCGCGGGCTGCGCGCTTCCGCTCGTGCGGATCGAGGTGCAGTTTGCGCAGGCGGATCGCCTTGGGCGTGACTTCGACCAGTTCGTCGTCGTTGATATAGGCGATGGCCTCCTCGAGCGACAGACGCACCGGCGGGGTCAGGCGGACCGCTTCATCCGTGCCCGAGGCGCGGACGTTGGTCAGCTTCTTGCCCTTGAGTGGGTTCACTTCGAGATCGTTGTCGCGCGAATGCTCGCCGATGATCATCCCGGTATAGACCTGCTCCTGCGAACCGATGAACAGCTTGCCGCGCTCCTCGAGGTTCCACAGCGCGTAGGCGACAGAGACGCCATTCTCCATCGAGATCAGCACGCCCTGACGACGCCCGTCGATCTGGCCCTTGTAGGGCGCCCAGCTATGGAACAGGCGGTTCAGCACGCCCGAGCCGCGCGTGTCGGTCAGGAACTCGCCCTGATAGCCGATCATGCCCCGCGAGGGGACATGGGCCACGATGCGGGTCTTGCCACCCTCGGCCGGGCGCATCTCGGCCAGTTCGCCCTTGCGGTAGCCGGTCAGCTTCTCGATCACGACGCCGGAATACTCGTCGTCCACGTCGACGATGACTTCCTCGATCGGCTCCATGCGCTGGCCGTCTTCCTCGCGGAAGATCACCTTCGGGCGCGAGATCGACAGTTCGAACCCTTCGCGGCGCATGTTCTCGATCAGCACGCCCATCTGGAGTTCGCCACGGCCCGAGACCACGAAAGCCTCGCCGCCGGGGGTGTCCTCGACGCGGATCGCGACGTTGGTTTCGGCCTCTTTCATCAGGCGGTCGCGAATGACGCGCGACTGCACCTTCGAGCCGTCCTTGCCGGCGAGCGGCGAGTCGTTGATGCCGAAGGTCACGGAGATCGTCGGCGGATCGATCGGCTGGGCGTCGATCGGGGTATCGACTTCCGGCGCGCAGAGCGTGTCGGCGACGGTGGCCTTGGTCATGCCTGCGACGGTGACGATGTCGCCAGCGACGGCTTCGTCGATCGGCTGCTGCGACAGGCCACGGAAGGCGAGGATCTTGGTGCAGCGGAAGGCTTCGATGCGCTCGCCCTTGCGCGAGAGCGCCTTGAGCTGATCGCCGACCTTGAGCGTGCCCGCCTCGATACGGCCGGTCAGGATGCGCCCGATGAACGGGTCGGCCGAGAGCGTGGTGGCCAGCATCTGGAACGGCTCGTCGGCGCGGAATTCCTGCTTCGGCGGCTCGACATGCTTCAGGATCAGCTCGAACAGCGCGTCGAGGTTCTCGCGCGGGCCGTCCAGCTCGGTATCCGCCCAGCCACCGATGCCCGAGGCATAGAGATGCGGGAAGTCGAGCTGCTCGTCATCGGCGCCGAGATTCGCGAAGAGGTCGAACACCTCGTCCAGCGCGCGGTCGGGCTCGGCCGCGGGCTTGTCGACCTTGTTGAGCACGACGATCGGCTTCAGGCCAAGCGCAAGCGCCTTCGAGGTCACGAACTTGGTCTGCGGCATCGGGCCTTCGGCTGCGTCCACCAGCAGCACGACACCGTCCACCATCGAGAGGATACGCTCGACCTCGCCGCCGAAATCGGCGTGGCCGGGGGTGTCGACGATGTTGATGCGGGTGCCGCCCCATTCCACCGAGGTGGCCTTGGCGAGAATGGTGATGCCGCGCTCGCGCTCGATGTCGTTGCTGTCCATCGCGCGTTCCGCGACGGCCTGGTTTTCACGGAAAGCGCCCGATTGGCGCAGAAGCTGGTCCACGAGCGTCGTCTTGCCGTGGTCCACGTGAGCGATGATCGCAATGTTGCGAAGGTCCATGGGAGGTCGTCCTGTTCTTGAGTTGCCCCGCCCATAAAGGAAAGATCGCCTCTCGGCTAGCCCCCAGCATGGCGATCTCGCCGCGATGCGGCATCGTGTCAGTGGAAATGCGATTTCGAGAACAGGTTGATCACGAGGATGCCTGTCAGAATCAGCGCGATCCCGATCAGGGCGGGCAAATCCAGCCGCTGATTGAACATCAGCCAGCCCACGCCCGCGATCAGGACCATGCCGATCCCGGACCACAGCGCATAGGTGATCCCGAGCGGCAGCACCTTCAGCACCAGCGTGAAGAAATAGAGCCCGCCGATGAAGCCCACCGCCACGCCCACCGTCGGCCAGAGCCGCGTGAATTGCTGGCTGGCCTGCAGGCAGGCCGAGCCGAAGGTCTCGAAAGCGACCGCGATGAGCAGGATGACATAGGTCTTGAGCATGGCCGGCACTCTGCCGGATCACTCGGCGATATACCAGTCCCGGCGGTGGTTCATCGCGATGACGAAATTCAGCACGATTGCACCCAGAAGCGAGTAGAGCACCAAAGGCGGCGCGAGGATGAAGCTCGCGATGACGAAGAGGCAGAGGTCGTGGATCAGCTGCGTCCAGCCGGCGCGAAAGCCGAACTTGTCCTGCAAGATCACGGCGACGATGGAGACTCCACCGAGCGAGCCTTTGTGACGGAAGAGGCCGAGAAGGCCGACGCCTGCGGAGATCCCGAACAGCACGGCGGCCACGGCAGGGTGGATATCCGCGACATGCAGAACGGGTTTGAGCGCCTCGGCCATCAGCGACACGAGCGTCACGGTCACGAGGCTTTTCAGCGCAAAGCCTGCGCCGCGCGCGTAATAGGCGAAGGCGTAGAAGGGGATGTTGATCACGAAGAACACGACCCCGAAGCTGACCCCCGTGATATAGGACAGGATCAGCGCGGCGCCTGCGGTGCCCCCGGTCACGAGGCCCGCGGCGCGCAGCAGGTGAATTCCCAGCGCGGCTTGAGCGGCGGCCACGACAAGGCCCTGCAGATCCTCGAGCTTCGAGTAATGCGGACGGGTCGCGTCTTTGGCGGCAATCTGGTCGGCGGTGATATGTGCGTCAGTGGTCATGACCTAATAATAGGGCATAATCGCTGACCTACCAACTCGCTGGGCGCAGGTCCGCCTTGCAGTGCTCGAAAGGGTCGGGCAGGGCGCGCGGGCCCGTGGCCGGCCGATCGCGTCCGGATCAGGTGGCGATATAGCGGTCGCGGCGGTGGTTGATCAGGATGATCACGTTCAAAACCATCGCGCCCAGAAGCGACCACAGCACCTTGTCGAGCGGCAGCACGAACAGCGCGAAGAGGAACACGCCGCAATCGAACAGGATCTGCGTGCGGCCCGCTTTGAACCCGGTCTTGTCCTGCAGATAAAGCGCCACGATCCCCACGCCGCCAAGGCTTGCCCCGTGGCGGAACAGCGCCAGAAGGCCTGCGCCCGAGACGACCCCCGCCAAGACAGCCGCCGCACCGGGGTGAAGGGTGGCGAAGCTGAGAAGATGCGGCAAGATCTCGGTAAAGACAGACAGGATGGCCACTGCGATCACCGTCTTCACCGTGAATCGCTTCCCCATCCGGCGCAAGGCAAGCCAATAGAAGGGTAGGTTGAGCGTGAAAAAGATCGCACCGAAGCTCCATCCGGTGACGTAGGAGAGCACCAGCGACAGCCCGGCGATCTGCCCGGTAAACAAGCCCGCGCCGTGCAGCAGGGCTACGGCGAGCGCCATCATCAGCGTGCCGGAGAGAAGCCCTTGGGTGTCCTCGGGCAGGGTATGGCGATGCGGGTCTTGGATGCGGGTCTGGCTCATGGCGCTCAGATGCCATGAGGCAACGCCAAGCGCAAGAACTGAGGCGCATCGGCAACAGAGGTGCCCCAATACCTCCCAAACACCGTCGCGCGAGTTGCCGTGCTGTCGGAGATCGGGCCAAGTGGCGCCATTCGCAACGCCCAAGTCAAGAGGAGGGCCGCCATGATGTCATATCACCAAGCCCTCGCAGCGTATTGCGAAACCCGTATCGGTTTTTCGGTCACCGCCCGCGTCGCACGACGCCTCGCCTGACCGTACCGATCCGACCCGGGGCCTAGGCCCCACTCCCGCAAACTGACCCGATTTCCGCGTCCCGATCCTGTCGCGACGCATCCTGGCCGCGCTCTCGCGGTTCCCGTCGGGTCTTCTTTCACATCAATCGAAGAAAGGCCGGTTGCGGGATTGGACCCGAGCCGGGACATCACATGATCCAGACTCTCGAGCGTCCGAACGACGCCTTCACCATCGAAGCCACGATCGCCAAGTTCGGCGCAGGTAAAGTGCTGCGCGCGGCACTGCTCGCGCTTATTTCCCGCGGAAACAAGCCGCGTCCGCTCGATGCCGGGCAGCTGAGCGACCACTTGCGCAGAGATATCGGGCTCGGGCCCGCTGAGCCTCCGCCAGAGCCGTGGAGCATGATGCGGTAAACGAAAGGGTCGGGCGTGTGATGCGCCCGGCCCATGCAAGGACATGAGGGGCGCGCCCGACCTCGGGTGGGCGCTTTGATCCGCCTGTGTGAGGGGGTCTTATCTCGCAAGCCCGAATGACTGCGTGCTTGCGGAGACACCGCCGATGCGCCCTCCCGGGGGGAATGAGGAGGGACCGTCGCGCCTGTGGCGCGGCGTAAGCCTGACGAATGGGCGCGGCCCGGGGCTGGTCGCCCCGTGCCAGTCGGGCGTCGCTCGCCAAATGAAAAAGGCGGGGAGAACCCCGCCTTCCTCAACCCTTTCGCGCGCTTTAGAGCGACAGCGACTTGTTCAGGTATTCGTCGATCTTCTCGAGGAAGCCCATCGTGGTCAGCCATTTCTGGTCCGGACCGACAAGCAGCGCGAGGTCCTTGGTCATGTGACCATCCTCGACCGCCTGCACGCAGACCTTCTCGAGCGTTTCCGCGAAGGTCTGAAGCTGCGCGTTGCCGTCCAGCTTGGCGCGGTGCTTCAGGCCACCGGTCCAGGCGAAGATCGAGGCGATGGAATTCGTCGAGGTCTCCTTGCCCTGCTGGTGCTGGCGGTAGTGCCGTGTGACCGTACCGTGGGCGGCCTCGGCTTCGACCGTCTTGCCATCGGGCGTCATCAGGATCGAGGTCATCAGACCCAGCGAACCGAAGCCCTGCGCGACCGTATCCGACTGCACGTCGCCGTCGTAGTTCTTGCAGGCCCAGACATAGCCGCCCGACCATTTCAGCGAGCTCGCCACCATGTCGTCGATCAGGCGATGCTCGTACCAGATGCCGGCTTCCTTGAACTTCTCGGCGAATTCTTCCTCGAAGACCTGCTGGAACAGATCCTTGAAGCGGCCGTCATAGGCTTTGAGGATCGTGTTCTTGGTCGACAGATAAACCGGCCAGCCCTTCATCAAGCCGTAGTTCAGCGAGGCGCGCGCGAAGTCGATGATCGACTTGTCGAGGTTGTACATGCCCATCACGACGCCTGCGTCAGGCGCCTGGAACACTTCCTTCTCGATCACTTCACCATCGTCGCCCACGAATTTCAGCGTGATCGTGCCCTTGCCGGGGAAGCGGAAATCGGTGGCCTTGTACTGGTCGCCATAGGCGTGACGGCCCACGACGATCGGCTTGGTCCAGCCGGGCACGAGGCGTGGGACGTTCTTGCAGATGATCGGCTCGCGGAAGATGACGCCGCCGAGGATGTTTCGGATCGTGCCGTTGGGCGAGCGATACATGCGCTTGAGGTTGAATTCCTCCATGCGCGCCTCGTCTGGGGTGATCGTCGCACATTTGACGCCGACGCCGTATTGCTTGATCGCCTCGGCCGCATCGACGGTGATCTGGTCGTCGGTCGCGTCGCGGCTCTCGATGCCGAGGTCGTAATATTTCAGGTCGATATCGAGATAGGGCAGGATCAGTTTCTGCTTGATGAAGTCCCAGATGATGCGGGTCATCTCGTCGCCGTCGAGTTCGACGACGGAGTTCTCTACCTTGATCTTGGTCATGCGCGTTCCTTTTCAGATCGGGCTTAATTCACGGGTTCGTGTGCCGGGGAGGCCGGGAATTGAAAGGGGCGGCCCGCGCCGCCCCCTGGTCTCAGTGCTCTCAGCCGATGATGGCGTTGAGCGTCTCGCTCGGGCGCATCACCGCGGCGAGCTTTTTCGGATCGGCGTGGTAGTAGCCGCCGATATCGGCGGGCTTGCCCTGAACCTCTGCCAGTTCGGCCACGATCTTCGCCTCGCCTTCGGCCAGCGCCTTGGCGATCGGGGCGAATTCGGCGGCCAGTTCGGTATCGTCGCCTTGCGCGGCGAGAGCCTCGGCCCAGTAGCGGGCGAACCAGTAGTGGCTGGCGCGGTTGTCGGGCTCGCCGACCTTGCGCGAGGGCGACCGGTCGTTGTCGAGAATGCCCTGCGTCGCGGTCTCGACCGTCTCGCCCAGCACGCGCGCTTTCGCGTTGTCGGTCTGGTCCGCGAAGAACTTGAAGCTCTCGCCGAGGGCGCAGAATTCGCCGAGGCTGTCCCAACGCAGGTGATTTTCCTCCACCAGCTGCTGAACGTGCTTGGGGGCCGAGCCGCCAGCGCCGGTCTCGAACAGACCACCGCCCTGCATCAGCTTCACGATCGAGAGCATCTTGGCCGAGGTGGCCAGCTCCAGGATCGGGAACAGGTCCGTCAGGTAGTCGCGCAGCACGTTGCCGGTGATCGCGATGGTGTTCTCGCCCTTGGTGATGGTCTCGAGCGAGGCGATGGTCGCCTCACGCGGGGCCATGATCTCGAACTTGTCGGCCACGCCCTTGGCTTCCAGGATCGGCTTCACGTAGGAGATCAGCTCCGCATCGTGGGCGCGGGTCTCGTCGAGCCAGAAGATCGCGCGGTAGCCGGTCGCCTTCTGACGGTCGATGGCGAGGTTCACCCAGTCTTCGATCGGCGCCTTGCGGGCCGAGGCCGAACGCCAGATGTCGCCCTTCTTCACGTCATGCGAATGCAGGACCGTGCCATCGTCCAGAACCATCTTCACGGTGCCGTCGTTCGGGATCTCGAAGGTGGTCGGGTGCGAGCCGTATTCCTCGGCTTTCTGCGCCATCAGGCCGATGTTCTGAACGGTGCCTGCGGTGGCGGGGTTCAGTTTGCCGTTGGCTTTGAAATACTCGATCGTCGCGTCATAGACCGGCGCGTAGGAGCTGTCCGGGATCACGCAGACGCAGTCGTGTTCCTTGTTGTCCGGGCCCCAGCCCTTGCCGCCGGCGCGGATCAGAGCGGGCATCGAGGCGTCGATGATGACATCGGAGGGCACGTGCAGGTTGGTGATGCCCTTGTCCGAGTTCACCATATACATCGGCGGACGCTGGTCGCGGACTTCCTCGATCGCAGCCAGGATTTCCGGCTCGCCCTTCACGCGCTCCAGCAGGTCGCCCATGCCCGAGGCCGGATCGACGCCGAGCGACTTCATCTTGTCACCGTATTTCTCGAAGACCGGCTTGAGCCATTCCTTCACCGCATGACCGAAGATGATCGGGTCGGAGACCTTCATCATCGTCGCTTTCATGTGCAGCGAGAACAGGACGCCTTCGTCCTTGGTCTTCTTGATTTCCTCGGCGAGGAAAGCGTCGAGCTTGTCAGCCGACATGTAGGTCGCGTCGACCACGGTGCCTTCGGGATAGCTCACGCCGTCCTTGAGAACGGTCTCGCCATCGGCGCCTTCCAGCACGATCTTGGCGGTGGCCGCCTTCGGCAGGGTGGCCGAGACTTCGTTCGAGAAGAAATCGCCTTCTGACATCGAGGCGACGCGGGTCTTGCTGTCGGCGGTCCACTCGCCCATGCGGTGCGGGTTGTTCTGCGCGAATTTCTTCACGGCAGCGGCGGCGCGACGATCCGAGTTGCCCTCGCGCAGCACCGGGTTCACGGCCGAGCCCTTGATCGAGTCGTATTTCGCGCGGACGGCTTTTTCCTCATCGGTCTTCGGCTCTTCCGGGTAATCGGGCAGGGCGTAGCCTTGGCCTTGCAATTCACGGACGGCAGCGACCAGCTGCGGCACCGAGGCCGAGATGTTCGGCAGCTTGATGACGTTGGCCTGCGGCGTTTTCACGTAATCGCCGAGCCAGGCCAGATCGTCCGACTGGCGTTGCTCTTCGGTAAGCGCTTCGGGGAAGGTGGCGAGGATGCGGCCCGCGAGCGAGATATCCTTGGTGCCCACCGAAATCCCGGCCGCTTGCGCGAATTTTCGCACGATCGGCAGCAGCGATGCGCTTGCCAGTTCCGGGGCCTCGTCGACCTTGGTGTAAATGATGTCAGGAGTGTTCTTGTCGCTCATGGCACAGCCCTCTTCGGTTGAAGCCTCGGTTTGCTGCCTCTTACCCGATTCAGATGCGCTTGGCTAGACGGTATGCGATTGTATACGGAGGTTGCCCGAAATCCCCATGCAGCGGGCGCTGAGGGGCCGCACGCGTCAGCTGCGCGCCGCGAACCAGCCTTCTACCCGATCGCGCACCCAGTCCCACACCGCGGGCGCGCCACGGGCGATCTTGGTGCCGATGCGCTCTTCGAGTTGGGTGAAGCTGACATCGTAATCGATCCACGATCCGCCGCCTGACTGGTGGTTCAGCAGGACCGGCTGCACCCGGTCGAGCGATTTCGCGAAGATCGCATCAGGGGTCTCGTTGGCCTCGAATTCCTGCCACAGCGCCAGCATCGCTGCCCCCTGGTCCTCAGGCAGCAGTCCGAAGATGCGCTCGGCGGCGGCGGCTTCAGCCTTCTGGATGTCTTCCGCGCCATGCGCCGTGCCGCCTTGGCTGTGGATCGGCACGTCACCTACGTCGATCTCGACCAGATCGTGCAGCAGGAGCATGCGGATCACCCGGTCGATCGAAACACCTTCGGGCGCCTGCTCGGCCAGTGTCAGCGCATAAAGCGCGAGCGACCAGCTATGCTCGCCGGAATTCTCCGGGCGCGATGCGTCGTGGATCGGCGTCGCGCGGGTCACCGATTTAAGTTTCTCGGCTTCGGCGAGAAAGGTGAATTGCTGATCGAGCCGGGTCATGAACGTCTCCAGAGCCGGGGCAGAAGCAGAAGAAGCGCCACGAAGGCGAACAGACCGCCCGCGCGCCAGCTCATCGCGCGATCGGTATAGGCAGCACAGTCGAGGTTCGGCGCGGCGAAAGCGTAGAACAGAACCGTGCCGAAGATCGAGAAAACGACGATGCCCATGCCCAGAACCGGCGGGATCGCGCGGTTCGCGGCGGCGAGCAGGAGCCCGGTCCAGCCAAGCCAGAGCGGCACCGCCACGACGATCAGGTGCAGCGGCCGCGCGAGTAGGTCTGCAAGCCCGAGCCGCAACGCCTCACCACGCGAATGCGATCCGGCCCAGTCGCCGTCGCAGAGCATCTGGCCTGCATGAAAGGCCGTCGCGATGATCAGCGACAGGGCGAGGGAGAGGGCTGCCGCGAAGAGAACGCGCGCGGCCCCCGGGCTCATGCCCCGGTCCCGGAATCCGGTGTTTTCGCCGCCGCCTGTGCGCGTTTTTCCAACTCCACCAGCTTGCGCTCGAAGAATTCGCGGCCGCGTTGCTCGGCCATGTGCAGGCGACAGGCGGTCATGTAGGCCTCCTGCAGGGAGGGCGACGACGTGCCGATATAGTTGCTCACCTCCATGAAGAGGCGATCGTCGTCGTATTTGCGCATCGCCTCCATCGTGTCGGTGGCGAGCTTTTCGGCCAGTTCGTCGATCAGCGCCATCAGCGCGTGCCCTCCGTCAGCCGGCGGCGCACATAGGTCTGAACGGTCTCGATCATCGGCTGCATATGGGCTTCTTCGTTCTTGAAGAAGTGGTCCGCGCCCTCGATGACCTCATGGGTGATCGTGATGCCCTTCTGCTCCTGCAGCTTGGAGACCAGCTGCTCGGTCTCTTTCGGCTGCGCGATCCGGTCGTTCGTGCCGTTGATGATCAGACCCGACGAGGGGCAGGGCGCAAGGAAGGAATAATCGTAATTGCCGGGGCCGGGCGAAGACGGGCCGGGCGGGGCAACGGAGATGAAGCCGGTGATCTCGGGGCGGCGCATCAGCAGCTGCATGCCGATCCACGCGCCGAAGGAATGGCCCGCGACCCAGCAATGCTTCGAGTTCGGGTTCATCGCCTGCAGGTAGTCCAGCGCCGAGGCGGCATCGGACAATTCGCCCACGCCTTGATCGTATTCGCCTTGGCTGCGGCCCACGCCCCGGAAGTTGAAGCGCAGAACCGTGAAGCCCATTTTGAAAAAGGCGTAGTGCAGGTTGTAGACGACGCGGTTGTTCATCGTGCCGCCGAACTGCGGATCGGGATGCAGGATGATCGCGATCGGCGCGTCGGGTGCGGGCTGCGGGTGGTAGCGCCCCTCGAGGCGACCTTCGGGACCGGGAAAAATGACTTCGGGCATCGTCTCTCGTTTTTATTGCGCCAGCTCTGGGTTCCGGGGCCGCCAGCGCATCCGCCTTTCTTGACGGGTCGGCGCGGCTGGCCTAGGAGAAAGCCACCCCCGGCGCCATGCCGGGAGATCGGGCATTGGTGGAGGTAATCGGCCCTCGCGCTTGCGTCAATGCTTTAGCAATGATTCACTCCTGCGCGGGCAGAGTTTTCGGGCCGATTTGCGGTCAAATACGGGTTCGGATGGGTCTCGGACCGGGGAGGGTGCATGAAACTGTCGACGAAAGGCCGTTACGCGATGGTCGCGCTGGTCGATCTGGCGCTGGCGGGCGAAGGCAGCCGGACCTCGCTGGCGGCGCTGTCCGAGCGTCAGGATATCTCGCTGCCTTATCTGGAGCAGCTCTTCGTGCGGCTGCGCCGCGCGGGGCTGGTGAATTCGGTCCGCGGCCCCGGCGGGGGCTACCGTCTTGCGCGCACGCCCGCGGAAATCCGCATCTCGGAGATCTTCGAGGCCGTGGACGAGACCGTCTCGGCGATGCATGTCGGCGCCGGCGCCTCGGGCGCGATCTCGGGTTCACGGGCGCAGTCGATGGCGAACCGTCTTTGGGAGAGCCTCTCGGCGCAGGTCTTCGTCTTCCTGCATCAGACGACGCTCGAAGACGTGGTGAAGAACCAGCTCAAACCCTGTCCGGCGGTGCCGAGCCTGTTTTCGGTCGTCGACGAGTGATCCCGTCCGTCCGGGCATGATGGTCGCTCGCGGGCGCTTCGCGGGGGATATTTTCGTCGAGGCGAAGGCACGCCCTTTCTTCTTCGGCTTGGGTCAAATATCCCCGCCGGAGGCATCCGACATTTCATTCACGCGGAGCGTATCATGGCGCGCAGCTATCTCGACTGGAACGCGACAACGCCGCTGAGGCCCGAGGCCCGTGCGGCGATGATCGAGGCGATGGACGTGGTCGGCAACCCATCCTCCGTGCATTCCGAGGGGCGTGCCGCGAAGGCGCTGATGGAGCGGGCGCGCAATCAGGTGGCGGCCTCCTTGGGCGCAGAGGGACAGGACGTGATCTTCACCTCCGGCGCCACGGAAGCCGCCGCCTTGGCGCTGGCCGGGCGCGAAGTCCATTGTGCGGGCGTCGAGCATGACGCGGTGCGCAGCTGGTGCGTGGAGGATCTGCCTGTGGACCGGGCAGGGCGGATCACCGTCACCGATCCCGCAAATTCGGCGCTGCAGCTGGCCAATTCCGAGACCGGCGTGGTGCAGGAGTTGCCCGAAGGCCTGTATCTGAGCGATCTCACCCAAGGGTTTGGCAAGCTCCCGTTTGCGTTCAACTGGCTCGGCACCACCTGCGGCATCGTTTCGGCGCATAAGCTGGGCGGGCCGAAAGGCGTCGGCGCGCTGATCGTGAAGCGCGGCACGGATATCGCGGCGCAGCTCAAGGGCGGCGGTCAGGAGATGGGGCGCCGCGCCGGCACCGAGAATCTGATCGGTATCGCGGGCTTCGGTGCGGCAGCCGAGGCCGCCTCGCGTGATCTTGAGGGCGGAATCTGGCGCGAGATCGAAAAACTTAGAAACATTCTAGAAAACGCCATTGCGGATCGGGCAAGCGAGACTATTTTTGTCGGGAATGAATCGCGCAGGCTTCCGAACACGTCCTGCTTCATCACGCCCGGCTGGAAGGGCGAGACGCAGGTGATGCAGATGGACCTGGGCGGGTTCGCGGTCTCCGCAGGCTCCGCGTGTTCGAGCGGAAAGGTCAAAAGTTCCGCCGCGCTGGTCGCGATGGGCTTTTCGGAAACCGAGGCGGGATCGGCATTGCGGGTCTCGCTGGGGCCGCAGAGCCGCGAAGAAGATGTCATGCGTTTCGCCGAACACTGGCTGAAATGCGAAGCGAAACACCGCGCACGGCGCGGGTAAGAGATGGGAGAGCCGGATATGGCGGGCGTTGATCAGGTGGAAGTACGTGAAGGCGTCGATCGCGAGACGGTCGAGACCGTCCAGAATATGGGCACCTACAAATACGGCTGGAACACCGATATCGAGATGGAATACGCGCCGAAAGGCGTGAACACGGATATCGTCCGCCTGATCTCGGACAAGAACAAAGAGCCCGAGTGGATGACCGAATGGCGTCTGCAGGCTTTCTCGCGCTGGGAAGATATGCCCAAGCCGAACTGGGCGCTGCTGAAGGTTCCGGAAATCGACTTCCAGGACCAGTATTACTACGCGCGCCCGAAAAGCATGGTCGAGAAGCCCAAGTCGCTCGACGAGGTCGACCCGAAGCTGCTCGCCACCTATGAAAAACTCGGCATTCCGCTGAAGGAACAGATGATCCTCGCGGGCGTCGAAGGGGCGGAGGACATCAACCTCGAAGATCGCCAGATCGCGGTCGATGCGGTGTTCGACAGCGTCTCCGTCGGCACGACCTTCAAGGACAAGCTGGCCGAAGCGGGCGTGATCTTCTGCTCGATCTCGGAAGCGATCCAGGAACACCCGGAGCTGGTGAAGAAATATCTCGGCTCTGTCGTGCCGCAGGGTGACAACTTCTACGCAGCGCTGAACTCCGCCGTGTTCTCGGACGGCTCCTTCGTCTACGTGCCGCCGGGCGTGCGCTGCCCGATGGAACTGTCGACCTATTTCCGCATCAACGCGGAGAATACCGGGCAGTTCGAGCGCACCCTGATCATCGCAGACAAGGGCTCTTACGTGTCCTATCTCGAAGGCTGCACCGCGCCCAAGCGCGACACCGCGCAGCTGCACGCGGCCGTGGTCGAGATCATCGTCGAGGAAGACGCCGAGGTGAAATATTCCACGGTGCAGAACTGGTTCCCGGGCGATGAAGACGGCAAAGGCGGCATTTACAACTTCGTCACCAAGCGCGCCGATTGCCGCGGCGACCGCGCCAAGGTGATGTGGACGCAGGTCGAGACCGGCTCCGCGATCACATGGAAATACCCGTCCTGCATTCTGCGCGGCAACGAAAGCCAGGGCGAGTTCTACTCTATCGCCATCGCGAATAACTGGCAGCAGGCCGATACCGGCACCAAGATGATCCATCTCGGCAAGGACACCCGCTCGCGGATCGTGTCCAAGGGCATCTCGGCTGGTCAGGCGCAGAACACCTATCGCGGTCTCGTCTCGATGCACCCGAAAGCGACCGACTCGCGCAACTACACGCAATGTGACTCGCTGCTGATCGGCGACAAATGCGGCGCGCACACGGTTCCCTATATCGAGGTGAAGAACAACTCGAGCCGGGTCGAGCACGAGGCCACCACCTCGAAGGTCGACGACGATCAGCTGTTCTACTGCCGCGCCCGCGGGATGGACGAGGAAGAGGCCGTGGCGCTCGTCGTCAACGGGTTCTGCCGCGAAGTCCTTCAGGCGCTGCCGATGGAATTCGCGATGGAAGCTCAAAGCCTTGTGGCGATCTCGCTGGAGGGGAGCGTCGGGTGATCTTCACGCGCGCAAATATCGAAATTGCCGAGGATCTGCCCCATTTCGGGCATAATCCTTATGCATGTCTTAACCTGTCCAAATGGATAGGTGAGGACCATGACGATATCGAGCGCCAGCTTCAACGATCGCCTCGCGCGGATCGAGAAAACGCGGAAATCGGCGAAGGGCCGGATTCAGCTGCATATCGGCGATCAGGAAGCCTGGGTGACCAACGATTCCGCGATGCTGCGTCGGGTCATCGCCAAGCCGCGTCACTCGCGGCTGGCCGTGTTCAAGGTCCTGCCCGCGCTGATGGTCGGCGCGATCGGGATGATGATCGTGACGGCGCTCAAGATGCGCTTTCTGACGCCGGAACTCGCCGAGAAGGTCGGCTCCAACCCGGATCTGGTCCTCGTGGTCGCGGCAGTGCTGACGGCCTTCGGGCTGGGCATGGTGCTGCGGCTCGCCTCGGTGAAACTGATGGCGGTGCAGCTGCTGGGCGTCGCGCTGGCCTTCGTGGGGCTGCACAATATCGCGTTCTGGGAACCGGATATGGCGGCGCTCGCCTTCACGCCCGACTGGGTGGAGCAGCAGACCGCGCATTTCGAGCCGCGCACGCTGCGCTACGCCGAGACAACCATCCGCTTCTGACCCCATGCGCGCCCGCCGCAGCCCGTAAGGGTCGCCAAGGGGGAGAGCGCGCATGATCGTCACCACCACACCCACCATCGAGGGTCGCCCGATCGCGACCTATCATGGCATCGTCGTGGGCGAGGCGATCATGGGCGCCAATGTCGTCCGCGATATCTTCGCGCAGGTCACCGACATCATCGGTGGCCGCTCCGGCGCTTACGAATCCAAATTGCAAGACGCGCGCGCCACGGCGCTCGGCGAGCTTGAAGACCGCGCCCGCGAGCTGGGCGCGAATGCCGTTGTCGGCGTCGATCTCGACTACGAGGTCGTCGGCCAATCCATGCTAATGGTGTCGGCCTCCGGCACCGCTGTAACCGTATCCTGAGGAAGAACCATGCTTGATATCAAGAACCTGCACGTCAAACTGGAAGAAGAGGACAAGCAGATCCTCAAGGGCGTCAACCTGAGCGTCGAGTCCGGCAAGGTCCATGCGATCATGGGTCCGAACGGGTCCGGTAAATCCACGCTGTCCTACGTGCTCTCGGGCCGCGATGGCTACGAGGTCACCGAAGGCGAGGCGCATCTCAACGACACCGACCTGCTCGATTCCGAGCCCGAAGAGCGCGCGGCGGCAGGCCTGTTCCTCGCGTTCCAATATCCGGTGGAAATTCCCGGCGTCGGCAACATGACCTTCCTGCGTACCGCGCTCAACGCACAGCGCAAGGCCCGCGGCGAGGAGGAAATCTCCGCTGGCGACTTCCTGAAACTGGTGCGCGGCAAGGCGAAATCGCTCAAGATCGACGCCGATATGCTGAAGCGCCCGGTCAATGTCGGCTTCTCGGGCGGTGAGAAGAAGCGCAACGAAATCCTTCAGATGGCGATCCTCGAGCCGAAGATGTGCATCCTCGACGAGACCGACTCCGGCCTCGACGTCGACGCGATGCGTCTGGTGGCCGAAGGCGTGAACGCGCTGCGCGACGAGGGCCGTTCCTTCCTCGTGATCACCCACTACCAGCGCCTGCTCGACCATATCAAACCCGATGTCGTCCACATCATGGCGGATGGCCGCATCATCGAGACCGGCGGGCCGGAACTGGCTCTCGAGGTCGAGAAGAACGGCTATGCCGACCTGCTCGCGAAACACGGGATCTCGGAGGTGATGGCGTAATGTCGGCAGTCGAGAAAATGACCCCCGCCGAGACGCGGCTGGCGCGCGTTTCTCTGCCCGAGGGCTTCGGGCCGCAACGTCGCGCCGCGCTGGACCGTCTGAACGCGATGGGCCTGCCGGGCCGTCGCGACGAATACTGGCGCTGGACCAACCCGACCGATTTCATCGCGCCCGATCCGGTGCCCGCCGCGCCCTTCGCGGATGACGAGCCCGAAATTTTCGGGGAAATCGATCGGCTGAAGATCGTATTCCGCGACGGTGTTTTCGATGCCGAGGCCTCCGACGATTTGGCGATGTCCGGTGTCGAAATCCTGCGTCTGGCCGATGCGCCCGACGTGAACTGGGCCAGCAGCCTTTACGGCACGCTGGAAGCCAACGGTCAGGATCCGGTGAAACGCCCCTTCGCGGCGCTGAACACCGCGTCGGCGACCGATGGCGTTCTGATCCTCGTGACCGGTGCCGCCGAGAAACCCGTGAGCCTGATTTATACCCATGAGTCAGAGAGTTCCGACCCGATCCTTCATCACCTCGTGAAGCTGGAAGAGGGCGCGGAGATCACGGTTCTGGAGAACGGCCCGGCCGGGGCGCGCTTCAACCAGCTGATGGAAGTGGATGTCGCGAAACACGCGAAATTCCACCACATCCGCGTGCAGGGCCGCGACCATGAGCGTCGTGCGATCACCTCGATCTTCACCCGCGTCGCGGAAGAGGGCCTGTTCAAGAGCTTCACGCTGACCTCGAACGGGGTGCTGACGCGCAATGAATGCGTGATCGACATCGTGGGCGACGACGCGAACGCCCATGTCGCGGGCGCGGCTCTTGGCGATGGCAAGACCGGCAAGTTCCACCACGACGACACCGTCTTCATCACCCACGGGGCCGAGCGCGGCGAGAGCCGTCAGGTCTTCAAGAAAGTGCTGAAGAACGGCGCCGAGGGCATCTTCCAGGGCAAGATCCTCGTGAAGCCGGGCGCGCAGAAGACCGATGGCTACCAGATCAGCCAGTCCCTGCTGCTGGACGAGAACAGCCAGTTCCTCGCGAAGCCGGAACTCGAAATCTACGCCGATGACGTGCAGTGTTCGCACGGCTCGACCACCGGCGCGATCGACGAGACGGCGCTTTTCTACCTGCGCTCGCGCGGCGTGCCGGAAGAGGAAGCCACCGCGCTTCTGGTTCTGAGCTTCGTGGCCGATGCCATTGAAGAGATTGAGGAAGAGCGGTTCCGCGATGCGATCCTCACCCGGTTGGAAGGGTGGCTTTCGCGCCATCGCGGCTGAGGCGCCGCGATGTCCGCGACCGACGATATCCGGCGCAGCTACCGGCGTCCGCGCGTGGTGATGCGCGAGCATCTCGCGCGTCCGGCCTCGGAGCCGCGCGCGCTGGTCTTCCTGCTTGCGGCGCTGACCGTGATCTTCATCGCGCAATGGCCGCGGCTGTCGCGGATCGCCCATGAGATGCCCGACCAGCCGATGGTTGGGCTGATGATGGGCACAGTGCTGGCGCTGCTGGCCACGGTGCCCGTTTTCTACGCGATTGCGGCATTGAGCCACCTTGTGCTGCGCCTCCTTGGCGGGCAGGGAAGCTGGTATGGTGCGCGCGTCGCGCTGTTCTGGTCGCTTCTGGTGGTCTCGCCGCTGATGCTGCTGCAAGGGCTGGTCGCGGGGTTCATCGGACGCGGCGCGGAACTTTCGCTCGTCTCCGCGCTTGTGACCGTAGCCTTCGTCCTGCTATGGGGCGCAGCGTTGCGGGTGGTGGAATTCGAAGGAAAAACAAACTGATGCAGCCCGACCTTAAAGAATGGCTTATCCGCAGCTTCACCGATCCCAAATCGGTTGCGCGCGATTTGATCGGGCTGAATCTGAGCGGCAATGCGCGGTTCATGGCGATGGTGCTGGTTGTCGTGATGACGGCGATCCTCGGCACGCTCGCGCAGCTGGTGTTCTCGTTCATCACCAAGGTCGATATCGGCACGGTGACGCCGCCGCTGACCGTCGTGGGGCTGCAGGCGGCCCTCCTGGTCTATGGCGCCTTCGCCATGTCTTTCGTCGGCCAACGCTTTGGCGGGAATGGGAAATTCTCGGATGCGCTGCTGCTTCTGACCTGGATTGAATTCGTTCTGATGATAGGTCAGATGATCCAGGTCGTGCTTATGGTGTTCTTCCCGATCTCGGCCACTCTGATGTCGGTGCTGCTGGTGGCGCTGATGTTCTACTTGCTGGTGCAGTTCACGATGGTTCTGCACGGGTTCGAAAACCCCTTGGCGACCGGCTTCGGGGTTATCTTGACCTTTCTGGGCTCGGCGATGATCGCGGGGATCGTGCTGGTCTCGACCGGCCTCGTGCAAATGCCCGCAGACCCCGCGTCACTCTGAGGTGCTCCATGTATGATATCGAAAAAATCCGCGCGGATTTCCCGATCCTGACGCGAGAAGTGAACGGCAAGCCGTTGGTTTACCTCGATAACGGGGCCTCGGCGCAGAAGCCGCGCGTCGTGATCGACGCGATGACGCAGATGTACGAGCACGACTATTCCAACGTGCATCGCGGGCTGCATACGCTGTCCAATATCGCGACCGAGAAATACGAGAGCGTGCGCGGGATCGTCGCGCGCTTCCTGCATGTCGCAGATGAAGAGCAGATCGTGTTCACCACCGGCTCGACCGAGGGGATCAATCTCGTGAGCTACGCCTGGGGGGCGCCGAACCTCGAGCCGGGCGACGAGATCATCCTGTCGGTGATGGAGCACCACGCCAATATTGTGCCGTGGCATTTCCTGCGCGAGCGGCAGGGCGTGAAGCTGGTCTGGGTGGAGCCCGAGGCCGATGGCTCGCTGCCGCCCGAAAAGGTGCTGGAGGCGATCACGCCGCGCACCAAGCTGATCGCGATCACGCATATGTCGAACGTGCTGGGCACCCGGGTCGATGTGAAACCGATCGCGCAGGCAGCGCGCGCCCGCGGGATCGCCACGCTGGTCGATGGCTCGCAGGCGGCAGTGCATGGCCCCGTCGACATCGACGATCTGGGCTGCGATTTCTACGTCATCACCGGACATAAGCTATACGGGCCAAGCGGTTCCGGGGCGCTCTTCATTCACCGCGACCGGATGCTCGAGATGCGCCCATTCCTTGGCGGCGGCGACATGATCGACACCGTTACCCGCGATACGGTGATCTACAACACGCCGCCGATGAAATTCGAGGCTGGCACTCCCGGCATCGTGCAGCAGATCGGCATGGGCGTCGCCCTCGATTACCTGATGGGGATCGGGATGGAGAACATCGCCGAGCATGAGCGCGATCTGCGCGACTATACGGCCGAGAAACTGAGCGGGCTGAACTGGCTCAACCAGCAGGGCACCGCGCCCGACAAGGGCGCGATCTTCTCGCTCACGCTGAACGGGCCGGCGCATCCGCATGACATCTCGACCATCCTCGACAAGCGGGGCGTCGCGGTGCGCGCGGGGCAACATTGCACCGGGCCGCTGATGGAATGGCTGGGCGTTTCTGCCACGGCGCGCGCGTCTTTCGGGATGTATAACACCCGCGAAGAGGCCGATGCGCTGATTTCCGCGCTGGAACTCTGCCACGATCTGCTAGGCTGAGGCGACCGCCCGGGCGAGAGACTTGCTTTTGCTGCGACGCAGCATAACTCTGCGGCAGGGAGGCGGGCAGCGAAAGGGCCGAGCCGATGAACCGCAAGAGCATCAATCTCGCATTGCAAGGTGGCGGCGCGCATGGCGCGTTCACCTGGGGCGTTCTCGACCGATTTCTGGATGAAGAGTGGCTGGACTACGCGGCGATCTCCGGCACCTCTGCCGGGGCGCTGAACGGGGCCGCGTTCAAGGCGGGCTATGCGCGGGGCGGTCGCCAAGGCGCGCGCGAGGCGCTCGACGAACTTTGGAGCCAGGTGGCAGAAAGCGTCGATCTGCGGCTCGAGCGGTTGATGCCCGCGCAAGTGCCCGGCTCCGAGGCGCTGAAACGCTGGTTCGACGCTTTCACCCCTGCGGCCTTCATCGACGGCATGTCGCGCGTCTTTTCGCCCTATGATGCAGGGCCGTTCTACGTCAATCCGCTGAGCTCGGTGGTCGAACGGTTCCGATATCGCGATGTCTGCGCGGAAGAGGGGCCACGGCTGCATGTCTCGGCGACCAATGTGCGCACCGGCAAGGTCCGTGTCTTCACCGGCGAAGAAATTACAGCGGATGCCATCCTCGCCTCGGCCTGCCTGCCCGAGATTTTCCAGGCGGTCGAAATCGACGACCCGAAGACGGGCCGCACAGAGGCGTATTGGGATGGCGGCTATACCGGAAATCCGCCGCTTTTCCCGCTGTTCGAACCCGCTTATCCGCGCGACGTCGTGGTGATTTCGATCAACCCCCTCTGGCGCGACGAGATCCCCCGGACGCCCGCGCAGATCGACGAGCGGATCAACGAAATCAGCTTCAACACCTCGCTGCTGCGGGAATTGCGCGCGATCAATTTCGTACATCGGCTGATCCGCGAAGACCGGCTGCCGGAGGGGTCGATGAAGGATGTGCTGATCCACATGATCGCCGATGACGACGTCATGACCGAGCTGGGTGCGAAGTCCAAGATCCTTCCCGAATGGGGGATGCTGGCAAAGCTGAAACTGGCAGGCCGGGCGGCGGCGGATCGCTGGCTCGAAGCTCACGCCGACAAGATCGGCAAAGAGGCGTCGACCGACCTTCAGGCGTTGTTCGACTGAATCTTCGCCTTCGACTTGCGCGGCTCCTTCACCGGTTTGGGCTGCGGATAGACGAGACCCGCCGAGATGATCAGCTTCGCCGCATCCTCGACCGACATCTGGAGATAGGTGACCTTCGATTCCGGCACGAAGAGCAGGAAGCCCGAGGTCGGGTTCGGCGTCGTCGGCAGGAACACCGAGATCAGCGGGTCGCCATCCTCGGCCTGTGCCGCGATCTCGCCCTTCGCGGTCGACGACACGAAGGCGATCGCCTTCAGGCCCTCGCTCGGATACTCGATGATGCAGGCGCGGTCGAACTTGCCCTCGGACTGGCTTAGCACCGTTTCCGCGATCTGCTTGAGACCGTTATAGACCGTGCGCACGAAGGGCAGCCGGTCGACGATGCTTTCGCCGAAGCGGATCATCGTGCGGCCGAAGAAGCCCTTCGCGAGCCAGCCGACGATGACCGTGAATACCAGGAAGATGATGACGCCGAGCCCGCGCACATTGATGCCGATATAGCGTTCGGGGCGCAGCTCGGGCGGCACCAGCGGCAGCACCCAGCCGTCGACCCAACCGGCCATCGTCCACATCAGCCAGATCGTCAGGCCGATCGGCGCGACGACGATCAACCCGGTAAAGAAGGAGGCGCGCAGCGCGCCGAAACGCGAGCGGCGGCGCGGATGGGAATCGTCTTTGGTCATGTCAGGATGCGCCCTCTCGTGGCGATGCGTTGCCTGCTATCTAGGCAGCGCCGCCACGATGAGCAATGGTCCGCGTATCAGGCGCCGCGAGCTGTGATGATTTCGCCCGCGATTGCGGCAGCCAGACGGGCATTGTTCAGAACGAGGGCGATATTGGCCTCGAGCGAGCGGCCTTCGGTCAGTTCGAAGATGCGCGACAGCAGGAAGGGCGTGACGGCCTTCGCCGCGATGCCCTGCGCCTCGGCCTCGCTCAGCGCCTGTTCGATCACCGGCACGATCTCTTCGCGGGCAATCTCGGCTTCTTCGGGGATCGGGTTCGCGATCAGCTGGCCGCCCGGCAGACCGAGCGACGCGCGCGCGAGTTGTGACTTGGCGATCTCGGCGGCGCTATCGGCGCGCAGCGGCGCGGGAAGGCCGGAATTGCGCGACCAGAAAGCGGGGAAGGCGTCTTGCCCGTAGGCGATGACCGGCACGCCGTGGGTCTCCAGCACTTCGAGCGTCTTCGGCAGATCGAGGATCGCCTTCGCACCGGCCGCGACCACGCTGACCGGAGTCTGTGCCAGTTCCAGAAGGTCCGCGGAGATGTCGAAGCTGTCTTCGGCACCGCGATGGACGCCGCCGATCCCGCCGGTGGCAAAGACGTCGATGTCCGCGAGGTTCGCGCAGATCATGGTGGCGGCGACGGTGGTGGCACCGGTCGCGCCCTTCGCGAGGCACACCGCCAGATCGGCGCGGCTCACCTTCATCGCGTCCTTGGTCTGCGCGAGCTGCTCCAGTTCCTCCGGCTCCAGCCCGATATGGATCTTGCCGCCCATCACCGCGATCGTGGCCGGTACCGCGCCCGCCTTGCGGATCTCGGCCTCGACCGCCTGCGCGGTTTCAAGATTCTGCGGATAGGGCATCCCGTGGGTAATGATCGTCGACTCGAGCGCGACGATGGGACGGTTTAGTGCTTTCGCATCAGCGACTTCGGCGGCGAAGGTGAGGGGGGCGGTCATGTGGCCAGTTCTCCGGAAACGTAGCGCGCGGCGGCGGTCAGAGCGCGCTCCAGCGCCTCCTCACGACCCGCGCCGCGCTGTTCGGCCACGAGATGCGCGGCCATGAAAGTATCGCCCGCGCCGGTCACGCGGGTCACGAGGACGGGGGGCGGCGCCGAGGCGATCACGTTGCCCGCGACAGCACTTCCGTCGGCGGCCGCCTTGCCGCCATCCGTCACGAGCACGCGCTGCGCCCCGCGCTCCAGTAGCGTTTCGGCGGCGTGCTGGGCGCTGTCGAAGCGGCCCTGGCACAGGATGCCCGCCTCTTCGAGATTGACGTAAAGCGTCGCCGCCGGATGCGTCAGAAGTGGCATCAACCTTTCCGCCTTGCCGGGGCTGGCAGGCGCCACGCGCAGGTCGGCCTTGGCGAACAGAGGCGAATGCGCGATCTGGCTGAGCAGAGCCTCGGTCAGGTTGCCGTCGAGTGCGATGGCGCCGGTCCACGGCTCGTTTTCCGTGCCGAGCCGCCCGTCGGAAAGCGGTGCGAGGATCTTCTCGCCCGCAGCCTCGAGCGAATGCGCATCCGCGATCGCCGCGATCAGCCCGTTCGCCCCTTCGATCGCCATGTAGCGGTCGGTCGGAAGGTCGTCGGAGCGGTAGAGATAGCTGCAATCGACGCCCAGCACCTCGGCGGTCCGGATCAGATCGTTGCCCTGGCTGTCGCGCCCGAGCGCGGTCAGCACGGCCGGTTTCAGCCCGAACCGATGGAGCGTCATCGCGATGTTCATCGCAACGCCGCCGGGCAGCCGCTCGATCCGCCCCGGCACGTCGGAGCCCTCGTGCATATGCACCGAGGCGCGGCCGATGATGTCCCACAGGACCGAACCGATGCACAGAATATCAGGTCTGGATTCGCTCATGCGCGGTTCTTGGCGCGGTTTCGGGAGCGGGGCAAGGGGGCTTGGCCCCCGCTCGGGTGGCTCAGGCGCGGCGCGACTTGAGGAACGCCCAGAGCCAGATGCCCGCAAGAACGAGCGAGCCGATTGCGTTGAGGTTCGCCATGGTGATGCCGAAGATGTCCCACGGAATCTCGTCGCAGCGCACCAGCGGGGCCTCGTTTATCTGCTTGAGCAGGTCGGCGGCGGAGACGGTGGTGTCGACGCCATTCGAGGTGCAATCGGTCGGACCTTGGAAGATCTTCCGCTCGACGCCCGAATGATAGAAGCCCAGCACCGAGGTCGTCAGCGCCGCCAGCATGCCCAGAAGCGCAGTCCAGCCGGGCAGGCGGAAGGCGAGGATCGCAAGTCCGATCAGGATTGCGACCAGATGCGGCCAGCGTTGCAGCAGGCACAGGTGGCAGGGCGCATAGCCCAAGGCCTGAAACACGAAGGCCCCGGCCAGCACGACGGCGGAGCCAGCGGCGGCGAGGCCGACGAGGCCGCGGAAAGAGGTCAGGGTTTGCAGGCGATCTTGCATCGGAGGCCTCAGAGATATTTCAGAAGATAGAACCCGCCGATCAGCAGGATGACGAAGATAGTGAAGAGCGGGCCGAGCCAACGTTCGATGAAGGTCTTGATCGGCTCGCCGAATTTCCAAAGGAGGCCAGCGACCACGAAGAAGCGCAGCGCGCGGGCGATGAAGGAGACGCCAAGGAAGAGAACCGGGCTCAGGTTCGTGGCGCCCGCGAAGATCGTGATCACCTTATAGGGGAAAGGCGTGACACCTGCGATCAGCACGGCCCAGCCGCCCATCTGGTTGAACCGGGCGGCGAGTGTGTTGAAATCGTCCGCCTTGCCGTAGAAGTCCAGCACCGGCCTGCCGATTGCGTCCATGAAACCATAACCGATCAGGTAGCCCAGACAGCCGCCCGCGACCGACGACAGCGTCGCCACCAGCGCGATGCGCCAAGCCGCCCAGGGCCGGGCGAGGATCATCGGGATCATCAGGACATCCGGAGGGATCGGGAAGACCGAGGCCTCGATGAAGGCGACGGCGGCGAGATACCACATCGCATGCGGGTGGCTCGCGCGGGCCATCGTCCAGTCGTAGATGCGGCGGATCATGGCGGCATCCTTTTCCTTGCTGCTCGGATCGCTTCATCTCCCGCGCGGGCCGCAAGGTCAAGTCGCGCGCGTCGCACCTTTGCTTTTGCGGGCCTCGCGCTAGACTTCACGAAAAAGCGAGGGAGGCATTCGCAAATGCAATGGCGTGGACGGCGCGGCAGCCGCAATATCGAGGACCGGCGCGGCCAGCGCAGGGCAGGGGGCGGCGCAATCCGTCTGGGCGGCGGCGGCCTCGGTGTGGTCGCGATCATCGTGGTGGCCTATTTCCTCGGGGTCGATCTGACGCCGCTGCTCGATGGCGGGTCGGGCTCGGGGCCGGTGATCACCCAATCGGGCGAGCTGAGCGAACGCGAGAAGGCGATGGGTGATTTCGTCTCGGTGACGCTGGCCGATACCGAGGAGGTCTGGCAGGGCGTGTTCCAATCCGACCTGGGACGGCAATACGATCCGGCGGTGCTGGTACTCTTTAGCGGGGTCACGCAATCGCCCTGCGGCAATGCGAGCGGCGCGACGGGGCCGTTCTACTGTCCGGGCGATCAGAAAATCTATCTCGATACGGCGTTTTTCGACACGCTGAGCCAGCAGCTCGGCGCGCGGGGCGATTTCGCCGCCGCCTATGTCGTGGCGCATGAGGTGGCCCACCACGTTCAGGACGAGCTGGGGATTCTCGGTAAGGTTAACGAAGTGCGCGCGCAAAGCTCCGAGGCGCAGGCTAATGCGCTCTCGGTGCGCATCGAGTTGCAGGCCGATTGCTTCTCGGGGATCTGGGCGCGCCGCGCCGAAGATCAGATCGGCGCGATCGAGCCGGGCGACATCGCGGAGGCCATCAACGCCGCGGCACGGATCGGGGACGATACGCTGCAACGCAAGGCCGGCCGGGTGCCGATGCCCGACAGCTTCACTCATGGCAGCTCCGCTCAACGGCAACGCTGGTTCGAGCGGGGCTATCTGAGCGGTGAGATCAAACAATGCGACACGTTTTCAACGCGTAACCTCTAAGCGTACTTGCCTCGGGCGCGGCTGCGCGCTAGAGGATTCGGACTGGGCCCGAGTGGCGGAATGGTAGACGCAGCGGATTCAAAATCCGCCGCTGCAAGGCGTGTCGGTTCGAGTCCGACCTCGGGCACCAGATCTATTTGAAATCATTAGATAAATTTAGCTTTGGCTCGGTTTCTCCACCAATTGCTCCACCAAGCAGTTTACCGACCTCGGGCACCAGACCTTCCGCAAAATGACAGATCCGCGCGCCGATGGTGACCCGGCCGCCGCATCTTCGTTCCTATGTCTTGTCGGGCCCGCGTTTTCCGGGCTCGCAAGACTTTGTCCAAATTTGGCGTCATCATGAAAAGCGGCGTCTTGGAACGTGGTTAGCAAAAGATGATTCGAAGTAATCTCGTTTCGTTCTCAGAACAAACGGGCGCGAGATACCGGATTGCGGCGCGGTCGAGGACAATTAAGACTTATCCGTGGGAGAAATATCGCTGCGATTGGGGGCCTCCCAGGAAACAAACTCGCCCGGTTATTGTCGCTAAATCGAAAACAGTTTTTCGCCTTTCGCAACGGGTCCGACAAATACCTTTCAACCACCGGTTTAAATGTGGCGAAACTTAGGCATAGTTCCTGTCCAAAAAGATAGGTCGATCTTTTGGCAAACGGAAACGGTGTTTAAAAACAGTCACTTCGCGATTCGGATTATTGATGACCGTTTCCCGGGCATTTCCTCGAAATGAGGCAAGAAAGCGGCAAATTCCCCTTTTCTTTGTGGCGGTCGCGAGGGCAGATTGAGGCCAAGCCCTGCTGGGGGGCGATTGGCCATGGGGGTGGCCAAAGAGAAGAGTTGTCGAAAGAGAGCTCGCCCGGCGCTGCCAAGGGGACCGATCCATAACGGCCTCGACCATGAGGGCAAAGGAGACGCAGAGCGATCTGCGGCGACTTTGCCGGCAGCGCCCGCGCGCGCCGACGCTGGCCAATTCTTCTCAAAAAACACGTTCGGACTTCGGATCCGGACACGTCACGGCGCCGCCGCTTTGCGCCCTAGGGAAGATACGCCACGGCGCGGGGCCAGGGAGCCAAGCGGACGGCAAAGGAGAGTTGGGGATGACTTATTTCTACTATCATCACGACGACGATGATTGCGACAAGAATTCCGATCCGAATGCTACCAACGACAGCGCGAGCGTTAAGTACAATACCGCGCAGACGATCGCCGTTCTCGCGAATGACAGCGACCCCGATGGCGACCCGCTCAAGGTGCAGTGGGCGAGCGACCCGGCGCATGGCTCGGTCACGGTGAATGCCGATGGCACGATTACCTACACGCCCGATCCCAACTATTCCGGCACCGACAGCTTTACCTACAAGATCTATGACGGGCAGGGCGGTTACGACACCGCGACCGTCACGATCAACGTGAGCGCGCCCGACGGTATCGTCGAAGGCACCTCCGGCGGCGACCTGATCGACGATCATTACACCGGCGATCCCGAAGGCGACATGGTCGACAATAACGACGCGATCCTTCCGGGCGCCGCGCCGAATGACGACTACATCATCGCGGGCGACGGCAATGACACGGTCTATGCCGGTCAGGGCGACGACTCCGTCGAGGGCGGCCAGGGCGACGATCTGATCTATGGCGAGGGCGGCAACGACACGATCTCGGGCGATGCCGGAAACGACACGATCTACGGCGACAACGATCCGGCCGGTGGCCCCGCGGCCGATCCGGTCTCGGAAACCGTGGACTGGAGCCATTTCCAGACCGATTGCGGCGAGGTGAAGGACCAGACTGTCGATCTGGGCGAGACCAAGGTCCATTTCGACTTCCAGTCGCAGGATTACGGGGCGAAGGCGACGCTGACGACCTCTGCGCAATATACCGAAGCGGGCGAGAACTTCGACAGCTGCTCGGCGCTGCAGCTCTACGGTGCGGGCGGCGATTGCGAAGGCGGTGTGTCGCCGACCTCGACGACCGTCTTGACCTTCTCTTCGGACAATAGCGATTACACCGGTGAAGTTCAGGGGCTGAGCTTCCGGATCAACGATCTCGATCGTTCGGACAGCTATGACGACCATGTCGATGTCGTGACGCTCTCGGCCGTCGATGCCGATGGCAACCCGGTCGCGATCACGATCGATCCCGAGGGCAACCAGACGGTCACCGACAATGGCGACGGCACCTACACCATCACCGGTGGCGATCAGGACGACGGCAGCCTGCATCAGGACGACAAGATCGGTTCGGTCAAGGTCACCATCAATGATCCGACCGCAAAGCTGAGCATCGCCTATTCGAATGGCGGGGCGACGGATCAGGCGATCTCGATCACAGACATGACCTATGACACCTGTCCGGTGGAAAATGATCCGGGCGAGCCCGGCGACGACAGCCTGATGGGCGGTCTGGGCGATGACGTGCTCTACGGTCAGCAAGGCAACGACACGCTGGAAGGCGGTCACGGATCGGACAGTCTCGACGGCGGCCAGGGTAACGATACGCTCGATGGCGGCGCGGATGCGGACACCGTCTCCGGTGGCGACGATCGCGATCTGTTCATCGTGGGGTCCTCGACCGATGGCATCGGAGACACGCTCGACGGCGGCGAAGGCGGCGACGATTACGACACGCTCGACCTGCAGGGCGCGGGGCCGCTGCGTGTTCATTCCACGGTCACCGATTACGATCCGGTCTCGGGTGTCAGCACCTATGCCGGGACGGTCGACTTCCTCGACGGCTCGGGCAATGTCACCGGTACGCTCGAATTCTCCAACATGGAAGAGGTCATCCCCTGCTTCACGCCGGGTACTCTGATCGCGACGCCGCGTGGCGAGGTTCCGGTGGAGACGCTGCGCGAAGGCGACAAGGTCCTGACCCGCGATAACGGCATTCAGGAGGTCCGCTGGGCCGGCCGCGCCGACATGACGCATGAGCAGCTCGCGCGCGCACCGCATCTCAAGCCGGTGCTGATCCGCAAGGGCTCGCTCGGCAACGACCTGCCCGAGCGCGACATGATGGTCTCGCCGAACCACCGAATGCTCGTCGCCAATGACAAGACTGCGCTCTATTTCGAAGAGCACGAGGTTCTCGTCGCGGCCAAGCATCTCGTCGGCAATCAGGGCGTGGACACGGTGGAGACGCTGGGCACCAGCTACCTGCACTTCATGTTCGACCGCCACGAGGTTCTGCTCGCCAATGGTGCCTGGACCGAGAGCTTCCAGCCCGGCGACCAGACGCTGGGCGGGATGGGCAATTCGCAGCGTCAGGAAATCTTCGAGATCTTCCCGGAACTGCAGACCGCGAAGGGCCGCGAGGCCTATCAGGCGGCGCGCAAGACGCTCAAGAAGCATGAAGCCAACGTCCTGCGCATGAGCTGACGCGCCGGCCTCGTCAGAGGCCCCGCCAGCCCAATAACTGCGACCGCGTCCGGGATGTTTCCGGGGCGCGGTGCTGCCGTGTTGTTTCCGCAACTCGAACAATTCGTTTCCGCTAATCCGCACGTAGAGACGCCATCACGCGTTTTCGCCTCAGGGTTTTGTCGCTATCGTGTGATGGAAGGGGGCCTCGACTGCTGGGAGGCAGGAGGATCGGATGACGCGGAGCATGCGCGCAACGGATATCGCGGAGATTTTGGCGCAATCGCCGGCTCAGGGGCTGCGATGTACCGCGATGGCGCGCACCGAGTCGCTGCGCCTGGAATTCGACAGCCATGACGAGACGGACGGCCATATCAGTGGCTTTGACGCATCCGGAGATACGGTTTTTTCCGGCTCCATCGCTGCGTTTCGCGCGGCCATTCCCTGCGTGACGCCCGAGACGCGGGTCGCAACCGAGGCTGGCGGTGTTCCTGCGGGCGATTTGCGCCCCGGTGCGCGGCTGGTGACGCGCGAGTCCGGTGTTCAGACGCTGCGCTGGATCGGTTCACGAGTGTTCACGGCTGCCGATCTCGCGCTCAATCCTCTGCTGTGCCCGGTGCGTATCCGCGCGGGCGCGCTTGGCGAGGGGCATCCGGTGCAGGATATGCGCGTATCACCCAATCACCGTCTGATGTCGCCGCTACGGGGGAATCTCGTTTCCGCGCAAGAGCTTGTCGGGCTGGACGGGGTCGAGGCCGAGCGGGCGGCGGGCGGCGTGCGCTATCTGCAACTGCTACTCGACGCGCCGGAAATGTTGCTCTGCGACGGACTATGGGTCGAGAGTTTCCGACCGGAGTTGGCGATGCTGGCGGGCTTCGATGCGGCGCAGCGGGCGGAGCTTCTGGCGCTGCGCCCCGATCTGTCCCGGCGCGACGCAGAGGCCGCCTTGCCCGAGACGCACCCCACCGAGTGATTTTCATCAACCGCAAAAAAGAGCCGGGCACTGAGGCCCGGCCAATAGACGATTCCGGTCAGGGGAATTGCCCGGATCGTTCGCGTCACAGGAAGCGGCGCACTTCTTGCCGGGCAATCTCCCGGCTGATTCCGATATCTTTGAGCAGATGGTCATCGAGTTTCTCCAGCGCCATCCGCGATCGGCGCGCTTCGAGGACGCGCGCAACGCGCGCGATCAGGCTCAGACGGCCATGACGAGCGGGAACGGGACGGGTCCGCGACAGGGTAAACATTGCGATGCCTTTCTGTATTGATACAATGTGGCGTTTGTTGCTATAGGAGGGATACAATACCTCAAAATAAGCAACCAGAGAAATATTGTGACTGATACAAGCTGGTCTCCCCAACTCGCCCATATCGCCGGACCGAAATATCTCGCGCTGGTGCGCGCGCTGCGCGAAGGGATCCGTCGCGGAGACCTGAAACCGGGCGCAAAACTCCCTACTGTCAGGGACTTGGCGTGGTCACTGGGGGTGACCCCCGGCACGGTCGCGCGGGGCTACCAAATCGCCACGCAGGAGGGGCTGCTGGAGGCCAAGGTGGGACGCGGCACCTTTGTATCGACACAAACGCAGCGACTCGGCCCGCGCGAGCCGCTTTACCGCCATACCGGGGAGGAGATCGACGCAACCCCGGACGATCTGGTCAACCTCCGATCGCCACAATTGCCCGATGTCGGCCAGACAAAAGCGTTACAATGGGCGATGGAGGAAGCTGCGCGCTCGATCGGCAAGACCTACCTGCAATATCCCGGTCTGCGCCGCGACGCCTATTGCCGCGAGGCGGTGCTCGACTGGTTTCCGAAAGATTGCTCGCTCGCCTCTATCCTGAACGCGGATGACCTTGTGCTGACCCATGGCGGGCAGAACGGGATCAACCTCGTGATGCAGACCTGCCTGCGTGGCGATCGGCCCGGCGTTTATATCGAGGAGCTGGCCTATCCCGGCTTCCGTCACGCCGCACGGCTCAACCGCGCAGAGGTTCATCCCGTCGCCATCGACGAGCAGGGGATGATGCCCGATGCGCTCGACGCGGCCTGCCGCAAACATGGCGGCCAGATCGTTTGCATCACGCCCGACGCACAGAACCCCACGGCGGGCCGGATGGATGTCGCGCGCCGCGAGGCGCTGGTCGAGGTCGCGCGCCGCCATGACCTGCAGATCATCGAGGACGATTGCTACACCGCGCCGGTCACCGGCCTGCCGAGCTTCCGGGTGATCGCGCCCGAGCGCAGCTGGCACATCACATCGCTGTCGAAGACGATCTCGGCGGGCATGCGCTTCGGCATCGTCGCAGCCCCCGAAGGCATGGGCGAAGTGGGGCGGCTAGCCGCCCAGCACAGCTTCTTCGGCCTCGCACGGCCGATCACCGACATGGTCGCCCGGCTCTTCGAGAGCGGCGAGGCGATGCGTCTTCGCTATGCCGCGCAGGAGGAAATGGGTCGGCGGTTGCAGATGACGGTGCAATCGCTGGCGGGACAGGATTTCAACTGGCTTCCGGGGCTGAGCTTCCTTTGGCTGAAGCTGCCGATGGGCTGGCGTGGCTCCACCTTCGCGCGCATGGCGGAGATGGAGGGCGTGCTGCTGCGCTCGGCCGATGAATATGTCGTGCAGGACGGGCAGGCGCCCAACGCGGTGCGCATCGCGATGGCGGGCTCGGTCCCCGAAGAGCGCTTCCGCACGGCGCTGCGCACGCTGACGGGGCTGCTGGAGCGGATGCCCGACGATCTGCCGGTCTGAGGGCTGAGCCCTGACGCCGCGCCGCCGAAGCGCGCTGCACAAAATTACGGCATCTGCCTTGCCCTTGCGCGAGTAGGGGCGCTTGCCCTCTTTTCACGCCCGCGCCCTTGTGCTTTCGTGATAGCCAACGACGCCCGAGACGGGTGCAAATCGGGAGAGATGGATGGCGGGTAAAGGGGAGAGCTGGCTGCGCAGCGAGTCCGCGCAGGGCTATGCGCTGATTTCGCCCCCCTTCCTCTATGCCGTTCTTTTGCTGGCCGCGCCGCTGGTCACGATCCTTGCCTATTCCTTCTTCAAGGATGGCTATCTGACGGTGGTGCATGAATTCACCGTACAGAATTACATCGCCACATGGACCGATCCGATCTTTCGCGTGATTCTGGTCCGCTCGCTGCTGGTGGCGGGGCTGGTGACGCTGGTCACGGTCGCGCTGGCCTTCCCGATTGCCTATTATCTGAGCTTCGGTCTGGCGCCGAACCGCAAGGCGCGCTGGATCTTTCTGATCACCATCCCGTTCTGGACGTCGTATCTGATCCGCGTGTTTCTGTGGAAGGTGATCCTTGGCTATAATGGCGTGATCAATTCCGCGTTGGAGGGGATCGGGCTCATCGGGCCGAACGGGCTGATCGCCGATCCGCTGCAGATGCTCAATTCGGTGGGGGCGATCGCGCTGACGCTGGCCCATGCCTATGCGCCCTTCGCGATCCTGCCGATTTTCGTGAGCCTCGAGAAGATCGACCGCTCGTTGCTGGAGGCGGGCCAGGATCTGGGCGAAAGCCGCTGGCGCACCTTCCTGCGCGTGACGCTGCCCTTGGCGATGCCCGGTGTCGTAGCCGCGACGCTGATCGTGTTCATCCCGACGGTCGGCGATTACGTCACGCCCGAGCTGATCGGGGGCGGCAAGATGCCGATGGTCGCGAACCTCATTCAGGCGCAGATGCTACCCCTGGACAATCGCCCGCTGGGCTCGGCCATTGCGGTCAGTTCGCTGCTCGTGGTCGCGGCCCTGTCGCTGGTCTTCCTGTGGCTCAACCGCCGCTTCCTGAAGGTCGGAAAGTGAGCCGCGCATGAAAATACCGTCCCTCAAGATTTACGCGATCGCCTACCTGATCTTCCTCTACGCGCCGATCTTCCTGCTGCCGCTGTTCGCTTTCAACGATGGCACGATCATTGCCTTTCCGCTGAAGGGTTTCACGACCGACTGGTTCGCGAAAATGGCCGAGAACGACACGCTGCGCCACGCGCTGTCGAATTCGCTGATCATCGCGCTGACCTCCTCGGCGGGCGCCACGATCCTCGCGGTTTTCGCCGCCCGCGCCTCGACGCGCTACCGCTTCAAGGGCAAGGGCGGGATCATGGGGCTGATCCTGCTGCCGATGGTCCTGCCCGATATCCTGATGGGGATGTCGCTGCTCTTGGTGATGCTCGAAGTGCTGAAGGTGAACCTGTCGATCGCGACGGTGATCCTCGGCCATGTGATCATTTCGCTGCCCTATGCCATCGCGGTGCTGCAGACGGCTTTCGCGACGCTGGATCAGTCGCTGGAAGAGGCGGCGGTCGATCTGGGTGAGACGCGAATGTCGACCTTCCGCCTGATCGTGCTGCCGCTGGTGATGCCCGGTATCATCTCGGCCTTCCTGATCTCCTTCACGATCTCGCTCGACGAGTTCATCGTGGCCTTCTTCCTCGCGGGCAATCAGCCCACGCTGCCCACCTATATCTTTTCCCAGCTGCGTTTCCCGTCAGCGATCCCGGTCATCATGGCGCTTGGCACCTGCCTCGTCGCGGCCTCGATCCTGCTTCTGAGCGTGGCCGAATTCTTCCGCCGGCGCGGGGTCAAACGGACCGGCGCCAAGGATACCGGAGGTTTCCTGTGACCGATAAACCGATGATCGCCTTTCAGGACGTTCACAAATATTACGGCGATTATCACGCGCTGCGCGGCATCACCGCGGAGATCCGCGCAGGCGAGTTCTTCTCGCTGCTCGGTCCGTCGGGCTGCGGCAAGACCACGCTGCTGCGCACCATCGCGGGGTTCGAGGAGATATCGGAAGGCGCGGTGCTGATCGACGGCAAGACGATGGTGGGCGTTCCGCCGAACAAGCGGCCCACCAATATGGTGTTCCAGTCCTACGCGATCTTCCCGCATCTGAGCGTGGCCGAGAATGTCGGCTTCGGCCTTCGCCGCGATCCGCGTTCGAAATCGGAGAAGGCCAAGCTGGTCGAGGAATCGCTCGAGATGGTGGGGCTCAAGGGCTACGGCGCCCGCGCGGCCCATGCGCTCTCGGGCGGGCAACGGCAGCGTGTGGCGCTGGCCCGCGCGCTGATCCTCAAGCCTAAGGTTTTGCTGCTCGACGAGCCGCTCTCCGCGCTCGACCGCAAGATCCGCGAGCAGATGCAGGTCGAATTGATCAAGCTGCAGCGCGAGGTCGGCATCACCTTCGTTCTGGTCACCCACGATCAGGAAGAGGCGCTGGTCATGTCGGACCGGATCGCGGTGATGTTCGAGGGCGAGATCGCCCAGCTCGCCGACCCGGAAGTGCTCTATGGTCGCCCCAATTCGCGTCGCGTGGCCGATTTCATCGGGGTGATGAATTTCTTGCCCGCGACGGTCACGGATGGGCCCGGCGAAGCGGTCACCGCAGAGGTCGCAGGTCTCGGACGGCTCGAAGTCGCGCCGAGCCAGATCTCGATCGCACCTGCGGGCGATGGCGCCGCGGTGGGCTTCCGCCCGGAAACCTTGACGCTTCTTTACGAAGGTCAACAGGCCTCCGACCGCGAAGCGCCCGGCACGATCGACGAGGTCGTCTATTACGGCGACATGACCTATTACGACGTGCGCCTCGACGGCACCGAAAAACCGGTCCGTATCTCGATGCGCAACGTGTTCGGCCGCCCCGTGCTGGAAGTCGGCACCCGCACCCGCGTCGCATGGTCGCCCGGAGCGCTCGTTTTGTTCCGGTGACCGGGGCAGGGGGCGCTGACCCCGTCGCCGGATGGCGACAAAACTTAAGAGGCACAGGGCGCTGCCCTGTCGCCGGAGGGCGGCATGGCTCAAAGGCGGAAGCGGCCTCGCAAGAGGGGCCTCGCCAGTGGCTCTGGTCACTCCTCCGGCGGTGCGTAGCCATCTGTCAGGGTCTCGAGAAAGGCGATGATATCTGCTTGCTCGGCCTTGGTCAGCGCGTCGCCTTCTCCGGGCTTGCGTCCGAAAGGCGCATCGGTGCGGTCGATATTTCCCTGATAGCGAGTGGGCAGGTCGTCGAACCGCGCCACTTTTCCGTTGCGCGTGGGGTAAATCGCGCGGGGATCGCTGTCGCGCTTGGCGTAAAAGCGCAGGACCTGTTGCAGGCTGGTGTAGACACCGTTGTGGAAAAACACGTGCCGGGTCGCGACGTTGCGCAGGCTCGGGGTCTTGAACATCCCGCAATTGCCGGGCTGCGTCGAAATCGTGTCGTGGCGAAGCGGGCCGCACAGACCGAGATCGACATAATGCGGATCGGCATTGGCCGGGATCGCCGGGTTGCGGGGCACGCCGAGCGCCTCGTATTCGTAATCGGTGAATTGCGGCGGGCGACCATCGGCGGACCGGGTGTCGAGATGACAGGCCGCGCAATTGCCCTTCTTCGGATCGTCGAAGAGCGCACGACCCCGCGCCTCTGCCGGCGAAAGCTGCGCCTCGCCCGCGAGAAAGGCGTCGTATTTGCTGGTATAGGGGTGAAATTCCACCGCCTCGGTCTCGTAGCGCGACAGAGCGAAGGCGGCCTCGTCGATCAGCATCTTGTCGTCGTCACGCACCGCCTCGCCGAAGAGCCGCGCGAAGCGGTCGCCATAGCGCGCTCGCAGGGTCGCGGCGAGGGTTGCGCGGTCGGGCTCTGCCATCTCGAAATGAGTGAAGAGGACGGCCAGCGCCTGCTCTTGCAGCGTATCCGCGCGCCCGTCCCAGAACAGACCGCCCCGCGGCACCGGGCTCGCGGCGGCGGGCGTGCCGGCGGTTTTTTGCGGCGCGGGCTGCGAAGATCCGCTTGCTCCTGCGGCTCCTTTCGCGCCCGCCCCTTGCTGTACGACCGCCTGCGGCGCGGCTTCGCCCGCCTCCGAGGTCGGGTCGAGCATCCCGAAGGTGAAGGGTGGCGTCTGACGCTTGTATGTGAGCGATGGCACCGCGCGCAGTCCCGGCTGGTCGAGATACGCCCCGCCAAGCTGCACGGGGCGGGCATTGGAGGGCGCGAAGTGATTGCCCGGATCGTGGCAGCTCGCGCAGCTCATCTGGCCACTGGCTGACAGCGTGGGGTCAGAAAACAGCGCCTTGCCGATCGTGGCCACGGCGCTCAGATCGGCATCTCCGGGTGCGGTCGTTTTCGAACCGGCGTCGGACGCGGCCCCGACGGGGGTGGCCGAAAGGAAAGCCGCGAGCGTGATGCTCGCGGCCCCCTGTGCCGAACGGATCGTTCTGGGAGTGATCAATCTCAGGTTCGGCAGTCTCATCGCCTCAGCCTTTCGGGTTGCCGGTGGCCGGGTCGAGGATCAGCTTGCCATTGGCCGCTTTCGAGAAGTCGAACATGCCGTTCAGCTCGCCCGCCTGGGCGTCGAAGGAGCCCTGACCGATGCGCTGACCGTTCAGCCAGTTATCCTCGATAAACTTGGTGACCGAGGACTGATCGACCAGTGTGTGATCCACCGCGTTCTTCTTCGCATAGGGCGAGATCACCAGCATCGGGATGCGGGTGCCGTAGCCGCAACGGCCCTGCGCGGGCTTGCCGTCGAGCCCGGGCAGCGTCTTGTCGCTGGCGCAGTTGCTGCCATTGAGCACGTCATAGCCCGCGACCGGGATGTTCGAGCCGTTCACCACTGCCATCGCGTGGTCATACCAGCCATCGGAGTCGTCATAGGTCACGACGATCGCAGTGTCCTTCCAGTCGTTCGATTTCTGCAGCGCGTTGACCGCGTTGACGATGAACTCCTGCCCATCGAGCGGGTCGGAATAGCCCGCATGGCCGTCCTGATAGGCGGGCGCTTTCAGGAAGCTCACCGCCGGCAGGTTGCCGTTCTTCAGGGCCGCGTAGAAATCCTTGCTGTCATATTGGTGGTTCGCGCCGCCATCGTCCGACGTGCCGATCACATCGACCGAGGCGGGACGGGTGTGATCGACGTTCCGGGTCGATTTGTAATACTGGAAGGGCTCGTGGTGGGGGATGTAGTCCTTCGAGGTCTCGCCGGTCACCTGCGAGAGCGACGAGCGGTCGCAGCCGGTGGTGCCGTTGCCGTTCACCGCGGTCAGGTCGAAGCCGCCCTCGAACCAGCCCCAGGTAACGTGTTTGGCGTTCAGCAGATCGCCGATATTCTTGCCGCCCATAAGCGTCGTCGGGTATTTCGGGTTCGAGCAGACATCGCCGGTCGGATCGAGATCCGAGATCATGGTCCAGCCGCCATTGCCGTCGGGCACGACGCGCCCCTTGTCATAGGTGCCGTCGGCTTCGAGCTTGTAGCCCTTGGGCAGCACCGCGCCATTGGTCTGGCCCGAGACGAGGTTGATCGCGCCCGGCGTCGAGGGGCCGAAGGTGCTCGAGAAGGCATTGTCGTTCATCGCGTAGGCCTGCGCGTAGTTCCACAGTGCGGTGACGGTATTGCCGTCGTAATAGCCCATCACCTGGCCCTTGGTGCCGAATGCGCCCGTGCCGCCCTTCGTGCCCTTGCCGGTATTGGCCGGGAAGGCATCCATCTTGCCGCCGTGGAAAGCGGCCTGCTCGGCGGTGTAGCCGTGGTTCTGGTCGGCGGACGCGGCCTGCGTCCGGTCGAGCCGGAACGGGGCGGCGGCATTCGCGCCATTGACGGCATTGCTCTTGTTGGGGTTGTTCTTCAGCAGACCGGCGCTTGCGAGCGTATTGGCCTTGGGCGTGTCTTTCGCGGCGGTGAATTGCGGCTCGCCCTTGGGGTTGGCGGCCTTCGGATAGGTCGCGAAATAATGGTCGAAGGAGACGTTCTCCTGGAAAATCACCACGAGATGCTTGATCGGGGTGGCGGTCTGGGTGTCGGCGGCGGTGCCAGCCTGGGCGGTCGCGGCAGCGCAAGCCAGCGCGAGCGCGCTGACGGCACCGGTCGGGCGGAGCGTGTCGATCATGTGAAGTCCCTCGTTGAGATGGCAGCTTTCCCGTGCGTTACGGGGCGTGGCCTCTGGCTAGGGGCGTCATTTGACACTTCGGTGACGGTTCCGCTCACGCGCCATCACCGCTCGGTGAGACCGCCGCGGATACACGCGGATGGGATGTTGCGTGAGCGACCGGTGATCGCGGCGCGGGCGCACCGGCTAGGTTTTGCGAGGGGGCTGAGCAGGGGCGGCCTCCGCTCGCCACGGCCGTTCTCTGGCGCTACGGGGCGTGCGGCGGGGCGTCCGTCCGCTTGAAGTTCGTTTATCCTGCCTCACCCCCAAGGACATTCTCGGCAAGAGGAACGGGCTTAGGTTTACGAGGCTGACATGCGGCTTGCGTGTTTGCCATTTGACCACCCCCGGCAACGCGGCCTAGATAGGGGCCAAGTAAGGCGCGGAGGCATTTGCCATGAAGGTCATCATCTGCGGTGCGGGTCAGGTCGGTTGGCAGATCGCGCGCCATCTGGCGGGCGAGCGCAACGACGTCACGGTCGTGGATTCCAATCCCGAACTGGTGCGGCGCGCGGCCGATACGCTCGACGTCCAGGGCGTGGTGGGCTTCGCCTCGCATCCGGACATTCTCGAGCAGGCCGGGGCGCGCGATTGCGACCTGATGATCGCCGCAACCCATTCCGACGAGGTCAACATGGTGACCTGCCAGGTCGCGATGTCGGTCTTCGGGATCACGCGCAAGATCGCCCGCATCCGGGCGCAAAGCTATCTGCAGCCGGAATATTCCGATCTCTATCGCCGCGATCATCTGCCGATCGACGTCATCATCTCGCCCGAGCGCGAGGTGGCCGAGGCCGCGCTGCGCCGTCTGGCGGCGCCCTCGACCTTCGACACCGAAAGCTTCCTCGACGAGCAGTTGCAGTTGCTGGGGATCGAGCTGGACGCTGATTGCCCTGTGCTCGACACGCCGCTGCGGCAGCTGACCGATCTGTTCTCGACGCTGCGCGCTGTCGTGGTGGGCATTCGCCGCGAGGGGCGGCTGTTCGCGCCCGAGCCGGGCGATCAGCTTTTCGCGGGCGACCAGATCTATGTCTTCGCCCATGTCGAGGACGTGAACCGCACGCTCGATATCTTCGGCAAATCCACGCAGAAGCAGGAACGCATCGTCATCATCGGCGGCGGCAACGTCGGTCTCAGCGTGGCCAAGTCCCTCGAAGCGCGAACCGAGCGCGTGCGTGCCAAGATCATCGAGCGCTCGCGCGCGCAGGCCGAGAAGGCCGCCGACGCGCTGGACCGTACGATCGTTCTCAACGGAGACGGGATGAGCTCGGAACTGCTGGAGGAGGCGAATATCGCCACCGCCGACGCGGTTCTGGCGATCACGGATGACGACAAGACGAACATTCTCGTTTCGGTGCGCGCGAAACAGGCGGGCTGCCGGATGGCGATCTGCCTGATCAACGATCCGACGCTGGCGCCCTTGCTGAGCGCGCTCGATATCGATGCCTATATCAACCCCCGGGCAACCACCGTGTCGTCGATCCTGCGCCATATCCGCCATGGCCGGGTGCGCGCGATCTACTCGATCGGGGATGCCGAGGGCGAGGCGATCGAGGCGCAGGTCATGGGCACGTCGCCGATGTCGGGCAAGGCGGTGCGCGATGTCGATTTCCCCGAAGGGGTTCTGATCGGCGCGATCCGCAAGGGCGACAAGATCGTCAAGCCGACCGGCAATACCCGGATCGAGGAGGGCGATATCGTGGTTCTCTTCGCTCTGACCTCCGACGTGCCCGAAGTGGAGCGCCTGTTGCAGGTCTCCATCGACTTCTTCTAAGGGCCGGTCCGCATGGAACGCATGATCAAGGCCTTGCCGCTGCCGATACTCCTGATGGGAGTTTCGGCGCTGGCGATGTATGTGCCGGCGATCCACGCGCTCCTGACGCATCATCACCATACCGCGCGATCGTTCTTCTATTCGGCGACGCTGTTTCTCTTCGCGACCGCCCTGATCGGCTTGGCCAACGGGTCGAACCCGCGGCCTGCGCGGGCGGGGCGGGCGAGCCTTCTGATCATGCTGGCCGCTTTCACCGTGCTGCCCGTGATGCTCGCAGTGCCGTTCTATATCGCGGTGCGCGACACGTCGTTTTTCAATAGCTGGTGGGAGATGGTTTCCGCCTTCACCACCACGGGCGGCACGCTTTACGAGCCCGACCGGTTGGTCGGCTCGGTGCATCTTTGGCGTGGGCTGGTGGCGTGGATGGGCGGCTTCTTCATCCTCGTGATGGCAATCGCGGTGCTGGCGCCGATGCGGCTTGGCGGCTTCGAAGTGTTCTTCTCGGGTGGCCCCTCTGGCGCCCCGGCTGCTGCGGCCCCGGCCGCAGATGGTGGCGCGGAGATGTCCGAGCGCATCGCCCATTACGCGGTCTCGCTGGCTCCTATCTATACCGGGCTGACGGTGCTGCTGTGGGTCTGCCTGCTGATGGCGGGGGACCGGTCGCTGACGGCGCTGATCCATGCGATGTCCACGCTCTCGACCTCCGGCATCTCGCCAGTGGGCGGGATGGCCAATGCGCGCTCTGGGGTGGCGGGCGAGATGGTGATCTTCGTGTTCTTCCTGCCCGCGCTGTCGCGCAGGCTCTGGCCCGGGGGCGGCGAGCTGCGCGCCTCGCCGAAGCTGATCGACGACCCCGAGCTGCGTCTGGCTGCCGGGCTGGTGATCCTCGTGCCGCTGTTCCTGTTCCTGCGTCACTGGATCGCGGCGCTGGAAGTGCGCACGCCGGGCGATTTCGGTGCGATCTTCCGCTCGATCTGGGGGTCGCTGTTCACCTCGCTGTCCTTCCTGACCACGACCGGCTTCGAATCGAACGGCTGGCACGACGCGCGCGACTGGTCGGGGCTGGGCACACCGGGCCTGATCCTCGCGGGGCTTGCGATCATCGGGGGCGGCGTCGCAACGACCGCGGGCGGGGTGCGCCTGCTGCGGGTTTACGCGCTGCTGCGTCACGGCGAGCGCGAACTCGACAAGCTGATCTATCCGAACTCCATCGCGGGCGGCGGCATGATGGCAAGGCGGCTGCGCCGCGAAGGCGCCTATATCAGCTGGATCGTGTTCATGCTGTTCGCGATTTCCATCGCCGGCGTGATGATGGCGGCGTCGCTGTTCGGTCTGTCGTTCGAGCCCGCGACGATCCTGACCATCGCGGCGCTGTCGAATACCGGACCGCTGGCGGGGATCGCGGCCGATGTGCCACTGAGCTGGGCCCATCTGAGCGAGCCAATCAAGGCCGTTTTCGCCTTCGCCATGGTGCTTGGCCGGCTCGAGACATTGGCGATCATCGCCCTGTTCAACCCGGAATTCTGGCGCGCCTGAATCCCGGATTCGATACGCAATTTCTGGCTCAGGGCCTAACAAACTGTTTTTTGGGCTGGAATCTCCCGCTATGCGCTGCATACTTGAAGAAAGGGCAAATCAGGCCCGTCCGATCACGCGCGATGCGAAACGCGATACGAAAAACAAGGGCAAGAATAATATGGCTGGCGACAAACAGAACCTGCAAGACGCATTTCTCAATCATGTGCGCAAGACAAAGGTTCCTGTCACGATCTTCCTGATCAACGGGGTGAAGCTGCAGGGCGTCATCACCTGGTTTGACAACTTCTGTGTGCTTCTGCGCCGCGACGGGCAATCTCAGCTTGTTTACAAGCACGCGATCTCGACGATCATGCCGGGACAACCTATCTCGCTTTACGAAGGCGACGACTAAGCGGCGCCGCGCGCGGCTTTAGCGATACATATCTTGAGCGAAACGACCTCTACCGAGACGCCCGATACGCGGGCCTACGTGATCCATCCCGACATTCCGTCGCGAGAGGGCCAGCGACACTTGCCCGAATTTGCGCTGGCCGAAGCGGTTTCGCTCGCCGCCGCCCTGCCGCATCTGCAGGTGGTGGGCGAGGAGATCGTGAAGCTGCGCAAGCCCGAGCCGGGCAAGCTGTTCGGCCAGGGCAAGCTGGCCGAGATCAAGGCGCGGCTGGAGGAGAACGAGGTCGATCTCGTCTTCATCGACGGGCCGGTGACCCCGGTGCAGCAGCGCAACCTCGAGAAGGAATGGGGGGTAAAGGTCCTCGACCGGACCGGGCTGATCCTCGAAATCTTTGCCGACCGTGCGCGCACCCGTGAAGGTGTGTTGCAGGTGGAGCTGGCCGCGCTGAGCTATCAGCGTACGCGGCTGGTGCGCGCCTGGACCCACCTCGAGCGTCAGCGCGGCGGGCTCGGCTTCGTCGGCGGCCCGGGGGAAACCCAGATCGAGGCCGACCGCCGCGCCATCGACGAGCAGATCGTGCGTCTGCGCCGCCAGCTTGCGAAGGTCGTGAAGACCCGCGAGCTGCACCGCGCCGCACGCCGAAAGGTGCCGTTCCCGATCGTGGCGCTGGTGGGCTATACCAACGCGGGGAAATCCACTCTGTTCAACCGCGTGACCGGGGCCGAAGTGCTGGCCAAGGACATGCTGTTCGCCACGCTCGACCCGACGATGCGCGGGCTGGAGCTGCCGACGGGCCGCAAGGTGATCCTGTCCGACACGGTGGGCTTCATCTCGGACCTGCCGACGCAGCTTGTCGCCGCCTTCCGCGCGACGCTGGAAGAGGTGCTCGAAGCCGATCTGATCCTGCATGTCCGCGACATCTCGCATCCCGAGACCGAGGAGCAGGCGGAGGATGTGAACGACATTCTCACCAAACTCGGCGTCGCCAAGGAAGTGCCGCTGATCGAGGTCTGGAACAAGATGGACGCCGTACCGCCCGAGCCGCGCCGCGCTCTGCTGGTACAGGAGGCACGCGAGCCCGATCTGCAGGCGATCTCGGCGCTGACCGGAGAGGGTCTCGACGCGCTTCTGACGGCGATCGACGAGAAGCTTTCGGAAGAACGCTATCACGAAGAGATCACGCTGGGCTTTGCGGATGGCCGCAAACGCGCTTGGCTGCACGAGCAGAACGTGATCCGCGCCGAGACGCAGACCGAAGAGGGGTGGACCTTCGAGGTCGAATGGACCGGCAGTCAGCGCAACCGGTTCCGCGCGCTGTAAGCCGGGCCGGAGACGGGGCAGGGGCGCTGCCCCTCTTCGCTGACGCGAATTCACCCGGGATATTTACACCAAGCCGAAGCGGGCGCGCGCGCCTTGGTTTTCCCGGGGACGCCCATGACCGGTAGGGGTTGCCAAGGCGGCGCGATGGGTCTATATCGCGCGCACTTCACAGGCGGAGGCGGGCCGATGGGGGAGACATCCCCAAAAGTCCACCGGTTGGGGCATATGCCCTGAGACCCTCCGCTCAGGCGCAAACCGGAAAAGGAATTGGACATGGCGCTTCCTGAATTCTCCCTGCGTCAGCTCTTGGAAGCTGGCGTTCACTTCGGCCACCAGACCCAGCGTTGGAACCCCCGTATGGGTCAGTACATCTATGGCGAGCGTAACGGCATCCACATCGTCGACCTGACGCAGACCGTTCCGCTGCTCGACCAGGCTCTGCAGGTCATCCGCGACACCGTTGCGAAAAACGGCCGCGTTCTCTTCGTCGGCACCAAGCGTCAGGCTGCGCGCCCGATCGCCGAAGCCGCCGAGAAATGCGCACAGTATTACATGAACCACCGCTGGCTCGGCGGCACGCTGACCAACTGGAAGACCGTCTCCCAGTCGATCAAGCGTCTCAACGAGATCGACGAGAAGCTTGAGCAGGGCGCTGAAGGCCTGACCAAGAAAGAGCGTCTCGGCATGGAGCGTGACCAGGCCAAGCTGCAGGCGTCGCTCGGCGGTATCCGCGAAATGGGCGGTCTGCCGGACCTCCTGTTCGTGATCGACGTGAACAAGGAAGACCTCGCCATCGCGGAAGCCAAGAAGCTCGGCATCCCGGTCGTGGCGGTGGTCGACACCAACTGCTCGCCGAACGGCGTGGATTACGTGATCCCGGGCAACGACGACGCGGCCCGTGCGATTGCGCTCTACTGCGACCTCGCTTCGCGCGCAGCTCTCGACGGCATGTCGGCCCAGATGGGCGCGGCGGGCGTCGATGTCGGTGCCCTCACCGAGACCCCGGTTGAAGAGGCGCTGGCCGAGGCCGAGGCCAAGTAAGGCCGCGACCGTCACCCAGATGACATGAGGGCGGGGTATCCCGCCCTCGCAGAGTTCTTGAAGGAGATCCGACCATGGCGATTACCGCCGCTCAGGTGAAGGAACTGCGCGAAGCTACCGGCGCAGGCATGATGGACGCGAAAAAAGCGCTGACCGAGACCGATGGCGACATGGACGCCGCCGTTGACTGGCTGCGCACCAAGGGCCTTGCGAAGGCTGCGAAGAAATCGGGCCGCGTGGCTGCCGAAGGTCTCGTCGCGCTCGCCGTCAACAACGGCAAGGGCGTCGCGATCGAGATGAACTCGGAAACCGACTTCGTCGCGAAGAACGCCGATTTCCAGAAGCTCGTCTCCGACATCGCGGAAGTCGCGCTGGAAACCGGTGAAGATGTCGAAGTCGTCAAGGCTGCGCATCTCAACGGCAAGAAGGTCGAAGACGTGATCACCGACGCCATCGCGCGTATCGGTGAGAACATGAACCTGCGCCGCATGCACATCCTCGAAGGCGACACGCTGGTGCATTACGTGCACAACGCTGCCGCCGACGGCATGGGCAAGATCGGTGTGCTCGTTGCGCTGAAGGGCGAAGACAACGGCATCGGCAAGCAGATCGCGATGCACATCGCCGCTACCAACCCGGCCGCGCTGTCCGAATCCGATCTCGACCCGGCTGTCGTCGAGAAGGAAAAGCAGGTTCAGATCGACATCGCACGTGAATCGGGCAAGCCCGAGCAGGTGATCGAGAAGATGATCGAAGGCCGCATGAAGAAATTCACTGCGGAAGTCACGCTGCTGAACCAGCAATTCGTCGTCAATCCCGACCTCACCGTCGGTCAGGCCGCGAAAGAAGCTGGCGTCGAGATCACCGGCTTCGTCCGGATGGAAGTCGGCGAAGGCATCGAGAAAAAAGAAGAAGATTTCGCCGCCGAAGTGGCGAAGACCGCAGCTGGCAACTAAGCCCGCGCCTCTTCTTTGAAATAGGAAACGCCGCCCTGACCGGGGCGGCGTTTTTCATTGTGGGGCAGGGGTCTGGGATGCGAACCTAACGCGCCGCCGCGTGTGAGGCGTTCAGGAAAATCTGCTTTTGCACCGAGGCTTTCATGACCGCCTGCGCGGTGGTGTCCACGTCCAGCGCCTCGCGCGCCAGTCGCAGGTGTTTCTCCACCGTCGAAGGGGTCAGCCCCATGATGATCGCGATATCGGCGGTCGTCTTGCCCTCCGCCACCCATTCGAGGACTTCGCGCTGCCGATCCGTCAGTGGGCGTCGCCCGGTGGAATAGGGCATGGTCGAGATGCGCAGATGAACGAGGCTGTTCATCACCATCAATTCGCGTTCGTTCTCGCGCCAGATGCGGTCGACGTCGTCCTGGCTCAGCCCCGGCCGCCCCACGAGTCCGATCGCGCCGCGCGCGTAGGAGAGCGGGTCGGAGAAACCGATCGAATAGCCCGCGCGGATGCCGAAACGGTGGTTGATGTCGATCACGTCGATCTCTGCCGGGGTCAGCTCTCCCCGCATTGCGCGGTCCGCGACAATGCGCCACGAGCAGGGCCCGTCATTCTTCGCGGCCCATTGCACCATCGGCGCGTGGCGATATTTTCCCTCTCCGATGAAGAGGTCGAGATATTCCTTCTGGTGGTTCGAGAGGATCAACAAATCGTCTTCGTGGCCGAAGTTGTTTCCCTTTCGGAAACTCGTGAATCCATAGATCAAACGGTCGAAGCCGAACCGCTCCATTTCGCGGCAATGGCGGGACCAAATTTCCTGCACGGATTTTGCGCGTAAGACCGCCTCACAGAAGGATAACATCGCGTTTCACCCCACAATCGGTTAGTTCGCGTAGCTCATTAACACTACTCCGGAGGCGCATGTTTCCCCGCGCCGGAGACCCTGTTCAAATGTCTTATGTTTCGCGCGCCATGGCAACCCACGTGGGGCACGAAGACGCTTAGCGGTGGGTCTCGACACGGCTCTCGTGTGCGCAACCTTGGGTGGTCTCGGGGGCGAGCGTCGCCAGCGCGTCGTAATGGGTAAGGTAGATCTGCCCGGTTAGTTGGGTGATCAGGTCCGAGCGCGTCAGGCGGTCCATCACCGGGCCTTTAACCTCGGACAGGTGCAATCGCACGCCCGCGTCGTTGAGCTGGTCGTTCACCTCTTCCAGCGCCTCGAGCGCGGACATGTCGATATGGTTGATCGCGGGGCAATTCAGCACGACATGCTTGATGGACTCGTCGCTCGCGATCCGGTCGTAGATCATCTCCTCGACGAAGCGGGCATTCGGGAACCACAGGCTCTCGTCGATGCGAAGGCTGAGGATGCCCGGCGCGCAGTTCACCCGGTGGCGCCGGATATTGCGGAAATGCTCGGTGCCGGGAACCTGGCCCAACTCGGCCACATGCGGGCGCGAGCTTTGCCACAACCGCAGCGCGATCGAGAGGATGACACCGAAGGCGATGCCGTCCTCGACGCCCCAGATCAGGGTGACGAGCACCGTCAGCGCCATGCCGACACCTTCGCGGGGGGCGTATTTGAACGTGCGCTTGAGCGCCTTGATATCGACCAGCGTAAGCACCGAGACGAAGATCGTGGCCGCGAGCGTCGCTTGCGGCAGGTAATAGAGGGCCGGGGTCAGGGTGAAGGTCGCGAGCGCGACCCCGATCGCGGTGAAGGCACCAGCGGCGGGCGTCGTGGCGCCGGCCTCGAAGCTGACGACAGAGCGCGCGAAGCCCCCGGTGATCGGAAAGGATCCAGAGATCGCGGAGCCGATGGAGGCGCCGCCGAGGGCTATGAATTCTTGGTCCGGGTCGATGCGCTGGCGTTTCTTAGCGGCCAATGTCTGGGCGACCGAGATCGTCTCGACATAGCCGATGATCGCGATCAGGAGCGCCGGGACGAAGAGTTCTTTCCAGAGCGCGAGATCGGCGGGCGGCAGGCTCGGGGTCGGGAAGCCGAGCGGCACGGTGCCGACGACGCGGACCCCGCGCCCCTCGAGCCCGAACAGCCAGGTGATCAGGATGGTCGCGGCGACTGCGTAAACCGGCGCGGCGCGGGTGAGGATGGCCGCAAGCCGCTCGGACAGCCCCGCCTTTAGCAGGCGCGGCTTAAGCCCACGTCGCGCCCAGAACAGGAAGACCAGCGACAGGATCGAGATGACGACCGTGTAGGGATTGGTCTGGCCGAGATGCGCCCAGAGGCCGCCGAGAATATCGAGAATCCCGCCGCTCTCCGCCGGAATACCGAAGAAATGCTTCATCTGGCCCGCGGCGATCAGGATACCGACAGCCGATGTAAAGCCCGACAGCACCGGGTGGCTGAGGAAGGCCGTTATGAAGCCCATGCGCAGGAAGCCCATCACCACCAGCATCACGCCCGAGAGAAACGCCAGCGCCACTGCGGCGGCGATATATTCGGGCGTACCCTGCGCCGCGACCCTGCCAACCGCGGCGGCCGTCATCAGCGAGATCACCGCGACCGGGCCGACGGCCAGCGGGCGCGAGGTGCCGAAGACTGCGTAGATCAGCAGCGGCAGTACCGAAGCGTAGAGCCCGTATTCCGGCGGCATCCCGGCCAGCAGAGAATAGGCCAGCGACTGCGGGATCAGCATGATCGTGACGATCACCGCCGCGATCAGATCGGCCTCGAAGGTCGGGCGATCGTAGTCGCGCCCCCAGCTTAGGATCGGCAGGTAGCGTTTGAGCATTGGCACGTCGCGAAAGGGCTGGATCAGGCCTGATCGCGGCGGCTGGCGTAATACTGCATCACCGGCACCAGCGTGGAATGGTCATAGCCCGCTTCGGCGGCGGTCGCGACGATCTTGTCGATTTCCATCTCGCCCGCCTGGCTGACGCCCCAAAGATGCGACGAGCGCGTGCCCGAACGGCAATAGCCCAATGCGGGTTTCTCTGCCGCGTCCATGATCGTCGCGAAATTGTCGACCAGTTCGAGGCTCAGTTCGCCGGGATAGTAGGGCAGGTAGTAAGGCGTGAGGCCATGCGTCGAGCAAAGCGCGGCGATCGCGTCCGAGCGCTGATCTGCGTCCTCGATCTCCTCGTCGGGACGATTGATGATCAGCGTGCGAAAGCCCATCTCGGCAAGCTTCGGCACGTCTTCGGGTTCGATCTGCGGGGCGACGGAGAACTCGTCGGAAAGTTTGCGCAATTCCATGATCTGTCCTGTTATCCTGCCTTCTAGGTGGAGATGGGCGGGGTTTCCCGCCCTCTCGGTTTATCGTCTCAAAGCCCGTTGACAGGCACTTTGAGGTAGGTCTTGCCGTCCTCGTCCTTCGGAGGCATCTGGCCCGCGCGCATGTTTACCTGAAGCGACGGGATGATGAGCTTCGGCATCGCCAGAGTCGCATCGCGCTCGGTGCGCATCTTGACGAATTCGGCCTCGGACTTGCCGCCGCCGATATGGATGTTGCGGGCCTTTTCCTCGGCCACGCTCGTCTCCCACGCAAATTCGTCGCGGCCCGGTGCCTTGTAGTCGTGGCCCACGAAAATGCGGGTCTCGTCGGGCAGCGACAAGATCTTCTGGATCGAGGCGTAGAGCGTCTCCGCCGAGCCGCCGGGGAAGTCGCAGCGCGCGGTGCCGAAATCGGGCATGAAGAGCGTATCGCCCACGAAGGCCGCATCGCCGATGACGTAGGTAAGGCAAGCGGGCGTATGGCCCGGCGTGTGCAGAACGCGACCCTCCAGCGCGCCGACGCTGAAAGTGTCGCCTTCCTTGAAGAGCCTGTCGAACTGCGAACCGTCGCGCTGGAATTCGGTGCCTTCGTTGAAGATCTTGCCGAAGGTGTCCTGCACGACCTGAATGCGGTCGCCGATGCCGATCTTGCCGCCGACGCGCTCCTGGATGTAGGGCGCGGCGGAAAGGTGGTCGGCATGGACGTGGCTCTCGAGGATCCACTCCACCTCAAGCCCGTTCTCCTTCACATAGGCGATCACCTCGTCGGCGGATTTGGTATCCGTCCGGCCCGAGGAATAGTCGAAATCGAGCACGCTATCGACAACGGCGCAGGCTTTGCTGCCGGGATCTTTCACCACATAGGAGACGGTGAAAGTCGCGGTGTCGAAAAAAGCTTTGACGTCCGGTTTGATCATGGCGGCCTCCGTTAACCTGCCCAGCATATGTAGCCGAGTCCGATCTTATGAAATTGCGGCACTCTGTCCCAGCCCTTCCGTGATCTCGGGCGGTAAGGGGTGCGAGAGATCGGGGAGCACCCACTCCGCGCTCGAGAAATCGCCGCCATCGGTATAGGCCGAGGGCGTCACGACCACGCGCAGCCCGGCCGCTTGCGCAGAGCGCAGGCCCACCTCGCTATCCTCGAAGGCGATGCAGGCCTCGGGCGGCAGATGCAGCCGGTTCAGCGCGAGTTCGAACACGTCGGGCGCGGGTTTCTTGGCGGCGACCTCGTCGCCTGCCGCGATCGCATCGAACAGGTGATCGGGGTCGGCACCCAGCTGCGCGCGGATCAGCGCATCGACATTGGGACGGTTCGTCGTCGTGGCGATGGCGAGCTTCATCCCGGCGGCACGCGCATTTGCGATCAGCCGCGCCACGCCCGGGCGCAGCGGGACCTGCCCGCCGGTGATGATCTCGACATAGCGGCGGGTCTTGATCTCGTGCAGCATGGCGATCTCGTCGTCGGTCGGGCCGAAGCCCATGACCTCGCGGTGGCGCGCCATGCGCTCCTTGCCGCCGGCGGTTTTCAGCAGTTCGCGATAGGTCTCCTGCGACCAGTTCCAGTCCACTCGCCGTGCGGCAAAGGTCTCGTTGAATGCACGGCGATGGGCTTCTTCGGTTTCGGCCAGCGTTCCGTCGACGTCGAAGATCAGCGCGCTTACCATTTCCAGCCCTCCACCAGACCTGGCAGCATCGCCCAATCCGAGAAGGCGACGTCATGGGGCACGTCGGTCAGGGGCGTCTTGCGATAGCCCTCGGAATAGATCGCAAACGGGGCCTGCGCATTCGCCGCCGTTTCCGCATCGACCTCGCTGTCGCCGACATAGATCATCTGTCCGCCGCCCAGGGCCCGATGGCAATGATGCAGCATTTCCGGCTCGGGCTTGCGGGTGGGCATGGAGTCCCCGCCCAGCGTCAGCTCGAAATAGTCCCATAAACCGACATGGCGCAGCGCGGCTTCAGCGGGGCGGACCGGTTTGTTCGTGCAGACCGCCATCCTGCAGCCCATCTCCGTGAGCCGGTCAAGCGCGGCGATCACGTTGGGGTAGGGCACGTTGCCCTCCACATCGGTCTCGTAGCGCGCGACGAGGGCGTGCTCCACCCGATTGAAGAGCGGCCCGTCCGGGTCTTCGCCCGAGGTGATCAGCAACTGGCGCACGAGGTTGGGCACGCCCTTGCCGACGAAGCTGCGGACCGTCGGCAGCGAGAGCGGCTCGAAGCCCATGTCGGTCAGAACGGCGTTCGAAACGGCATGGATCGCGGGCACGGAATCGATCAGCGTTCCGTCGAGATCGAAGATGACGGAAGGCGCATCGCTCATGCCGATTTCCATTTGATGGAGCAGCCCATCGACGGAATCTGGTCGCGCGGGCCTTCGCCGGTCTCGGCGACCAACATCATGCCTTCGTAGAGTTCTCGCTTGGCGTCGACCGCGGCGGCCTGCTTGGTCGAGGCATCGAGACGGCCGCGATATTGCAGCCTGTCCTCGGCGTTGAAACCGAAGAAGTCCGGGGTGCAGGCGGCCCCGTATACCTTCGCGACCGCCTGAGTTTCGTCATAGAGATAAGGGAAGGGAAAGCCCTTCTCCTCGGCCAGTTTGGCCATGTTCTCGAAGCTGTCCTGCGGATATTCGTCGACATCGTTGGCCGAGATCGCAACGACGCCGATCCCCGCCTTCTGCAACTCCGCCGCATCGCGCAGGATGCGGTCGAGGATTGACTGGACATAGGGGCAATGGTTGCAAATGAACATCACGAGCGTTCCCTTGGGACCACGGATGTCGTCAAAGCTGTATTGCTTGCCGTCGGTGCCGGGCAGGGTGAAGCCCGGAGCCTTCCAGCCGAAATCGCAGACGGGGGGAGTGACAGCCATGCGGCCTCCTATTCGAATTCCATTTCCTCGTAGACGACGCCCGCGTTTTTCGTCGCCAGTTCCTCGAACGTGTCGAGATTTTTGTAGGGGCTCTGATCCACGTAGTAGGCCTCGGCCAGATCGCCACCATTGTCGAGATGTTCGGCGATCTTTCCGCGCAGATATTTCAGGTAGCCCGTCGTGCCGCGCGTGACCTTCTCGAGATTGGTCGGATGGCCATGGCCGGGGATGATGAAGGCAGGCTCCAGCGGCGCGAATTTAGTCTCGAAGGTCTCGATCCAGCAGCTCGTGCAGGTGCCCGAGAAGATCGGCGGCATCCTTTCCGAAAAGGCGATATCGCCCGCGATCATGAACTTCTGTTCCGGCAGCCAGACCTGCGTGTCGCCGGGGCTGTGCGCGGGGCCCAGATGCATCACTTCGATGGTCATGTCGCCCATCTCGATGACGCGCTTGTCCTCGAAAGTCTCGGTGGGCAGCTTCGGATCGGTGCCTTCGGCGGTTTCCTTGCCGTAGCTCTTGAGCGCCTCGAAGGCGCCGCCGGCGTCATGTTCGAACTCGGCCGCCGCATCGACATGGGCGAGCACCGGCACGCCCTGTTCGATCCAGTAATTGTTGCCGAGCATCGAATGGCCCTGACCGTTCTCGTTGATCACCAGCTTCACCGGCTGATCGGTGACCGCCTTGATCTCGTCATGCAGCGCCTTGGCGAGTTGATAGGACGCGCCGGAATTCACCACGACCACGCCATCGCCGGTGACGATGAAGCTGAGATTGTTGTTATGACCCGAATTCTCATAGGTCGGCGGCGCAGTGGCCCCGATCGCGGTCCAGACGCCGGGGATCACCTCGTAGGGCTTAGAGTAGAGAACCGAACCGGGATACATGTCCGGCACGTCTTCAGAGGCGAGTACGGGGCTCACATGAAGAAGCCCAGCCAAGACGCTGGTCAAAAGGAGTTTTTTCACCCTCAGACCTCCGGCACGTAGCGATAGGCGTCGCCGTCGCGCTCGACCCGGCCCAGGCCGCCTTCGGGCAGGTGATAGCCGATGATCGGCAGCTTGTCGGTCGCCAGCTGATCGAGCAACGCGACACGCGTCTCCGCGCCCAGATCGGGGTTTTGGTCGGAGCCTGCCGCCATGCCCGGCGCGGCGAAGGCGAGGTAGTGGTTCACGATCGCATCGCCGATGATGAAGGCCTGCGTCTCGCCGTTCTTGACGTGGAAGGACATGTGACCGGGCGTGTGGCCGGGCGTCATCTGCGCCAAGATGCCGGGGAGGATTTCCTCGCCATCTCCAAAGGTTGCAATCTGGTCTTCAAGGATCTGGAGGCGACGCAGCGCGCCTGCCGCGAAGGTCTTGCGGCCCTGATCGATCGTGTCGAGCGTCTCCGGGTTGAGCCAATATTCGAATTCGTCCTTGCCCATCATGTGCTCGGCGTTGGCGAAGAACGGCTCGTCGAAATCGTCGAGCACGCCCCAGAGGTGATCCGGGTGGCCATGGGTGAAGACGACATGGGTCACGTCCTCGGGGGCGACTTCGAGCGCGTCCATCGCCTCCATCAGCTTGCCCGCAGACGGCATGAAGTCATTGCCCGACCCCACGTCGAACAGCACGGTGTTGGTGCCGTCGCGATAGAGCGTGACGTTGCAGGGCGGTTCGACCGAGTCTCCGGTGATACCGTAGCTCTCGAGGATCGGCTTGGCCTCCGGATTGTCGGTCACAAAGCCGATCGGCAGCACGAGATTGCCATCGGACAGCGTGTCGAGCCGGGCCGAACCCATCTCGAGGGTCTGGGCGGCGAAGCTGAGCCGGGGAAGGGCTGTCATGGCGCCCATGGCCAGCCCTCCGCGCAGAATGGTGCGTCGCGTGAATGTCATGCCAGTCCTCCCTAGCTGGTATTCAATTCCACGAATATGAACGAGAGGCAGCGGCAGGGCAAGCGGTCAGATCACGAGATCGCGACCGATCTCCTTGCAGCTTGGCAGTTTCTCACTGTGCGGCTTTGAGAGCACCCTCCGCCGCTTCGCGGATCGCGCGCATATTCTGGCCATACACCTCCGGCCTATCGACCGAGCCGCCCTTGAAGACGGCGGAGCCCGCGACGAAGCAATCCGCACCAGCCTCGACCAGCGGGCCGACCGTGGTCGGATCGACGCCGCCATCCACCTGAATGTGAATCTCCCGATCGCCAATCATTTCGCGCACTTGGCGGACCTTGTTGATGCTGGAGGGGATGAATTTCTGACCGCCGAAGCCGGGATTCACGCTCATCACGAGAACCATATCGACGAGGTCTAGCAGTTCCGAGATCACGTTGGCGGGCGTGCCGGGGTTCAGCGAGATGCCGCATTTCACGCCCTGCGCCTTGATCGCCTGCAGCGTGCGATGCGGGTGCGGACCGGCCTCCCAATGCGCCACGATCATGTCGGCGCCCGCTTCGGCATAGGCCTCGATGTAAGGGTCGACCGGCGCGATCATCAGGTGGACGTCCATGAAGGTCTTCACATGCGGGCGGAACGCTTTCACGGCGGGTGGGCCGAAGGTGAGGTTCGGCACGAAATGCCCGTCCATCACGTCGACATGGACCCAATCGGCCCCCTGATCTTCGATGGCGCGGATCTCGGCGCCGAAATTGGCGAAATCGGCCGACAGGATCGAGGGCGCGATCTTGATGGAACGGTCAAAGCTCATGGGGGCCTCCTTGGCGGCTCATTTCGTCAGTTGCGCGAACAGGGTCGGCAGTTTCTCGGGCAGGCGCTCGACCTGATCGATCACGGTGTAATTATTGGTCCCGAAGATGCGCGACACATAGGCATCGGCTTCGGGGTCCAGCGTCAGACAATAGCTGTTAATGCCGATCTGCTGGAGTTCCGCAACCGCCTTCTTGGCATCCATGCGCAGATATTGCGGGTCGCGCTCGTCGATATCGGCCGGTTCGCCATCGGTGACGATCAGCAACAGTTTATGGGCTTCCGGGCGCAGCGACAAATGATGGGCGGCATGGCGCATCGCGGCCCCCATCCGGGTCGAGAGCCCGCCCTTCATGCCCGCAAGGCGGCCTTTGACCTCGGAATCGAGCTTCTGTTCGAAATCCTTGAAGCGCTGATATTGCACGTCGTGGCGGCCATCCGAGGAAAAGCCGTGGATCGCGAACGGGTCGCCGATCCCTTCGATCGCCGCGGCCACCAGCGCCGAGGCTTCGCGCGTCAGCTCCAGCACGGTCTTGTCCGAGCCGCGCACGGTCTCGTTGGTGCTTTCCGACAGGTCGAGCAGGATGCAGACCGCCAGATCGCGCCGGTTGATGACGTTGCGCATGGTGATCCGCATGTCGGGCTGCATGCCGATGCGCTGCATCACCATCGCATCGACGGCGGCGTTGATATCCAGCTCGTCGCCATCCTCCAGCCGCCGCTGGCGCGAGATGCCCTGCGGGCGCAGCCGGTCCACGATCTGCTTGATGCGGTGACGGATGCCGCGATGCGCGGTCAGGATCGTGTCGATCTCGTCCGGGTCGCCCATCGGCGGGCGGTGTTCGTAGACAGTCGACCACGACGGGCGCATCAACTGCACCTTGTAATCCCACTCGCCGTAATGAAACGGGTCGGAGATCGGGGCCTTGCCCTCCATCTCGTTATAGCTGACGCCCTCATCCTCGTAGGGGAACAGCTCTGACGACAGCACCCAGACCTCCTGCGCATCGTCGCCCGCGGTCTCGACATCGACCTCGTTGACGAATTCCATCAGGCCCACGCGCTTGCGCACCTGACCCTGCGCGGGCTGATAGGCGTTCTGGTTCGACCAGTCGTAATCCGAGAGCGACCAGATGAAGCGGTTGTCGTCGCGATACGGAATTTTCAGAGATTCGAGAATGCGAAGGGACGGCACCGCGCGGCGTTGCGCCAGCAGGTTGTAAAGTTCGACGCCCAGCGACCAGGAGAACATCGTCTCACGCGCATTGTCCGCGATCTCGCCGTGGAAGGTCTCGACGAGATTGTCGATTTCCAGATCGCCGGTGCGGGTGCCGGGCGTGTTGAGCGCGCGGGCGACCTTTTCCAGCAGATACATCGTCTCGTGCTCGTAAGCGCCGGGTGGCGTGTCCGGCATCAGCCGGTCGAACATCGCGCGCAGCCCCGGAAAGGCCCGCGTCGCGCAATATTCGACGCGGGCATCCTCGATCATGCCGATCAGGAAAATCTGCGCCGGATTGAGCGCTTCCTGCCCGAGCCCGTGATCGGAATAGACGATATGGGCCGCCATATGGGCGCACATCGCGCGGTAGAGATCGAGGCCGGAGGCGCCGTTGAACCCGTCCATCGCATCGGGCAGATGCAGCGCGCCGTCCTCGATGAAGGGGCGGAAGCCTTCGAAGTCGGCGGCAGAGGGACGCAGGAAGAAGTCGCGGGCCCAGAAGGCGCGGAGGTAGAAGTTCAGCCTGCGCTGGCTGTCGATGAAGAGCGTGCCGCGGCGTTCCTGTTTCAGGACTGCGCGGCTGTCTTCAGAGACAAGCCCGAAGTAATCCGCCTGTTTCGGCAGGTCGCGCCGATAGGCCTCGGCGCCGAAATCCACCCAGCGGCGCAGACCCGACAGCGTGAGTTTCGCCAGCAGTTCTTCGAGCACGCCGAACATAGGGCGCAGGCCGCGCGGCGCACGGGCCGCCAGCCGGTGCAGCAGCGCGAGATAGCCGCGCAGCAGTTCCGGATCGCCGAAGCGGTTGGCGGCGCCGGGCAGCGTGTCGAGCATCAGCACCAGGATTTCGCCCGACACCATCGAGGCCAGCTTCAGCACCGCGCCCACCACGTCCCGAATGACGTCCTCGCCGCATTCCTTGGCGACCTGCGGCATCTCGTCGAGATAGGAGATCAGCAGGCGGGGGCCCTTGCCGAGCGAGGTCATCGCCTTCGCACCGTCCATGTAATCCTTCAGCCCGGCGGGCGACATCATCCGCGCCGCCTCGTGGAAGAGCCCGTCGAGGGTCTCCTCCAGCTCCGGCGCGGATTTGATCAGATCGGCGGCGTAATCGTCGAGATCGACCTTCATCGGACGCGCTCCTTACGCCACCTTCGAGCTGTCGGTGATCTCGGGGAAGAAGGTCTGGACGGCCGCCTGCAACGTGTCGCGCATATCCGCGTCGTCGGTCAGCGGCTCCACCAGCGCCATCTGGCAGGCGGCGGGCGCGGGGATGTCCTGCGAGATCAGCTGGCCTGCATAGACCAGAAGGCGCGTCGACATGCCCTCATCGAGCCCGTGGCCCTTGAGGTTGCGCGAGCGTTGGGCGACCTGCACGAGCTTTTCGGCGGTCTTGAGGTCGATCCCGGCCTCGTGGCTGACGATCTCGGCCTCGGTCGCGGCCTGGGGGTAGTCGAAGCTCATCGCGCCGAAACGCTGCTTGGTCGATTGCTTGAGGTCCTTCATCATCGACTGGTAACCGGGGTTGTAGGAGATCACGACCTGAAAATCGGGATGCGCGTCGACCAGCTCGCCCTTCTTCTCCAGCGGCAGCTGGCGGCGGTGATCGGTCAGCGGGTGGATGACGACGGTGGTGTCCTGACGGGCCTCGACGACCTCGTCGAGATAGCAGATCGCGCCGATCCGCGCGGCAACGGTCAGCGGGCCGTCCTGCCATTTCGTGCCGTTGATATCGAGGAGGAACCGCCCGATCAGGTCGGACGCGGTCATGTCCTCGTTACAGGCCACGGTGATCAGGGGGCGTTTCAATTTCCACGCCATATATTCGACGAAACGCGACTTGCCGCAGCCCGTGGGGCCCTTGAGCATCACCGGCATCCGCACGTCATAGGCGGCGGCGTATTGTTCGATCTCGTTGCCGACAGGCCGGTAATAGGGCTCGGTCTTCACGCGGAACTGGTCTGGGTCGATATCGCTCATGGGTGGCTCTCCGTCGCGCTGGAAAATCCGGAAAAATGGGGCAGGGCGGGCCGCCGCGATCGGCAGCCCGCCCCGGTGTCAGATCAGGCAGAGGCCGACATGTCGGCGCGGTGCACCACCATCGAGGTGCCCTGCGTCTGCTTGAAGTTGTCGTAGCCCACGAGGCGCACATGGTTGCCCGGGTTGGCCTTCTTGCACATCTCGATCTCGCGGAAGATCGCATCGACATCGGTTTCCCCGAACATCGGCAGCTTCCACATGTACCAGAAGTTCGAGCGCATATTCTCGGGCTCGGTATGCTCGATGGCCGGGTTCCAGCCTTTCGAGACGATGTATTCCACCTGCTTGCGCAGCTCGTCATCGCTGAGCTGGGGCAGATAGGAGAAGGTGCCCATCTTGCGGCTGTTCGGGTCCGAGATGCGGGAGCCGTAATCTTGCATTTCACTCATGGTGTCAGTCCTTTCTCAGGCGTTGGTGGGAGGGGCGCGCCTTAGCGGTGCGCCACGTCCAGCTTGTCCACGGTGTCGAACTCGAACTTGATCTCTTTCCACGTCTCCATAGCGATCTTGAGTTCGGGCGAGTGCTTCGCGGCCGAGGTCATGATGTCTTTCGACTCCTTCTCGAGATCGCGGCCCTCGTTGCGTGCCTTGACGCAGGCCTCGACCGCGACGCGGTTGGCCGCTGCGCCCGCGGCGTTGCCCCAGGGGTGGCCCAGCGTGCCGCCGCCGAACTGAAGGCAGCTGTCATCGCCGAAGATGTTGACCAGCGCGGGCATGTGCCAGACGTGGATGCCGCCCGAAGCCACCGGGAGCACGCCCGGCATCTGCCCCCAGTCCTGATCGAAGAAGATGCCCCGCGAGCGGTCTTCCTTGACGTATTTGTCGCGCATCAGGTCGATCCAGCCCAGCGTCGCCTCGCGGTCGCCTTCGAGCTTGCCGACGACGGTGCCCGAGTGCAGGTGGTCGCCGCCCAGAAGGCGCAGCATCTTTGCGAGAACGCGGAAGTTGATGCCGTGCTTGGGGTGGCGGTCGATCACGCCATGCATCGCGCGGTGCACGTGCAGCAGCATGCCGTTATCGCGGCACCAGCGGCTCAGCGAGGCCTGCGCGGCCCAGCCCATCGTCAGGTAGTCCGACATGATGATCGGCGACCCGATCTCCTTGGCGAACTCGGCGCGCTTGTACATCTCTTCGATGTTCGGCGCGGTGACGTTCAGGTAGTGGCCCTTGCGCTCGCCGGTCTCACGCTCTGCCTTGTCGATCGCTTCCTGACAGAACTCGAAACGGTCGCGCCAGCGCATGAAGGGCTGCGAGTTGATGTTCTCGTCATCCTTGGTGAAGTCGAGTCCCCCCCGCAGCGCCTCGTAGACCGCGCGGCCGTAGTTCTTCGCCGAGAGACCCAGCTTCGGCTTGATCGTGCACCCCAGGAAGGGACGGCCGTATTTGTCGAGCTTGTCGCGCTCGACCTGAATGCCGTGGGGCGGGCCGTCACAGGTGGTCACGAACCACAGCGGGAAACGCACGTCTTCCAGACGCAGCGCCCGCACGGCCTTGAAGCCGAAGACGTTGCCCACGAGCGAGGTGAAGACGTTGACGACCGAGCCCTCTTCGAACAGACCCATCGGGTAAGCGATGAAAGCGTAGTAGCTCTCGTCGTCGCCCGGCACGTCCTCGATCGCGTAGGCACGACCCTTGTAGTAGTCGAGATCGGTCAGCAGGTCGGTCCAGACCGTGGTCCAGGTGCCGGTCGAGCTTTCTGCGGCGACGGCGGCTGCGGCTTCCTCTCGCGGGACGCCGGGCTGCGGCGTGATCTTGAAGACGGCGAGCACGTCGCTGTCCTTGGGGGTGTAGTTCGGCTCCCAATAGGTTTCACGGTATTCCTTGACGCCGGCGCTGTATTTACCGGGATTTGCATGCTGGTTCATCGGGGTCTCCTTGTCTCCCTAAATCCGATAACTGCGGCCCCGGGCGCTCGACTGCCGGGATCGCGGGTGTGTCAGGCGGCCTTGGCCGCGGAAATCACCGGGTCGAGCGATCCCTCGGCATAGCGCTTGGCCATGTCGTCGAGGTCGATCACCTTGATCTTGCTGGCATTCCCGGCGGTGCCGAAGCGCTGGAAGCGGTCGAGGCAGAGCTTCTCCATCTCTTCCATCGCGGGGATCATGAATTTGCGCGGGTCGAATTCCGTCGGCTTGCTTTGCGCGACCTTGCGGAACTGTGCCGTCAGCGCCATGCGGTTATCGGTGTCGATATTCACCTTGCGCACGCCCGACTTGATGCCGCGCTCGATCTCTTCGACCGGCACGCCGTAGGTCTGGGGCATCTCGCCGCCGGACTCGTTGATCAGATCCTGCAGATATTGCGGCACGCTGGACGAGCCGTGCATGACCAGATGGACGTTCGGAATCTTCGCATGGATCTTCTCGATCTGGCTGATCGCGAGGATGTCGCCCGTGGGCTTGCGCGAGAATTTGTAGGCGCCGTGGCTGGTGCCGCAGGCGATCGCCAGCGCATCGACCTTGGTGAGCTTGACGAAATCCAGCGCCTCGTCGGGATCGGTCAAAAGCTGATCGTGGCTGAGTTTGCCAACCGCGCCCGAGCCGTCTTCCTCCGCCGCTTCGCCAGTCTCGAGATTGCCGAGCACGCCCAGTTCGCCCTCGACCGAAGCGCCCACCCAATGGGCCATGTCGGCCACGCGCTTGGTGATGCTGACATTGTAGTCCCAATCGGCGGGGGTCTTCATGTCCTCTTTCAGCGAGCCGTCCATCATCACCGAGGTGAAGCCGTGGCGGATCGCGGTGAGGCAGGTGGCCTCGTTATTGCCGTGGTCCTGATGCATGCACAGCGGGATATCGGGATACATCTCCGACAGCGCCTGGATCATGTGGCGCAGCATGATGTCGCCGGCATAGCTGCGCGCGCCGCGCGAGGCCTGCATGATGACGGGCGCGTCGCATTTCGCCGCCGCCATCATGATGGCGATACCCTGTTCCATGTTGTTGATGTTGAACGCCGGCACGCCGTAGCCGTATTCCGCGGCGTGATCGAGCAATTGTCTGAGCGTAATCAGAGCCATATCAGGTGTTCCTTACGTTGTGGGCCTTACGTTGCGGGCCTAACCGGTCGCGCCGCGGTCAGAGGAGCTTTCCTATCGCGACGGCGGTGTCGGCCATGCGGTTGGAGAAGCCCCATTCGTTGTCGTACCAGCTGAGGATGCGCACCATCCGGCTGTCCATCACCTTGGTCTGATCCATATGGAAGACCGAGGAGTGAGGATCGTGGTTGAAGTCGCTGGAAACATTGGGTTTGTCGGTATAGCCGAGGATGCCTTTCATCGGACCATCGGCGGCGGTGCGGATAGCCGCGTTGACCTCTTCCACAGTGGTATCTTTCGCGGCCTCGAAGACCAGATCGACGACCGAGACATTCGGCGTCGGCACGCGGATCGCGACTCCGTCCAGCTTGCCATTGAGCTCCGGCAGCACGAGACCCACGGCCTTCGCAGCCCCGGTCGAGGTCGGGATCATCGACAGCGCGGCGGCGCGGGCGCGATACATGTCGGAATGCATCGTATCGAGCGTCGGCTGGTCGCCGGTATAGCTGTGGATCGTCGTCATGAAGCCTTTCGAGATGCCGATCGCGTCGTTGAGCGCCTTGGCGACCGGCGAAAGGCAGTTCGTCGTGCAGGACGCGTTCGACACGACCAGATCGTCCTTGGTCAGCGCACCGTGGTTCACGCCGTAAACGATGGTCTTGTCAGCACCGGCCGCCGGGGCCGAGACGAGCACGCGCTTCGAGCCGTTCTCCAGGTGGAAGGCCGCTTTCTCCCGCGCGGTGAAGATGCCCGTGCATTCCATCGCGATATCGACATCACCCCAGGGCAGTTCCTTCGGGTCGCGGATCGCGGTGACCTTGATCTTGCCGCGGCCTGCGTCGATCCAGTCCTCGCCGGTGCTGACCTCCTGCGGGAAGCGGCCGTGGACGCTGTCGAATTGCAGCAGATGGGCGTTGGTTTCGACCGGGCCCAGATCGTTGATCGCAATCACCTCGATATCGGCGCGACCCGACTCGATGATCCCGCGCAGCACGTTGCGGCCGATACGTCCAAACCCGTTGATGGCAACTTTAACCGTCATTCTCGTTAGTCCCTCAGATCAGTTCTTTTGCATCCGAAACAATTGCTTCGGACGTGATGTTGAAGTGTTCGTAGAGCGCCGGGGCAGGGGCCGAGGCACCGAAACCGGTCATGCCCACGAAGCGGTCCTCGGGGCGCAGGAAGAGATCCCAGCCTTGACGGATCGCGGCTTCGCAGCCGACGCGCGGGGCATCGCCGAGAACCTCGGCGCGATAGGCCGCGTCCTGTTTCTCGAAAAGCTCGAAACACGGCGCGGAGACGACCGCGGCCTTGATCCCTTGCTCGGCCAGTTGTTCGGCAGCGGCCATTGCGATCTCAACTTCGGACCCGGTGGCGATCAGCGTCACGTCGCGGGCCTCGGGTGCGCGCAGCAGATAGGCGCCGCGTGCGGTGAGGTTCTCGTCCGTATGTTCGGTGCGAACCGTCGGCAAACCCTGACGCGAGGCCACGATCATCGTCGGCGTGGCCGTCGAGGTCATGGCGATTTCCCAGGCCTCGGCGGTCTCCACCGCATCGGCCGGTCGGAGGACGAGCAGGTTAGGAATGGCCCGGAGCGAGGCCAGATGCTCTACCGGCTGATGGGTGGGACCGTCCTCACCGAGGCCGATCGAGTCATGGGTCATGACATAGCAGGTCGGCACGCCCATCAGTGCCGACAAACGAATTGCGGGGCGGCAGTAATCGGCGAAGGCCAGGAAGGTGCCCCCATAGGGCCGCAGCCCGCCATGGAGCACGATACCGTTCATCGCAGCGGCCATGCCGTGCTCGCGAATGCCGTAATGGATGTAATCGCCGGTGAAATCGGTAGGCGTGATCGATTTCATGCCCGACGATTTCGTGAGGTTCGAGCCGGTCAGATCGGCCGAGCCGCCCACGGTGAAGGGCAGGGTGGCGTTGACCACTTCCAGCGCCATCTGGCTCGCCTTGCGGGTCGCCACCTTGGGCCTGTCCTGCGACAGCTTGCGCTTGTAGACGGCGATCGCGGCGGGCAGGGCGCTGGTGTCTGCCTCCTCTGCGGCGAGGAAGTCGGCGCGAGCGGTCGCGGCGTTCAGCCTCGTCTCCCAGTCCGCCCGCGCCCGAGCGCCGCGCGAGGCGATCCGGCCCCATTCCTCGTAGATCGCGGCCGGAATTTCGAACGCCGGATGGTCCCAATGCAGTTGCTTGCGCGCGGCAGCGATCTCGGCGTCACCCAGCGGCGCGCCGTGGACATCGTGGCCACCTTGCTTGTTGGGCGCACCGAAGCCGATGATGGTGCGGCAGGCGATCATCGACGGGCGCGGATCCTGACGCGCGGCCTCGATCGCAGCGGCGATCTCGGTCGGGCTGTGGCCGTCGCAGTCGACGACATGCCAGCCGGCGGCGGCGAAACGCGCCTTCTGATCCATCGAGGTGGAAAGATCGGTGTCGCCGTCGATGGTGATCGAATTGTCGTCCCACAGCACGATCAACTTGCCGAGCGCCAGATGACCCGCGAGGTCGATCGCCTCGTGGCTGATCCCTTCCATCAGGCAGCCGTCGCCCGCGATGACATAGGTAAAATGATCAACCAGATCGGCGCCATAGCGCGCATTCTTCATCTTCTCGGCAATCGCCATGCCCACGGCGGTCGCGACACCCTGACCAAGCGGCCCGGTGGTCACTTCGATCCCGTCGGCATGGCCGTATTCCGGGTGACCAGCGGTGCGCGAACCCAGCTGGCGGAACGTCTTGATTTGGTCCATCCCCATGTCTTCATAGCCCAGCAGATGGTTGATCGCGTAGAGCAGCATCGAACCGTGCCCGGCCGACAGCACGAAGCGGTCACGATCGGGCCATTTCGGCGCGGTGGGATCGATATTGATGAAGCGGTTGAACAGAACCGTCGCCACATCTGCCATGCCCATAGGCATGCCGGGATGGCCAGAATTGGCCTTTTGCACCGCATCCATCGCGAGCGCGCGGATCGCATTCGCCATCCGGGTTTCTTGCGTAATTTGAATATCTTTCATCGCCTTGTTCATCCTTCTCAAGCCCGCTTCGCTTCGCGCACGAGGCGCTCGATGAGGGGGGTGAGGATCAGCTGCATGGCCAGATCCTGACGGTTGCCGGGAATGACGATCGAGTTGGCGCGGCTCATCCACGAGCCGTTGATCATCGAGGTGAGATAAGGGAAATCGATCCCGCGCGGGTTCTTGAAGCGGATCACCACGAGGCTCTCATCCGCGGTCGGAATCCAGCGCGCGATGAACGGGTTCGAAGTGTCGACGACCGGCACGCGCTGGAAATTGATATCCGTCTCGGTGAATTGCGGCGTGATGCAATGCACATAGGCGTGCATGCGGCGCAGGATCACGTCGGTGACGGCTTCGGTCGAATAGCCGCGCGAGGCCCGGTCGCGATGGATCTTCTGGATCCATTCGAGGTTGATCACTGGCACCACGCCGATCTTCAGATCGGCCAGCGCCGAGAGGTTCACCTCGTCATTGACCACGCAGCCGTGCAGACCTTCGTAGAAAAGCAGATCGGACTCGTCGGCGAAATCGCTCCAGTCGGTGAAATGACCGGGAGGCGTGCCCCATTTCTCGGCCTCGGCATCGTCATGGACGTAATGCCGGGTCTTGCCCTTGCCGGTCTCGCCATATTCACGAAAGACGCGCTCCAACTCCTTGAGTTCATTGGCTTCGTAGGAGAAGTGGGAGAAGCCCTGATCGCCCGCGTCATAGCGCTTCTGCAGCTCTTCCTTCATGTCGGCGCGGTTGTAGCGGTGGAAGGCGTCTCCCTCGATTGAGACTGCGGAAATCCCTTCGCGGCGGAAGATCTGGTCGAAGGTCGATTTCACCGTCGAGGTACCTGCACCGGAGGAACCGACGACGGAAATGATGGGGTGTTTCTTGGACATGTATCAGCTCCGGAAGAGGCCGCGGGTATTGAAGAGCGCGTGGGCTTCATCCTGCGGCAAGTCGTGATAGGCGGCGACGCGGGCGACCTTGCTGGCCGAGCCGAATACGAATGGCGTGCGGGCATGCAGCCGGTCGGGCGTCGCGGACATGATGGGATCGGCGCCGTCGGTGGCCTCGCCGCCGAGCTGCTCGATCAGCATCGCGATTGGCGCGCATTCGTAGACGTGCCGCAGGCGTCCGCGCTGGTAGCCTTCGCGGTCGTCACCGGGATAGAGGAACACGCCGCCGCGCGAGATGATGCGGTGGGTCTCGGCCACCAGCGACGCGATCCAGCGCATGTTGAAGTTGCGCCCGCGCGGGCCTTCGGCGCCGGCGACGAGATCGTCGATGAAGGCGCGGATCGGCTGCGGCCAGTGGCGGTAGTTCGAGGCGTTGATCGCGTATTCCGAGGTCTCGGAGGGCAGGGGCTTCGGATCGGCCACGCGGCGCCAGATGTCGCTTCCGGGCTCGAGAACCCATTGCTGCACACCGTTGCCGAAGGTCACGACCAGGGCGGTCTGCGGTCCGAAGATAATGTAGCCGCCCGCGATCTGCTCGTTCGCCGGACGCAGGAAGCTGGCCTCCGTGTCGTCGGCTGCCTCGAAGATCGAGAAGATCGTGCCGATCGAGACATTCACGTCGATATTGGACGACCCGTCGAGCGGATCGATGGCGAGCGCGAGCGTGCCGGTCCCGAAATCGACCACCTCGTCCTGCTCTTCCGAGGCGTAATGGCGCACCGCACCACCGCGCAGCGCGGCCATGAAGGCCTCGTCCGCGATCACGTCGAGCGCTTTCTGCCCGTCGCCACCGGCATTGGTGCCAGCCGCTTCCGCCAGATTTCCGTCCAGCCCGTTGCGCGCGATCATGCGGGCAAGCTGGGCGCCGACGCTGGTCAAGCGGGTCATGGTGTCGGCAAGATCGGCAGAAATACCGAGGCCGTCGAAACTCACGGACATCTTCTCCTCCTCCAAAGACGATGTTCTTGTGAGCCAGACCATTGCCCGGATCGGTTTTTTATGAAATTTAAATAAAGGGAATGTGCGTTAAGGAAATTTGAAACCCAATGCGGATGAATGCTGTGACGCTGAAGCAATTGCGCGCGCTCGATGCGGTGGCTCGCGGCGGTTCGCTGACGGCTGCCGGAGAGAGCCTGAACCTCACAACCCCAGCAATTCATACGCAAATCAGGGGACTGGAGGACGCGATCGGGATGAAGCTGATCCAGCGTGCCGCTGATGGCGCCGGATCCGAGCTGACCGAAGCAGGCAAAGCGCTGCGAGAGAGCGCGCTGCGGATCGAGGACAACTTGTCGCAGGCCGAAGCGACGCTGAGCGCCATCGCACGGGGGCAGGTGGGTCGGATCACGCTCGGCGTCGTCTCCACCGGCAAGTATTTCGCGCCGCGGCTGGTGAAGATGCTGCAAGACGCCCATCCCGAGATCGAGGTCGCACTGCGCGTGGGCAACCGTTCGGCCATTATCGAGGGGATCGAGCGCGGCAGTTTCGACATCGCCGTGATGGGCCGTCCGCCGCGCCATCCGCCCGTTGTGGCCGAACCGATCGGCCAGCATCCGCATGCGCTGGTCGCACCGCCGGGCCATCCGCTGATCGCCAAGGCCGACGATCTGGAGCAGCTTTTCGGCGAGACCTTCATCTCGCGCGAGGAAGGATCGGGGACGCGGATCCTGATGTCGCGCTGGCTCGACCGGGTCGGTGACGGGCGGCTCTATGACACGCTGGAGATGGACAGCAACGAGACGATCAAGCAGGCGGTGATGGCGGGTCTCGGCATCGCGTTTCTCAGCCTGCACACGGTGACGGACGAGCTGGAGACCGGACGTCTGGCGCTGATCCCGGCGCCTGGTTTGCCGCTGATGCGTCATTGGTTCCTCGTGCGCCGCGAGAGCGAACGCCCGCGCGAACTGGCGCTGCGCGTCTGGGATGAGATCGTCGAGATGAACGGCGCGTTCCTTCCGCATCCGATCCCGGATTGACGCCGGGGCTGCGCGCAGTACCTTTGCGCGGCAAAAGGGAGGATATCATGGCCTATGCGATGGCAATCGCGCGCCCCGGCGGGCGCGACCAATTCCACAAGATCGAAATCGAGGTTCCGAAGCCGGGCCCGGGCGAAATCACCTTAAGACATACCGCTATCGGATTGAATTTCATTGATGTTTACTTCCGTACCGGCCTCTATCCGTGGCCGGTCGAGAGCGACCTGATCACCGGCGGTGAAGCGGCGGGCGTCATCGAGGCGGTCGGCGACGGCGTCGATCTGCAGGTCGGGCAGCGCGTGGCCTATACGCAGCCCAACGGCGCTTACGCGAGCCACCGGGTGATCGCGGCGAAAAACGTGGTGCCGATCCCGGACGATATTTCCGACGAAGTCGCGGCGGCGGTGATGCTTAAAGGTCTGACCGTGCATTACCTGATCCATCACTCGTATGCGGTAAAGCCCGGTGACACCGTGCTTTTCCACGCGGCGGCTGGTGGCGTCGGCTCGATCGCGGGTCAATGGCTCAAGGCCAAGGGCGTACGCGCGATCGGTACGGCTGGCGGGCCTGAGAAATGCGCGCGTGCTCTTGAGCACGGATATGACGCGGTGATCGATTACCGGACTGAGGATTTCGGCGCAGAGGTCAAACGGCTCACCGACGGCGCAGGCGTCGCGGCGGTCTATGACTCGGTGGGCGCCGACACGGTGATGACGTCGCTCGATGTGCTCAAGCGCTTCGGCACGCTGGTGTGCTTCGGACAAAGCTCGGGACCGGCGGATCAGTTCAAGATCGGCGATCTTGCGCGTAACTCGCTGTTCCTGACGCGTCCGACCTTGTTCCAACACACGGATCAACCGGGGTGGCTACGAAACTCCGCCGCAGAACTCTTTGAGATGATTGGAAAAGGCGACATCAAGATCGACGTGCCGCAGACGTTTTCTCTGGAGGATGTTGCTGCAGCCCATGAGGCGCTGGAGGGCCGGAAAACGGTCGGGAGCACGGTTTTGACCCCATAATGGGCGTCAAATCGCATTCATAATTTACATAATACCGATTATAGGTATTACGATGATAAAAAAGCGGGGGGTGATTTCAGCCCCCCGACTTTGTTTCGGTTCAGGATTTCTTGCCTGTAGCGCTCAGGTAATGACGTCGGGTTTCTCGCGCCCCGTACGCTCTCGGATCCCCACCAGCGCCTCTGTCGCCCGGATGATCGGTGCCAGCGCCTCTTGCGGATCATGGTCCAGCCCATCCGGTCCCGGCGCATATCGCTCGAGATACACGCGCAGCGTCGCGCCCTCGGTGCCCGTGCCCGACAGACGCAGTACGACGCGCGAGCCGCCTTCGAACAGAATACGGAAACCCTGACCTTCCGCGACCGAGCCATCGACCGGATCGGTATAGGAAAACTCGTCTGAGCTTTCGACCGTAAGCCCTTCGACCTGCGTCCCTTTTAGCTCTCCAAGGCGGCCACGGAGATCGTCCAGCATCGCCTCTGCCTGCTCGGTCGGCAGCGCCTCGTAATCGTGGCGCGAATAGTAGTTGCGGCCATAGCGCGCGAAATGATCGGCCATGATCTCGGCCACCGACATCTTCCGCGCGGCAAGGATGTTGAGCCACATCAGCACCGCCCAGAGCCCGTCCTTTTCGCGCACATGGTCGGAGCCCGTGCCGAAGCTCTCCTCGCCACAGAGCGACACGCGCCCCGCATCCATCAGGTTGCCGAAGAACTTCCAGCCCGTCGGCGTCTCGTAGCAATCGAGGCCAAGCGCCTCGGCCACCCGATCCGCCGCCGCAGAGGTCGGCATCGAGCGCGCGACGCCCTTCAGCCCGTCCTTGTAGCCCGGAACGAGATGCGCATTTGCGGCCAGCACAGCAAGACTGTCCGACGGCGAGACATAAGTGCCCGCGCCAAGGATCATGTTCCTGTCGCCATCGCCATCCGAGGCGGCGCCGAAATCCGGGGCGTTTGCGCCCATCATCTCGTCCATCAACTCATGCGCCCAGGTCGGGTTCGGATCGGGATGCATACCGCCGAAATCCGGCAGCGGCGTGCCATGGGTCACGGTCCCCGCCGGCGCACCGAGACGGTTCTCGAAGATCTCGACCGCGTAAGGTCCGGTGATGGCGCACATCGAGTCCATCCGCGTCCGGAAGCCCGCCTTAAAGACATCGCGCAAAGCGTTGAAATCGAATATCGTTTCCATCAGGTCGGCATAGGCGGTCACGGGGTCGACGACTTCGACGGTCATCTCTCCCAGTTTCGTCTCACCGACGCTGTCCAGATCCGGGTCTGCCGCGTCGAGCAGATGATATTCGGTGATCTCCTGCGTGCGTTTGTGGATCGCCGAGGTGATCGATTCCGGCGCTGGACCGCCATTGGAGCTATTGTATTTGACGCCAAAATCCTCGGCCGGGCCGCCCGGATTGTGGCTGGCCGAGAGGATGATGCCGCCGTTCGCCTGATGCTGCCGGATCAGGTTCGAGGCGGCGGGCGTCGAGAGCCACGCACCCTGCCCCACGATCATCCGCGCGGCCCCATTTGCAGCCGCCATTTTCAGGATCGTACTCGCAGCTTCACGTCCGAAATAGCGGCCGTCACCGCCAAGAACCAAAGTCTTGCCCCGCACGCCGCCGATCGCGTCGAAGGTCGATTGCACGAAGTTCTCGAGATAGTTCGGCTGCATGAATACGCGGGTTTTCTTGCGCAGCCCCGAGGTTCCGGGTTTCTGGCCGTCGATGGGCTGGGTCGCGTGGCGGGTCATGATTTCTCCTGCACTGTTGCGCGGGTAAAGACTTGAACGGATTGTGCGGCAAGGCAAGCCTCAGGGGCGCCCAATTGTTCCGCCTCCCGTTCAGGAAACGCGGAATCGATCAAGCAGGTCCAGCGACCGGGAGGTAACTGCACCTGTTGTTTGGGCCCTGCGTTGAGGATCACATAGACCGCTTCGCTCCCGGCCTCGCCTGCCGGCCCCTCGGCGGCGCCACGGATCTCGACACCGATGCAGCGCAGTTCGGGATCGTTCCAATCATGCGGCTCGGGTTCTTGCCCCGAGGCGAGCCGCCAGATCAGATCGCGCATCCCGTCCTGCTTGCGGATCAGCGAATGCAGATAGCGGTTCTGCCGCAAGACGCGGTGATTTTTTCGTATCTCTATCAAGCGTTTGACGAATGTTGTTAAAGTCTCGTCAGGTCCACTCCAATCGATCCAACCGACCTCGTTATCCTGCGCATAGGCATTGTTGTTGCCGCCCTGAGAATTGCCGATCTCGTCGCCCGCCAGCAGCATCGGAACGCCTTGGCTCATCAGCAACGTCGCGAGCAACGCGCGTTTGCGCAAAGCCTGCGCCTCAGGGTTCTCGAGCGCCTCAGAGAAGTTCGCATCATGGCCATCGCGGTTTTCCTCGCCATTCGCGAGGTTCTGCTTTTCGCCATAGGAGACGAGGTCTTGCAGCGTAAATCCGTCATGCGCGGTGATGAAATTCACCGATGCCGTCGCGGGCCGCCCCATCTGGTCGAAGATCTCCGCCGAGCCCGCGACGCGTCGCGCCAGATCGCCCGCCATCCCACGATCACCGCGCCAGAAGCGCCGCGCGTCGTCACGGAAACGGTCGTTCCATTCGGTGAACGGATGCGGGAAGCCACCGAGGTAATAGCCGCCCGGCCCGATATCCCACGGCTCCGCGATCAGCTTCACAGTCCGCAGGACGGGATCCTGCTCGATCGCGGTGAGAAATTGCGAATGCGCCTCGACCGCCCCCGACGATCCGCGCGCGAGCGTCGCGGCCAGATCAAAGCGGAAGCCATCGACGCCCATCTCCTCGACCCAATGGCGCAGGCAATCCATCACCAGACGCAGGCAAAGCGGGTTCGACAGGTCCAGCGTATTGCCCGTTCCGGTCTCGTCGATATAGGCGCCGTCCGGTGTCAGGCGGTAATAGCTCGCATTGTCGAGGCCGCGAAGGCTGAGCATCGGCCCGACCGCGTTGCCCTCACCCGTATGGTTGTAGACGACATCAAGGATCACCTCGATCCCGGCGCCATGGAAGCGCCGCACCATGTCGCGGAATTCGCCGCGCGGATCTGGCCCGGAATAGCGCGGCTCGGGCGCGAAATTGGCGATCGGCTGGTAGCCCCAGTAGTTGCTCAACCCCTTCTCGACCAGGAAGCGGTCGTCGAGATAGGCGCAGCTCGGCAGCAGCTCGATCGCGGTGATCCCAAGATCGGCGAGATGCGACAGGATCGGATCAGAGGCGAGCCCTGCCCATGTGCCGCGCGGCGCCACGGGCACGTCCGGATGGGTCATCGTCAGCCCCTTGGAATGGGCCTCGTAGATCACTGTTTCCGACCAGCTGTGGCGCGGGCGATCCCATTTGGGCCGCTCGATATCGGTCACGACCGACTTCGGCACAACGCTCGCACTGTTTCGCCGGTCTGGCCTGGATTTTCCATATTGCATAGGTGCTTGCCAGCTGATCTTCGAGTCGATCTGCCGCGCGTAGGGGTCGATCAGCAGCTTCGCCGGATTGAACCGATGTCCAGCTTCGGGGGCCCAGGGCCCATGCACCCGGTAGCCATAGCGTGCGCCCGGATTGAGCCCCTCGACGAGGCCATGCCAGATCGGCCCCGACCGTCCCGGCAAGTCTATGCGTTCTTCCTTCTCTCCGTTGAACAGGCATAGCTCCACCCTCTCGGCATGGGCCGAGGCAAGCGCGAAATTCACGCCACCTTCGCAGGGCGTCGCGCCCAGCGGGTCCGGTTTCCCAGGGGTGACCTTCATCGAGCGACAAGGTCGTCATACAGCGCGGCATAGCGCGCGGCTGACCGCTCCCAGCCCCAGTCGGTTTTCATCGCGCGGCGCTGCATCGCGGACCAGCCTTTTCGATCGCCGTAAAGCGCGATCAACTTCATCAGCGCCTGCCGCAGCGCCAGATCGTCGACGGGATGGAACACGATGCCGGTCGATGCGCCTGCGGCTTCGGTCGCGGGCGTTGCGCCCACCACCGTATCTGCCAGACCGCCGACGGCAGAGACCACCGGGATACAGCCATAACGCAGCCCGTAAAGCTGCGTCAGCCCGCAGGGCTCGAACCGCGAGGGCACCAGCACCGCGTCGCCGCCCGCATACATCCGGTGGCTCAGCGCCTCGTCATAGCCGATCTTCACGCCAACCCGACCGGGATGGCGCGCAGCAAGCTCGCGCATCGCATCCTCGGCCCAGCCATCGCCCGATCCAAGCACGGCAAGGCCACCGCCCGCTTCGAGATAGGGCTCGAGCGCCGGGGCGATCAGATCCATCCCCTTCTGCGCTGTCAGGCGCGAAATCAGAATCGCAAGCGGCCCCGGCGCATCCAGTTCAAACTCGGCTTCCAAGGCCTTGCGATTATTAGATTTCCCACCGAGCTTCGTAGCCGAGAAAGACGTCGCCTCCGGATCGGCCTCAGGATTCCAGACCTCCAGATCGATGCCGTTGAGGATACCGTGCAGATCGCCCGCGCGGGCCTGAATGACACCTTCCAACCCCATGCCGAACTCGCCGCGCATCAACTCGTCGGCATAACGCGGGCTGACCGTGGTGATTGCGCTCGCCGCAACCAACCCAGCCTTGAGCGTCGAGATGTCGCCCCAGAACTCCACGCCTTCGCGGGTGAAATCCCACGCCTGCAGCCCGAGGGCTGCCAGCTTGTCGCGGCCGAACCGGCCCTGAAACGCGATGTTGTGGATTGTCATCACGGTCGGGATCCCGGTGCCGCGCAGATACCATGGCACGAGCCCGGTCTGCCAATCGTGGCAATGCACCAGATCGGGCTGCCATTTGCCCGCGCCCTCGCGCGCGATCTCGGCGGCGACGAAACTGAGGGCTGCGAAGCGTTCGGCATTGTCGGGATAGTCGCGCCCGTCTTCGGAATACGGGCCCCCGTCACGGTCAAACAGATGGTCGGCCTGCAGCGCCAGAACCTCCATGCCGCCCGCCTTGCCCAGCACCAGCCGCGCCGGACCGCCATAGAGGCTCTCGCTTTCCCATACTGGTTTCGGCGATTTCAGCTTTTTCAGGATTCCGCGATAGGCCGGGATCATCACCCGCATCTCCCAGCCCTGCCCTTTGAGAGCGGCGGGCAACGCACCTGCCACATCGGCCAGACCGCCCGTCTTGATCAGTGGAACCGCTTCTGACGCAACCGAGAGCACGCGTTTCATGTCTTCGCTCTTTCCAAATATCCCGGGGTGCGGGGCAGCGCCCCGCTATCCGCCCAGTTAGTCCAATGCCGCCGCGCGTTTGTCGAGCATCGCCTGCGTAATCAGCACGACCCCGCCTTCCGACCGGCGGAACCACTTCTCGTCTTCTTCCGGATCCTCGCCCACGACAAGGCCTGCGGGGATTTGCACGCCGCGGTCGATCACGCATTGGCTGAGCCGCGCATGTCGCCCGATATCGACGTAAGGCAGCACCACCGCCTCCTCGAGGCTTGCGAAACTATGCGCACGCACGCCCGTATGAAGCAGTGAATTGCGCACCTCCGCACCCGAGACGATGCAATCGCCAGAAACCAGCGAGGAGATCGCAGAGCCCCGTCGTCCGTCCTCATCGTGGATAAATTTCGCGGGCGGCACGATCTCGGCATAGGTCCAGATCGGCCATTCGGTGTCATAGAGGTCTAGCTTCGGCGTAAAATCCGTGAGGTCGATATTGGCCTGCCAGAACGCGTCGACCGTACCGACGTCGCGCCAGTAAGGCTCGGTCTCCAGTCCCGTCGTCACGCAGCTATCCGAGAACTTATGCGCCATAGCCTTGCCGTGCTTGACGATCTGCGGGATCAGGTCATGACCGAAATCGTGGCTCGAATTCGGATCCTCCATGTCGCGGATCAACAATTCGCGCAGGAATTCCCAGTCGAAGACATAGATTCCCATCGAGGCCAGCGCGTGATCGGGATCGCCGGGCATGCCGGGCGGATCGGCGGGCTTTTCGAGGAAATCGGTGACCTGGCCGGTCTTGTCGATGGCCATCACGCCAAAGGCGGTCGCTTCCATGCGCGGCACCGTCAGGCAGCCGATGGTGACATCGGCCTTGGTCTCGACATGCTGGCGCAGCATCACCTCGTAATCCATCTTGTAGATATGGTCGCCGGCAAGGATGATGACGTATTTCACGCCGTAATCTTCAACGATATCAATGTTCTGAGCGACCGCATCGGCGGTGCCCGCATACCAGCGGCTATCGGCTACGCGCTGGCTTGCGGGCAGGATGTCGAGATATTCGTTCCGCTCGGCGCGGAAGAAATCCCAGCCGCGCTGGATGTGGCGGATCAGCGAATGCGCCTTGTATTGCGTGGCGATGGCCATCTTGCGGATGCCGGAATTGAGCGCGTTCGACAGAGCGAAATCGATGATCCGGGTCTTGCCGCCGAAATAGACCGCGGGTTTCGCGCGCCTGTCGGTGAGCTCCTTGAGGCGACTCCCGCGGCCGCCCGCCAGCACGAAGGCCATGGCCTGTGCGCTCAGGCGCGTGTTGGGCTGTGGTTTCATAATCCTCCCCCTCCTCTGGGCACCGCTTATGCGGGCGTGAACATCACGACTGAAAGCGGCGGCAAATATACCTCCGCGCTATGGGCGCAGCGGCCATGGGCGTCGTCTTCAGCGGCGATCGCGCCGAGATTGCCGCGGTTGCCACCGCCATAGAATTCGGAATCCGTGTTCAAAATCTCGCACCATTCGCCGCTCTGGGGCAGACCGATGCGGTAGCTGCGTTCGACCGGGGTCAGGTTCGCGACGACCACGACCGGATCGGAGCCGGGCGCGCGGCGTTCGAAGATGAAGACCGAGGCCTCGGAATCGTTGGCCGCGATCCACTCGAAACCCTGCGGCTCGCAATCGCCCCAATGCAGCGCGGGCGTGTCGCGGTAGAGCCGGTTGAGGTCGCGCACCAGCGCGCGCAGCCCCTCGTGGCGCGGATCGTTCAGAAGATACCAGTCCAGTTCGCGCTCGTGGCTCCATTCCGACCACTGGCCAAATTCCTGCCCCATGAAGAGAAGCTTCTTGCCCGGATGCGCCCATTGGAAGGCGTAGAAGGCCCGAAGGTTGGCGTATTTCTCGGGCTCGCTTCCCGGCATCTTGCCCAGCATCGAGCCTTTGCCGTGCACGACCTCGTCATGGCTTATCGGCAGAATGAAATTCTCGCTGTAAACGTACGAGCTCGCGAAGGTCAGCTCGTTATGGTGAAATTTGCGATAAAGCGGATCGCGCGCGAAATAGCGCAGGCTGTCATTCATCCAGCCCATGTTCCACTTGTAGCCGAAACCGAGCCCGCCCTCATGCACGGGCCGCGTGACCCCGGGATAGGCGGTGCTTTCCTCGGCCACCGTCATGATGCCTTCCGCGCCGCCGTAAGAGGCCGCGTTCATGTTCTGCAGGAATTCGATCGCCTCGAGATTCTCGCGCCCGCCATATTTGTTGGGCACCCATTCGCCCGCCGCCCGGGAGTAATCGCGGTAGAGCATCGAGGCCACCGCATCGACGCGCAGCCCGTCGAGGTGATATTCCTCCAGCCAGAACAATGCGTTGGCAAGCAGGTAGTTGGACACTTCCCGCCGCCCGTAATTGTAGATCAGCGTATTCCAGTCCTGATGGAAGCCCTCTTTCGGGTCGGCATGCTCGTAAAGCGCCGTGCCGTCGAAATGTCTCAACCCGTGATCGTCGGTCGGGAAATGGCCCGGCACCCAGTCGAGGATGACGCCGAGCCCTTTCCGGTGTGCGGCATCGACGAACTCCGCGAATTCTTCGGGGCGGCCATGGCGGATCGTCGGGGCGTAAAGCCCGATCGGCTGATAGCCCCAGGAGCCGTCGAACGGGTGTTCGGTAATGGGAAGCAACTCGATATGGGTGAAACCCATGTCGCAGACGTAATCGACCAGCTTCTCGGCCAACTCGTGGTACGAGAGCGGCCTGCCCCCATCGTCCCAAATCCGCATCCACGAACCCAGGTGTACCTCGTAGACCGAGATCGGCGCGTGACGTTCCTGCGCCTCGGCCCGGGTCTGGCACCATGCGCTGTCACCGAAGCGGTGCAGCCCCAGCTTGCGCACGACCGAGGCCTGCGCAGGCGGATGCTCCGCGCCGAAGCCGACCGGGTCCGCCTTCAGCGGCAGCACCGTGCCCTCGGCGTCGAGCAATTCGTACTTGTAGAGCGCGCCTTCATGGATGCCGGGGACGAAGATCTCCCACACGCCGGACGCACCGATCCGGCGCAGCTGGTGGCGCCGCCCGTCCCAGAAATTGAACTCACCCACGACCGAGACCCGGCGCGCATTGGGCGCCCAGACCGCGAAATGGACGCCTTCGACGCCTTGATGGGTGATAGCATGGGCGCCGAGCTTCTCCCAGAGACGCTTATGCGTCCCCTCCCCGATCAGATACTCGTCGATCGGGCCCAGCACCGGCGCGAAGCTGTAAGGGTCGTCGAAATCCCATGTCGTCTGGTCGCGTCGCGCGCGCAGACAATAGGTCTCCTCGCTCCACTTTCCGGCGAAGACCCCGGGCACCACAGGCTCCAGCGCGACGTCCTTTTTCCCGAGCGCCCAGACCTCGTCCGCCCCGGGCACGAGTGCCACGATTTTCCCGTCATGAAGACCCAGCACGGAAAACGGGTCGGGATGATGCGCTTCGATCAGCGCTTCGGCCTCGTCTCGGGAAAGTGTCATATCGCTCCTTGGTTCACAGGGCAGATCGCGTGGTCCAAATCTCGTCCATGTAGCCCTTGATTGCCCGGTCGGAGGAGAAGAACCCCATCCGCGCGGTGTTCAAAACAGCCATCTTCGCCCAGCCTGCGCGATCGGCGAAGGCCGTGTCCACCTCTTTCTGGGCGGTCCGGTAGGCCTCGAAATCGGAGGCAACGAGGAAATAATCGCTGTGCCACATGTTATGAACAAGATCGTGATAGCGTTCTGGTTCCTCCGGAGAGAAACGTCCCTCGGCGATCATCTGCAAAACGTCCTGCAAAGGCTGGCTTTCAAGGATCGCGTTGCGCGCATGTTCGGGATCGCGGCGGCGCTCCATCACCTCGTCGGCGGTCATGCCGAAGAGGAAGAAGTTCTCCGCGCCGACCTGTTCACGGATTTCCACATTCGCGCCATCGAGCGTGCCGATGGTCAGCGCACCGTTCAATGCGAACTTCATGTTGCCGGTGCCGGAGGCTTCCTTGCCCGCAGTCGAGATCTGTTCTGACAGATCGGCGGCCGGGATCAGTCTTTCGGCCATCGAGACGTTGTAGTTCGGCGGATAGACGATCTTGAGGCGCCCATCGACGTAAGGGTCATTGTTCACCACCCGCGCCACGTCGTTGATCAGCCGTATGATCTGTTTCGCGGTGTGATAGCCCGGCGCGGCCTTACCGCCGAAGAATTTCACGCGCGGCTGGAAATCGGCCTGCGGGTTCTCGCGGATCGCATGCCAGTCCGCGATGGTCTGCAGGATGTTCAGCAGCTGGCGTTTGTATTCGTGGATGCGCTTGACCTGAATGTCGAAGATCGCGTCGGGGTCAATGGTGATCCCTTGGCTTTCGTGCACCCACTCCGCGAGATGCACCTTGTTATGGCGTTTCGCGCCCATGAAGGCCTCGCGGAAGCCCGCGTCATCGGCGTAAGGCTCTAGCGTGCGCAGCTTGTCGAGATCGGCCTCCCAGCCCTCGCCAATCGTGTCGATGATGAGGTGGGACAACGCCGGGTTCGCCATCCGCAGCCAGCGGCGCGGCGTGATCCCGTTGGTCTGGTTGATGATCCGCCCAGGATGCAACGCGTCGAGCTCGGGAAAGAGGTTGCGCTTGATCAGCTCGGTATGCAGCGCCGAGACGCCGTTCACCTTGTGCGAGGTGATGAAGGCCAGCTCGCCCATCCGCACTTCCTGATGCTTCACGATCCCCACGAAATGCGCGCGTTTCGGATAGGTGCGGCGGTGCCAACTGTCGATCTTCTCGATGATCTGCATATGGCGCGGCAGCACCGTGCCCATCAGATAGGTCGCCCAACGCTCCAGTGCCTCGGGCAGCAGCGTGTGGTTGGTATAGCCCAGACATTGCATCGTGATCTCGAGCGCGGTCTCGAACTCCATGTCATGCAGATCGACGAGGATGCGGATCAGTTCCGGCCCGGCGATCGCCGGATGCGTGTCGTTCATCTGGATCGCGACATAGTCCGGCAGCTCTTCGAGCGTATAGCCCGAAGCCAGATGCCGGCGCATGATGTCCTGCAGCGCGGCGGAGGTCAGGAAATACTCCTGTTTGAGCCGCAGCTCCTTGCCCGCATAGGTCGTGTCATCCGGGTAAAGCACGCGGCTCAACGTCCGCGCCAGCGCCTCGGGCTCGGCCGCGGCGGCGTAATCGCCGTGATTGAACCGCGCGAGGTCGAAGAGCTCGGTGGGCTTGGCCGACCACAGCCGCAGCGTGTTCGCCCATTTGCCCTCCCAGCCGATGATCGGCATGTCATAGGCCTCGGCCAGCACCGTCTCGCCGGGGATCCAATGCGGCTTGCCGTCCAGCGTCTCGACATGGCCCTTGAAGCCGATCTCGTAGGCCGCCTCTGGACGCTCGAATTCCCACGGATGACGCTGCTTGAGCCAATCCTCAGGCGTCTCGACCTGACGCCCGCCCTCGAAGCGCTGCTTGAAGAGGCCGTGCTCGTAGCGGATGCCGTAGCCGTAGCCCGGGCAGCCCAGCGTCGCCATGCTCTCCATGTAGCACGCCGCCAGCCGCCCCAGCCCGCCATTGCCGAGCGCGGCGTCCGGTTCGTTCTCGACCACCGTCTCCCAGTCCTGCCCCAACCCTTCGATCGCCTCGCGGCAGATCGCGCGCAGCCCGAGATTGATCGCGGCATCTTCCAGCATCCGTCCGATCAGGAATTCCATCGAGAGATAGTACACCCGCTTGCGCTTTTCCTCCCAGGTGCGACGGGTGGCCGCGAACCACGGTGCCACGACCCGGTCGCGTATCGCGAGGCTCAGTGCCATGCGCCAGTCATAGACCGAGGCGTGATCGGGATCCTTGCCCATCGAAAATGTGATGTGGTGCAAAATTTCTTCGCGAACCGTCTCGGCACTGGGCAATTGGGTGTCTTTCAAGGGGGAGGTCTCCGGATCTCTTCAGATAGCAATTGATTGATGAGCCGCCCCCTGTTCAAGGTCAAGCGACGGCGTAGAAACCATCTGAGCAGCTGTTGCCGTTTGCGCTAACAAGTCTACCCTTGCCGCGTTAACGGGCAACAGGAAACTGAAAGAGGAGCGATTCATGGCGAAGGATTGGTGGCGCGGAGCAGTTATCTACCAGATTTATCCGCGTAGCTTTCAAGACGACTCGGGCGACGGGATCGGCGATCTCAAGGGGATCACGCGCAGGCTTGATCATGTCGCCTCGCTGGGCGTCGATGCGATCTGGCTGTCGCCGATCTTCACCTCGCCAATGGCCGATATGGGTTATGACGTGTCCGATTATCGCGGTATCGATCCGCAATTCGGCACGCTGGAGGATTTCGACGCGCTGGTCGCGCGGGCGCATGAACTGGGCCTGAAGGTCGTGATCGATCAGGTGATCTCGCACAGCTCCGATCAGCACCCGTGGTTCAAGGACTCCAAGAAAGGCGGTACGAAGAAGGACTGGTATGTCTGGGCCGATCCCAAGCCCGACGGCAGCCCGCCCAACAACTGGCAGGCGGTGTTCGGCGGCTCGTCCTGGGAATACGCCCCCGAGCGCGGCCAGTATTACCTGCACAATTTCCTCATCGAACAGCCCGACCTGAACCTGCACAATCCCGAGGTGCAGGCGGAATTGCTCGACATTTTCCGTTTTTGGCTCGATCGCGGCGTCGATGGCTTCAGGCTCGATACGGTGAACTACTACTTCCACGACCCCAAGCTGCGCGACAACCCGGCGATGGAACCCGACCCGGAGCGTTGGCCGCCGGTCTCGACCTACGACATGCAGGATCACGAGTTCGACAAGAACCGCCCCGAGAACATCACCTTCCTCAAGAAGATGCGCGTGGTGATGGACGAATACGAAGACCGGACTCTGATCGGCGAAGTCGGCGAAGCGCCGCATCGCGCGCTCGGGCTCATGGAGGAATACACGCGCGGCGTCGATCGCCTCCACATGGCCTACAGCTTCGACATGCTGGGGCCGAAATTCTCGCCCGCGCATTTCCGCGGCAAGATCGAAGGCTTCTTCGAGAATGCCCCCGATGGCTGGCCGAGCTGGTCCTTCTCGAACCACGACGTGCAGCGCCATGTGACCCGCTGGGCGAAATACGGCACCGAGGACGGCATCGCACGGCTGGCCATCGCGATGCTCGCGTCGTTCCAGGGCACGATCGGCATCTATCAGGGCGAGGAACTCGGCCAGACCGAGACCGAGATGGAATATCACGAGCTTACCGACCCGCCCGGCCTGCGCTTCTGGCCCGAGAACAAGGGCCGCGACGGCTGCCGCACGCCGATGGTCTGGGACGAAAGCACGAATGCGGGCTTCTCCAAGGCCAAGCCGTGGCTGCCGGTGAAACCGCCGCAAGCCGCCCGGGCGGTCTCGGTGCAGGAGGCCGACGCGCACTCGGTGCTGGCCTATTACCGTCGCGTGCTGTCCTTCCGGAAGGAAAACCCGGTGCTGCGCAAAGGCGCGTCGACCTTCCTCGACCTGCCGGACCCGATCCTCGGCTTCATCCGCGACGATGGCGAGACGAAATTCGCCTGCTACTTCAACCTCGGCCCGGATCCGGTGACGCTCGAAGCGGACGGGGAGCTTGTCGGCCCCTGTCTCGCCGCGACGCTGGAGGACGGCACCCTGTCGCTCGGCCCGAACGGCGCCGCCTGGCTGAAGATCTAACCAAACCGGAAAAACGCGGCGCGCGGGCCCCGAATTGCAGCCTGCCGCCACGTCTCGGACCCGCGACGGCGTCGGGAGCGTTTGCTCTCGACGCCGTTCGCATTCCGGTGTTCTGCCTCTGGTCAGCCGCGCCGTCTCGGTCGATAAGATGCCATCGGAAGCGATTTCTTACGGAATTTTAAGAAGGACATAAATTCCTTCTGCGATCGTTCCGCCAGAGATTGGAAAAACTTGGAAATACAAGATGGTTCACGTTGATCCGGCGCAAGCCGCCCCTGCCTCGTCGCGCGTCAAGATACTCTGGCCGATCGCGCTGGGGCTGCTGCTGTTCCTGATGGGGCTCTGGGCGCTGCATCATCTGCTCGCCAGCATCGACGTGCGCCAGGTAATCGCGCAGATCAGGGCGACGCCGTGGCCCACGCTCGGCGCGGCCGTGGGGGCGACCTCGCTGGGCTACGTGGCGCTTGTCGGCTATGATTTCTGGGCGCTGCATTACCTCGGCAAAAAGCTGCCCCTGCGCACCGTGGCGCTTGGCGGGTTCCTTGGCTACGCCTTCGGCAACACGGTCGGGATCAGCGTGATCTCGGGCGGCGCCGTGCGCTACCGCATCTACTCCGCCGCCGGGCTGAACGCGTTCGAGGTCGCGGCGCTGTCCTCCTATATCGCGATCGCGATGGGACTCGGGCTGACGATGGTGGGCGTTCTGGCGCTTTCCGTGCATCCTGCTGCGCTCGCCGGGGTCATCTCGGCGCCCGAGTCCTTGATCCGCGTCGGCGCGCTGGCCGCGACGGCCTTGATCCTGGGCGGCGCCTTCTACCTGTCCTATACGGGGCGCGCCCTGCGCATCCGCGACCGCGAGATCGCGATGCCGGCCCCGCGTATCCTTGTCGGGCAACTCGGCGTGGCGCTCTTCGACTCGACGATGGCGGCGGGCGCGCTTTGGGTGCTGATGCCCGCAGGCACGCCGCCTTTCGCGAGCTTCGTCGCGATTTACGCTGCGGCCAGCATGGTCGGCATTCTCAGTCACGTGCCCGGCGGGGTCGGCGTGTTCGAGACGGTGGTGATCGCCGCCCTGCCCGCGGGCGTGCCCCTCGGCGATGCCGCGGCGGGCCTGCTGGCCTTCCGGATGATCTATTTCCTGCTGCCCTTCGTGATCGCCTTCGTGGTGGTCTCGCTGAACGAGGCGCGTCTCGCAGGCGGCTGGGCCACGCGCGTCTTCGGCGAGATATCCGAGCCGATGCGCCCGGTGATCAGCGGCATCGAGGGTATCGCGCCAAGGATCGCCGGGGTCGCGGTGCTTGGCCTCGGTTTCTGGATGGTTATCGTCGCGCTGATGCCCGTACTGGGACAGCAAGGCGGCGAGCCGGGGCTGATCACGGCGGTTCTGGCCGAGGGCGGCACCCAGCTTTGCGCCTTGGCGGGCGTGCTGTTGATCGTGCTCTCGCATGGTCTGGTTCGCCGGGTACGGCTCGCCTATTGGCTGGCGCTCGCCGGGCTCGTGCTCGGTGTGATCTCGGTGCTGGCGGCCGATCTCGACATCGACAACGCCATCGTCCTGTCACTTGCCGCGCTGGTGCTTCTGCCGTTTCGCCGCGCGTTCCACCGGCAGGTCGCGCTCACCGAAGGGGGCTACGGGCCGCTGTGGTTCGCTGTGATCCTGGGGATGGTGGCCTCGGCGGCGGTTTTCTTCTTCCTCGCCTATGCCGCGCATCCTTATTCGAACGCGCTCTGGCTCGATTTCACCGCACGTTCGCCGACACCGCGGGCGCTTCGCGCAGGTCTTCTGATCAGCGCACTGCTGTTGGGCTTCCTGCTTTGGCTGATGCTGCGCCCGATACGCCACTTCGCCTTCTCCGTGGATCCCGAGCAGGATGCCTCGGTCGCCGCGATCCTCGCCGCGCAGGACGTGCCGCAGGGCTGGTTCGCGCTGACGGGCGACAAATGCGTGATGTTCTCCCCCGACCGCTCCGCTTTCCTGATGTATGCGCAGCGCGGCGGGATGCGGGTCGTCCTTGGTGATCCCGTCGGCCCGCCGGAGGTTGCGCGGCAACTGGCATGGGAGTTTCACGAACGCGCCGTGAGCGAGGGGCTCACCCCCGTCTTCTACGAGGTCTCGACGCGCAATCTGCCGCTCTGGATCGAGATGGGCTACGCGCTGCACAAGATCGGCGAAGAGGCCGTGATCGACCTGCAGAAGTTCTCGCTTTCGGGGTCGAAATTCAAAACGATGCGGGCCGAGCAGAACCGCGCCCTGCGCGAAGGATACACGCTCGAACTCGCCGCCCCGCCGCATGCGCCCGAGCTGCTGTCGACGCTGCAGGAAATCTCCAATGCGTGGCTCGCCGGTCAGAAAGGCCGCGAGAAAGGCTTCTCGATCGGACGCTTCGATCCGCGCTACCTCAACCACTGCGAGATCGCCCTGATCCGCTGCGAGGGAGAGATCCTCGGCTTCGCGAACCTTCTGGGCGGCAACGGAGCGCAACATTTCGCGATCGACCTGATGCGATATCGCCCGGAAGCCGCCGACGGCGTCATGCAATTCCTGTTCCTCGGCCTGATCGAGGCACTGCGCGATCGCGGAGCGACCGAGCTGAGCCTCGGCCTCGCACCGCTGGCGGGGCTGCCCGATCGCGCCTCCGCGCGGCTCACGAGCCGGGTGGGAAACCTGATTTATCGTCACGGCGGAAGCTTCTACAATTTCGAGGGGCTGCGCCGGTTCAAACAGAAATTCCGCCCCGAATGGCGGCCGCATTACGTGGCGCTGCCGCCCGGCACCTCGCCCTATCTCGCGCTGACCGAGATCGCGCTCTTGATCTCCGGCGGTGCGCGCAACCTGCTGACAAAGGACTGACATGCTAGACGCCATCCACCAAGTGCTCCCGAATCTCGCCGCTCTGGGGATCTTCGGCTACTGGGTGATCGGGGCCGCGGCGGGGCTGGAGGCCTTCCTGCCAACCGGGTTGTTCCTGCCGGGAACGCTTCTCGTCGACGCCGGCGGGGTGATGGTTCAGCGGGGGATGCTCGACCTGCTCGACCTGCTGTGGTTCGTCGCGATCGGCTCGGTGCTCGGCGGCGAGGCGACCTTCTGGCTCGGTCGTCATGCACGGCGCGGCATGCTCGGGCGTTGGAATGTCGAAGGCATGGCCGCCTATCGACGCGCGGAGAAGCTATTTGCCCGCCATGGCGGCTTGGCGATCGTCATGGGGCGTTTCCTCGGTCCCGTCGCGGGCTTCGTTCCCTTCGCTGCCGCCGTCGCCGGGATGGAGACGCGACGCTTCCGGATCTGGAACCTGCTGAGCGGCTTTCCCTACGCTGTCTTCCATGTCGGCTTCGGTTATGCTCTTGGCGCGGGTTTCGCCCAGCTCAGCCCGATGATGACGCGCAACACCTTGTTCGTGCTTGGCATTGTCGTGATCGCCGCGGTGCTTTTCTGGATTCTGCGCCGACTCGACCGGGCGGTGCCCTATCTCCTTGCGATGGCGGGCGGCCTGATGGACGACATCGCGCGCCACCCCCGCATCGACAGCTGGGGCGGGCGCCATCCGAAAACGGCGGCCTGGATCGCGCGCAGGCTCGACCGGACGAAATTCTCCGGACTGCCATTGAGTCTTCTCGCACTGGCCTTCTTCTACCTTGCCTCCGTGCTGGTCGGGCTGTCGCTCGATTTCCTGCAAAGCGACCCGATCGTGCAGATCGACGCACGGCTGGCGGCTCTGATGCGGCTGTTCTGGACGCCGGGCCTCATACAGATATTCACCTGGATCACCGCGCTCGGCGATACGCAGCTCGTGGCCGCGCTGCTCGTGCTGGCCCTCGTCTGGCTCGCGTGGCTGCGCCGCTTCGATCTCGCCACGGGGCTCGTGGTCTCGCTCGGACTCGATTTGATTTCGGTGATAATCCTGAAGGCCGGCTTCGGGCGGCCGCGTTCGATCCTCGGCTATTTCCACGAAACCTCGGGCAGTTTTCCCTCCGGCCACGCGACGCTCTCTGTCGCCTTTTACGGGATGCTGGTCTTCCTCCTCTGGCGGCTATCCCGGATCGGAGCACTCAGCGCGAGCTTCCTGGCGTTCCTGTTCGCCGGGCTGATCGGGCTGAGCCGTCTCTACCTTGTCGAGCATTACCTGAGCGACGTGATGGGCGGCTGGCTTCTCGGCGCGCTGTGCCTGCTCGTGGGCATCGCCGTGGCCGAGTGGCTTTATCCGCGTTGGGCCGGGGCGCCGCGCACGCGACCGCGCTGGCAGATCGGCGTGATCGGGGTGGTGACGCTCGCGCTTATGGGCTTCACGATGGTTCGGGTGCGCGACTACTCCAAGGCGCTGAACCCGCCGCCGGTCGCGCAGCCGCTGATCGTGATCGCCCAAGGGGCCGAGCCGCAGGCGTTGAGCGACGCGCCGCTGATGGCGCAGACGCTCGATGCGGAGCAACAGTTCCCGCTTTCGCTCGGGATGTGGGCGGCGAACACCGATCAGATTACTGCGGCGCTGACATCCATCGGCTGGCAGCGCGCCGATCCGGTGACGCTGAAGACGCTGGCGGGCGCGGCCTTCGGAGCGGTGCGCGACACGATACGCCCCGGCGCAGCCCTCGCACCGCTTTTCTGGAACAACAAGCCGAGCGAGCTTGGCTTCACCCGCGTTCCGGAGGGCGACGCGACCGACGAGCTGCCGCGGCTGCGAATGTGGCAGACGCGCTATACCGATGCGTCCGGCGCGCGGCTCTGGATGGGGGCGATCACTCGCGATGACGGGCTGGTGCCGAGCGACGGGTCGGCGGCGGGGCCGCTGGCCTCTGACGTTGTGAAGGCGCTGAGCCAGAGCGGCGGGGCCAAGACGGTCGGCCATATCTCCGGCACTGACGCGTCGGCGATCCCGGTTCTGGCGCTGCGATAAGCGCGCATGTCAGCCTGCGTGCAAATCCTCGAGATAAAGGCGAACCGCTTCCTGCACATGACGGAATCGGTCGCCGCCCAGATGCTTGCCGCCGAACCAGCGAGTGACGACGATGATGTGGTCATAGAGCTCTTCGCGCTCGAGCATCCGCAGGATCACCATGCCGGCGCCTGCCTCACCGTCGTCGTTCTTAACCGGAGCGTCTGCCGTCAGAAGCGCCCAGGTGTTATGCGTCGCCTTGGCATATTTCTTTTTCCGGCAGAGTTCCTTGACGAAGGCCTTGGCCTCCTCTTCGGAGGTGCAAGGCCCGCCCGAAACCGCGTATTTCGAGCCGCGGTCGCTGATGATGTTCTCGAGGATGCGCATGGCGCAGGTTTATGGGCCAAGCGCCGAAGCGGCAAGGGCGGGCAGCGGACCCGATGGCCCGCCGCCCTGCCCGCTCAGCCCAGCTTGCGCAGGCGGGCGATCAGCGAGGACGTGTCCCAGCGGTTGCCGCCCATCGCCTGCACGTCCTTGTAGAACTGGTCGACCAGCGCGGTGACGGGCAGCGAGGCCCCGATCTCGTCGCCGGTCTTCAGGCAGATGCCCAGATCCTTGCGCATCCAGTCCACCGCGAAGCCGAAGTCGAATTCGTCCTTCGCCATGGTCTCGTAGCGGTTCGCCATCTGCCACGAGCCGGCCGCGCCCTGAGAGATCACTTCGACCACGGCGGCGATGTCGAGATCGGCCTTCTCGGCGAAGTGGAGGCTTTCCGCGAGGCCCTGCACCAGACCCGCGATCGCGATCTGGTTGCACATCTTGGTCACCTGCCCGGCGCCGCTTTCGCCCAGACGGCGGCAAATCTTGGCATAGGCGTCGATCACCGGCTCGGCCTTGTCATAGGCCGCCGCATCGCCACCGCACATCACCGACAGCTGACCGTTCTCGGCCCCCGCCTGCCCGCCCGAGATCGGCGCGTCGATGAAGGCCACGCCGTGACCAGCCGCCTCGCCCGCCAATTCGCGGGTCACGGCAGCCGAAACCGTGGTGTGGTCGACGAAGACCGCGCCGGTTTTCATCCCCTTGAACGCGCCGTCCTTACCAAGGCAGACCTCGCGCAGATCGTCGTCGTTGCCGACACAGGACATCACGAAATCGGCGCCCTTGGCCGCTTCGCGCGGCGTGGGCGCGGCGGAACCGCCATGTTCGGACACCCATTTCTCGGCCTTGGAGACCGTGCGGTTATAGACCGTGACCTCGTGGCCCGCCGATGCGAGATGCCCCGCCATCGGATAACCCATCACCCCAAGCCCCAGAAATGCAACTTTCGCCATCGACCTCTCCCTTGCGTGAATACGAAACCGCGCCCCGTGAAGCGCGAGCGCGTTGATTGTAGCGTCGGGCTCAACTAGTAACGCGCCATCCCGGCGCGTCAACTCATGCGCCGGTCGGAGGGATTCCGGGTGAGGCGCGCAGAGGGCTCGATGTACAAGGCATTTCGATGGGGCGTTCGGCTGATCATGGCCGCGATCGTGGGCGTGGTGCTCATCGGGGGTCTGATCTATTTCTTCGCCTCGCGCTCGCTGCCCGATTACGACGCGACCTACAAGGTCACTGGCCTCACCGCCCCGGTCGAGATCGTGCGCTCCACCGAGGACGTGCCGCATATCTTCGGCAAGAATGACCCGGACGTGTTCTTCGCCCTCGGTCTGGCGCATGCGCAGGACCGGCTCTGGCAGATGACGCTGATGCGCCGCACGGTGCAGGGGCGGCTGTCGGAGGTATTCGGGCAGGAGACGCTGAAGACCGACGAGCTGATGCGGCGACTGGGCCTCTATCAGGCGGCGGTCGACTCCGTGGCATCGCAGGACGCTTACACCAAGGCCGCGCTTCAGGCTTATGCGCGCGGCGTCAACCAGTGGATCCAGATCGTCAACGAGGGCGCGATGGGGCGCGGCGCACCGGAATTCTTCCTTTTCGACAGCAAGATCTCCTACTGGACGCCCGCGGATTCGCTCGCGATCATGAAGCTGATGGCGGTGCAGCTGTCGAACCAGCTGCAGGACGAGGTGCTGCGCGCCCGCGTCTCGCTCGCCGGAAAGGATCTCGTGCGCGACATCATGCCCGACGATCCGCAACAGGCGACCGCCGCGCTGCCCGATTACGCTAGCCTGTTCCCGACAATGCAAAAAGGCATCCAGACGGCAGAGAACGGCGCGCCCGGCGCGTTCTCGCCCTTCCCCGAGCGCGGCTCTGCCGGGGCGTCCAACGCATGGGCCGCGGGGCCTGACCGCTCGGCCGCGGGCGGCGCGCTTCTGGCCAACGATCCGCATCTTGGGCTCACCGCGCCCTCGATCTGGTATCTCGCGCGGCTGCAACTGCAATCGGGCGGCGTGATCGGCGGCACGATCCCGGGAATGCCGCTCGTGCTGTCGGGCCGCAACAAGGATCTGGGCTGGGGGCTGACCACGGCCTATGTCGACGATCAGGACCTGCATATCGAGGAAATCGACCCCGACGATCCGACGAAATACCGCACGCCCGATGGCTGGAAGCATTTCAAGACCAAGCGGGTGATCGTCGAGGTGAAGGACGCGAAACCCGTGACACTCACCCTGCGCTGGACCGATAACGGCCCGGTTCTGCCCGGCAGCCATTTCGATCTGGCGACGGTGACGCCGCCCCATTCGGTGATGTCGCTCAGCTGGACGGCCTTCGATCCGAAAGACACCACGATGACCGGCGCGATGGACCTGATGCGGGCGAAATCGATCCCGCAGGCGCTCGACGCCGCAAAAGAGATCGTAGCACCTGCACAGAATATCACGCTGGCCGACAAGGATGGTGTGGCGCTGGTCACCGCCGGGAAAATCCCGCTGCGCGACCGGGCGAATGACACGCAGGGCCGGATGCCCAACGCGGGCTGGAAACCTGAAAACCGCTGGAAAGGCGCCCTGCCCTTCAAGGACAATCCGCAATTCGTGGAGCCCAAAAGTGGCATCGTCGTGAACACCAACAACAAGACGGTGGACCGGCCCTTCCCCTATAACGTCTCGTTCCACTGGGGCGACACGCAGCGCATCCAGCGCCTGTCGAAACTGATGGGCGAGCGCGAGGTGCATTCGCGCGACAGTTTCATCTCGGCGCAGCTCGATACCGTCTCGCCCGCCGCGCGCGGCCTGCTGCCGCTGGTCGGTGCGAACCTGTGGTATACCGGCGATCCCGCGCCTGACGGCACGCCCGAGCGGATGCGTCAGCGCGCGCTGGAGATGCTGGCGAGTTGGGATGGCGAGATGTCCGAGCATCTGCCCGAGCCGCTGATCTACGCCGCCTGGATGCGCGAATTGCAAAACCGGCTGATCCGCGACGAGTTGGGCCCGCTGGCGAAGAAATTCGACCACCTGGAGCCGCTGTTCATCGAGCGCGTCTTCCGCGACACCCAAGGCGCGAGCCATTGGTGCGACATCATCCAATCCGCGCCCAAGGAGACCTGCAGCGATATCGCGCGGCAATCGCTCGACGCGGCGCTCTTGGACCTGTCGAAGAAATACGGGCCGAATATCGAAAGCTGGCGCTGGGGCGACGCGCATATCGCCGAGCAGGACAATCCGGTGCTGGGCAAGGTGCCGGGGCTGAAATGGTTCGTGAATATCCGGCAATCGACGTCGGGTGGCGATTTCACCCTGATGCGCGGGCGGACCAAGGGCGGCGACGGGCCCGATCGCTTCGCCAATGTCCATGCGGCGGGCTATCGCGAAGTACTCGATTTCGCCGATCCGGACAGCTCGGTCTTCATCATCTCGACCGGGCAATCGGGCCATCCGCTGAGCCGCCATTACGACGACCTGTCAGAGCTGTGGCGTTCGGGCGAATATATCCCGATGTCGCTCGATCCGGCACTGGCGCGGGCAGCGGCGACGGGGATCACCCATCTGGTGCCGAAGGGCGCGGCGCAAGCGGCCAACTGATCCATAATGAAACGGGGACGGACCTTGGCCCGCCCCGGATCAAATCTCAGTCCTAGCGCCCTCAGTCCTCGCGCATCGTGCGCTGCACCTGATCGGCGACCGGCTTGAGCAGGTAGGAAATCGCGGTGCGCTCCCCCGTCTGGAAGAACACCTCCACCGGCATCCCCGGACGCAGGCCCCGCCCGTCAGGCAGCACCGGCGCCTCGGTCAGTGCGACGGTGCAGAGATAGTAGTTACCGCCGCTCTCGTCCTTCGTGGCCGAGGCCGCGACGACGCGCACCTCGCCTGCCACTTCCGGCGTCGTCCGCTGGTTGAACGCGGTGAAGCGCAGCCGCACCGGCTGCCCCGGCATGACCTGGTCGATATCGGTGGTGCGCAGCCGCGCCTCCACGATCAGCTCGCCATCGGGGACGATCGCCATCACCCGCTCCCCGGGCGCGATCACGCCGTTCACCGTATGCACGCCCAACTCGTTCACCACCCCTGCGATCGGCGCGCGGATCTCGGTGCGCGAGAGCCGGTCGCGCGCGGCCACGGCGCGCTCATGCAGTTCGGCCATCTGCGCATCGATGTCGCGCAGCTCCTTCTGCGCGGCGGTGCGCGCCTGATGATCCAGTTCCAAGATGCGCAGGTTCGACTCGCTGATCTGGCCCCGCACCCGCGCGATATTTGCCTCTATCTCTCCGGAGACCCCGTCGAGCCGCGCCATGTCGCGCTCGATCTCGGTGATCGCGCCTTTCTCGGTCAGCCCCTTCTTCAGGAGCGTCTCGAGCCGGGCATGATCTTCGCCGCGCAGACGCCGTTCGATCTCGTTCGAGTGGCGCTGCGCTTCGAGCGCGCGGATCTCCTCGTCGAACTGGTCGACCTGAGACAAAAGCTGGTCGCGGCGCAAGTCCTGCATCGCCCGGTCATGGGCCAGAAGCTGGCGCTCGCCATCCGCGATCGCAGCGGTTTCCTCGGCGGTATCGAACCCCTCCGGGAACACGATCTCGACGGCGCTGTCGCGCACTGCAAGAAGCCGCGCGCGGCGGCCGATAAGCTCGCGGATCTGGGTCTCGACGATCCCCAGTTCCGAGCGCAGCTGCGTGTCGTCGAGGCTCAGCACGACATCCCCCGCCTGCACGAGATCGCCGTTCTCCACGCGGATCTCGCGGATCACGCCGCCGTCCGGGTGCTGCACGACCTTCAGCTGCGATTTCACCGCAACCTGCCCCTGCGCAATCACCGCGCCGGAGAGTTTCGCCTGCGCCGCCCATCCGCCGAAGACGAGGATCAGCGCGCCCAGAAAGGCCGTCGCGAACAGGATCCGCGCACGGATCGAGAACAGGGCCGGATCATGGTCAGTCTTGGTCATTTTCGGTTCCCCCCACCAAAAACTCGCGAGCGCCCGTCAGACGGTCGCGTCGCAGTCAAACAGAAAATTGGTTTCTTCCAGCGTGTGATGGCCGTCGAGTTCGATCTCGAAGTCGTAATCCTCGACGCTGCCATCCTCGTGCTGCGCGCTGAGCTTGGCTTTCACGATGGTGAATTCGTGCCCCTCGTCGCCGTCTTCGATCTCGTAAGCCACGAAAACGCCTCCACGCGCCTCGGCGACCTCGCCATTGGCACCGGCGTAGAACAGCCGCATTTCACCGTAGCCTTCGCCCATCGGGTCGATATGCGAGAAGTCTATCCGGTCGCCGGGCTCGAAATCGGTGATGCGGTCATGGCCCGCGCCCGCGTTGCGGATCGCAGAGACCGAGGTGAAGACGAACACGTCCTCGCCTTCGCCGCCGCTGAACAGGTTGCAGGCATCACTTGCGATCAGCTGGTCATCTCCGGCGCCGGAAGCGACGTTCTCGATACTGACGAGCGTCGCTTCGCCGGTCTCGCTCGTCATTGTCCCTGAAGACAGATCGACGGTGACCGACTCCGCGATGCGGTGCAGATCGAGCGTGTCCGAGCCCGCGCCGCCATCGTAGCTGTCGCCCGTAGCCTCCGCGATTTGCGAAACCACGATGCGGTCCTCGCCCGCGCCGCCGGTCACGAGGTCCTCGCCCGCGCCACCGTCGAGCAGATCGGAGCCCTCGCCGCCGACCAACGTGTCGTTGCCCGCCCCGCCATCTAGGCTGTCCGCGCCGGAGCCACCGTCGAGATAGTCATTGCCGTCCTCGCCATGCAGCAGGTCCGCCCCGGCCTCGCCGAAGACAATGTCGTCACCCGCGCCCGCGAAGACCGTGTCGTTGCCGGCGCCGCCATAGATCACGTCCGCGCCCGCGCCGCCGATCAGCACGTCGCAGCCCTCTCCGCCGTCGAGCATGTCGTCGCCCTCGCGGCCATAGAGGATGTCGTCGCCCCCCTCGCCCCGCATCGCGTCGCGGTCGGGCGTGCCGAGCAGCAGATCGTCTTCGGCGGTGCCGATCACGTCGTGATACTCGGGTGGCAGGATCAGGGCGGTCGCGGTCTGGCCGATCGACAACTCGCCGTCGCTGAGATCGTAGGTGATCACCAGCTCGCCCTCGAAGCCCTGATCGGGCTTGATCAGCCATTCGCCCGCGCCATGGGCGATCACTTCGCCGCCTTGCGCTTGCATCGACAGGATCGAGAGCGGGTCGCCATCGGGATCGCTCGCCCCGGTCAGCAGGACCGCCGCCACTATGAAGAAGCTCTCATCCCGCCGTCCGGGCGACAGCCGAACCGGCCCCTTCGTCTCCGGCGCACGGTTGCGGGGGGCTTCGGTCGCCGCGTCCGGAGGACGGGCTTCATCGAGAGCGCCCCGGCTTTCACGCGCCTTGCGTGCAGCGGCACGGGTCGAGGTGAAGACCGGCACTTTCGGAAGATCGAGTTCCTTGACCTCGATCGCGTCCGGGAAGAACAGCGTATCGCCCTGCGCCTCCACCGTCGCCTTGTGCTTAGCGTGCCATCGCTGCGGCGAGAGCGTGAAGGGCGCGGGATTGGCGCCCGGGAACAGGATCACGTTGTCGGGCAACGGATCGGGCGGCGTGTTTTCCTCCGTAAGCACGTCACTCGGCCCCATTTCGGGGATGTGATGCGCGTTCGGCGTCTGCGGGCCGGCGGGGGCGTCGGGATCTGCCGGGGGGTGGGCCGGTCCATCCTGAACGCCTTCCGCCTGCGCCGCATCCGTGCCGAAGAGCTTGCGCGCGAGCGCAGCCCAGGCAATGGCGACCAGCCCCACCGCTGCGCGGCCGGGCCAGACCGAGCGCCGTTCCGGCGCACGGTATTTCTGCATCGGCGCGATGGCCGCTTCGTCGTCCGGGATACCGAGCTTGAGCTTGTCCTGTTCCATGGCTCAGCCCACCGCCTGCTCGATACTGTCTCCCAGCTCCGCCGCCGGTGCCGCGGGTTTTCCCTTGGGCAGCGGTTTGAGCCCGACGGAGCGGTTCACGATCTCGTCTTTGGGGCCGAAGGCCACCAGTTTGCCGCCCTGGACGAAGCCCACGAGATTCACGGATTCGAGCGCCTTCGGGCGATGCGCGATCACCACGACGATGCCGCCACGCGCGCGGACCGAGGCGATGGCCGCGCTGAGTGCCGCTTCGCCATCGGCGTCGAGGTTCGAGTTCGGCTCGTCCAGTACCACAAGGAACGGCGCGCCGTAGAGCGCACGCGCCAGACCGACCCGCTGACGCTGCCCCGCCGAGAGCGAGGTGCCGAAGGGGCCCAGTTGCGTCTGGTAGCCATCGGGCAGATGGATGATCGTCTGATGCGCACCCGCGGCCTTCGCCGCGGCCACCACATCGGCATCCGTCGCGTCCGGCGCAAAGCGCGCGATATTCTCGGCGACCGTGCCTTCCATCAGCGAAACCTCCTGCGGCAGGTAGCCGATATGATCGCCCAGCAGATCCACGCGCCACTGGTCGAGCGCGGCCCCGTCGAAACGGACATGCCCGCGCAGCAGCGGCCAGATCCCGACGATGCCCTTGGCGAGCGTTGTCTTGCCCGAGCCAGACGGCCCGATCAGGCCGAGCGCATCGCCGGCTTTGAGATCGAAACTGACATCGCCCAGCAGCACCGCGCCGGAGCCTGGCGCAACGACCGTCATCCCCTCGACCGTGAAGCTCTCGGTCGGCGCGGGCAGAGCGATCAGGCTGTCGTCATCCTCAAGCGTCGCCAGCGTGTCGCGCAGACGCGCATGGCTGCGGCGCGCGGCAGTGAAGCCCTTCCAGTTGCCGATCGCCATTTCCACCGGCGCGAGTGCGCGCGAGGCTGCGACCGAACAGGCGATGATCGCACCGGGCGACAGCTCGCCCACGATGGTCAGATACGCGCCGAGGCCCAGCAGCGCCGATTGCAGCATCATCCGCGTGACCTTCGACAACCCGCTCAGTGTGCCGGTGATGTCGCTGGTGCGCGCATGCAGGCGCAGGTGCTCCGCATTGGCGGTGCCGAACCGCTCCACCGCGCGGCGGCCGAAGCCCATCGCGTGCAGCACGTCGGCATTGCGCGTGTTGGTATCGGCGATCATCGCGCGGGCGATGGAGGCCTTCTGCAGCTCCCGGCCCGAACGGCGCGACAGCATCTCGGTGATGACGGTCAGCGTGATCAGCACGCAGGCACCGCCGATTGTCAGCAGCCCCAATAGCGGATGCAGCATGTAGACGAAGCCCAGAAACAGCGGCATCCACGGCAGGTCGAGAAGCGCGATGGCCCCTGCCCCCGAGACGAAGCTGCGGATCGTGTCGACGTCGCGGCCGCGCTCCAACGCCTCGGACGTGGAATAGCCGAAGCGGGGCATTTCGATTGCCACCCGATGCGCGAGCGGCGCGAGGCGGTTGTCGATCCGCGCACCGACCCGCACGAGGATCTGGTTGCGCAGCACATCGAACAGCCCCTGAAACAGATACAGCGCGATGGCCAGAACAGAGAGTGCAAGCAGCGTCGGAACCGAGCCGCTGGTCAGCGCCCGGTCATAGATCTGCAGCATGTAGAACGAGCCCGTCAGCGCGAGCAGGCTGATCACGAAGGACAGTCCGAGGAGAAAGACGATCAGACCGCGATAACGGCCCAGACGCTCGGAAACGAGTTCTTCGCTGGCTTGAAAACGACGACGTGCGTTGCTCATGTGATCCTCCCACCAAGATCTTGAGACTTATGTACAAAGCGCCCGACGGACCCCTCCGCCGGGCGCCAACCCTTAGTTCACTCCGTTGAAATCAGAGGCGTCGAGCATGTGATGACCCGTGAGGTCGATCTCGAAATCGGCATCCAGATCGTCGTCGACATTGCCGGCGATGATGGTGTGCTCGCCATCGTCGCGCATCTCGAAGGAGACCCGCAGTTCGCCCGCGGCGCTGAAATCGCCCGCCGCGAACAAGACGAAGGATTGCGAACCGGCCGCGCCCTGATCTGCGTCGATCCCGCTCAGGTCGATCTTGTCGCCCGGTGCGAAGCCGTTGATCCGGTCGCCGTCGGCATCTGCCGCGGAGTTGAACACGAAGGTGTCGTGGCCGCCGCCGCCATCGATCACGTTGACCGCGCCGTTGGCGATGATCGTGTCGTCGCCGCTGCCGGTGATGACGTTCTCGAAGCTGTAGATCTGGTCGGCGGTCTCGCCGATCATCACCTGGCCGTGGCCGTTGGTGCCGTGGCCCAGATCGACCTCGACCGAGGCCTGGATCGCGGCGTAGTCGAGCGTATCCGAGCCCTCTCCGCCCCAGTAGCTGTCGGCCCCGTCGTCCTCGGTCGCGATGACCGTGTCGTCGCCATCATCGGCGAAGACCATGTCATGCCCCTTGCCGGCTTCGATCACGTCGTCACCGTCGCCGCCGAAGAGGCGATCCGCCCCGCCATCGCCGAAGATCATGTCGTCGCCGCCGTTGCCAAGCGCATTGTCCGCGCCGCCGCCTGCGAAGATGACGTCATTGCCCTCCATTCCGATGAAGGTCTCGGCGGTGTCGTCGCCGACCAGCACCAGCCCGTCGGACATCGCGTCGTCGGAACTGTCGTCGGCGCCGCCATCGCTGCCGCTGTTCGAGCCGTCCTGATCGGAACTCTCCGAGCGTGTGCCATAGCGGGCACCGTGAACTTCGTCCTGCGGACGTTCGCCGCCGACCACCATGTCATCTCCGCCGCCGCCGTTAAAGACGATGCGGTGATCCGAGGTGAGCCCCGAGATGTCGACCGTGTCGTCGCCCGCGTCGCCATTGATGGTGATCGTGGAATAGGCGAGGCTCGTGCCCGAGAAATCGCCCACGATCTGGACCGTGTCGCCGCGCCGCGGATTCGCGCCGTCGGGCACGCCATTGCCGTTGTCCGCGGTCACATCGAGCGTGTTGATCGTGATTTCCTCGATATTGGCAAGTTCCGCGATCACGACACCGTCGCGTGTGATGATGATCTCGGCGTTCGCGAAATTCTGAACCGCTATCCCCGCGTCAAGCGCAGCAGCGAGCGTGTAGATCGCAAAGGTCTCGCGGGTGTTGTTGCCCGACACGACGAAGCGATCTCCCGCCGCCCCATTGGCGCCTCCATCCACGAAATCGCGACCGTCCGGGCGCTCTGGCTGATTGGGACGCTGGTTCGTTACCGTCCAGACGAAGGAGTCGTCGCCCGCCCCGCCGGTGATCGTGTCATTACCCTCGCGACCATAGACCAAGGTGTCATTGGTCGAGCCGCTCAGATCGATCGTATTGTCTCCGGCATCGCCGGTGACGATGTTGAGGGTCTCGGTGACCTGCGTCCCGGTGAGGTCGGTGGCACGGATCGTCGCGCTCAGCGTCTCGTTGTCGCCAAGCCCGCCCGCGACGCGAAGCTCATCGTTATTGGCGCCGCGAAGTCGCATCTCCGGCGAGCCTCCGACCAGTTCGTAGGTCGCCTGCCCGTCGAAAGGTACATCCGCGCTTAGCGTCGCGATAGTTCCGCCGCCACGGTTCCCGGTGGCGTTCATCATGATGTCGGACATCGGGTCCGCCGCGAGCGAGAGCATCTCGCCATTCGCGAACTTGGCGAATTCGACGCCGACGAGGATATCCACGCCATCGGTCGCGACCGGGTTCCCCTGGTTGTCGGTGCCGCTGCGAAGATCGGTGATCCGAACCGCCTGCTGGCCGTTCATCGCGATCAGCTCGATGCGGTAGTCGTCGCGGTTGCCAGTATAGAGCGCGGTGTCGGTGCCCTCCGCCCCGGTGTCGCCGAGGATGTGGCCCAGCGAGCCGTCCGAGAACACCACACGGGTGTCGCCGGTGCCGTACCAGTTCTCGATCCGCTTGACCTCGAACACCGACTGGTCGTGACGGTTGTCGCCGATCCAGTAGAGGTTCGAGTCCACGACCACGCTGTCGCCGAAGATGAAATCGGCCTGACCCGTGGTCTCGTCGCCCCCATCGCCCAGACCGGTCAGCTTGTCATCGCCGCCGCCGCCCACGAGATAGTTGTTCATCCCGTTGGAGCCGATGCCGTTCTCGTCCGCGCCGGTCAACTCGTCATTGTATTGCGAGCCCACGAGCCCTTCGAGGAAGGCATACTGGTCCATCAGGACCGACCCGGTCCCTGCGTTGTTCGAGGTCTGCAGGTTCGCGATCACGTTGATATAGGCGTCCTCGTAGGAGCCGATATCCATGTCGCCCTCTGTGCCGTCGCCGTTGAACTCGATCACCGGGTTGAGCTGCGCGGGGCTGTCGCCGTTGAGGCGGTCGCCATCGTTCGCGGTCGGGCCGAGGCCGCCTTCGAGCAGGTCGTTGCCCGAGCCGCCGTTGATGTTGTCGTCGCCGACGCCGCCGACCATCCAGTCCGCACCGTTGCCGCCGAACATCTCGTCGACGCTGTCGCCGCCATCCATGTAGTCGTTGCCGTCACCGCCCATCATCAGGTCGGTGTCGCCCTCGCCATAGAGCCGGTCATCGCCGTCGTCGCCGAAGACCTCGTCGATGCCGTCGCCGCCATGGACCTCGTCATCGCCCTCGTTGCCATGCGCCGTATCGAGCACGCCGGGACCGGCGAAGATCGTGTCGTTGCCGAGTCCGCCGAGAATGAAGTCGTCGTTCTCGTAATCGGTGATGTAGTCGTCGCCGTCGCCGCCATAGATGTGATCGTTACCCTGCGCGCCTTCGATGCGGTCATTGCCTTCGTCGCCGTAGAGCACGTCATCGCCAAGAGCGCCGACGATGAAGTCGTCGCCGGAGAGGCCGATCACCGTGATATGGCCGTCATTGGCCGGACCGCCGGGGATGCTCTCTGTCAGCTGGACATTGTCGATCAGGATCTGGTCCATCGAGCCCGCGAGATCGAATTTCTCGATCACGATGCGCAGGTCCAGCCCCGCCGAGGAAGCCGGGATCGGGTCGCTCACCAGCGTCACCGTCACCTTGCCACCGTTCACGGTCGGCGGGTCGAAGATGACCGAGCCCAGCAGATTTCCGTTGCTGTCGAAGAGCTTCGCCTCGCCGCCGGTCGCTTCCCGGTCGAGCCGGTCGATCACGTCGAAGGTCAGTGTATAGGTCGCGTTCTCGACGAGCGGTGTCTGCACCGTCTTCGACAGGATTGCGGCATCGCCGAGATAGGCGACCTGATCGCCGGTCAGCATCGCGCCGTCCACCGGCGGATTGGGATCGGCCGAAAGCACTTCGGTCTCGGGCGCCCAGGTGCCGCCATTGGTCAGCTGCCAACCCTGCGGCGCGCCGTTCAGGTAGGTGCCGTTCGTGTTGGTCGTGCCGACACCATTGCCCATGACCTGCTCTTCGAAGCTGCCATTGCCGACATCGATCTGGCGCACCTCGTCGGGCAGCCGCTCCAGCGTGGCGTTGAAGTAATCGTTGTATTGGTAGGCGTCGGTGCCATCCGCCACCAGACCATCGCGCGCATTGTCGTTAATGGTGCCCGCCGAGGTCTCGCCGTCGAGCACATAGGTGGCCGAGGGCGTCGCGAAGGCATCCGGGATATGCTCCAGCCCGGTGGTGCGCATGATCAGGTGGGCGAATTGCTCGCCGATGATCTGGTCGCCCAGATGGTGACCGACCGGCATCCGGTAGAGGTAATAGAACCGGTCGCCATCCTGCAGGCGCTGCGTGAAGTCCAGCATGATGAAGCTGAACGTCGTGCCGAGCGGGCCATCGAACATCGGCTGTTCGGCCAAGCCGCCGACCCAGAGGTCGATATCCCAGAAGCCCTGATCGCCCGAACCGCCCGAGAGCGTCCAGCCCTCGCCCGGGGTGTAAGTGGGCTCGCCCGAGCCGCGCATGAACATCAGCGCCGCGTCATGCCGCGGATCGGACGCATCCGCCGCCGCATCGATGATCGCCTGCGCCTTCTCGCGGATCTGCCACAGCTCGCCCGTGCCCGCCTGATAGGCGTCGCGCGCCTCTTGCAGCTTGAACGTGCCCGCTTCGTCCCGGCCATAGGCCGCGATGAAGTTCACCAGCGATTCCGGGGTGCGCAGATGCGCGCCGAAATCTTCCCAGCTGTGATAGGGCGCGATGCCCGCGCCATTGGCGTTGTTCGAGGTATTCTGCATCAGCCCGTCGAAGACCTGTTGGCGCAGCTCGTTCAGCGTCGGCAGCCCGACATCGCGACCGCGCGCGATATTCAGCGCGGCCAGGTCGAGCGGCACGCCGACCAGCGATTGCTGCAGGGCCGCGGTGACGAATTCGTCCATCTCGTTGCCTTGCTGGGACAGCAGACCCGCAGCGATCCCGGATGCGCCGTAGGCGTCGAACTGATCGGGATTGAGGAAGACGTCGAAGAGACCCCTTTCGACATAGGTCGGCACGTAGCCCGGCTCGCCCGGATGGACGCCGGCGTCGTCAGTCACCGCGATCTGCACGGTCTCGCGCAGTTGCGAGTGGCCTAGACGGAACACCGCCTGCGCGAATTCAAGGCTGATATTGAGGTTGATATCGGCCGAGTAGGACACGAATTCCGGCAGCGCCGGGTAGAGCGTCGTCATGTATTGATCGACCGCGACGTGGTTGTACTCGCTCTCGGTGATCAGACGTGCGGCCTGGTAGACGCGTTCGCCATCCCAGGTGAGGCTGTCCACGATGGCCTGCACAGCCACGTCGTCGGTCAGGTCGGTCCCGGCCCAGCTGTCGAAGGTCGCCTGATCGACATCCACCGCGAGCCAGCCCTCGTTGGCCGCGTCGGTCCCGTTCAGGCCACTGAGGTCACCGGTCTCGATCGCATCGCGGACCGCCGACATCATGATGTTATGGGCCTGGATGTTGTGCTCTTCGTGGAAGACGTGGTGGACCGAGGTGAGCGTGATGTTCTCGTTCACACGGCCGTCGCCCGAGACCTTGTGACGGGCCAGAAGCGCGTCGTCATAGGTGAAAGCGCCCGAATTCGGATCCGAGGCCGGGTTCAGCTCGTTGCCCTGGAAGTCGAGGCCCGGCGTCGCGCCATGCGCGATATCGATCAGGATCGGCTGGTTCGTCGTGCGCACTTCGCCGATATCAGCCGCCGCGCAATGGCCGTCCATTGCATCCTGCAGCGTCCAACGCACGAAGGGATCGTAGCCCGCGGCTTCCAGTTGCGCGTAGGAGTGGTAGGTCATGCCGTTGATATCGACGCCGTCAGGCGTCATCGCGAACATCTCGTCGATATCGGCGATGCTCTGATCCGAACGGAAGTGGAAATCCTGCTGCGGCGTGAAGTTCAGCCGACCGATCGCATCGGCGTTGATCCACGGGCAATCGAGCACATCCGTGTCGATCAGTTCGACGCCGATCCGCATCGCGTTGACCTTCATGTCGGCCCAGGTCGCAAGCTCGTCCTTACCCGTGACCTCCGTACCATCGGGCGCGATCGCCGCGCCGTCCGAAACGTCGAGCGCCACGAGATTTCCATTCGCATCCTGGCGATGGACGATCCCGTCCTCGGATCCGGTGATCAGCCTGCCAGTGACGACGCCATTGGCATCGTAGTGCCGCAGCAGCGCGTTGACCGACTCGTGCGAGCCGTAGGTCTGGCTCTGATCGATCATCAGGCCGGTATTGTTGTTGTAGAGCGGCGTCACGCCGGGCAGCAGGTTGCCGTAATCGTCGAAATCCGAATCCGGGTTCGACAGCTTCGCCCGGCTCAGCATCATCATGTTCGAGACGCCGGGAATGTAAGACGGGTTCGTCGCGATCATCTCGGGAACGTTCGGCGTGGTCGCCGCATCCACGTAATCCGGGTTCGGCGCATACATCGGATCAACGTAGAGCGGATCGTTCGGGCTCAGCGGGATCATCACCACGCCGCCGGTCTTCTGGATGAAATCCAGCCCGTGATCGAAGAACTGACCAAAGGCCACGAACCATTCGTTATAGCTCACCCCGCCCAGCACGCCGGGATTCGGGATGAACGCGGTGGTGATATCGCCCACCACGGAGTTCGACACATCCACTGCCGAGCCGCCAAGCGCGTTCATCGCCGCGACCGCAGCCGGGTTGTAGTTCGGATCGGTCATGTCGACATTCGAGCTGCTGATCAGCTGCGAGATCAGGCGCGGCGTCGAATCCACCACGACAGAGCTGTTGAGGATATCCAGCGTCGAGCCATCGCTTGTGAACTGGTATTCCGGCTGCGCGTCCGACATCGCGGTCATCATCGACGTCGCATTGACGGTTGGCAGGTAGCCCGTTGCACCCGGTGCCACGCCGTTCGAGTCGGCCACGAACATCGAGGGCGACATCGACATCGGGTTGTCGACCAGCACCTGCTTCGAGGTCGGGACATAATCGAGATCGCCGGGCAAACGGCCCTCGCTGTCGGGCAGCACCAGCGTCACCCACATCTTCTGCACGGTCGCATAAGAGGTGCCGTATTCCGGCTCGGTCGGGTGGTTTGTCATGAACATACGCAGGAACTCGGTATCGGCCTGCCCCCAATCGGGATGCACGTTGCCACCGCCGGTCCAGACGACGTTGCCGTTCTCATCGACGGTATAGCCGCCCGCGAGGTTGTTGTTGTGGCCCGACACTTCGCGCACCCCGTTCGGGTCGAGCGCGCTCGTCAGTCGCGAATAATCGTTCAGGATATTTGCCTGTTGCAGCAGATAATCGAGATCGGCTCCGGCCAGTTTGATCGTCATGGTAGCCCCCTAAGACCAATTCGGCCCGCGCATCGCGGTCCGTGTCACACCCATTGCCGAAGCTCGGTTCATAGGAGGCTGTGCGAGACGGCAAACACACCTGCGCCGCATCTCTCGCCGACACCCCCACAAGCTCGGCGCTTTTCCTGTTTCCATGAGGCCATCGAATCGGGACGACGAAAATTGTCTTAGGTCCAACGCGATTTTCCCCTATGGTCGGGAACGCTCCTCGCCAAAGGACGCAAGGGAACATGGGACGAAGGTCTAAGAGCGATGCGACCAAGGTCGGGGATGTGGGGGCCCCGGACCGGGTGCAGCCGGTGCGCAACCCGCTGCGCTGGTTTCTGGGATTTTCGTTATCCCTGCAGTTTCTGGTGGGTCTGGGCCTGGTGCTGAGCCTCTTGCTGGCTTCCCTCGCCTATTGGATCAACAACCGCGCGACGACCCGGCTTCTCGACGCCTCTGCCGACACTGCCGCCTTCTACATGCAGAACCTTCTGCAGCCGCATGTTCAGGCGCTGGGCCGATCGGATGCGTTGCGCGCCGAAGATCTCGCCGCGCTGCACGCGCTCGCGGAAGGGTTTCGCAAACAGGGCAACTTCCTCGCCATCAAGATCTGGAGCCGCGAGGGCAAGCTGATCTTCGCGCCCGATGCAGGGCTTGGCCATGTGCTGCCCGACGACGAGATCTTCGAGGCTCTCAAGGGGAATGTCTTCGGAAGGTTTCCCGATCTCGAGGACGCGGCCCATGATGCCGAGCGCGCGCTGGGCGTGCATCTCTATGAAATCTATGCGCCGCTGCGCGACCTGGAGACCGGCACCATTCTTGCCGTCGGAGAATTTTATCAGAACGCCGATGTGGTCCGGGGCGCGCTGCTGACCTCCGCCAAGACGACATGGCTCTTTGTCGGGCCAGTGGCGATCATCGTGTTCACCATGCTGTTCCTGATCGTGCAGCGCGGCAGCCTGACGATCGAGCGCCAGACCGTCGAGCTCCGCCGCCAGTTCGCCGAGCGCGAGCGGCTGCTGCTCGGCAATTCGCAACTGCACCGCTCGATCGCCGAAGCCGCGCGGAATGCCGCCGATATCGACGAGCGCGCGAAACGTCGGATCGGCGCGGACCTGCATGACGGCGCCTGCCAGCTTCTCTCCTACCTGGTGCTGGAGATCGACCGGCTGGAGCATCTGATTCGTTCGCCCGGGGCGACCGATGAAGCGAAAGCGGCCGGGATTGTCTCGGAAATCAAAAAAGTTGCGCGCAAGACGATGGAGGAAATCCGTGCCATCTCGGGCGGATTGGTCGCGCCGCAATTCGACGCTGCGCCGACGCTGGCCGCGCTGGTCGAAACGCTCGCCACCGATCACCGCCGACGCACCGGTTTGGAGGTCACGCTTTCGCTCGCACCTGACGCTCCGGAACTGTCCGAGACGACGCGGCGCACCTTGGGCCGGATCGTGCAGGAAGCGCTGGCCAATGCCGCGCGACACGCTCCAGGCTCGACGCAGAAAATCGAAACCTATCAAGAGGATGGCGATTTCGTTCTGCGCATAAGCGACAGCGGCGCGGCCCCCGGCCACACCCCCCCGCAGGAGCGCGAATACCGCGAGGGCGGGCTTGGTCTACCGGGGATGCAATTCCGGGCGCAATCGCTGGGAGGCACGCTCGAGTTCCGCTTGCTTGAGCCGCAGGGATCGGAGGTGATCTGCCGTATCCCGCTCGAACCGGAACGCCGCTGAAAGTGACGCAAAGGTAAACCCTTGGAGCTACGCCCATACACCGATGGGGCTAGATGATAAGCGTCTTTCTTTATTGTGTTTCTTCAAGACCTCTTCATTCTGGACGTCCGGGGGGAAGACGGATTTCGCGACAGTCCGGATGGCTTGGCCTTCACGCGTTGGGGAACGCGGTCGCGGGATCGTTCAAGGGGTATTTCGATGTCCGATTTTGTGCCGACGACGGCTTGTATTGTAGACGACCATCCAATTTTCCGGCAGGGGCTGTGCGCCGTGCTGCAGGACGCGCTCGATATCGACGTGCTCGATCAAGGCAGTTCCGCCATCGACGCGATCGAGCTTGCCCGGGCGCGACGGCCCGACGTGATGATCCTCGATCTCAGCATGCCCGGCGGCGGGTTGAACGCGCTTCGCAAGATCATCGATCACGACCCGTCCATGCAATGCATCCTGCTGACCGCCTGCGACGAGCCCGCCACCGCGATCGAAGCGATGAGCGCGGGGGCGAAGGGCTACATTCTCAAAGGGGTCGGCGTCTCGGAACTCCAGGCGGCAATCGACGCGATCCTGCACGGCGGCACATTCGTTTCGCCGAGCTTCGCGGCGGCGCTGCTGCAGGCGGCGCTTTCGGGGCAGGAAAAATCCGAGAGCGAGAGCCTGACCCACCGCGAGATGCAGGTGCTGCGCGAGTTGGAGCGCGGCAAGACAAACCGCGAAATCGCCAAGCGCCTCGCGATCAGCGAGAAGACGGTGAAGTTCTACATGACCAACATCATGCAGAAATACGGGGTGAAGAACCGGCTGGAGGCTGTGATCGCGCATCGTCAGGCGCATGAGCGTACGTTCTCGTCGCGCCCCTATTGAAGAGGCGGAGCGAAACCGCTCCGCCAGTCTTTCAAGTTACAGCGCGGTCCAGCCGCCATCGACCGAGATCGTGGTCCCGGTGATCTGCGCCGCCGCGTCCGAGCACAGGAACACGGCGGTGCCGCCGATCTGCTCGACCGTCGCGAATTCCTTCGAAGGCTGGCGCGCGAGGATGACCTTCTCGATCACCTCTTCCTCGGTCATGTTGTATTCCTTCGCCGTGTCGGGGATCTGCGCCTCGACGAGCGGGGTCTTCACATAGCCCGGGCAGATCGCGTTGACGGTGATGTCTTCCTTCGCGGTCTCGAGCGCGGTGACCTTGGTAAGGCCCACGACGCCGTGCTTGGCCGAGACATAGGCCGATTTATAGGGCGACGCGGTCAGACCGTGCGCGGAGGCGATGTTGACGACCCTGCCCCAACCCGCCTTGCGCATCATCGGCAGCGCGACGGCGGTGGTGTGGAAGGCCGAGGTCAGCATGATCGCAATGATCGCGTCCCATTTCTCGACCGGGAATTCCTCGATCGGCGAGACGTGCTGGATACCAGCATTGTTCACGAGAATATCGCATTTGCCCGCCTGCTCGATCAGGGCGCGCGCTTCGGCACCTTTCGAGAGATCGGCCTTGATGTAGCGCGCGGTGACACCGAATTCCGATGCGATATCGGCGGCGAGCTTATGATCCTCGTCGCGGTCGGTGAAGGAGTTGATGACAATATCGGCGCCCGCGCGCGCGAGTTCGCGCGCGACCCCGAGACCGATCCCGGAATTCGACCCGGTAATGACGGCGGTTTTTCCCTGAAGCGACATGTTCTCTCCTTCGGTGACGTAAGTGACGGATTCGCCGGGATCATGCCGCGCCGCGCGTGCGAACGCCATGCTGCAAGCGCAATACCGCGTGAGATCGCGGTGAGGGCCTTGTTTTCTTGGGTAATGAGGTAAAAAAAGACGCCCGCGCTAGGGCGGGCGTCAAGTCATGAGGCAGGTTTCATACAGGCAAGAAACCTATCGAGCAGTGCATCCCTTATAAGCAATCCTGCGCCGCTCTCCAAGGGAAAAGTTTGCGCAGTTTCAAACCTCTCGCTAGCTTGGCGCCAATAAATGCAGGCAAGGCAGGGATTGTTAACATGACGAGATCGGTGTTTTTCCATTTACTCGGCGGGGCTCTTTTCGGGCTCGCCCCTGTATTTACAGGGATCGCTGCCGCGGAGCCACAACCTGCGATTGCAATGTACGGCGAGCCTGCACTTCCCGCCGGCTTTACCCATCTGCCCTACGCCAATCCCGATGCCCCAAAGGGCGGCGAGATCAGATTTGGCGTGGCCGGCATGTTCGATTCGCTCAACCCGTGGATCCTGAACGGGAGACCGGCGGAAGGAATCAGCCGCTATGTCGCCGAATCGCTGATGGGCCGCTCGATGGACGAGCCTTTCACGCTCTACGGGCTTCTCGCCGAATCGGTCGAGACCGACCCGGACCGCACTTGGGTCGAGTTCACCCTGCGCCCCGAGGCCAAGTTCTCGGACGGCAACCCGGTGACGGTCGAGGATGTCATCTGGTCCTACAAGACGCTCGGGACCGAAGGCCATCCGCGCTATCAGAACGCCTGGTCGAAGGTCGAAAAGATCGAGAAGACCGGCGATCGCAAGGTCCGCATCACCTTCAAACCCGAGGTGAAGGACCGCGAAATGGCGCTCATCATGGGGATGCGCCCGGTTCTCGAGAAGTCGCAATGGGAGGGGCACGACTTCGCCTCCACCACGAATATGGCTCCGATCGGCTCCGGCCCCTACGTCGTGGGCCGCGTCGATCCGGGCAAATATATCGAGCTGAAACGCAACCCCGATTACTGGGGGAAGGATCTGGGCTTCAACAAGGGCCGGAACAATTTCGACACGATCCGCTATGATTATTTCGGCGATGGCGGCGTCGTGTTCGAAGCCTTCAAGGGCGGCGAGACCGACAGCTACACCGAATGGAACGCGGCCGACTGGGGCCGGAATTACGACTTCCCGGCGGTGCAATCGGGCGACGTGATCAAATCCGAGATTCCGAACGGGCGTCCCTCGGGGATCAAGGGGCTGGTGATGAACACCCGCAACCCGGTTTTCGCGGATTGGCGGGTGCGTCAGGCGATGATCGACGCGTTCAACTTCGAATTCATCAACAAGACCATCAATGGCGGCGCGGAGCCGCGGATCTCGTCCTACTTCTCGAATTCCGAGCTGGGGATGGAGCACGGCGCCGCCGCGGGCAAGGTGAAGGCCCTGCTGGAGCCCTTCGCCGATCAGCTCCCGCCCGGCACGATCGACGGCTATACGCTGCCGACCTCGGATGGTGGCGTGCGCAACCGCAAGAACATGCGCGCCGCCGCGAAGCTTCTGGAAGAGGCCGGCTGGCAGGTCGACAGCGATGGTGTGCTCAAGAAGGACGGCAAGCCCTTCACCTTCGAGATCGTGCTGCAACAGGGCGCGGCCGAGACGCAAAGCATCGTCGACATCTACACCGAGGCGCTCAAGAAGCTGGGTATCTTCCCGAAAGTGACCGTGATCGACGATGCGCAATACACACAGCGCACCAATTCCTATGATTTCGACATGGCGTGGTACTGGCGCGCTCTGTCACTGTCGCCCGGCAACGAGCAGAACCTCTACTGGGGCTCGAAAGGCGTGAACGAGCCCGGCTCGCGCAACTGGATGGGCATGAATTCCCCAGCCGCCGAGGCGATGGTGAAGGCCATGCTCGATGCGAAAAGCCACGAGGATTTCGTCGCCGCGACCCGTGCGCTCGACCGGGTGTTGACTGCGGGCCGCTATGTCATTCCGATCTGGTACGCACCGGTTGACCGGATCGCCCATATCAAGCAGCTTCACTACCCTGAGAAGACCCCGCTATACGGGGCATGGCCGGGCTTCGAGCCCGATGTCTGGTGGTACGAAGAGGCAGGACAATGAAGAAACTCATCCTTCTGGCAGCGATCGCTGCGGCAATGGCGGGCTGCAACACGGTGGCCGGTGTGGGCGACGACATCTCGGGCGGTGCCCGTTCGGTGCAGGGCTGGTTCAGGTAACTCCCGGAATTCAACGCGATATGGAACCGCGCGAGCTATCTCGGCCTTGTGCCTTGCAAAGCCCCGCGCGCGTCCCTTTCTCAGTATGAGGGTCACCCGCGACACGAGCCGTGAAGAAAAGGATCAAAAGCGATGAAATGGCACCATATCGAGGAAAACTGGGCGGCATTTTACGAGGCTATCGTGGATCGGTGGCCGGATGCCGACGAGGCCGAGCTTGACGAAATCGACGGCGATCAGAAAGCCTTCATCCGCTATATCGCCGAGCTGACCGAACAGGAGCCCGCCGACGCGCGCGACGAAATTCGCGACTGGATGCGAGGCGAATTGCCCTCCGACGTGATCATGGACCCGACTCATGACGGTCACTCGATCGCGGCCTCCTCGAAATACGTCCCCGAAGGCGAGGACGAATATGACGACGACGCGCGCTTCGGCGACGACGAGGAAGAGGACGAGTAAGCTTAGCCCGCGCATAGGCGCGCAAACTTCACGTCACATGGGCGCTTTGCTCCACATGGGCGCTTTGCTCCCGCGCACGGTCGCACATGGCTAAAGTTGCAGGGGGCTCTGCCTCCGCTGCGTCGTGGCCCTTCGTTTGCGCTCCGGGCGTTCGGCGGGGCGTCCTTCCACTGGAAGGCAGCTCGTTCCACCCCAAGATAATTTCGCCAAGGCGAAGTCAGAGTGAAGGTCGCGCGTTCGGGCTTGCTCGGGCGCGCGCCGCGTCCTAGCTAGGCGGCATGGATTCCGTTTACCGCACAGACCCGATCCCCGCCCCGCCGAGCGCCTTCAACATGGCCGCGCATGTTCTGGCGGCAGGCGCGGCGACCCCGGACAAGCTGGCGATGCAGATCGTGAAGCCTTCGGGCGCGCAGCGCTGGTCCTATGGGCGGCTGACCGCGGCGGTGCGCGGTGCGGGAACGCTGTTGCTCGACGCGGGGCTGACACCCGGAGATCGCGTGATGCTGCGGCTGGGCAACGGTCCGGAATTTCCCATCGCTTTTCTTGGCGCCATCGCAGCCGGGCTGGTGCCGGTGCCGACATCGGCGCAGCTGACCGAGGCGGAGATTACCAAACTGGCGGGCGATCTCGATCCGGCGGCTGTCGTGGCGGGCGATGGGATAGCCCTGCCCGATCATCCGGCGCGCGCAATCCCCGCCGATATTCTGCGCAAGGCCGAGGACGCCGCCCCCTGCGACTACGCAATGGGCGATCCGAACCGCCTCGCCTATATGATCTTCACCTCCGGCACGGGCGGCTCGGCGCGCGCCGTGATGCATGCGCATCGCGCGATCTGGGCGCGGCAGATGATGTATCGCGGCTGGTATGGCATGGGGCCCGACGACCGTCTGATGCATGCAGGCGCCTTCAACTGGACCTATACGCTCGGCACCGGGCTGATGGACCCGTGGACGCTGGGCGCCACCGCGCTGATCCCGGCGGACGGCGTGGAGCCGCGCAGCCTGCCCCTGCTGCTCAAGCGCTTCGACGCGACGATCTTCGCCGCCGCTCCCGGAGTCTACCGGCAAATCCTGAAACATCATGAGGCGCTATCGCTGCCGAAGCTACGCCATGGGCTGAGCGCGGGCGAGGCGCTGCCGGAGCCCACGCGCGCGGCCTGGATCGCGGCGACGGGCACCCGGGTCTATGAGGCGCTCGGCATGTCCGAATGCTCTACCTTCATCTCGGGCAATCCGGACCATCCCGCACCGCCCGGCACCTGCGGCTATCCGCAGGCGGGCCGTCATGTCGCCGTGCTGGACGAAGACGGGCAACCGGTGCCGCGCGGCGAGTCGGGGCAGCTGGCGATCCATGAAAGCGATCCGGGGCTCTATCTGGGCTATTGGAACGCGCCCGAAGAGACTGCGGCGCGCCGGATCGGCCCGTGGTTCGTCACCGGCGACACGGTCTCGATGGGCGAAGATGGTGCGATCACCTATCTCGGACGCGGCTATGATATGATGAATGCGGGCGGCTTCCGGGTCTCGCCGATCGAGGTCGAAGAGATCATGCATGACTGCCCCGGCGCGGGCGACGTGGCCGCGGTCGAAATCGCGGTGAAAGCCGATGCAAGCGTCATCGCACTGGCCTATACCGGCGACGCCGGGGAAGAGACGCTGCGCGCCCATGCCGAGGCCCGGCTTGCGCGTTACAAGCAGCCGCGCCTTTACGCCCATATCGCCGCCCTGCCCCGCAACCGCAACGGCAAGGTGCTGCGCTCGGAAATCCGCACCATGCTGCAACAGGAGGTCACCTCATGATCACGCTCGATATTTTCGCCGATCCCGTTTGCCCGTGGTGCTTCATCGGCAAGGCGCGGCTCGACCGGGCGCTCGCCCAACGCCCCGACCACCCGTTCCAGCGTGCGTGGCAGCCCTTCGAGCTGAACCCGACCATGCCGCCCGAGGGGATGGCGCGCGCCGATTACCTGCAGGCGAAGTTCGGTCAGGACGGGGCGGCGAAGATGCATGTGCAGCTGCTCGAGATCGCGGAGGCCGAGGGCTACGATTTCCACCCCGAGCGCGTCACCCATCAGCCGAACACCCGCAACGCGCATCGCCTGCTCTATTGGGCGGGGCTGGAAGAGCGGCAGGAAGAGGCGATGGAGGGGCTGCTGGCCGCACATTGGAGCGACGGGCGCAATATCGGCGACTCGACCGTGCTGTGTGAAGTGGCCGAGGCGGCGCGGATGGACCGGCGACTGGTGGAGCGGCTTCTGGCTTCGGATGCCGATATCGACACGATCGTCGCCAAGGAACAACATGCGCGCGAGCGTGGGATCAACGCGGTGCCCTCGGTCGTTGTCGCAAATGCTCATCTGGTGAGCGGCGCGCAACCGACCGAGCTGTGGCTGCAGGTCATCGACGAGCTGTCCGGCACACCGTCCGACGCGACCCAGCACTGACCGAGTTGTCCGGCGTCGCAGCCGCCGTCACTATCGCGTGAGCGCACAGGGGGCTGCGCGCCCGGCCCTCTGGCCAAATCGGCGCAGCTCCCTATGCTCGCGTTTCGAATAGATCCGACTCTCGGAAAGTCCCCCAGAATGTCCCACATCTCTGACGCGCCCCGGGCGCGCACGCCCCTTTCGCTGCCCGAACTGACGGTCATGCTCGCCTCCTTGATCGCGACGGTCGCCTTCTCGATCGACGCGATGCTGCCGGCACTGCCGCAGATCGCGGCAGAGTTGAGCCCCGACGCGGTCAACCGTGCGCAGCTGGTGCTGACCGCCTTCGTGCTGGGCATGGGCGTGGGCACGCTGTTCGCCGGGCCGATCTCGGATGCGCTGGGGCGGCGCAAGACCATCGCGGGGGGGATTGCGATCTACATGGTCGGAGCCTTCGTCGCCGCCCATGCGCAAAGCCTCGAAGCGCTGCTGGCGGCGCGGGTGCTGCAAGGGATCGGCGCATCGGGTCCGCGGATCACGGTGATGGCGCTGGTGCGCGACCTCTTCGCCGGGCGCGAGATGGCGAAGATCACCTCGTTCATCATGATGATCTTCATCCTCGTGCCGGCCGTCGCCCCCTCGGTCGGCCAACTGGTGATCGCTCTCGCGGGCTGGCGCGGCGTATTCTGGGCCTTCATGGTCTTCGGCTGCGTCGGCGTGAGCTGGCTGATGATCCGCCAACCCGAAACGCTCGCCCCCGAGGATCGCCGTCCGCTGAGCGTATCCAAGCTGCGCGCCGCGGCGCTGGAGGTGATCACCCATTCGGATGTGCGTCTCTATATCGTGACGATGACGCTGGGCTTCGGGCAGATGTTCGGCCTGCTGTCCACCGCGCAGCAGCTTTACGCGGCGCATGGCGTCACCGACACCTTCCCGATGTGGTTCGCGATCGGCGCGCTGCTCGCGGGCTCGGCCACGATCTTCAACGCGCGCTACGTGATGCGGCTGGGGATGCGCAAGATCGTCAAGGGGACCTATATCTCCCAGGTGGCGATCTCGGCGGTGATGCTGGTGCTGGTGCTGCTCGGGTTCACTGACGGCGCGGCGGGCTTCCCGTTCATCTTCATCTACTCCGTCTCGGTCTTCGCGATGGCGGGCCTGACCTTCGGCAATCTCAACGCGCTGGCGCTGGAACATATGGGCCATATCGCGGGCATGGCGGCGTCCATCGTGTCGGCGATTTCGACCGTCGGCGCGGTGATTATCGCAGCCCCGGTGGGCCTGTCCTTCAACGGCACTGCGCTGCCGATGGTGATCGCGACGCTGACCTGCTCGAGCCTCGCCTGGTGGCTGATCCGCAAGACGCAGGAAACCGGCTGACGGGGCTTTACGCGCAGGTGCAAAAGCTACATATGCGCGCATCGCCCTTGTCACGGAGCCTCACCGATGTCGTCGCCCTATACCCGCCCCGGGTTCTATGATGAGGCGCTCGCCAAGGGACGCCACCGCGACATCGTGGGCGGCCGCTGGGACGAGACGGGCCGCGCGCAGATGGCCGCGCTTCTGGATCACGGGCTGCGGCCCGATCATGTCCTTCTCGATATCGGTGCGGGGGCGTTGCGGCTTGGCTGCAAGGCGGTGCCCTATCTGGAGCCCGGCCATTACTGGGCGACGGATGCCTCGCGCGCACTGATGCTTGCGGGCTATGCGGCGGAGTTGGAGGCGCGCGACCGGCTCGATCCTATGCAGCTGGTCGAAGACGCGGATTTCGGTTTTGCTGTCGTGACCGACACGGTCACCCATGCCATCGCTTTCGGTGTCTTTCCGCATCTGGAAGGCGACGCGATTGCACATTGCTTCAACGGCTTGCGGCGCTTTGCTCAACTGGAGTGCCTGCTGCTTACGGTATTCCTAGCCCCCGAAGGCGCCACGATCCACCGACAGAACGACGGCGTCGTCACCCACGCGACCCGCGCGCCCTATCACCTTTCGGAAGCCGCGCTCTACGCGATGGCGGAGGCGGCTGGCTGGCGCCTTATCCGCGACGACCGGATGCTGCCGCGCGGACAGGTGATGTTCCGCGCGGAGCCGCTCAGGCCTTCGTCTTCTTCGCCTCGATAACCTTCTCGGCCAGGTCGCGGGCGATCGCGAAGGCGCCCTTGATCTTGTCCTTGTCGTTCTTCCAGTCGCGGCGAATGACCAGCTTGTTGTCCTTCACCTTGGCCAGATCGCGCTGTGCGGTCAGGAATTCCACGAGCCCCTGCGGGTTGGGGAACTTGTCATTGTGGAACTGGACGGTCGCGCCCTTCGGCCCGGCATCGAGCTTGGCGATCATCGCGCGCTTGCACATTGCCTTGATCCGGACGACCAGCAACAGCGTGTTGACCTCTTTCGGCAGCTCGCCAAAGCGGTCGATCAGCTCGGCGGCGAACCCTTCCAGCTCGACCTTGGTGGTCAGGCTCGACAGGCGACGATAGAGACCGAGGCGCACGTCGAGATCGGGGATGTAGCTGTCGGGGATCATCACCGGCACGCCGAGATTGATCTGCGGCGACCAGTCGCCATCCGCCGTCTCGGTCAATTCGCCCGATTTCAGCTTCGAGATCGTCTCTTCCAGCATCGACTGATAGAGCTCGTAACCCACCTCGCGGATATGGCCCGACTGTTCCTCGCCCAGCAGGTTGCCCGCGCCGCGCAGGTCCAAGTCCTGGCTCGCAAGGTTGAACCCCGCCCCGAGACTGTCGAGCGAACCCAGCAGACGCAGCCGTTTCTGCGCTTGTGGCGTCAGCGGCATGCGCGGCTTCGTCGTCAGGTAGCAATAGGCCCGTGTCTTCGCGCGGCCTACCCGGCCCCGGATCTGGTAAAGCTGGCTGAGGCCGAACATGTCGGCGCGATGAATTACCATCGTGTTCGCGGTCGGGATGTCGAGGCCACTTTCGACAATCGTCGTCGCCAGCAGAACGTCGTATTTGCCGTCGTAGAAGGCGTTCATCCGGTCGTCCAACTCGCCCGCGGCCATCTGCCCATGCGCCACGAGATATTTCACCTCCGGCACGTGGGTTTGCAGAAATTCCTCGATTTCGGGAAGATCGGAAATTCGCGGCACGACATAGAAGCTCTGCCCGCCCCGGTAATGCTCGCGCAGCAGCGCCTCGCGCACGGTGACCGTGTCGAATTCTGAGACATAGGTACGGATCGCAAGGCGGTCGACGGGCGGCGTACCGATGATCGACAGGTCCCGCACCCCGGTCAATGAAAGTTGCAGCGTGCGCGGGATCGGCGTCGCGGTCAGCGTGAGCACGTGGATTTCCGAGCGCATCTCTTTCAGGCGCTCTTTGTGCTGCACGCCGAAATGCTGCTCCTCGTCGATGACCAGCAGGCCGAGATTGGCGAATTTCACCGATTTCGCCAGAACCGCATGGGTGCCGATCACGATATCGACCGTGCCGTCGCGCAGCCCCTCGCGGGTCTTCGTAGCCTCCTTGGCGGAGACGAAGCGGCTGAGCGGTTTCACATTCAGCGCGGTGCCCCGGAAGCGTTCGGCGAAGGTCTTGTAATGCTGGCGCGCAAGCAGCGTCGTCGGCGCGATCACCGCGACCTGCATGCCCGATTGCGCGGCGACGAAGGCCGCGCGCATCGCGACTTCGGTCTTGCCGAAGCCCACATCGCCCACGACGAGACGATCCATCGGCGTGCCCGATTTCAGATCGTCCACCACATCCTCGATCGCGCTCATCTGATCGTCGGTCTCGGTATAGGGGAAGCGCGCGGCGAAGCTTTCCCACTCGTGATGCGGCGCTTCCAGAATGGGCGCGTGGCGCAGGTGACGCTCTGCCGCGATCCGCATCAGCTTGTCGGCGATCTGGCGGATGCGCTCTTTCAGCTTGGCCTTCTTGGCCTGCCACGCGCCCCCGCCGAGCTTGTCGAGCAAGCCTTCCTCATGGCCGTAACGGCTGAGCAGTTCGATATTCTCGACTGGCAGATAAAGGCGATCCCCGCCCGCATATTCCAAGAGCACGCATTCATGCGGCGCGCCAAGGGCCGTGACTGTCTCCAGCCCTTTGTAACGGCCCACCCCGTGATCGACATGGACGACCAGATCGCCGGGCGACAGCGTCGTGTGTTCGGTCAGGAAGTTCTCGGCCTTGCGCTTGCGCCGCGGCTTCGAGACGAGCCGTTCGCCCAGCACGTCCTGCTCCGAGATCACGGTCATCTCGCTGCCATCGCGCGGGGCTTCGAACCCTTCGTCGAGCGGCCAGACCGTGAGGTTCACCCCCTGCCCGATCTCGCGCGCCGATCCGATCAGCTTCGCGCCGATCACGCCCTCGTCTTCCATCAGGCCTTTCAGGCGCTCACGTGCCCCCTCGGACCACGAGGCGATCACCACGGGACCATCGGCCAGACGCGCTTGAACATGGTCTTTCAACGCGCTGAACAGGCTGACGTTTTCCACCTTGCGCTCGGGCGCGAAATTGCGCCCGACGCGCCCGCCCGCATTGAGGATGCCGGGACCGGGCGGTGCCGGGATCACCTGCAGGCGCAGCACGCGAAGCGGTTTCAACACCGCTTCCCAACTCTCTGGGTTCAAATACAAAAGCTGCGGCGGCGCGGGTTTGTAGACGGAGTCCAGCCGGTCGCGCCGGGTCATCGCTTCGCGCCGCGTGTCATACTGATCCGCGATGCCGTCCCAACGGCTTTCCTGCTGCGCCGCGATCTGGTCGTCGAGCATCACCGACGCATCGGGCAGATAGTCGAAAATGGTCTCGAGCTTTTCATGGAAGAAGCCCAACCAATGCTCCATCCCCGCCTGTTTGCGCCCTGCCGAAACCGCCTCGTAAAGCGGGTCTTCCGCACCGCCCGAGCCGAATTCGATCCGGTAATTCTGCCGGAAACGGGTGATCGCCGCCTCGTCGAGGATGACCTCGGAGACCGGTGCCAGCTCCACGCCTTTCAGCTTCTCGGTCGTACGCTGGGTCACCGGATCGAATCCGCGCGCATCGTCCAGCACATCGCCGAACAGATCGAGCCGCACCGGACCGCCCTCGCCGGGCGGGAAGATGTCGATGATGCCGCCGCGGATCGCGTAATCGCCGGGCTCGGACACGGTCGAGGCCTGCGAGAAGCCCATCCGGACGAGGAATTCGCGCAACGCCTGCTCGTCGATCCGCTTGCCGACCTGCGCGGTGAAGCTCGCGCCCGCCAGAACCTCGCGCGCGGGCACGCGCTGCATGGCAGCCGAAAGCGTCGTCAACAGAACGAACGGCCCGGGCATCCCCGAAGCCAGCGCGGCCAACGTCGCCATCCGCGTGGCGGAGATATCGGCATTGGGCGAGACCCGGTCATAGGGCAGACAATCCCACGCCGGGAAGTCCAGCACCGTCGCCTCGGGCGCAAAGAACGCAAGCGCCCCGCGCATGGCCGCCAGACGGCGATCGTCGCGCGCGACATGGATGACCGACTTGCCCTTGGCAAGTTCCTTGGCCAGCAAGGCGGCGTCGAACCCTTCCGGGGCGCCCGAGAGAAGAAAATGCTCCATAGCCAAGCGAGGTATCCGGCCTGTCTCCGGTGTCAAGTTGCTTCGCGCGTTAAACCAGCATCGAGGCGAGAAGGTTCTGATACATTCCCCAGAGCGCGCTCACGATGATCGCGACCACGCCGATCGCCTGCACGTTCACCCGGTGGCGCGAGAGTGCCTTGATCGCAATCGCCGGGTCATGCGCAAGCGTGGGCTCTGCATCGAGTTTATGCGCCAGTCGCAGGCTCAAGCCGAACACGGCCATCATCGGCACCAGCAGCAGAGCGAAAGCCTGCGCCGTCTCCGAGCCGTAGATGAACCCGGTGATGATGAGAAAGCTCAACATGAAGGGGATGGTGATCGACATCGAGAACCCGGCATCGCGCCGGATGCGGTTCAGCCGCCGTGCGCTCAGCGCCGTCATCGCGGCCAGATCCTGACCCGCGTCGCCGCCCTTGCGGCGCGCGCGGATCACCATGTCCCACGGCACGCCCAACACCCAATGCGAGGCCGAAGACCAGACTGCGGCCAAGGCGATCCAATACCACAGGTTGGAAAAGCTGCGCAGGTCGATCAGCCGCGCGATCGTGTCGAAAACTTCCAAGCCCCTCGCCCTCGTTCTTCCGGGTCGTCGTGTCGCGCCCCCTCCTGACGATGCATAGACCAGCCCAGCCCCGAGCGGAAGCCCGCGCGGATCTGCCGCGCTTGCCTGTTACATCGATCCGTGGCACCCATTTTGCCCGAGCCAGAGGAGCCAGCCGATGAATCCGATCCTTCCGCCCTTCCCCCACACCCGTTTGCGCCGGATGCGCCGCACTGCAGCGCTTCGCGATCTGGCACAGGAACACCGGTTGAGCGTGAAGGACATGATCTGGCCGATCTTCATCACCGACGTGCCCGGCGCGGATGTCGAGGTGCCCTCGATGCCGGGCGTCGTGCGCCGCACGCTGGAGGGTGCGGTGCGCGCCGCCGAAGAGGCCGCAAAGCTTGGCATCCCGGCGATCTGCCTCTTTCCCTATACCGATCCGGCAGTGAAGACCGAGACCTGCGAAGAGGCCTGGAACCCCGAGAACATCACCAACGGGGTGATCCGCGCGATCAAGGCCGAGGTGCCCGAGATCGCGATCATGACCGATATCGCGCTCGACCCCTACAATGCGAACGGCCATGACGGGCTGGTGCGCGACGGGGTTATCCTCAACGATGAAACCGTTGAATGTCTTGTAAAAATGGGGATCGCGCAGGCCGAAGCCGGGGCCGATATCCTCGGGCCTTCGGACATGATGGACGGGCGGATCACGGCGCTGCGCTCGGCGCTCGAAGGCGCGGGTCATTCGGACGTGACGATCCTCAGCTATGCCGCGAAATATGCCTCCGGCTTCTATGGACCATTCCGCGACGCGGTCGGCGCCACCGGTGCGCTCAAGGGCGACAAGAAAACCTATCAGATGAACCCCGGTAATTCCGACGAGGCGATCCGGCTGGTCGCGCGCGATCTGTCGGAGGGCGCAGACATGGTCATGGTGAAGCCGGGGATGCCCTATCTCGACATCTGCCACCGCGTGAAAGAGCAGTTCGGCGTACCGACCTATGCCTATCAGGTGTCCGGCGAATACGCGATGATCATGGCGGCGGTTAAGAACGGGTGGCTCGACCACGAGAAGGTCATGCTCGAAAGTCTGATGAGCTTCCGCCGCGCGGGCTGCGATGGCGTGCTTACCTACTTCGCGCCGGAGGCCGCGAAACTGCTCGGTAACGGCTGAGCAGGGTCTTGCCACTTCGGCGTGAATTGGCTCAAGAAGAAGTGACAAAGCGGGTTCCCTCGTCTATTAATTGTGCCAAGCGGTCGTAATAAGACCAATCAGCCCGACGCGAGATCGGGCATATCGAGCGGAGCGACAGACATGACGAAACTTTCCAGACGGACCCTTCTGGCGATGGGCGGTGCCGGGCTCGGCCTTGCGGCCTGCGGCAACGGCGTGGGCAGCGCAGGCAGTGCCAAGCTGGACGCGCGGGTCGACGCCACCCGGAACTACCTTCTGACGAAATATCCCGGCACGCGCGATCTCGAGAACAAATCGGTGGGCGTGCTCTGGATGCCGCTGATGACCGAGGCGGGCTTCGGCGTAGGTGGGGCTTTCGGGCGCGGCGCACTGCGGATCAACAACGTGACGGTCGATTACTACGCGGCGGCAGCGGCGAGTTTCGGTCTGCAGATCGGCGCGCAGCAATATGCTCATGCCCTGTTCTTCATGACGCCCGAGGCGCTGTCCAGCTTCCGCCGCGGCGATGGCTGGCAACTGGGCGCGGATGCACGCTACGCGGTGCCGGATCAGGGCGGCGCGATTTCGGCCTCCACGCTGACCTCGACCGCGCCGATCATCGCGCTGGTCTTCGGCCAGGCAGGTCTGATGGCGGGCGCGACGCTCGCGGGCACCAAGTATACCCGGATCATTCCGTAAAATCTCCCGCTTAGACTGCTTCCTTAACGCAAAACATAAAGAAAGCCCCGCAGATATCTGATCTTGCGGGGCTTTTCATGATTTCGGGCGCATAACGGATCAACCGCCGAGGATCACACGCACATAGTTGCGAGTCTCGCGATACGGCGGAATGCCGTTATGTTTCGCGACCGCCTCCGGCCCTGCGTTATAGGCCGCGAGCGCCAGCCGCCAGCTTCCGAAGCGATCATACATCATCTTCAGGTAGCGCGCGCCGCCCTCGAGGTTCTGCGCCGGATCGCGCGGGTTCACGCCCAGTTTCGCGGCGGTCGCGGGCATCAGCTGTGCCAGCCCCATCGCCCCCTTGTGCGAGCGCGCCTGCGGGTTCCAGCCGCTCTCCTGCTGCACGAGCCGCAGAAACAGGTCGGTCGGAATGCCGTGGCGCGAGGCCACCGATTTCGCGGTGTTGATATACTGGCCGCGATACTTGCCGTTGTAGCGTGGAACGCTCTCGGCACTGGCGGTCTGGGTCAGCTTGCCGCCGGGTCGCAGCCGCGAGGAATGTTCGTATTGCTGGGCTGCGCGCGTGTCGAGGATGTTGGTCTGGTTTCGGAACAGCATCGCACGCGATTTCGAAGAGTTACCCTGGAGCCTCAGCCCCTCTGCCTGGGCGCTCATCGGGCCCGTCATCACCGTTGCCGCGGCGATCGCCGCAAGCCCGAGAATTCCGATCGTCCTACGCATCGGCCCCTTACCATTCACTGTCCATATTTTCGGGGCCAAACTATAAAGAAATCGGCAAAAAGTTAAAGGAAAACGCCGAATGCCTCGGCAATCTCCCGCCGACTCGCTTCCCTAACGTCAGATTGCGCGTGCCTGTTGCACTTTCGCATCAGCTTTGATGGGGCCGTGAAACAGCTCCTCCACGAAGATCGAGACAAGCTGGGAGCGGCCCGAGACCCCTGCTTTGCGGTAGACTGAATTGAGGTGGGATTTCACCGTCGCCTCGCTCGATCCGCGAAAGGAGGCGGTCTCCGAGACCGAGAACCCTTTGATGGTGAAGGCCGCCACATCGGCCTCTGCGGGCGTCAGCCCCCATTGGTCGAACTGCGCGCCCATCATCTCGGCCATCGCGCCCTGTGCGGCCCCGATGGTGCGATCCGCGCGCGCCTGACGGCGCAGGAGCGCCCAGAGCACCGTCGCCTCAACGACGATCCCCGCGATCAGGCCGAGATTGGCGAACAGCTCCATGTTGAGATCCACCGTGAACCGTCCGGCTTCGCGGATGTCGTTGAACACGTCTGCCACGAAGAGAGCGGCACAGGCCGTCTGGAATAAGATGAGGGCGACCAACGCGCCCTCTTTCGTCCAGACCGAGACTCGCGCTCGCGATATCGCCATGGGCGTTTACCCTCTGTTGCTGCGGAACACCTTCTTACCGGTGATCATCGCGCGCGCAAGGTTCACGCGCAACCGACGGCTCTCAAAGACGACGGCGGCGATATGGGCGGCGATCGAAACCTCGGCCCAGTTGACAGCCAGTTCATGCACTTCCTTGGGCCATTTCACGCCCCAATAGGCGTCAGTCGTCATCAGGTAGCCCGAGCCCGCGATGACCAGAAGCGTGATCAAAAGATTGTAGATCATCAGCGCGCCGAGTGGCGAATGGCCCAGATGCGCGTGCCGCCGCCCCGTCGCCATATCGCGCAGCTGCGTCAGCGCGCCGGTGGGCGATGGCGGGAAATCCTTGAACTTCGCATGACGCGTCCCGAACACCCCCCAGAGGATGCGCGCGATCACGAGCCCCGCGACCGTGTAGCCGATCCAGTGATGCAGATCGTTCTTCGGCGAGGTGAAGAAGGCGTTGGCGGTAAAGAGGCCCGCGATCGACCAGTGGAACACCCGGACGAACGGGTCCCAGACGCTATGCGCGCCAACGGGCGGCGGTTCTGCGTGAGACGTTTCATGCGACGGAAGATCGGTAAAGCTCGCGTCTTCGATGGCCATGATCGGGCCCTCCTGCTGCTTTCGGGAAAGACTGGCGTGAAGAGGACGGGCCGATCGTGCCGGCCCGTCCCCGAGGATCGGATCAGTTGCTGTCCGAACGCTTCACCTGCTTGAGGTTCGAGTCGAAGAAGAGCTTGGCGCGCTTGCCGTCCTTCATCGCGTAAACCTCGATATAGCCGCCATCCGTTTCCATGCTGCGAACCTGGTATCCCTGATCTTTCAGCTCGGCTGCGAGCTTCTGCTCTTGTGCCGGGGCCACGTCGCCTTCGCCACCTTCGGCGAGTGCGGGGAGAGTGGAAGCAGCGGCAATCGTAGCGCTCGCGGCGATCAGCATCAGGTATTTCATGGGGTATCTCCTCATGGGATATGGGTTTGCTCGACCGGATCGGGCGGGGTCGTCCCCGGGTGCCGTCCGGCTCGTGCAGACCTGGGGCAAACCCGGACCGCCAGCTATCGACGCAAGGTTGGAAATGCGGTGCCGAAATCGCTCTCAAACCAAAGATGCACGCGGGATTTCGCCGCTTTCCGTCACGGTTGAGCGAAGCTTCGCCCCTAGGCTCCAGCGGGGCTCTGCTCTATACCCTTTGGGACCAATTCTAGAATCGCAGGCGGAGGCAATATGGCAGGCAGCGTCAACAAGGTCATTCTGATCGGCAATCTGGGGCGCGACCCAGAGGTGCGGACCTTCTCGAACGGCGGCAAGGTGTGCAACCTGCGCATCGCCACCTCCGAGACGTGGCGCGACCGCAATACCGGCGAGCGCAAGGAGCGCACCGAATGGCATTCGGTCGCGATCTTCTCGGAGCCGCTGGCGAAAGTGGCCGAGCAATATCTGCGCAAAGGCTCGAAGGTCTATATCGAAGGCCAGCTCGAGACCCGCAAATGGCAGGACCAGAACGGTCAGGACCGCTACTCGACCGAGGTCGTGCTGCGCCCCTATCGCTCGGAACTGACCATGCTCGACGGGCCTGGCGGCTCGGGCGGCGGTCAGGGCGGCGGTGGCGGTGGCTACGGCGGCCCGTCCTCGGGTGGCGGCGGCTACGATGACGGCGGCGGCTATGGCGGCCCGTCCTCGGGCGGCGGCGGCGGCGGTGGCCGCTCGGATTTCGACGACGAGATCCCGTTCTAAGCCAGAAACAAGAAAGGCCCCCGGTTCGGGGGCCTTTGCTTTTTGAAGCTATCGGAATCCGGGGAAGTCGCGCGCTTGCGCCCTGCCCTTACTTCTCGGCCGTCTCGCCGTTCAGAAGCGGTCGCAGATCCGAGGCGATCACGCGCTCGGTCAGCGGCCCGGCGAAGCGATAGAGCACCTTGCCCGCGCCATCGATCACGAAGGTCTCGGGCACGCCGTAGACGCCCCAGTTCAGCGCCATCTTCCCGTTCGGATCGGCGCCCAGCTCAGCGAAGGGGTTGCCCATCTCGCTGAGGAAACCCTGCGCCTTGGCGGGCTTGTCCTTGTAGTTGACCCCATAGATCGGAATGCCTTCGTCCGAGAGCGCTTCGAGGTTGGGATGCTCCACCCGGCACGGCGCGCACCACGAGGCCCAGAAATTCACCAGCTTGACCTTGCCGTCCTTCAGATCGGCATCGGTGAAGGGTTTGAAATCGCCCAGCGGTTCGAGTTGCACCGGCGGTGCGGGCTTGCCCGCAAAGGCGGTGGGGATTTGCGTCGGATTCTCGCGCTGCATCCCCACATAAGCCGCACCAACAAATCCGACGACCACGATCAATGGCAATAGCATCAGCGGCTTAACCATGTGCGCCCCCTTTCCGGCGGGCCTCGGCCTCGGCCAGTTGACGTTTCACCTTCGCGCCCCGCATCAGCGAGACTACGACGATCAGCACCAGAAGCACGACCGTCGAGGCCCAGGCGATATTGACGGTGTAGGTGTAGGATTTGGTGGACGGGTCCACGAGGACGACGCCGCCCTCGGTGACGGTTCCGCCTTGTTCGGTCGTATCACTCATGCCATGCGCTCACGTTGCTGGATGGCGCCCAGACGGCGCGCGCGGACCTCGGTGCGGGTGCGGATCAGCACCAGCGCGAGGAAGAAGAAGATGAACCCGGCCATGCAGAGAAGCAGCGGGAACCAGTAGACATCCGCGATGTGCTGCTCGGAATCCATCGAGAGCGTCGCCCCCTGATGCAGGCCCTGGTTCCAGAAATTCGCCGCGTAGCGCGAGAGCACCGCGAAGACCCCGCCGACCAGGCTGAGCACGCCGGTCAGATCGGCGGCCGTATCGGGGTTCTCGACCGCGGCCCAGAGCGCGATATAGCCGAGATAGAACAGGAACAGGATCAGGAACGAGGTCAGTCGCGGATCCCATTCCCACCAGGTACCCCACATCGGCTGGCCCCAGACCGCGCCGGTGATCAGCGCAATCAGCGTCATCACCGCGCCTATCGGCGCCGCGGCCTTGGCGGCCAGCGCCGAGACATGGTGGCGCCGGATCAGCCAGATCAGCGAGGTCACGACCATCATCACCCAGATGTTGATCGCCATCATCGCGGCGGGAACATGGACATAGATCACCTTCACCGAGCCGCCGAAATTCTCGGCGGCCGGGACGAAGAAATAGCCCCAGACCAGCCCGACGATCAGCGTGATCGCGGCAATTCCCACCGTCCAGGGCAGGACCTTGTCCGTGGTCTTCATGAATTTGACGGGGTTGGCGTATTCCCAGATCGACATCTTGTTGTTCTGCTCACCTTCTGGCCAGGTTGGCTCTTCCTATCATGGGATGCGCGCGGGAAGCCCTAGCGCAGATTGACGCGGATCGCGGCGGCCGAGGCGAAGGGCACGAGCGCGATCGTCGCCGCCGTGATCCCGGCGAGCATCAGAAGCGGTGTCTCGGTGTTCATCCCCTCGGCGCCACGGCGCACGAGCTCCGCCCCGAAGATGAGGGTCGGCACGTAGAATGGCAAGACCAGCAGCGACAACAAAAGTCCTCCGCGCTTCAGCCCGACGGTCAGCGCGGCCCCGAACGTGCCCAGAACCGAAAGCGCGGGCGTGCCCAGAAGAAGCGAAACCACCATCCAGACATGCGCCCCTTGCGGCAGATGCAGCAAGATCCCGAAGATCGGCGCCGCGACGACCAGCGGAAGCCCGGTCGTGATCCAATGCGCGAGCGCCTTGATAGAGACCACCCCTTCCAGCGGCACAGGCGCGGTGACCAGCAGATCGAGCGAGCCATCCTCGTAATCGAGCGCGAAGATCCGGTCGAGCGAGAGCAGGCAAGCCAGAAGCGCTCCGACCCACAGGATCCCCGGCGCGATCCGCGCGAGGATTTTCCCCTCGGGGCCGACGCCGAAAGGCACCAGCGTCACCACGATCAGGAAAAACGCGAGCCCGAGCCCGAAGCCGCCACCTGCGCGTACCGCGAGGCGCAGGTCTCGCATCAGAAGCGCGATCATGCCCGACCTCCTTCGCGAGCCAAGGGGGCGCTGCCCCCTTCGCGGCTGCGCCGCTCATCCCCCGGGATATTTCGGCCAAGCCGAAACAACGCGCAGCTGCCTTCGCCTTGGTTCAAATATCCCCGCCGGAGGCTCCCGACCGCGCCGATAGCGCGCCGCGCGATCATAGGAAAGCCTCGTCGAAGGCGCCCTGCATCCCGCCCTCTTCCGGCATCTTGGCCTTGTAGGGCGTCAGGTCGAGGACCTTCGCCTCGTCCAGCCCAAGATCGATATGGGTCGCGATCAGCGCCGCTCCGCCACCCGCGAGATGGCCGCGCACGGCCTCGGCGAACAGCGCGACGGAGGCGGTGTCGAGCGAGACGGTCGGCTCATCCAGCACCCAGATCGGGCGCCCGGTCACCAGAAGACGCGCAAGCCCGAGGCGGCGTTTCTGCCCCGCCGACAAGCTATGCGCAGGCCGTGTCTCGAGACTTTTGAGGTTCATCCGCGCCAGTGCCGGCTCGATATCGCGGGTCGCATAAACCGACGCCCAGAAGCCGAGGTTCTCGCGCACGGTCAGCGTCGATTTCAGCCCGTCGGAATGGGCGGCATAGGCCATGCTTTCCGGCGGCACCGAGACTGTCCCCGCCAGAGCCGGTTGCAGCCCCGCCAAGGTGCGCAGGAGCGTCGTCTTGCCGACCCCGTTGGGACCGCGCAGCACTAGCGCATGACCGGCGTCGAGCGTGAAGCTCAGGTCTTCCAGCACCGGAAGCCCCCCGCGCGACACTGCGAGCCCGTCGACCGACAGCATGCTCATTCAGGCGTCTCGGAGGCGTCGGGTTTTTCCGGCATCGCGATCAGCGCGCAGCCGACGCGGCGGCCTTCGGACAGCAGCACGTTATAGGTACGCGCCGCCGACGGCGTGGCCATGCCCTCGCACATCAGTCCCTCGGCCTCCAGTTCGGCCACGAGGTCCTTCGGCAGATGGGCAATCTCTTCGCCGGTGCCGATGAACAGCACGTCGAGCTTTCCTGCGAGCGCGAGCAGCGGCGCGCGGTCGTCCAGACCGCCCCAGCTGCCCATCTCCTCTCCCGAGACCCAGATCGAGCCTCGCGTGACCTCTCCGGCGACGCGGAAAAATCCCGGCCCGTAACCGTCGATCGGCAGCGCGGCCCCGAAATTGGCTTCAGTCAGTAGCGACATCCGTTTTGTCGAAGAACTTCTCCGAGGGGTCCTTCTTCTCCTTGTTGCGGTCCAGCCCGATGAACAGGACGATGTTCTTTGCGACATAGACCGAGGAATAGGTACCCACGATCACGCCCCATGTCATCGCGAAGACGAAGTTGCGGATCACGTCGCCGCCCAGAACGAGCAGCGAAATCAGCGCCAGCAGCGTGGTGCCCGAGGTCATCACGGTGCGCGACAGCGTCTCGTTGACCGAGAGGTTCATCACCTCGCGCAGCGGCATCTTCTTGTATTTCACAAGGTTCTCGCGAAGACGGTCGAAGACGACGACGGTATCGTTGATCGAGTAGCCGAGGATCGTCAGCAGCGCCGCGATGATCGACAGGTCGAACTTGATCTGGAACAGCGCGAATATGCCCACGGTAACGGTCACGTCGTGGATCAGCGCCGCGACGGCGCCGACCGAGAACTGCCACTCGAACCGCAGCCAGATATAGACGAGGATCGCGGCGACCGCGGCCAGAACCGACCAGATCGCGGTCCAGATCAGCTCGCCCGAGACTTTCGGGCCGATCGACTCGGTCGCGACGATCTTGATGTCCTTGTTCACCGTTTTGAGCGAGTCCAGCACCTTGGCCTGGGTCTCGGGGCTGATCGCCTCCTGGCCGTCCTGCGCCTGGATGCGGATCGTGACGACCTTCTGATCTGCGCGGAAGTTGGGGTCATAGACCTGCGTGATCAGCACGTCGCCCAGACCGAGCGGCGCGATGGCCGAGCGATAGGCGCCGATGTCGACCGGTTCGGTCTGGTCGGCCTCGGTACGGATCGTGGTGCCGCCCCGGAAGTCGATGCCGAGGTTCAGACCCATGGTCAGCACGAGCACGATCGAGGCCAGCACCATGACGACGGAGAAGCCGAAGGTCGCGACCTGATGCTTGAAGAAGTCGAAGTTGGTCTTTTCGGGGACCAGTTTCAGACGGAATGCCATGTCTCGATCTCCCTTACAGAACCAGTTCGCGGGGACGACGGCGCGCGAACCAGAGGCTCACGAACAGCCGCGTCACCCAGATCGCGGTGAAGACCGAGGTTATAATCCCGATCAGGAAGGTGACGGCGAAGCCCCGCACCGGGCCCGCGCCCAGCACGAAGAGGATCACCGCGGTGAGGAAGGTGGTCACGTTGGCGTCGATGATCGCCGACATCGCGCGCTCGTAACCCAGTTCGATCGCTCTGGCGGCTTTCGCCTTTTGCTGATTGCGCAGCTCCTCGCGGATACGTTCGAACACGAGCACGTTGGCATCGACCGCGGTCCCCATTGTCAGCACGATCCCAGCGATACCGGGCAGCGTCAACGTGCCGCCGATTGCCGACATGATCGCGAAGATCAGAGCGATGTTGATCCCCAGCGCCAGCGAGGCGAAGACGCCGAACGTGCCATAGGAGGCGATCATGAAGACCACCACGAGCACCGCGCCCACGGCCGCCGCCATCTTGCCCGCGGCGATCGAATCCGCGCCGAGTTCCGGGCCGATGGTCCGCTCTTCGAGGAAATTCATCGAAGCAGGCAGCGCGCCGGCGCGCAGCAACAGCGCGAGATCGGTCGCCTCTTTCACCGTGAAGCGGCCGGTGATGATGCCCGAGCCGCCCGCGATATGCGATTGGATCGTCGGGGCCGAGATCACCTTCTTGTCGAGCACGATGGCGAAGGGCTTGCCGATATTGTTTTGCGTGTAATCGCCGAAGGTGCGCGCCGCGCTCGCGTTGAAGCGGAAGGCCACCGCCGGATAGCCGTTCTGATCGGTATCGGGGCGCGCGTCCGTCAGGTCCTCACCGGTCACGACCGGAACACTGTCGAGGATGTAATAGAGGCCCTTCTGGTCGGCCGAGGGCAGGATTTCCTGATCCGAGCCCACGGCTTCATTCGGGTTCGAGCTGGTGCCGATCACCGAGTTGAAGGTCAGTTTCGCCGTGGTGCCGATCAGCTGCTTGATCTCCTGCGCGGAGCTCGCGCCCGGCACCTGAATCAGGATGCGGTCGGAGCCTTCGCGCACAATCGTGGGTTCACGGGTGCCAGCGGCGTCGATCCGGCGGCGCACGATCTCGAGCGATTGCTGCATCGTGCGGTCGTCGGTCGCGGCTTTCTCGGCATCCGAGAGCTGCACGATCAGCTGGTTGCCCTGGGTGGTGATCGCGAGCGTCTTCTGGCCCACGCCGGTCAGCGACGAGACCGGGTTGTTCAGCGTCTCGGCGATCTTCTGGGCTTCGGCGATCTGGTCGGCATTGCCGATCTGGATGCGCAGAACGCCGGGATCGGCGTTGAGCCGACGGATCGAGCCGAGCGTCCCGCGTTCGGCGGCGAGCGCCTTGCGGAACTCGGGCCAGAGCGCATCGACGCGGGCCTTGTAGACCTCGTCGACATTGACCTCGGCCAGAAGCTGCGCGCCGCCGCGCAGATCGAGACCGAGGTTCACGATGTCGGAGGGCAGCCAGTCGGGCCAGCCCGCGCGCGCGGCCTGCTGATCGGGCGTCAGGGCCTGGCCCTTCGCAGCGGCGGCAACGGCATCGTTATGCCCCTCCACCCGGTTGTAAAAGATGTTCGGCGCGGCAAAGACGAGCCCGATCACAACGACGATCAGGATCAGCACGCGCTTCCACAGCGAAATATGCAACATGGGGGACGGGCCTTATATGGCTTATTCGGAGGTCTTGGCGGGTTCGGTGCGCGAGAGAACCTGCACGATGGTCGATTTCACAACGCGGACCTTCACGCCCTGCGCGATCTCGACTTCGACTTCGCCGTCTTCTTTGAGATGGGTGACTTTGCCGAGGATACCGCCCTGGGTCACGACCTGATCACCGCGGCGCAGCGCCTCGAGCATCGCCTTGTGCTCCTTGGCTTTTTTCTGCTGCGGACGGATCAGCAGGAAATACATGATCACGAAGATCAGGATCAGGGGAAGGAACTGGCCGAACGCGGCGGCGGGGTTGCTGGCGCCACCGGCGGCCTGCGCGAAAGCGGGGGTCACGAACATGATCTATGGTCCTTTGTCATGGGCCTTGGGGGCATGACGCCCCGGTTGTCGGCGCGCACCCTATCCGTGGCCCTGAGGCTTGGCAAGGCGAAGCGGGCCCCGGCACGCGCGTCCTCACGTCGCGTTGACGGGGCGAAAGGAGGCGCGCAGCGCGGGGTCGTCGCCCGGTCGCGACAAAGAGCAACGGAAACGGTGTGCGGCCCGCGTCGCGAAAGGGAGACACTCGACGCGGAAAGAGGGGCTCTGCCCCGTTCCTGCGGAGCGTCCCCGGAATACCTGCACCTAGGGGAAAGGGCACCCGGTGGCCGTCAGGCCAGCGGCAGGGCGCGCTCGGCCAGACGTGCGAGCAGCGATGCGCCCACCGGCGCCGCCTCGTCGTTGAAATCGAAGCGCGGATGGTGGAGCCCCGCCCCCTCGCCGGTGCCCATGAACAGATAGGCGCCGGGCCGCGCGGCCAGCATATAGGCGAAATCCTCGGCGCCCATTTCACGCGGAGCATCGGTGACCACGCGCTCGGGGCCCGCGATTTCACTTGCGACCTCCGCGGCGAAGCCGGTCTCGTCAGGGTCGTTCACGGTGGGCGGATAGCCACGTTCGTATTCGATCTCGACGCTGACGCCGTGCGCCGTCGCGATACCTTCGCAGATCTCGTGGATCCGTTTCTCGGCCAGATCGCGGATTTCCGGCTCGAAACAGCGAATCGTCGCAGTGAGAAAGCCGCTTTCGGGGATGATGTTGAGCGCGGTGCCCGCGTGGATCTGCGTTACCGAGATAACGAGCGCATCTCCCGCGCCCACGTTGCGCGCGACCACCGTCTGCAGCGAGGAGACCATCGCCGAGAGCGCCGGGATCGGATCGATGCAACCCTGCGGTGTCGCCGCATGGCCGCCGCGCCCCGTCACCGTCACGCGGACCTCGTCGACCGACGCAAGATAGGGACCGGGCGTGGTGTAGAAATGCCCGAAAGGCAGCCCCGGCGCATTGTGGATCGCGTAGACGCGCGAGATGTCGAAGCGCTCCATCACGCCGTCCTCGACCATCACCTCGGCGCCGCCGCCGTCTTCCTCGGCGGGCTGGAAGATCAGCGCGACGGTCCCGGCGAATTTTCGGGTCTCGGCGAGATAGGCCGCCGCGCCCAGAAGCATCGCCGTATGCCCGTCATGCCCGCAGGCATGCATCTTGCCTGGGGTTTCCGAGGCATAGTCCGCATGGGTTTCCTCGGTGATCGGCAGAGCGTCCATATCGGCCCGCAGGCCCACGGTCGGGCCCGCGCCCTGCCCCTTTATCAGCGCCACGATACCGGTCTCGGCGATGCCCTCATGGATCTCGTCCACCCCGATCTCACGCAGCCGGGCCGCGACATAGGCCGAGGTTTCGTGCAGCGCGAAGCGCAGCTCGGGATGGCGATGCAGCCAATGCCGCCATTCGGTCATTTGCGGGCCGAGATCGGCGATACGGTTGAGAACGGGCATAGTGGACTTCCCCTTGCGGGCTGGTTAGGCCAGAGGCATTCGCATGGCAGGAGGCAAGCTGCAATGGCCAAACCCGACGATGCCCTGATCTTTGACGATACGGGAGACGCCGCGCATCAGTTCACCCGGCTGACCGCGATCATGGAATGCCTGCGCGATCCCGAGACCGGCTGCCCGTGGGATCTGGAGCAGGATTTTGCCTCCATCGCGCCCTACACGATCGAAGAAGCCCATGAGGTCGCCGATGCGATCGCGCGCGAGGCTTGGGCGGAATTGCCCGGAGAGCTGGGCGATCTCGCGCTGCAGGTGGTCTATCACGCGCAGATGGCGTCCGAGGACGGGCGTTTCGACATCTCCGATGTGCTGCGCGCGATCAACGCCAAGATGGTGGCACGCCATCCGCATGTCTTCGGGTCGGAGAGCCGCGAGAAATCCGCCGAACAACAGACCGCCGATTGGGAAGCGATCAAGGCGGCCGAGCGCAAGGCTGCAGGCAAATCCGAGCGTGTCGGTGTTCTGGACGGGGTCGCCTTGGGCCTGCCCGCGCTGACGCGTGCGATCAAGCTGCAGAACCGCGCGGCCCGTGTTGGGTTCGACTGGCCTTCGACCGACGAGGTTCTGGACAAGATCGTCGAGGAGGCGCGCGAGTTGGAAGAGGCGCGCGACGAATTGGGGCCGGAGGAACTGGCCGAGGAATATGGCGATCTGCTGTTCGTGATGGTCAATCTGGGGCGGCATCTGGGGCTGGACCCGGAGGCGTCCCTGCGCGCGGCCAATCTGAAATTCACCAATCGGTTCAATCATATCGAGCGTGAACTTGAGGCGCGTGGGAAAGCGCCCAAGGACAGCGATCTGGCCGAGATGGATGCGCTCTGGAACGAGGCTAAGGCGCGCAAGATCAAGTGACGGAGGGGGGCGCTGCCCCCGCGCATCCGCGCCCCCCGGGATATTTTCAGCAAGCCCGAAGAGACTTAGAGGAACGCTTTTCGCAGCATGTTCAGCGCGACGAGCATAAGAAAACCCGCGAAGACACGCTTGAGCTTCCTGGGATCGAGCTTATGCGCCAGCGCTGCGCCCAGGGGGGCGGTGAGCGTGGTCATCGCGATGACGATCAGGAAGGCGGGGATGTTGACCGCGCCGATCGAGTAAGGCGGCGCGTCGGGGACCGGGGTCAGCAGGAAGCCGATCGCCGAGGGCAGCGCGATGGTCACGCCGAAGCCTGCCGAGGTTGCGACCGCGCGGTGGATCGGAATGCCATGCAGCGTCTGCATCGGCGTACCGATCGATCCGCCGCCGATGCCCAGAAGCACCGACAGGAAGCCCATCAGCGGGCCGAACCACGCGCGGAAGATGCCACCCGGCAGCCCGTCCGAAATCCGCCAGCTCGATTTCCCGAACATCATGTAGCAGGCGATCAGCAGCACCATGACCGCGAAGATGATCTGCATGGTCGAAGAGCGCAGCTGATGGACGACCAGCACCCCGATGATCGCGCCGATGGCGATGGGGGCGATCCATTGCTTGAGGATATCCCAGTCCACCGCGCCCTTGCGGTTATGGGCCATGACCGAGCGGATCGAGGTCACGATGATCGTGGCCAGAGAGGTTGCGACGCAGACTTGCATAAGATCGCTCGACCCGTAGCCCAATCCGCTGAAAAGATAGAAGAACGCGGGCACGAGGACGATCCCGCCGCCGACGCCCAGAAGCCCCGCCAGAACGCCTGCGAACGCCCCCACTGCCATCAGGATCAGGACGAGCGGCGCGAGCGTGGCGAAATCGGGCATGTCGGAAATCTCCTTGGGTTCCGCTCAGTTAACCCGTTCACGTACCGCTGACAACGCACTCTCGAAAAGTTCAACCCCGGCACCGTCGCGGGTCGCGCCTTCCGACAGGATCTGCCGGAAGCGGCGCGCGCCGGGCTTGCCGTGGAACAGGCCCAGCACGTGGCGGGTGATCTGGTGCAGCCTGCCGCCGCGTTCGAGATGGCGCGCGATATAGGGGATCATCGCCTGCGCCACATCGAACGGATCGCGCGCCTCGCCCTGCCCCCAGATGCGCTGATCGGCGGCGCCGAGCACCTCCACCGGCTGGTGATAGGCCGCGCGGCCCACCATCACCCCGTCAAGACCTTGCGCCAGTTCCGCCTCGGCCGCGGCGAGATCTTTGATACCGCCATTGATCGACAGGTGAAGCTGCGGATAGGCCGCCTTCATCGCGTGGACGAGCGGGTAATCGAGCGGCGGGATCTCACGGTTGTCCTTGGGCGAAAGGCCTTGCAGCCACGCTTTGCGCGCATGGATCGTGATCCGGGTCACGCCTGCGGCGGCGACTTTCTCGATGAATTCCGGCAGCACTTCCTGCGGGTCTTGGTCATCCACCCCGATGCGGCATTTCACCGTGACTTCAACCGGTTGCGCGGCGATCATCGCGGCGCAGCACTCCGCCACCAGATCGGGCGTCTTCATCAAGACGGCGCCGAAGGCCCCGGATTGCACGCGATCCGACGGGCATCCACAGTTGAGGTTGATCTCGTCGTATCCGAAATCCGCACCGACCCGCGCCGCCTCGGCCAGTTCCTTGGCATCCGAGCCACCCAGCTGCAACGCCACCGGATGCTCGGCATCGTCGAACCCCAGCAGCCGCTCCCGGTCGCCGTGAATCACTGCGGGTGCGGTCACCATCTCGGTGTATAGCAGCGCATTGCGGCTGATCTGACGGTGGAAGTAGCGGCAATGGCGGTCGGTCCAGTCCATCATCGGGGCGACCGAGAGCTTCGCTGCGCGGATCAGGGCGTCATCTGTCGTCATCGCATCTCTCATCGGGTCTGTCTCGGGGCCGTCTCGATAGCGTCTGTGCCGCCCCCAAGGCGCTGAAATTCCGGAAACTGGGGAAATGGCGCACCCAGAAGGATTCGAACCTTCGGCCTCTGCCTTCGGAGGGCAGCGCTCTATCCAGCTGAGCTATGGGTGCCTGAAGCGGCGTATAAAGAAGGAGCGCGCGGCTCGCAACTGGGAAATCGGCTTACCGCGCGGCGAGCGCGTCGTCGAGCACGCCTGCCAGCACGTCGCGCGGCACATCCGAGGTCACGAAAGCCTCCCCGATGCCGCGCGCGAGAATGAAGCGCAGCTTGCCATCGAGCACTTTCTTGTCCTGCGCCATCAGGTCGATCAGCGCGTCGCGCCCCGGCAAATCGCCTTCGATATCGGCCAGATCGGTCTTCATCCCCATGTCGCGCAGATGCGCACGCACGCGGCTCGGGGCCTCTTGCGAACACAGGCCGAGGCGCTGGCTGAGCTCGAACGCCATCGCGCAGCCGATCGCCACGCCCTCGCCATGCAGGAGGCGGTCGGAATAGCCTGTCGCGGCCTCCAGCGCGTGGCAGAACGTGTGGCCAAGATTGAGGAGTGCGCGGTCGCCCTCTTCCGTCTCGTCGCGCGCCACGATCTCGGCCTTCATCTCGACCGAGCGTTTCACAGCATGCAGCCGCTTTTCCATGTCGCCCGCCGCCATCGCTGGCGCGTTCGCCTCGAGCCAGTCGAAGAAATCGGCATCGCCCAGAAGGCCGTATTTCACCACCTCGCCATAGCCCGCGAGGAAATCACGCGGCTCGAGCGTGCCGAGCACGTCGAGATCGGCCAGCACCAGCGACGGCTGATGGAAGGCGCCGATCAGGTTCTTGCCCTGCGGCGCGTTGATCCCGGTCTTGCCGCCCACGGAACTGTCGACCTGCGCGAGAAGCGAGGTCGGGATTTGCACGAAGCGCACGCCCCGGCGCAGCACGGCGGCCGCAAACCCCACCAGATCGCCGATCACGCCGCCGCCCAAAGCGATGACGATATCCTTGCGCTCGACCTTCTGCTCCAGCAGCCATTCGACGGTGCGGGTGAATTGCGGCCAGCTCTTCGTACCCTCGCCCGGCGGCAGGGTCAGCGAGACCATCTCGATATCGCCAAGACCGCGGCGCAGGGTTGCGAGATGCAGATCGGCCACCGTCTGATCGGCGACGACGGCCACGCGCGGACGGCGCAGCAAGGGTGCGATCTCGGTGCCTGCGTTTTCCAAGAGCCCGGTGCCGATGCGCACCTCGTAGGAACGCTCGCCCAGCTCGACCGGCACGATCTCACGCATCTTTCACCTCTTCGATCAATCCATCCACCTCGCGCAGATGGCTCACCACCTTGCGCGCCATCCCCAGCACCGAGAGGCCCGGTTCGGCCTCGACCACGATTTGGGCCTTCTCGTAATGCGGAAGGCGCGCCGTGAGCAGGTCGCTCAGCGTCCGTTTCGGGTCGGCCGTGCGCAGCAGGGGCCGCGTGTTCTTGTGGCGCACGCGATTCCACAGGATATCCAGATCCGCCTTCAGCCAGACCGACACGCCCAGCCGGTTGATCAACTCGCGGTTCTTTTCCGACAGGAAAGCCCCACCTCCGGTGGAGATGACGCCGGGCGGCCCCATCAGCAGCCGCTCCAGCACTTCCGATTCGCGGGCGCGGAAGAACGGCTCGCCATCGCGGGCGAAAATTTCGGCCACGGTCATCTGGGCGGCGCGTTCGATTTCGTGGTCGCTGTCGAGAAACGGCGAATCGAGCATCTTGGACAGCGCGGTACCAACGGCGGTCTTTCCAGACCCCATCATGCCCACGAGCACGACGGAGCGCGTCAGATGGCCCACTTTCCCGGTTTCGCCTTCCACTGCGCCCCCTGCCTCGCGTCGCCTGCGGCATTCCGGCCCTGTCAATCCCGGCGGGGCGGACAAGGCTTGCCATCGGCGGAGCCTTGCACAATCGTGACGCAGGACCCCTTGAATGGCGTGAACTTCCCTGAAATGCCATATATGATCAACGCGAAACCGCAACCAAGAACGGCCCGCCCGCCGAGAGACACGATCTGGGACGGGCCGCGACAGACGGCAGAAAAGAGAGATTATGGGGCGCATCTTCAAGCTTATCGTCATCCTTCTGGTGCTTGGCGCGATCGGCGTGATCGGCTTTGCTTACTTGGGCGACATGAGCCCCGACAGCCAGGAACAGCGTATCGAGGTCACCCTGCCCGACGGCACGGGTTCCGCGCCGGGCGCGGGTAGTTCCGATGCGAGCACCAAGACGGGTACCGATGCCGGGACCGACGGAGATACTGCGAGTGGCAACTGATCGCCGTCCGGCGATCCTCGGCCTGATCTGGCTGAGCGGTTTCGCGCTTGGCGGTCTCGTGGCGGGTCCGGCGGCCGCGCAATCGACGACGCCGGTGGATGCCTCCGCGACGACCGGCAGCCCGATGTCCGCAATCGACTGGCTTTCACATTCGCTGGCGACCACGCCGCGCGGCGGCTCGACCTCTTCGCAAGCTCCGGTCACCGGCGCGGGCGGGATCGAGGATATCGCGGTGCTCTCGCTCGATGCGCCCTCCGCCGACAGCCTAGGGCTTCTGACCCCGGATCGCACCGGATTGCCGCGCGATCTCTGGGGCAAGACGCCCGAGCCGGAACTGGCGCAGGCGCTGCGGGCAATGCCGCTCGATCAGCTGCCCGCGCTGCAGGGCTTGAGCCTGACGCTTTTGCTGGCGGAACTGAATCCGCCCCAGATCGAGACGCCGGCGCAACGCAACCAGCTCTTCCTCGCCCGGATCGACCGGCTGCTGGACATGGGTGCGCTCGAACAGGCGAATGCCCTTCTGGGACAGGCAGGCACGGCGAGCCCCGAGATTTTCCGCCGCAGCTTCGACGTGGCGCTGCTTCTCGGGCAGGAAAACCGTGCCTGCAAGATCATCGAGCGCACTCCCGGCATCGCACCATCCTACGCGGCGCGGGTGTTCTGCCTTGCGCGCAACGGGCAATGGGACACGGCCGAGCTGACCTATGGCACCGGCAGTGCGCTGGGGCAGATCCCGGCAGAGGACCAGTCGCTGCTGGAGCAATTCCTCGATCCGGCGCTGGCCGAGGAGGCCGGCGATGCGCCGCCGCCCGATCACGTCACGCCCTTGGCCTTCAAGATGATGGAGGCGATCGGTCAGCCGCTGCCTACTGCGACGCTGCCCCTGGCCTTCGCACAGGCGGATCTGACCGAGAATAACGGCTGGAAGTCGCAATTGGAGGCCGCCGAGCGGCTGGCCCGCGCGGGTGTGCTCGACCCGAACCAGTTGCTGGGGCTCTATACCGAGCGCAAGGCAGCCGCGTCGGGCGCGCTCTGGGATCGCGTGTCGGCGGTGAGCGCGCTGGATGATGCGTTGGAGAGCGGCAAAGCCGATGCGATCGCGACCGCCCTGCCCGCCGCCTATGATGCGATGGCCCCGGAAGACCTGGTGCCGGTGCTGGGCACCCTGTTCGGCGACCGGCTCGCGGGCATGGACCTGCCGGGCCGCGCCGGGCGTATCGCCTATGAGCTGAGCCTGCTCACCCCGAATTACGAAGAGAACGCCCTGAAATCGGCGCCGCAGTCACCGCGGGCCAAGCTGCTCAAGGCTCTCGCTGCGGGCGATACCGGAACCGCGCCAGCGACCGGGGCCCGCGATCAGGCGCTGAAATCCGTCTTCGATGCGTCCCCCGCTGCGCCGCCTGCTCGCTACGAGAGCTTGCTGCCCGACCAGCTGGGCCTCGCCCTGATCGAAGCGATCGGCGATGTAAGCGAGGGATCGAAAGGCGATTACCCGCGGCTTCGGGAAGGTCTGAGCCTACTACGGCTCGCCGGGCTGGAAACCGTCGCCCGGCGCGCCGCGATCGAGATGATTGTACTCGGAGACACCCCGTGACCGGCCCCGGTTCAGACGCGCCGCCCGATCCGCAATGGCTGCCGATCTTCCTCGACGCTCAGGCCGCCGAAGCGGGCGCAGCACGCAACACGATCCTGAGTTACGGGCGTGATCTCAATGACTTCGCGGGGTTTCTTCAGGCAAAGGGGCTTAGCTACGCCAGCCTCACCCGCGCCGATATCGAGACCTACCTGATCCGCTGCGAGGCAGAGGGTCTGGCGAAATCGACCCGCGCGCGCAGACTCTCCGCGATCCGGCAGCTTTATCGCTTCGCCTATGAGGAAGGCTGGCGCGCGGACAATCCGGCGATCCGCATCTCCGGCCCCGGGCGCGCGCAGCGCCTGCCCAAGACGCTGAGCCTCGAGGAGGTGGAGGCTCTGCTGGAGGCTGCCCGCGATCAGGGCCGCTCGCAAAAGGACCAGATCCGCAATCGCTGCCTGATGGAACTGCTCTACGCGACCGGGATGCGGGTGTCCGAACTGGTCTCCCTGCCCGTTTCCTCCGCGCGCGGCGACCCCCGGATGCTACTCGTGCGCGGCAAGGGCGACAAGGAGAGGATGGTGCCGCTCTCGCCCCCCGCTCGCGAGGCGCTCGCCGACTGGCTGACCGCACGCGACGAGGCCGAGGAACAGGCGCGCATCGAACACCGCGCGCCGCCCTCGCGCTACCTTTTCCCGTCGGGCGGCAAGGAAGGTCACCTCACGCGACAGGGCTTTCACAAGCTCTTGAAGGATATCGCGGTCAAGGCCGGGGTGAGCCCCGCCAAGGTCACGCCCCACGTCTTGCGCCACGCCTTCGCTACCCATCTTCTGCAAGGCGGTGCCGATCTGCGGGCGATTCAGATGCTTCTGGGGCACGCGGACCTGTCGACCACGGAGATCTACACCCATGTGCTCGACGAACGGCTCAAGGAGCTGGTGCTGACCCATCACCCGCTGGCGAAACCGCGCGGCAAAAGTGACGGCACCGCTTGAATGCGTCCTGCCCGCGCCCCATAACCTGACACCATGGAAAACACACTCGATTTTGCCTTCTGGCTCACCGCCGGTTCGATCATTCTGCTGCTGGCGCTCTCGGCCTTCTTCTCGGGCTCGGAAACCGCACTGACCGCGGCCAGCCGCGCGAAGCTGCGCGCGCAGGCCGACAAGGGCGAAAGTGGCGCGCAGACCGCGCTTGAGGTCACCGAGGATAGCGAGCGTCTGATCGGCGCGATCCTGCTGGGCAACAACGTGGTCAACATCCTCTCGGCCTCGCTGGCGACCGCGCTGCTTACGCGGGTCTTCGGGCAATCGGGTGTGGCGCTCGCGACGCTGGTGATGACGGTGCTGGTGCTGGTCTTCTCGGAAGTCCTGCCCAAGACCTACGCAATCACCCTGCCGGAGAAAGTCGCCTCGAAAGTCGCGGGCCCGATCCGCGTCGTGACCCTCGTCCTCGCCCCGATCGTCGCCATCGTGCGGATGATCGTGCGCGGCATTCTCTATGCCTTCGGGATGCGGACCGACAAGAACACCCATATGTTCTCGATCCACGAGGAAATCGCGGGCGCGCTGGCGCTGGGGCAATCCGAGGGCACGGTGGACAAGGAAGATCGCGACCGCTTGCTGGGCGCGCTCGACCTTGGCAATCGCACGGTCGAAGAGATCATGCTCCACCGGAGCCAGATCGAGATGATCGACATCGAGGAAGACCCCGATGCGATCCTCACGGCGGTGCTGTCCTCACCTCATACCCGGCTGCCGCTCTATCGCGGCGAGCGCGAGAACGTGGTGGGCGTGATCCACTCGAAAGACCTGCTGCGCGCGGTCGAGAAAGTCGTGCGCGGGGGCGACGGGACGCTGGAGAGCGTGGCGGACCTCGACATCTCCAAAGTGATGATGAAGCCCTATTTCGTCCCCGAGACCACGCCGCTCGACGAACAGATGCAGGAGTTCCTGAAACGTCGCACCCATTTCGCGCTGGTGGTGGACGAATATGGCGATCTGCGCGGTCTGCTGACGCTGGAGGACATCCTCGAGGAAATCGTCGGCGAGATCACCGACGAGTTCGATCCCAAGTCCGAGAAACGCCTGAAACCCACCGAGAACGGCGATTACATCGTCGACGGCGCGATGACGATCCGCGACCTGAACCGCGAGACCGACTGGACGCTGCCCGATGACGAGGCCAACACCGTCGCCGGTCTGGTGATCCACGAGGCGCAGACCATCCCGACCGAGGGTCAGGTCTTCTCCTTCCACGGCTTCCGCTTCGAGGTCGCGGGCCGCAAGGACAACCGGATCACCCGGCTGAAGATCCGGCCGCTGATCCCGGGTGGCTATCCGGAGAGCTGAGCGGCGATGTCGAAGAAGCAACACGCGCGATAAACAACCGTTGCGCAAGCTGCCCTCTTGCCAAGCGCGAAAACGCGTCCTAATGCCATCGGCATGACAGACCATCAGCGCCTCCTCATCATCGACTTCGGTTCTCAAGTCACGCAGCTGATTGCGCGGCGGCTTCGCGAGCTGAATGTTTATTGCGAAATCCATCCCTATCAGAACGTCACCGACGCCTTCCTGAAAGAGTTCGCCCCGAAAGCGATCATCTTCTCGGGCGGGCCGGATTCGGTCACGCGAGAGGGTTCTCCGCGGCCGCCGAAATCGGCCTATGAGCTTGGGGTGCCGATCCTCGGCATCTGCTACGGCCAGCAGGTGATGATGCAGGATCTGGGCGGCCTGGTGGAGGCCAAGCACGGCTCCGCCGAATTCGGGCGCGCCTATGTGACGCCGACCGAGACGCGCATCGATCTGCTCACCGGCTGGTTCATGGATGGCGCGGGCCGCGAGCAGGTCTGGATGAGCCATGGCGACCATGTCAGCCGCATCGCGCCGGGCTTCGAGGTCTACGGCACTTCGCCGGGCGCACCTTACGCGATTACCGCCGATCTGAGCCGTCGGTTCTATGCGGTGCAGTTCCACCCGGAGGTGCATCACACGCCCAACGGCAAGACGCTGTATGAGAACTTCGTGCGCGACGCGGGCTTCACCGGCGACTGGACGATGGATGCCTATCGCGACGAGGCGATCAAGCAGATCCGCGAGCAGGTCGGCGACAGCCATGTGATCTGCGGCCTGTCGGGCGGCGTCGACAGCTCGGTCACCGCGATCCTGCTTCACGAGGCGATCGGCGATCAGCTGACCTGCGTCTTCGTGGATCACGGGCTGCTGCGGCATAACGAGGCCGAAGAAGTGGTCACGATGTTCCGCGACCATTACAATATCAAGCTGATCCATGCCGACGAGAGCGAGCTGTTCCTCGGCGAGTTGGAAGGCGTCACCGACCCTGAAGTGAAGCGCAAGACGATCGGACGCCTCTTCATCGACGTGTTTCAGAAATACGCGGGCGAGATCGAGAACGCGGAATTTCTCGCGCAGGGCACGCTCTATCCCGATGTCATTGAATCGGTAAGCTTCTCGGGCGGCCCTTCCGTCACGATCAAGTCGCACCACAACGTCGGCGGCCTGCCCGAGAAGATGGGCCTGAAACTGGTCGAGCCGCTGCGCGAGCTGTTCAAGGACGAGGTTCGCGCGCTCGGTCACGAGCTGGGTCTGCCGGCGTCGTTCATCGGCCGCCACCCCTTCCCCGGCCCCGGCCTCGCGATCCGCTGCCCCGGCGAGATCACCCGCGACAAGCTGGAGATCCTGCGCAAGGCCGACGCGGTCTATATCGACCAGATCCGCAAGCACGGGCTTTATGACGAGATCTGGCAGGCTTTCGTCGCGATCCTGCCGGTGCGCACCGTCGGCGTGATGGGCGACGGGCGGACCTATGATTACGCCTGCGCCCTACGCGCGGTGACGAGCGTTGATGGCATGACCGCGGATTACTACCCGTTCAGCCACGAATTCCTCGGCGAGACCGCGACGCGGATCATCAACGAGGTGAAAGGCATCAACCGGGTGACCTACGACATCACCTCGAAGCCCCCCGGCACGATCGAGTGGGAGTGAGCCGCGGCGGCCCCCTCTGGGGCCGCAAATTCCTTCCAGTGGAAGGAATTAAGTTGCGAACGCCCGAGGCCCCCGTCCGAGGGCTGATGCCCGCGTCCGAAAGGCGCGGGCCTTTTCTTTCGGGGAGGCCGTGATGGCTTTGAGACTGACCGGACGCCTCATCTGCGCCAATTCGACCGAGGCCGGGATCGTTCATGCCCATCTGCCCGACCACATCGCGCTCACCCATGCCGAGCCGGGATGCGAGATGTTCGAAGTCAGGCAAGGAGCCGATCCGCTGGTCTTCACGGTCTCGGAACGCTTCACCGACCGGGCCGCGTTCGAGGCGCATCAGGCGCGGGTGCAGGCTTCGGAATGGGGCCGCGCGACCCAGGGGATCGCGCGGGATTATCAGATCGAGGAAGACTGAGCCGTTACAGGAAAGCGTCGGGCACTTCTGCCTTCTTTCGTGCGACATAAGCCGCCAACGCCTCGGCGATGCTCGGATCCATGGCGGGCTGCTGATACTCGCTGAGCATCTTCTCGACCCGCTTCGTCGCGAGCGCCATCGTGTCGGGTGCGCCCTGCTCTTCCCAGGTCTCGAAGGGACGGTAATCGAGCAGCTGCGTGCGCCAGAACGCGTCCTTGAAATTGGCCTGCGTATGGGCGCAGCCGAGATAGTGGCCGCCCGGGCCAACCTCGCGGATCGCGTCCATCGCCTGCCCGTTTTCCGAGGCGTCGACGCCCTGCGCCAGACGATGGAGGACGCCCAGTTGATCGGCATCCATTACGAATTTCTCATAGGACGACACCAACCCGCCTTCGAGCCAGCCGCAGGCATGGAGCATGAAGTTCACGCCCGCATAGAGGCCGTTATTGAGCGTGTTGGCGCTCTCGTACGCGGCCTGCGCATCTGGCAGTTTCGAGCCGGTGAAGCCGCCAGCCGAGCGGTAAGGAAGGTTGAGACGGCGTGCGAGTTGGCCCGCACCAAGCGTGATCAGCGAGGCTTCCGGCGTGCCGAACGTGGGTGCGCCCGAGTTCATGTCGATCGAGGTCACGAACGCGCCGAAGATCATCGGCGCACCGGGACGGATCAGCTGGGAATAGGCCACGCCCGCCAGCACCTCGGCCAGCACCTGCGTCAGCGTGCCCGCGACCGAGACCGGCGCCATCGCGCCACCCACGATGAAGGGCGAGATGATGCAGGCCTGATTGTTGCGGGCGTAGATTTCCAGCGCGCCCATCATCGTGTTGTCGAAGGTCAACGGCGAGTTGATGTTGATGAGCGAGGTCATCACCGGGTTATTGTCGACGAACTCCTCGCCGAAGAGGATCTTCGACATCTCGACGCTGTCCTCGGCGCGCGAAGGTTCGGTAACAGAGCCCATATAGGGCTTGTCCGACAGCGTCATATGGGCGTGGAGCATGTCGAGGTGACGTTTGTTCACCGCCACATCGGTCGGCTCGCAGACGGTGCCGCCGGAATGGTGGAGCCATTTCGACATGTATCCGAGCTTCACGAAGTTCCGGAAATCCGCGATCGTCGCGTAGCGGCGACCGCCTTGCGCGTCGCGCACGAAGGGAGGGCCATAGACCGGGGCCAGCACGAGGTTGCGGCCGCCGATCTCGACATTGCGCTCGGGGTTGCGGGCGTGCTGGGTGAATTGCGACGGCGCGGTCGCGCAGAGCTTGCGGGCCAGACCGCGCGGGATGCGCACGCGTTCGCCTTCGATCGAGGCGCCGGCTTCGCGCCAACGCTCCAGGGCTTCGGGGTTTTCGACGAAGTTCACGCCGATCTCTTCGAGCACGGTTTCCGCATTATGCTCGATGATCTCGAGGGCTTCCTCGTTCAGGATTTCCATGTCGGGAATATTGCGCGTGATGAAGCGCGAGAACTCCACCTTCACGGCCGTGCGCTCGGCCCGACGGGCTGCCCCGCCACCACCGCGCGCGCGACGCCCTACACGTTCACCCAAATCCGAATCGGCCATGATTGCCTCCGCCCGTTTATCTCACCTCAAACTAACGGGCAGAGGGATACGCGATGGCCTGTTTGCGTCCGTCAGCGGTAGAGAAGCGACTGACCGTCCGCGAAGAGGTGTACCTTGGACGGATCCGCGCCGAGCTTAATCTCGCTGTGGCGACGGTCGTGATGGATGCCGGGCAGTTTCGCGATGATCGGCTCATGACCGCCCTCCGCCTCGAAGTAGAGCAGCGTCACCTCGCCCAGAGCTTCGACGATATCGACCTTTCCGGTGTAGATCCCCTCGCCCTCGACGGGTTCGAAATCCTCGGGGCGCACGCCGATATTGACCCGGCGCGACAGGTCTTCCGGACGGGTCGCGATGGTGGATCGCGCGAGGCCGCCACCATCGAGTTTCACCGTGGTCATCTCACCCGTCTCGGTGATCTCGCCCGACAGCAGGTTCATCGCAGGGGAGCCGATGAATTGTGCGACGAACTCGTTTTGCGGCTTCTCGTATAGCTCCAGCGGCGTGCCGACCTGCGCGATCCCCTTGTTGGCCAGAACCACGATCCGCGTCGCGAGCGTCATCGCCTCGACCTGATCGTGGGTGACGTAGATCATCGTGCGATCGGGCATCGCCTCTTTCAGCTGGGCGATCTCGATCCGGGTCGCGACGCGCAGCGCCGCATCGAGGTTCGAGAGCGGCTCGTCGAAGAGATACACCTTCGGGTCGCGCACGATGGCGCGCCCGATGGCTACGCGCTGCCGCTGACCACCCGAGAGCGCCTTCGGCAAACGGTCGAGATAATCGGTCAGTTGCAGCATCTTCGCGGCCTTCTCGACGGCGGCGTTGATCTCTTCCTTCGACTGTTTCGCGATCTTCAGGGCGAAGGCCATGTTGTCGCGCACCGTCATGTGCGGATAGAGCGCGTAGGACTGGAAGACCATCGCGATGCCGCGGTTCGAGGGCGGCACGTCGTTCATCCGTACCCCGTCGATCTCGAGCGTCCCGCCCGTGATCTTCTCCAGCCCCGCGATCATCCGCAGAAGTGTCGATTTCCCGCAGCCCGAGGGGCCCACGAAGACGATCAGCTCTCCGGCCTTGATGTCGAGGTTGATGTCCTTGAGGACCGACACCTCGCCATAGCTTTTCGCGACGTTTTCCAGTTTGAGTTCGGCCATTGTCTCCCCCTCAAGCCCCGTGTTCGTCGAGGCGCAGAATGCTCGGCTGCCACGGGCCGAGATGCAAAGTGTGATCGGGCATCGGGCGGATCGAGCCCAGCTCGCCCCCGACCGTCACCCAGTTGCCCGGCGGAACGGTGGCGTTCACCGGATGATCGGACAGGTTGAAATAGCACAGGATCGTCTCCTCCTCGTTCCTGCGCGTGAAGACCAGCAGGTCGCCGGAGCAATACATATCCTCCATCGCGCCGGTCCGAAGCACGTCGTGATTGCGACGGAACGCGATCGCGCGGCGGTAATGGTGCAGGAGCGAGGCCGGGTCGTGCTCGGCCACATCGGTCGCGATATTCTGGTGCGTGGTCGGCACCGGAAGCCACGGGCGCGCCTGCGAGAAGCCCGCATAGGCGGCGTCGCGCTCCCAGACCATCGGGGTCCGGCAGCCGTCGCGGCCCTTGAACTCGGGCCAGAACTCCTTGCCGTAGGGGTCTTGCAGATCTTCGAAGGACAGTTCCGCTTCGTGCAGCCCGAGTTCCTCGCCCTGATAGAGACAGAGCGAGCCGCGCAGGCACATCATCAGCGTCGTATAGAGCCGTGCCGAGGCGGGCGTCAGGTTCCAGCGAGAAATATGGCGCTCCACGTCGTGGTTCGAGTAGGCCCAGCAGACCCAGCCGTCCTTGGCGACCGCATCGACCTTGTCGAACACGGATTTGATGAACTCCGCCTTGAGCGGCTCGTGCCCCGACAGAAGCTCGAACGCGTAGGACATCTGCATCTTGTCCGCGCCGGAGGTGTATTCGCCAAGGATCTCCAGCCCGCGCTGGCTGTCGCCCACTTCGCCGACGGCTGCGGCGTTGTAATTGTTCATCAGCGTCCGGAGCTTGCGCAGGAAGCGCAGGTTCTCGGGGTTGTTCTTGTCGTAGATGTGGCGCTGGTGATTATAGGGGTTCACCTTGGGCGCGGTCTGATCGTTACGCTCTTCCGGCGGCAGCGGCGGGTTATCGCGCAACTCGTCGTCATGCATGTAGAAATTGATCGTGTCGAGGCGGAAGCCATCGACGCCGCGCTCCAGCCAGAACTGCGCCACGTTGAGCAATTCCTGCGTCACTTCCGGATTGTGGAAGTTCAGATCGGGCTGCTCCACGAGGAAGTTGTGCATGTAATACTGCTCGCGCCGGCTGTCCCAATGCCAGCCCGGCCCGCCGAAAATCGACAGCCAGTTATTGGGCGGCGTGCCATCGGGCTTGGGATCGGCCCAGACATACCAGTCGGCCTTGGGGTTATCCCGGCTCGACCGGCTTTCCTGAAACCACGGGTGCTGATCGGAGGTATGGCTCAGCACCAGATCGATCATCACCTTCAGACCCAGCGCATGGGCCGTCGCGATCACCTGGTCGAAATCGGCAAGGCTGCCGAACATCGGATCGACATCGGTGTAATCGCTGACGTCATAGCCGAAATCCTTCATCGGAGAAGTGAAGAAAGGCGAAATCCAGACCGCGTCCGCCCCGAGGCTCGCGACATGCGGCAGGCGTCTGACGATCCCGAGAAGATCGCCGATGCCGTCGCCATTGCTGTCTTGAAAGCTGCGCGGATAGATCTGGTAGATCACTGCTCCGCGCCACCAGTCTTCTTTCTTTGTAAGGGTTTTCATCAACCACCTTTAACCGAACCCGCCAGCAGACCGCGGACGAGATATTTCTGCATTGCGAAGAACACCAGGAGCGGCACGGCGATCGAGATGAAGGCGGCGGACGCCAGAATACCCCAATCGCCGCCGCGCGACCCCAGAAGGTCGTCGGCGATCTTCACGGTCATCACCTTCGACGCGTCATTGGCCGGAAGGAAGACTTTCGCGACAAGTAGGTCGTTCCAGACCCAGAGGAACTGGAAGATTGCAAAAGAAGCGAGCGCCGGGAATGACAAAGGCAGCACGATTTTCATGAAGATCTGGAAATCTGTCGCCCCGTCGACCTTCGCGCTCTCGATGATGTCACGCGGCAGACCCACCATGTAGTTCCTGAGCAGGTAGATCGCGAGCGGCAAGCCGAAGCCGGTATGGGCCAGCCATATCCCGAGGAAGCTTTGCCCGATGCCGATCTCCTGATGGAGCCGCAGAAGCGGCACCAACGCGAGCTGCAGTGGCACGACCAGAAGGCCCACGACGGCCGCGATCAACAGGCCACGGCCCGGGAACTCCATCCAGGCCAGCGCATAGGCCGCGAAAGCCGCGACGAGGATCGGGATGATCGTCGCCGGGATCGTCACCGTCAGCGTGTTCATGAAGGCCTGCCCCATGCCGTCGGAGAACAGCACGTTGCGATAATTGGCCAGCGTGAAGGCGGGCGGCATCTCGGCCACGAAATAGACCCGCGGGCCCGAGCCCTCGAAGCTCGTCTTCGACGTGGCCTTGTAGGTGCCGTCCTTGGCGACGCTCAGCGTGCCGCCATCGCCGGTATCGACCGTCTCCCCCGCCTTGTAGGCGCCCGGCTTGATGCCCGAGGTGCCGAAAGCGGTGATCGTCGTGCCCGGTTTCAGGTCATTCGCGTTCTGCCCGTTATTGAGCAGATCGCCCTCGAGCACGTAGAGCCCGTCGACCTGTTTCTCACCGTCGGCCGGGATGCGGTCGCGGAAGGCTTTCTCGACCGAGAATGCCGCGTCCCACCAGCCCGACTGACTGATCTGGTCCGTCGTGCGGAAGGAGCTGACCAGGAGCCCCACCGTCGGCACGAGCCAAAGCACCACCATGAAGACGACCGAGAGTTGCACCGCCCATGTCAGGCGCGATTTCTGTCCTGCGATAGCGGCCATCAGCGCGTCTCCCTACGGGCTTGAATGATGTTCCAGATCATCACCGGCAGCACGATGATCATGATGACGAAGGCCACAGCCGTCGCGCGCCCGTCGTCGCGGAACATGTATTGCATCATGTAGCTGGGCAGGATCTGGGTGCCGAAATTCCCGCCCGTCGTTGCGTAGACGATGTCGAAGACCTTCAGCACGAGGATCGTGATCGTGGTCCAGACCACGACGATCGTCGGCATGATCTGAGGCACCTTGATCTTGAAGAACAGCTGGAACGGGTTCGCCCCGTCGAGCACCGCGGCTTCGATCGTCTCCTCGGGGATCCCGCGCAGCGCGGCCGACAGGATCACCATCGCGAAGCCCGTCTGGATCCAGATCAGGATCACCATCAGGAAGAAGTTGTTCCAGAACGGCACCTGCAACGGGTCGAGCGGCTGCATGTGGAAGGCCACGCGGATCGCGTTGATCATCCCGATATCGGGGTTCACCGCATAGACGAATTTCCAGATCAGCGAAGCACCCACGAAAGAGATCGCCATCGGCATGAAGATCAGCGATTTCGCGATGTTACCCCACTTGATGCGGTCGGTGAGCTGCGCGGCCAGCAGACCGAGGAAGGTCGCGAGCGCAGGCACGACAAGCACCCAGAGGAAGTTGTTGAACACGGCCTGACGGAAGCTCGCATCCATCGCGAGCCGCTCGTAATTGCCAAGGCCGATGAAGGTCCCGCCATCGCGGTTGAACAGCGAGCGCCAGAACGAGCCCACCACCGGATAGGCGAGATACAGACCGAGCGCGAAGATCGCCGGGAACAGGAACAGCCAGGGGCGGACCATGTTCGCGCGGTTGATGTTGCGCCCCGGATCGGCGCCTTTCGGCGGGAAGATGACTCGGTCGAGGACGATGTTGGCGGCGTAGAAATAGGCCACACAACCGCCCACCCCGAGCGCGATCGTTATCAGCCCCTGCAAGATCGGTGACATCAGGTCCCTCCCCGAACCGGCGTGTGAAGATGCAAACGCCCCCGGAAAAACGCTCCGGGGGCGCAGGCGTTGGTTACTTCTGGATGCTGTCCCAGCGCTTCTGGACCGCGTCGGCGGCCTCTTGCGCGGTCTCGTCACCGGTCGTGTAGGCGACCATCGCCTTCCAGAACGCATCGGTACCGATCTCGCCCGGCATCTGGTCCGACCCGTCGAAGCGGAAGGTCGTGGCGTCCAGCAGGATCGAGTTCATGTGACGCTGCACGTCATTGGCGAAGGCCGCCGGATTGACGTTCTTGTTCGGCGTCAGGAAGCCCGATTGCGCCATCCAGATTTCCGAGGCGATCGGCGTCTCGAGGAACTTGATGAAGGCCTCGGCAGCCTTGGAGTCCTTGGTGATGCCGAACATCGTGCCCGCGCCGAGAACCGGTTTACCCAGATCCTTGTCTGCATAGGCCGGGAAGTAGAAGAAGTTCACGTCCTGACCGACTTTGGTCCCTTCGGGGAAGAAGGTCGGGATGAAGCTCGCCTGCTTGTGCATGTAGCATTTCGGCGGGAAGTCGAAGAGACCCTTCGGGCTGTCGCGGAAGTCGGTGGTGGCCACCGCCTGCTCGCCGCCTTCGGCGAAGCCGGGGGTCTTGGCGAACCAACCGTAATCCTTGATCGCCTCGACGACCTTGGGATCGTTGAACTTCAGCTTGTTGGTGACCCAATCGTCATAGGTCTCGGGCGACTGCGTGCGCAGCATGATATCCTCGACCCAGTCGGTCGCGGGCCAGCCGGTCGCAGCCCCCGAACCCAGACCGATACACCACGGCGTGCCGCCATCGGCCTTGATCTGCTCGGTCAGCGACTTCAGATCCTCCATGGTCTCAGGCACCTTGTAGCCCGCTTCCTTGAAGTTCTCCGGCACGTACCAGACGAGCGATTTCAGGTCCGCCTTGAACGGGAAGGTGAAGGTCTGCGCCTCGCCATCCTTGTTCTTGTAGGTGGACAGATCCTCCCAGGATTTTCCGGCGGCGTAATTGTTCTTGATCCAGTCGCCCGTCCCGTCGGGCATCGGCGTCAGGTATCCCTGGCGGGCCATGTCCGATGCGAGGCCCGGCTGCGGGAACACCGCGATATTCGGGGGCGTGCCGGCCTTGGCGGCGATCACGATATCCTGCTCGAAGCTCTCCGACCCCGAGTAGTTCACCTTGGCCCCGGTCGCGGCTTCGAAATAAGCCAGAACGCTCTCGAAGAGCGCCTTGTCATTGCCGGTCCACGGGCCAGTGATCGTCAGCGTCTCGCCGCTCAGATCGGTGTCGCTCTTGAATTGGTCATAGCTTTGCCAGTCGAACTTGTCGCCGTCGCTGCCCGGCGCGAAATTGAGATCCTGCGCGTTAGCGAGCCCGGCCGACAGCGCCAGCGCCGCGATCCCAAGCATCAGATGTTTGGTCATGAAATCCTCCCGGTGTGTCGCGCTTTTCGGCTTGGCGACTCGCCCGACCCAAAGCGCTTTGGACGTCTGCGACCGTTTCAGAGCCTCGCAGCGATGTCAACAAAACGCGCTCTCGTCGTGTTCAAATATACTCTATATCGTCGTTGGTTGCGCGCAGCTGCACGCCGCGGCGCAGCAGGAGGAACGCCGCGCGCGCAGCATTGACGGCGTGCGAGGCTAAGCCTAGTCTCGCCTCCAATCCAAAGCGGTTTGGCTTTTAGAACCCGATATGAATCTCAAGACCTTGGCACAGGAACTGGGGCTGTCCCCCACCACGGTGAGCCGCGCGCTCAATGGCTATCCGGAAGTTTCGGAAGCCACGCGCCGCCGCGTGCGCGAAGCTGCCGAGGCCGCGAACTACCACCCCAATACGCAGGCGAAACGGCTTGCGACGGGACGGACGATGGCGATCGGTCACATCATCCCGATCTCGGATCGGCACGAGATCGTGAACCCGGTCTTCGCCGATTTCATCGCTGGCGCGGGTGAAGTCTATGCGCAGCGGGGCTACGACATGGTCATGACGATCGTGCCCGACGATTCCGAGGCCCGCGCCTATGCCGAACTGCGCTCGAAAGGCAATGTCGACGGCGTGCTGATCCACGCCCCGAAAGTCGGGGATCACCGGATCGAGATGCTCGACGCGCTGGGGCTGCCTTACGTTCTGCACGGGCGGGTCAGCGGATCGGATTCCGCCTTCAGCTGGGTCGATGTGAACAACAAGCGCGCCTTCGAGCGGGCCACAAATTTCCTGCTCGATCTGGGTCATCGGCGGATCGCGCTGATCAACGGCATCAAAGAGATGGATTTCGCCTGCAGGCGTCGACGCGGCTACGAGGCGGCGCTCCGGGCGCGCGGCCTTCCGGTCGATCCCGACCTGATCGTCGAGGGCGAGATGACCGAGGCACAGGGCCATGATGCGGCGCGCGAGATGTTGCAATGGCCCGACCCGCCGACCGCCTTCCTGACCGCCTCGCTGCTATCCGCGATGGGGGCGCGACGCGGCATCGAAGAGGCCGGGCTGGTGATGGGGCGCGATGTCTCAATCGTGACCCATGACGACGAGTTGGGCTACCTGAGAAACGGCACGGCGGAAGAGCCGATCTTCACCGCGACGCGCTCGTCGGTGCGCGAGGCGGGACGACGCTGCGCGGCGCTGCTGATCGAGCAGATCGAGAGCGGCGACCGCAGCCCGCGCCACGAACTGATGGAGGCGGTTCTGGTTCTCGGCCAGTCCACCGGACCCGTCCCCGCACAATGAGGCGCGCCGCGCCCGAATTGAAACCAATTTTACACACAGGATGAAGATGCTCCCGAAACGCTCTGATTTTCCTGCCGATTTCCAGTTCGGCGTCGCCACCTCCTCCTACCAGATCGAGGGCCATTCCTTTGGTGGCGCAGGCCCGACCCACTGGGACACATTCGCCGCCACACCGGGCAATGTCGTGCGCGCCGAGAATGGCGCCGTGGCCTGCGATCACTACCACCGCTGGGAAGAAGACCTCGACCTGATCGCCAATGCGGGATTCGACATCTACCGCTTCTCGACCTCCTGGGCGCGCGTGATGCCCGAAGGGCGCGGCCCGGTGAATCGCGAGGGTCTGGACTTCTACGACCGACTGGTCGACGGGATGCTGGAGCGCGGGCTGAAACCGGCGCTCACGCTCTATCACTGGGAGCTGCCCGCGCCGCTCGCCGACAAGGGTGGTTGGCGCAACCGCGATATCGCCTCCTGGTTCGCCGACTTCACGCAGGTCATCGCGGATCGTCTGGGCGACCGGATCTGGTCCGCCGCCCCGATCAACGAGCCTTGGTGCGTCAGTTGGCTGAGCCACTTCCTCGGCCATCACGCGCCGGGCCTGCGCGACATTCGCGCGACGGCGCATGCGATGCATCACGTTCTGCTCGCCCATGGCAAGTCGACGCGTGTGATGCGCGCGCACGGGATGAAGAACCTCGGCGCGGTATGCAATCTGGAATACCCGATCCCCGCCGATGACAGCCCCGAGGCCGCCGCCGCTGCAGATCTCTATGATGCCTATTACAACCGCTTCTTCGTTGAGGGCATCTTCAAGGGACGTTACCCCGAGCAGGTGATGGAAGCCTTCGCGCCGCACATGCCGCATAACTGGGAAGACGATTTCGCTCTGATCGGCGAGAAGCTCGACTGGCTGGGGCTCAATTACTACACCTGCAAGCGCATCGCGCCCACCGAGGGCCCGTGGCCCGCGCATCACGAGGTCGACGGCCCGCTGCCGAAAACCGCGATGGGCTGGGAGATCTATCCCGAGGGGCTCTATCAGTTCCTGACCCGTCTCTCGCGCGAATATACCGGTGACCTGCCGCTCTACGTGACCGAGAACGGCATGGCCGCGCCCGACGTGGTCGAGGATGGCAAGGTCGAGGACCCGCATCGCATCGCCTATTACAGCGAGCACCTCGCCGCCGTGCAGCGCGCGATCGCCGAGGGCACCCCCGTGAAGGGCTATATCGGCTGGTCACTGATGGACAATTACGAGTGGGCCTTGGGCTACGAGAAACGCTTCGGGCTCGTCCACGTGGACTTCGACAGCTTGCAGCGCACCCCGAAAGCGTCCTATCTGGCATGGAAAGACGCATTGGGGAGCCGCGGATGAGCGATCAAATCACCCTGCTGGCCGATATCGGCGGCACCAATACCCGGGTCGCGATGGCCCGCGACGGCAAGCTGATCCATTCCACGATCCGTCGGTATCCCAATCTGGGCCGCGGTGCGCTGGAGGAGATTCTCGCTGAATATATCCGCGACGAGGATTGCGGTCCCATTGCGGGTGCCTGCGTCGCCGCCGCCGGCCCGGTGCGCGACGACGTGGCCGAGATGACCAATCTCGCCTGGATAATCCGTGCCGACAATATCGCGCGCCTGACCGGGACGGATCAGGTCTTCGTGCTCAACGATCTGCAGGCGCAGGGTCATGCGCTGGGAAGTCTCGCCGAGGATGCCGTGCGTCCGATCCTGCCCGGGCTGCCCGCGAAGGAAGGCTCCGCGCGGCTGGTGGTCGGCATAGGCACCGGCTTCAACGCGGCTCCCGTGCACGAGGGCCCCGGCGGCCGCGTCGTCCCCCCTTCCGAGGCCGGACACACCACCTTGCCGATCGAGACCGAGGCCGATTTCGCGCTCAAGACCTATCTCGATGCGAAACATGATTTCGCCAGTGTCGAGCATGTCGTGTCGGGCCGCGGTCTGGAACGTCTCTACGCCTATCTCCGGGGAGAGGAAGACGCGACCACGTCCGGGCAGGAAATCCTCGAAGCGATCACCCGTGGCGAGGAGAAAGCCGTCGCGGCGGGGCAATTGTTCGTTCAGATGCTGGGCCGTGTCGTGGGTGATCTGGCGCTGACCCACCTGCCCTTCGGCGGCATCTACCTGATCGGTGGCGCGGCGCGCGGCGTCGTGCCGTGGCTCGAGGAATTCGGCTTCGCCGAAGCGATGCAGGCCAAGGGCCGCTTCTCGGAGTTCCTGCGCGCCTTCCCGGTCTATGTGATCGAAGACGATTACGCAGCGCTGCAGGGCTGCGCCTCCTATCTTTCTTCGCGGATGTCGCGATAGGCGCGTTTCCGTCAAGCCTATTTTAACGGCTTGAACTTAGACCTCTTTCACGGATGTGTTTGAAAGAGGTTGCCGATGCGTACGCCCTGCCTTCGTGACTTTCCGGTGGCGCCATGACTGCGCTTACCCTGCCCGACCGGATCGATCTTGCGACCGTGCGCTCGCTGCATGAGTCGCTGACATGCGTGGCGACGCAGGACGTCGCGCTAGATGCCTCCAACGTGACCCATCTCGGGGCGCTTGGGCTACAGCTGCTGGTGTCCGCGGCGAAAACCGCACGAAGCGCGGGCCACCGCCTCGAGATCACGTCCAGCTCCGAGGCATTCGAAAGCGCGCTCGCCCGGTTCGGCCTCTCGCGCGCCGATCTGCAACATCAGCCGGATGCGGAGGCCGTATGACCCTGAAAGTCCTCGCGGTCGACGACAGCCGCACCATTCGCGACATGCTCAAACTCACCCTCGAACACGCCGGGATGGAGCTTTATCTCGCCGAAGACGGCGTGCACGGGCTGGAGGTTCTCGACGGGCTGGAGCCTGACGCGATAATCTCCGACATCAACATGCCGCGCCTCGACGGGTTCGGCTTCATCGAGGCTGTGCGCGGCCAGGAACGCCACCGCGCCACCCCGATCCTCGTCCTCACCACCGAATCCGCGGCAGAGCTGAAAGCCCGCGCCCGCGCCGCCGGGGCGACCGGCTGGATCGTGAAGCCTTTCGACCCGACCAAGCTGGTCAAGGCGCTCAACATGGTTGCCGGGTAAGGAGCGCGACATGTCCGACCCGATGGCAGAAATCAAAGCGTCCTTCTTCATCGAATGCGAAGAGCTGCTCGAAAGCCTGCAAGACGCGCTCTCCGACCTCGACGAAGGGGCCGACGATGGCGAAACGATCAACGTCGTCTTTCGGGCGGTCCATTCGATCAAGGGCGGCGCCGGCGCCTTCGGCCTCGATGCGCTGGTCGCTTTCGCCCATCGCTTCGAAACCGTGCTGGACGAACTGCGCTCAGGCAGGCTCGCCCTCACGCCCGAAGCGGTGAAACTATTCTTTCAAGCGGCCGATTTGCTCACCGACGAGATCCATGCCGCCCGCGAAGGCTCACCTGAACCCGCAACCGCCGAGGCGTGCCTGCAGTCTCTCGAAGCGCTTTTGGGCGAGAGCGGGGCAGAGCGCGTGGCGGAAGCGGAAGACGATGAGGTTTCAGATTTCCAACCTATGGGTCTTGCGCTCGATCTCGACTTCGATTTCGTGCCGGTGGAGGCACCTCCGTCGGGATTCAACCTGGAGTTCCGCCCGGATACCGCTCTCTACGCCTCTGGCAACGAACCGCTCCAACTCCTGCGAGCCCTTTCCGATATTGCAGATATCTCCGTCGTGACCGACACGACTGCGGTCCCGTCGCTCGACGCGCTCGACGCCGAGGAGAACCATCTCGGCTGGTCGGTACAGATCACCGGCGATATCGGTGAAGACGAAATTCGCGAGGTCTTCGAATTCGTCGAAGATGTCTGTCAGCTCGATATCTCCCCGACACTAGAAACACCCGAAGTGCCCCCCGCGGGGCTCCCCGGCATCGATAGCGAACTGCGCGAATACGCCCACGAAGAGGAAGACGACGGCCAAGATCTTGAATCGGAAGCGCAGAGTTCGGAAAACGCCGCCCCTCCCCGAGCGGAAGAGGGAGCCGAGGCCGCGCCCGCAGCCCCCTCGCGCAAGGCCGATCCGTCCCCCACCGGGCATCAAGCTGAGACTGCGAAGCCAACCGCTGCGCAGCCCGCAGCCGCCGCCCCCCCCGCGCCGGCCGCCGAACAAGGTGCCACGGTGCGCGTCGACATCGAGCGGATCGATCGTCTGGTGAACCTTGTCGGCGAATTGGTGATCAACCAAGCGATGCTCGCCCAATCCGTCGCCGAAGCCGGGCTTCCGCCCAATTCAGCCGTAAATACTGGGCTCGAAGCTTTCATGATGCTCACTCGCGACATCCAGGACAGCGTAATGATGATCCGCGCTCAGCCGGTCAAACCGCTGTTCCAGCGAATGGCCAGGATCGTTCGCGAGGCCTCCTCGGCAATCGGAAAGGATGTCCGCCTAAAGACCGAAGGCGAGACCACCGAGGTCGACAAGACCGTCATCGAACGCCTCGCCGATCCACTCACCCACATGATCCGCAACGCCGTCGATCATGGTCTCGAAGCCCCGGACACGCGCGTGGCCGCAGGCAAACCACGCGAAGGCATCGTCACCCTCTCGGCCCACCATCGCTCCGGCCGGGTCGTCATAGAAGTCAGCGATGACGGCGGCGGCATCAACCGCAAGAAAGTCTTCGGCAAAGCGGTCGAAAAAGGCCTGATCGCCGCCGATGCCCAACTCTCGGACAGCGAAATCGACAACCTGCTCTTCCTGCCCGGCTTCTCCACCGCCGATCAGGTTTCGGCGCTTTCAGGTCGGGGCGTCGGCATGGACGTCGTCAAAAGCTCGATTCAATCCCTCGGCGGTCGAATCTCGATCACCTCCGCCCCCGGCAAAGGCAGCTGCTTTTCGATTTCCCTGCCGCTGACACTCGCCGTGCTCGACGGCATGGTCGTCAACGTCGCCGGAGAAACCCTCGTCGTGCCTCTCTCGTCGATCCTTGAAACGGCCACGCTAACAAGTGAAGACATCCGCGCACTTGGGCCATCGACCAATGTGATCCACCTGCGCGGTGCCTTCGTGCCCCTTTTCGATCTCGGCGCGGAACTCGGATACCGAGACCCGAAGAACTCCTATAGCGGAGATGTCGTCCTGCTCACAGCGCAGGAAGACGGCGCCCGATCCGCACTTGTCGTCGATTCAATACTCGAGCAACGGCAGGTGGTGATCAAAGGCCTACAACAGTCCTACGGCCACATTCCGGGCGTCGCTGCGGCGACAATCCTCGGCGATGGTCAGATCGCGCTCATTCTCGACCCTGCCGATCTCGTGCAAACCGCCTCGGGCAACACCCGCGCCATCGATCTCTCACTCGCAGGATAAGCCATGACCGAAGACAATTCGTCCAAATCTGAAGCCGCCGAAGTCGAGCTCCTCTCCTTCCGTCTGGGCGAAGAGGAATACAGCGTCGACATCATGTCGGTCCGCGAGATCCGCGGTTGGACCCGCGCCACCCCACTGCCCCACGCGCCCACCTTCGTACGCGGCGTGATCAACTTGCGTGGCACGGTTCTGCCCGTTGTAGATCTTTCCGTTCGCCTGGGAATGGAACCGGTCGCAGGCGATGCTCGCAACGTGATAATCGTCGTTCAGGTCGGCGGGCAAACTGCAGGCCTCCTTGTCGACGCGGTCTCCGACATCCTCGCCCTCCCCCGTTCGGAGATGCAACCTCCGCCCGATCTCAACGCCGACATCTCGCAACGCTACATTTCGGCGCTCACGATCGTCGAAGGCCGAATGATCCGGATCCTCGACCTCACGTCCGTACTCCCGCAAGAGGCGATCGAGGCCGCATGAACGCTCCGCAGTCCACATTGGGGCAAGTCGCGCCGACAGAGGCGGAGTTTAGAGCGATCGCACAGCTCCTTTCCGACACGACGGGCATTGTGCTCGCGCCCGGCAAAACCTCGATGGTCCAAAGCCGTCTTGCTAAACGGCTCAGGGCCTTGGGGCTCGCAACCTACAAGGACTATATTGCGCTCGTGAGCTCCGAGGGGGGGCGCGACGAATGCCGTCGCATGGTTTCGGCTCTCACGACGAATGTCACCCATTTCTTCCGCGAGAACCACCACTTCGAGACACTGCGCCAAGTAGTGCTCCCCCCCCTCCTGGAAGAAGCCCGCCGCGGAGGCCGCGTTCGTCTGTGGTCAGCGGGATCCTCGAACGGTCAAGAAGCCTACTCGATGGCCATGACAATAGCCGAGCTCGCTCCCGATTTCGCGACCCTGAACCTGCGCATCCTCGCAACCGACATCGATCCTCTCATGATCGAACAGGGCGCGAAGGGGAGGTATCCCGCAGCTGCGCTTGAGGCGGTGCCAGAGAACCTGCGCAAAAAATATTTTCGACAGGAAGGCGAAGATTATCAAGTTGTCTCGAACCTTCGCGGTCTTGTGCAGTTCCGTGAACTCAATCTCCACGACCGCTGGCCAATGCGCGGAAAATTCGACGTGATTTTTTGTCGCAACGTCGTCATCTACTTCGCGCCGGCAGCGCAGGCCCTGCTCTGGGAGCGGTTCGAAGAACAGCTGACACCAGGGGGATACCTCTTTGTTGGCCATTCTGAACGGGTAACGGACGGGAAACACTCGAATCTCCGAACCGCAGGCGTCACGACCTATCAACTGACTAATCGAACCAGCAGGATCTGACTTCATGGCATTGAGAGACCAATTGCGTATCCTCGTGGTCGACGACATGTCGACGAGTCGAGGTCTCATTATGCAAGCGCTCGACGCGATGGGTATTCGACAGGTCGGATACGCGACCGACGGTCAAAGCGCACTTCAGAGCCTCGAAGCCAAGCCCGTTCATCTTGTGATCTCTGACTACAACATGCCCGGAATGGACGGCTTGCAGTTCCTTCAGGCAATGCGAAAGAACGCACGCACGAAGGGGCTAGGATTTATCCTGATCACCGGACGAGCCGATCGCGAAATCATCGAGACTGGCCGACGTCTTGGGATGAACAACTTCATCAAGAAACCATTCACCCCGCCCGAACTGAAAGCGTGTATCGAAGCTGTCGTGGGACGTTTGTAATGCGGCAATACGCCCGCCAACTCCCAGTCAGAGACATCACCGCACGCGTCGGGCGAGAATTGGAAACGCTCGCTCGCTTGTCGGTTTCACTCCAGAAAACGCTTTCAGCAAGCGGGATTGACGGCGATCTCTCGCCGCATATCGTTCGTGAGATTCAAAGCATTGATTTCATAAGTCAATCTCTTGAAGACCTCGGGGCTTTCGTCAACAAGCTCTCTGAGCAGATATCGCCCGACCTCGCCTGCGACGCAGACACGGTTTTTGCCTCACTTCGGCTTCAAGACCTTGCAGCAGCTCTCGATCCCGAGCATTTTGCCGAGTTTCAAAAACGCGCCACTGACGGTGACGTCAGTTGGTTTTGAAGTAGCTGAGCTTCCGAATACATTTTGCGACTCGATTGAGCCATGCCCGAACTACGAAGGAAGGTAACGTGTTTTTCATCCGACGTACTAGAACAACTCGATGTCGAGAGATGGCGCTGGTGCAATCTCGCGTTCAAGAACCTTTGCATCCCCGAGCAGCTTCTGGCGCGCTCGCCCGGTGTCAGGCCAAAACACTATCCGACGAGCTTGCGAGCCCCCTAGGCTTTGGCTGACACAGGGGATACCCTCCTTGGCGAGGAACTCGATTGAGAACTTGCTGTTCTTCAATCCGATATCCGATAGTCCATTGACCATGCGCGCGCCACCGAAGAGCTTCGCGCAAAGGTCACCACGTTGCGCACCCTGCTTGATCAGTTCATTTATCAGCAGTTCCATTGCGTTCACACCAAAGCTCGCCGCTTGAAAAGTTGAGCCGGTGGTATCTGGCAAGAGAAAGTGATTCATTCCGCCGACACGCGCTTTCCCATCGTAAAGACAGCAGGCCACACAGGAACCAAGGATGGTCGTGATAGATTGCGCTCCCGCTCCTGCGACAAGAAACTCACCTTGCGAAATGTGGATTGGCCGACCTGAAGCAACGGCGCTCATGTACCACCCACCTTGCCTTCCGGCGCGGAAATCTGAGCAGATCTAGTCAGAATTTCTTGCGAAATCTCTTCCAGCGGAACCGAATAGGACGCGGCTCCAAGTTCAAGAGCAGCACGCGGCATTCCAAAAACGATCGATGTCGCTTCATCTTGGGCGAAACAATGTGCTCCAGCTCTGCGAAGTTGCAACATTCCCTCCGCCCCGTCCCTTCCCATACCGGTGAGCAAAACAGCGACCGCCTTCGCCGCTATCTCGACCGCAGATTCGAATAGCACATCTACTGACGGGCGATGCCCGTTTCGCTTCTCGCTCTCGATCAATGCGAGTTCAGGAGCTTTCGCGTTTCGAACCGTGAGATGCGTTGCGCCACCAGGCGCGAGATAAACATGACCTTGCTCAAGAGACGTCCCCGTCATGCCGAGGCGAACGTTTGGCGCTATCATGCGATCGAGTCGTTCGGCGAAGCTCGCTAGGAAGCTTTCCGGCATATGTTGCGCGATGAGGGTGGGAGGGCAATTCCCGGGAAACCCTTTCAGTATCGTCTCAAGCGCGTCGACACCACCGGTCGAGGAACCGATAAGCACGATTTGACCGTCCCACCGAAAGTTTCGCGCGGGTGTAATCGCGGCGCGATCACGCGCTCTTTGAGGTAGTCGCGCGTTCGCACTTGCGAGAAGAATTTCCGGAAGCACTTCGAAACTTCTTTCGAGATTACCGAACCGGGGCTTTCCAACGCAGTCAATCGCTCCGAGGGCGAGCGCTTCGATTGCCGCACGCGATCCTTTATGTGTTTCTGTCGACACCATGACCACGGGGATCGGCCGTAAACGCATGAGGCGTTCGAGGAAAACTAGACCGCTCATTCGCGGCATCTCGACATCGAGCGTGATCACATCGGGCAAAAGCATTTTTATTTTTTCGCGCGCCTCGAACGCGTCTGCCGCCTCGCCGACCACGACAAGCCGCCGGTCCGTCGCGAGGCGCGCCCGAATGAGCTTACGCATCGTAGCGGAGTCATCGACGATGAGAACCCGTTTGGCGGAAGCAAAATCATCCGGCATTGGTTTTCCCTCGCGCGAACTCAAAATTCTTCCCAGTCTTCGGCTGCAAAGCTGGCGGCGCGCGGCGTCGTGTCGCCGACCGCGCGCGAAAGCTCGACGTTCCCGTCTCTTTCGTTCGATGTTACTTGCGACAACTCGGAGCGCTCGCGCGCAGGCGGCGAGAGTGACTGCGTATTGACTGTAAATTGCGCTGTGATGTCGCGCAGTGAAGTCGCGTTTGTGGTCAAGGCGTGGCTCGCCGCTGTGGTTTCTTCGAACATTGCAGCGTTTTGTTGGGTCACCTGGTCGAGCTGATTGACCGCAGTATTGATCTCCTTGAGTCCTTCCGCCTGTTCACGCGCGCCGCCCGCTATTTCTGAAACGCGCGATGAAATGTCCATCACCGCGCCGAGAATGCCCTCGAGGGCGCGACCGGTTTCATGGACGAGGCCGACGCCGCGCGTAACCTGTTCGCTCGACGCGGTGATCAGGGCATCAATCTCGCGAGCGGCCTCCGAAGAGCGCTGCGCGAGGGCACGCACCTCTGAGGCGACGACGGCGAAGCCGCGCCCCGCTTCACCCGCGCGCGCAGCTTCGACGCCGGCATTAAGTGCGAGAAGGTTGGTCTGGAACGCGATTTCGTCGATCACGCCAATGATTTTGGAAATCTGAAGCGAGCTGGTTTCGATCTCGCCCATAGCTTGAATTGCCTGTTTCACCACTTCGCCCGATGTCTCGGCGCTATTACGGGCCTCGGAGACCACGCGATCCGTTTCGGCCACCCCTTGCGCCGAGGTTGTGACAGACGATGACAATTCATCGAGCGCGGCAGCCGTTTCTTCGAGCGTGGCGGCCTGTTGTTCGGTTCTGCGACTGAGATCGTCAGAGGCCGACGCGATCTCACGTGCCTCGGTATCGATCGCCGCCGCGTTGTCTATCACGGTTTCGATTGCTGCAGCGAGATTTCGCGCTGCATCATTGAAGTCATTGCGCAGCGCCTCGTATTCCTCGGTGAACTCCATGTCGAGAGTCAGGCTCAGGTCGCCGCGGGAGAGGGCGGCAAGGCCGACCTGCAAGGACTCGACCACCGATTTCTGCGCCTCCAGCATTGCAAGGTTGCGGTTCTGCGCGGTGGTGAGAGCGGTCTCTGCCGCAGTCACGTCATTCGCCATGAGAAAAATCTTCATCAAGCGACCGGCTTTGTCCGAGATCCCATTCAGCGTGCCGTCGAGCAGGTAGGCATCTCCCTCCGGGGCGCGCATCGTGAAGCGGGCGGTCACGGACTGCCCGGCGGCGACCGTGGGCCAAGGATCGCTGCCATCGATAGGGCTCAGCCATTCCTTCAGCGGCTGCCCTGTCAGGTTTTGCGCCTGCGCTCCAAGGAGCGTCTGCATATTTGCGTTCATTCGCGTCACCAAGCCCGCAGGATCCGTTTCGCAAACGAGTTGGCCACGCTCGATGGCCGAAACGAGCGCATCCTTCATGCGACGCTCGGTGACATCTTGCCATTCGACGACAAAACCGGCCTGATTGCCGTCGGCATCGACAAAATTGGTGACGTCGACTCCGAAACGGCCATCACCGACCTTGATATCGACATGAAGCGGCAATTTGCCGGGATCATCGAGCAGCGCACGCGCGTGATGCCGCTCCGCATGGAAGTCGTCCATCGACCGGCCAACGAGACCGTCGGGATCAAGGTCGGGACTGACGACGCGAAACTCCTTGATCCGGGATGCGACCAGTTCTACCAGCGCACGGTTGACATGCGTGATGCGGAAATCCTGATCGACGATCATCAGCGCGGCGGAGGCATTCGCAAAGGCTGCGCCTTGTCGGGTCGCCTCGCGCTGGATGGCTTCGGCACGATCGAGCTCATTGCGCAGGTTGCTCAGCGCCGAGGCGATCGCGCCGACCTCGTCGCCGCGACGGGTCTGCACGATCTCACCGGTGTAATCCCCTTCGCTAATCTTGCGAATGGACTTCGCGAGTCCTTTAAGGGGATTTGAGACAGATCGCGCCATCCAGGTCGACAGCGCCGCAAGCAGAAGGATGAGCCAGGACGCATTGAAAAGCATCGAGCGGGCGAGCGACGTAGCTGGCGCGAAAAGCTCTGCCCTGTCCTGTTCCACGACCGCCCAATAGGGTTCATCGAACAGGGTGAGCGCCAATGTTCGTTCGATTGCCGGGTGCCCCGAAAGCGAAGTCACTTCATCCTGCCCCTGTTTCACGGCATTCAGGGTCGGCTCGGGCAAAGCCTCCCCCGGCTTCGGTGCGGCGTCAGGAAAGCGAAGGTCGCTCATCAGCCGACCTTCCGCATCTATCAGGAACCCCTCACCGGTCTCGCCCATGCCGCGCGGGTTGGCCATGATCTGCCCAAGCTGTGTCATGGGCTTTTGCAAGACCACCGCTCCGAGGTTGAGGCCGGTGCCGCTGCGCACGGGGCGCGCTGCGAAAAACCGCCCCTCGCCGGCGTTGAAATGCGGCGGAGGCACGGCGACGGTGCTTGCCGACACCATGCGCCGCGGCGCGTTCAACCAGTCCAAAGCCTTTGTCGCGGCCTCCTTCAGGCCGGCGGGCTCGTCCCTGAGGGGGTGGCCGATCGCGGCGTGATCACGAACCGCGAAGACGATGCGACCGTCGCGATCGACCAGATAAAGATCGTCCAATCCATGCTCAGCAAAAATCTGTTCGATCACAGGGCCATAGCGGTCCTGCAGCAGGCGGTAGTCCCGCAGAGGGCCGCTCATTTCGCCCGCGGACGCGCCGGCCTCGGCCGTCCCGTTTCTCAAACTATCGATCGCCGCGGAGTCGAGGTTGTCGACGCTTCTTGTGAACTCGTAAAGCGCCCGGGCCGTGTCGGGATTGGCCGAGATCGTGCGCGTGTTGGAAGCAAGCCGCTGCGCCCAGTCTTCCACCAGCGCCGCGCGCGCCTCGAGCGTCCGCCCGAGACGCTGCCTCCCCTCGCTTTCCAGCAACCCGTGCGCGGTGCGATAGGCAGAAATTCCCATGATCGTCAGTGCGACCATTGCGATCGCCACCAGCATCAGCGGTAACTTCAATCCGAGTTTGAGATTGTCGAAAAAGCGCATCAACGTCCTCCGGCGAACTGCGGCAGCGACCCGATAGATCGGGGCAATCGCGGTCACCATCCGGCGAAGAGTTGAAGATTCCTCTAACTTCGGAAAATTTCCTGCGCTCTACGATGCAGACGCGCTCAGACACCAAGCAAGGCGGCGCGCAGAAGGCCCGAGCGACGCCGGAATTCCGACAGCACCAATGCGCCCGGCGCGAGCGGGTCATCTGAGCCGTGCGCGCGCGCGAGGACGGCTCTCGCCTGCCATCCCGGTAGAAGCGCGGCCTTGGCGGCGCCGAGCCGCAGCTTGCGCGCGGGCTCGAGGCGCGCCTGCCCCTCGGCCGCGAGCTGGCGCAAGGTCTCAGCGTCGGGCGCAGCAAGTGGCGGACGACCGCGCGCAGCCAGGTCGGGCCATGCCTGCAGAAGCGCCGCCAACCCGGCGCCCGCGCCGAAACTGCGCACCGCGATCTCGGCCTCATTCGGCGCGCCGAGCGCCTCGGCAGCGGCCCAGTACAGCGCTCCGGAGGTCTGGTCGAGATAGGCCCAAAGGCTTGAAATATCGTCGAAAGGTTCGGGCCAACAGTCGGCGCGTCGAGCCTCGGCGGCAGCAATCAGATGGCGGGCGGGCGCTGCGACCGACACCAGCGCCGGGCCGATCTCGTGCGGGGGCTCCCGCTGTTCGGACAGCGCCTCGAGGGCATCGACCCACCATTGCAGTCGCATCTCGGCGACCATCGGCTCTGACGAAGCCCAGGGCGCGCGCGCGATCTCGAGATTGGCGGCGTAGAGCGGCCAGAGGCGGTCGCGCAGTTCGGCGGGCGCGGCCATCGTCGCGGCGAAGCGATCGGGATCGCCCTGGCGCACGGCCTCGGCTGACGCTTGCAGGGAGGCGGCCAGATCGCTCATGCCGGTTGCGCCCCGTCGCGCAGCAGTTTCCAGATCATCGCGTCGAGGAGCGCCTCGAAACTCGCGTCGACTATGTTCGGCGACACGCCCACGGTGGACCAGCGCTGGCCTGCGCCGTCTTCGCTGTCGATGATGACGCGGGTCACGGCCTCGGTGCCGCCTTGGGTGATACGGACCCGGAAATCGACCAGTTTCATGTCGTCGATGAGGTTCTGATAGGGGCCCAGATCCTTCGACAGAGCTTTCGAGAGTGCGTTCACCGGGCCGCGGTCATGGCCCTGCTCGTCCATACTTTCCGAGACCGAGAGCATCTTCTTGCCGCCGACCTTAACCACCACGACGGCTTCCGAAATCGAAACCATCTTGTCGTAGCGGTTCTTCCGACGCTCCACAGTGACCTTGTAGCGCTTCACTTCGAAGAAATTCGGCAGCTGCCCCAGTTCGGCACGCGCGAGAAGCTCGAAACTCGCCTGCGCGCCGTCATAGGCATAGCCCTGATCCTCGCGTTCCTTGATAAGATCGAGGATACGCGCGAGGCGCGGATCGTCCTTTTCGACCTCGATCCCCATCCCCTTGAGCCGCGCGCGCAGGTTCGATTGGCCGGCCTGGTTGGACATCGGGATCAGCCGCGTATTCCCCACCACAGCCGGATCGATATGCTCGTAAGTGTCTGGATTTTTGAGGATTGCCGAAGCGTGCAGACCAGCCTTATGAGTAAAAGCCGAGGCGCCCACATAGGGCGCCGAGCGCAGCGGCACCCGGTTCAGGATATCGTCGAGCTTGCGCGAGAGCTTGGTGATCCCGCGCAGGCTCTCATGGCTGATGCCAGTGTCGAGCGTCGACGCGTAAGGCTCTTTCAAGAGCAGCGTCGGGATCAGCGTGATCAGGTTCGCGTTGCCGCAGCGCTCGCCCAGACCGTTGAGCGTGCCTTGGATTTGGCGCGCACCGGCCTCAACTGCGGCGAGGCTGCCCGCCACGGCGTTGCCGGTATCGTCATGGCAATGGATGCCGAGACGGTCGCCGGGAATGCCCGCCGCGATCACCGCCTCGACGATCTTGCCGATCTCGCCCGGCAGCGTGCCGCCATTGGTGTCGCAAAGCACGATCCAGCGCGCGCCCGCCTCAAAGGCCGCACGGCAGCACTCCAGCGCATAGTCCGGGTTCGTCTTGTAGCCGTCGAAGAAATGCTCCGCATCGAACAGCGCCTCGCGGCCTTGCGCCACCATATGTGCGACCGAGGCGCGGATATTCTCTAGGTTCTCCTCCAGCGTGATCCCGAGCGCGGTGGTGACGTGGTAGTCATGCGTCTTGCCGACGAGGCAGACGGCGGGCGTATTCGCGTTCATCACGCCCGCGAGAACGTCGTCATTCGCGGCCGAGCGCCCTGCCCGCTTGGTCATCCCGAAAGCCGTGAAGGTTGCCCGCGTCTCGGGCCGCGCTTCGAAGAAATCGCTGTCGGTCGGGTTCGCCCCGGGCCAGCCGCCTTCGATATAGTCGATGCCGATTGCGTCGAGCGCCTTGGCGATCTCGATCTTCTCAGGCACCGAGAACTGGACGCCCGCCGATTGCTGCCCATCGCGGAGCGTCGTGTCGTAGAGATAGAGGCGTTGTTTGGTCATTGGTTGCCTCCGTCGAGGTTACGTTCCGCCCAGCGGCACGTCGGGCCGCGCCCTAAGGGTCCAAGAACCACCGGATCGCTTGCGATCCGGTTCGCCCCCGACCCGCCCCCCAGGGCGGGGGCGAAGATGCCCCCACCCTCGGGCCGGGGGCAAACCTGCGTTGCGTAAGCCATCACAGACCCTCCAGCTTGGCGGGGTCGAAATCGGATCCGGGCAGCAATTCCACCCCGGCCTTCGACATGCGCACCTCAACACCTGCCGCGACGAGCGCCTGTTTCATTGCATCGACCGGCGCGAAGTCCTTGGTTTCCATCGCATTAGCACGCAAAGCAACGAGCTTGTCGGCGAGCCCCGAGAGATCGGCCTCCGGTGCCGCGACCCAATCGCCCATCCCATCGTCAAGCAGGCCGAGCATCGCAGCGGAAGCCTTCAGAACTGCTGGATCATCGATTTGATGCAGCGCCGCGATGGCACCCGCCGTGTTAAGATCGTCGGTGAGCGCAGCGATCACCTCCGGCGCCGCCTCGGGTGAAGGTGTGACCCCATCAACAGCTGTCCGCCACTTGCGCAGGGTCGCAGCCGCCGCCCGCGCCTTCTCAGCCGTCCAATCCATCGGCTTCGTATAGTGCGTCTGCAGGAACACGAACCGGATCACTTCGCCCGGAATACCCTTCTCGCCGTCATGGCCGTCGAGCAGATCCCGCACGGTGAAGAAATTGCCCAAGCTCTTGGACATTTTCTTGCCCTCGACCTGCAGCATCTCGTTATGCAGCCAGTAATTCGCGAAGGAGCCCTCGGGATGGGCGCAGCAGCTTTGCGCGATCTCGTTCTCGTGGTGCGGGAATTGCAGGTCGATCCCGCCGCCATGGATGTCGAACGACGCACCCAGCAGCTCGTAAGACATGGCCGAGCATTCGATATGCCAGCCCGGACGGCCCCTGCCCCACGGGCTCTCCCAGCCCGGCAGCCCCTCGTCGGAGGGTTTCCAGAGCACGAAATCCATCGGGTCTTCCTTGAACGGCGCAACCTCGACCCGAGCCCCCGCCATCATGTCATCGACAGTCCGACCCGACAGCGCGCCATAGTCCTTGTAGCTGCGCACCCGGAACAGCACATGCCCCTCGGCGGCATAGGCGTGACCGTCGGCGATCAGCGTCTCGATCATCGCGATCATCGCGCCGATATAGTCGGTCGCGCGCGGCTCCCGATCCGGGCGCAACGCCCCAAGCGCATCCATGTCGGCATGATACCAGCCGATGGTCTCCTCGGTCCGCGCGCGGATCAGCTCTTCGAGCGACCCTTCGGCCCCGGCCTCCTTGCGCGCCAGCGCCGTCGCGTTGATCTTGTCATCCACATCCGTGAAATTGCGCACATAGGTGACGTGCTCCGGCCCGTAGACGTGGCGCAGCAGCCGGTAGAGCACGTCGAACACCACGACGGGCCGCGCATTGCCGAGATGGGCGCGGTCGTAAACGGTCGGCCCGCAGAGATACATCCGCACGTTCTTCGCATCGATGGGATGGAAATCCTCGACCTTCCGGGTCAGGGAATTGCGCAAACGGATCTGGGTCATAAGTCCTCGCAAAGGGTCGGCGGCACCTGCCGGCGGGCTTACAAGGTCATGTCGTTTTTGGAAAGAGAAGACCGGCCCGCGTGACGATGTCAGCGGATAATGCAGCAGATGATGATGGTCTTCGTTGTCATGGCGAGAAGATAAGCCGTCGCCCGCCCAAAGGTCCAGAGCAAAATTGGGCGCGCCCGAAAACGAAAAGGGGCAGCCGCAGCCACCCCTTTTCGGACTTCTGATCAGCGATTTACGCGACGATCTTCACTTGAACTCGACGTCGTCCATCGCCTCGACGATCACCAGATCGCGTTCGGCCGCGCCGTCGGCATGGGCCAGCGCCGCCTGATAGTCGTCGGAGCGGTAGCAGGTTTCGGCCGCGTCCAGCGAGGGGAACCAGGCAACCACGTTGCGCGCCCGGTCATTGCCTTCCAGCTGCACGTAACGCGCGCCACGGGCGAGGAACCGCCCGCCATGTTTCGCGATCGCGGGCCCCGCGCCTTCGGCATATTTGCCATACGCCTCGGCGTCTTTCACGGTTACATGGGCGATCCAGAATGCGCCTGCCATCAAAGTTCCTCCAACAAAGTTTTCACGGCCGCAACGGCCTCCTCGGCTTTCGATGGATCGGCCCCGCCGGCTTGCGCCATGTCGGGACGGCCACCGCCGCCTTTCCCACCAAGAGCCTGCGCCGCGGCCTTCACCAGGTCGACCGCGCTCACACGCTCGGTCAGGTCCTTGGTCACGCCAGCCGCCACGGCCGCCTTGCCGCCCGCATCCGCGACGACGAGGATCACGCCGGAACCGACCTTGTCCTTCAACTCGTCCACGATGCCGGGAAGGTCCTTGCCGGTTACGCCGGACACCACTTGAGGCACGAACTTCAAGCCATTGATTTCACTTACGTCCGGGCCGCCGGAAGCACCACCGCCCATCGCAAGTTCGCGACGCAGCTGCGCGATCTCGTTGGCCTGCGCCTTGCGCTCGTCGAGGATCGCCTGCAGACGCCCGAGCACATCCTGCTCGGAGGTCTTGATCAGCCCTTCGATCTCGGTGAGCAGCTTGTCGCGGCGGCGCAGTTCGGCCATCGCGATATCGCCGGTCAGCGCCTCGATCCGGCGCACGCCAGACGACGACGCGCCTTCGCTCGTCAGCACGAAAGTACCGATATCCCCGGTGCGCTTCACGTGGGTGCCGCCGCACAGCTCGAGCGAATAGATATTGCCGGTCGTGCCTTTGCCGGAATTGGCCAGTTCGCCCATCGAGACGACGCGCACCTCGTCGCCGTATTTCTCGCCAAACAGCGCCTGCGCGCCCAGGTCGCGAGCATCATCCGGCGTCATGATCCGCGTGTCGACCGGCGTATTTTGGCGAATGAATTCATTCACTTCACGCTCGATCTTCGCGATTTCCTCCGGGCTGAGCGCCTTGTTGTGCGAGAAGTCGAAGCGCAGACGATCCTCGGCATTGAGCGAGCCGCGTTGGGCCACGTGATCGCCCAGCGTGCGGCGCAGCGCCTCGTGCAGCAGGTGCGTGGCCGAGTGGTTCGCCCGGATCGCGCTGCGGCGGGCGTGGTCGACTTCCAGCTTCGCGCCCTGCCCCTTGGCAATCTCGCCTTCGGTCACACGCGCGAAATGGATGAACACGCCTGCGACTTTCTTGGTGTCGGTAACCTCGGCTTTACCTGTGTCGGTCACGATCCAGCCACGATCGCCGATCTGGCCGCCGCTTTCAGCGTAGAACGGGGTCTGGTTGACCACGACCTGAACCTCGCCGGTCGCTGTGTCGATCTCGGCACCGTCGGTTACCAACGCGGTGATCTGCCCCTCGGCAGTCTCGGTGTCATAGCCGAGGAATTCGGTCGCGCCGAGTTTCTCGGACAGGTCGAACCAGATCGCGGCATTGGTGGCTTCCCCCGTGCCGGACCAGCTGGCGCGCGCCTTGGCCTTCTGCTCTTCCATCGCGGAGTCGAACCCTTCGGTGTCGACCTCGCGATCCCGCTCGCGCAGAGCGTCCTGCGTCAGATCGAGCGGGAAGCCAAACGTGTCATAGAGTTTGAACGCGGTCTCGCCCGGCAGTTTCTGCCCCTCGGGGAGGTCCAGAAGCGCCTCATCGAGCAGCTTGAGCCCGCGATCGAGCGTGGTCTTGAAGCGGGTTTCCTCGCCCAGAAGGGTCTCTTCGATCAGTGCCTGCGCCCGGCCAAGCTCGGGGTAAGCCGCGCCCATCTCCCGGATCAGCGAGGGGACAAGACGGTGCATCACCGGATCCTTCGCGCCCAGCAGGTGCGCGTGGCGCATCGCGCGGCGCATGATCCGGCGCAGGACGTAACCACGCCCGTCCGCCGAGGGCATCACGCCATCCGCGATCAGGAACGAGGTCGAACGCAGGTGATCCGCGATCACGCGGTGATGCACGTTGCCCGGCCCGTCCGGGGCGCCATCCGTCGCGTTGGCCGAGGCCTCGATCAGGTGGCGCATCAGGTCGGTGTCGTAATTGTCGTGTTTGCCCTGCAGCAGCGCACCGATCCGCTCGAGCCCCATGCCGGTGTCGATCGACTGCATGTCGAGCGCGCGCATCGAGCCGTCCTCGAACTGCTCGTTCTGCATGAAAACGAGGTTCCAGATCTCGATGAAGCGGTCGCCATCTTCCTCGGGCGAGCCGGGCGGGCCGCCCCAGATGTGATCGCCGTGATCGAAGAAAATCTCGGTGCAGGGACCGCACGGCCCGGTCGGGCCCATCTGCCAGAAATTGTCCGAGGTCGGAATGCGGATGATCCGCTCGTCCGGCAGACCCGCGACTTTCTTCCACATCTCCGCCGCCTCGTCATCGGTATGGTAAACCGTGACCAGCAGCTTTTCTTTCGGAATATCGAAATCCTTGGTCAGCAGTTCCCAGGCGAAGGGGATCGCGCCTTCCTTGAAATAGTCGCCGAAGGAAAAATTCCCCAGCATTTCGAAGAAGGTATGGTGGCGCGCAGTGTAGCCGACATTGTCGAGGTCGTTATGCTTGCCCCCGGCGCGCACGCATTTCTGCGCGGTCGTCGCCCGGTTGTAGTCACGCTTCTCCACCCCGGTGAAGCAGTTCTTGAACTGCACCATGCCGGAATTGGTGAACATCAGCGTCGGGTCGTTGCGCGGAACGAGGGGCGAGCTGTCAACGACCCGGTGGCCGTTGCGCTCGAAGTAATTGAGGAAAGTGGAGCGGATTTCGTTAAGGCTGGGCATAGTGTCCTGTCTCGCCTGATCGGGCTTGTTCGCTCCCGTTTAACGCCCGCCCTTCCCCCTGTCCAGCAATCGCAAAAGGCCGGGAGTTTGCGCTCCCGGCCTTTGCAAGAATTCGCGGTGAAGATCAGTCTTCGGTCAGCGCGTCGTCTTCAGACAGATTGTCGAATTCGAGCCCGTGGCTGGCGCGGATTTTATCCTCGATCTCGTAGGCAACATCGGGATGTTCGCGCAGGAAGGTTTTCGCGTTTTCACGGCCCTGCCCGATCCGTTCGTCCCCGTAGGAATACCAAGCGCCGGCCTTGTCGACGACCCCCGCCTTGACGCCCAGATCGACCAGTTCGCCCATCTTCGAGATACCCTCGCCATACATGATGTCGAACTCGACCTGCTTGAACGGCGGGGCGACCTTGTTCTTGACCACTTTCACGCGGGTCTGGTTGCCCACCACCTCGTCGCGATCCTTGATCGAGCCGATGCGGCGGATGTCGAGGCGCACGGAGGCGTAGAATTTCAGCGCGTTGCCGCCCGAGGTCGTTTCCGGCGAGCCGAACATCACGCCGATCTTCATCCGGATCTGGTTGATGAAGATCACCATGCAATTCGAACGCCCGATCGACGCGGTCAGCTTACGCATCGCCTGGCTCATCAGGCGGGCCTGCGCGCCCACGGTGTGGTCGCCCATATCGCCTTCGATCTCGGCCTTCGGCGTGAGCGCCGCGACCGAGTCGACCACCACGAGGCTGACCGCGCCGGAGCGTACCAGCGTATCGACGATTTCCAGCGCCTGTTCGCCCGTGTCGGGCTGCGAGATCAGCAGTTCGTCGAGATCGACTCCGAGCTTGCGTGCATAATGCGGGTCGAGCGCGTGTTCGGCGTCGACGAAGGCGCAGACGCCGCCCTTCTTCTGCTCTTCCGCGATCGCGTGGAGCGTCAGCGTCGTCTTGCCCGAGCTTTCAGGCCCGTAGATTTCGACGATCCGGCCTTTCGGAAGACCGCCGATCCCGAGCGCGATATCCAGACCGAGCGAGCCGGTCGACGTCGCTTCGATTTCCCGAGCGGGCGTCTCGCCGCCGAGCTTCATGATCGAGCCTTTGCCGAACTGCCGCTCGATCTGCGCCAGCGCCGAGTCGAGCGCCTTCTGCTTGTCTGCCTTGGGAGATTTATCCATGTCGAAAAGCTTCGCTACTGCCATTTGTCCGCTTCCTTATTTCACAGCGACGGCCGGTCGGCAATGCGACGCCCTCGCGCGGATGTTCACCTCATGTTCTGCTCGCACTATGCGCACGAAACATGAACATTACAATAAAATTCTGATAGCCCTACTGAACCGCATTTACCCTTAAGAAACGGTTTACCGACGCGAACCGAATGATTATCACCGGCGGAGTTAGGAGCTAGACCCGCCAAGATGCTGATTTTCTGGACACAAAAACTCGTCTTTCTGGCCACGCCGAAAGCGGGCTCCTCGGCGGTCGAAACCGCTCTGGAGTCCCTCGCCGATGTCGCGCTGACACGTCCGGCGGTTCTCAAACACGCCTCCGCCCGCAATTTCCGGGACCATCTCGAGCCGCTTCTTGCCGCGAAAACCGATGCGAGCTTTACCACGGTCGCGCTGATGCGCGAGCCGCTCGACTGGCTGCGTTCGCTCTATCGCTTTCGGCTGCGCGACTTGATCGAGGAGAGCGACATCTCCGCCGGCTATTCCTTCGACCAGTTCGCGCGCGATTATATCGACGATCCGCGCGCCGGGTTCAGCGACGTGCCCAGTCAGTCGGCGTTCCTGTGCGACGGCGATGGCAACACGCTGGTCGACCGGATTTTTCCCTATGAGCGGATCGAGGATTTCGTGCATTTCCTCGAGGATCGGCTCGGTTTCGCGATAACCCTGCCGCGGGTGAACGTGCCGCCTGCAGTCGAGACCGGGCTCGCCCCCGAGACCGAGGAGGCGCTGCGGACCGCGATGCAGGAAGATCTCGCGCTCTACGATCGGGTCACCCGCGCCTTAGCGTGAGAGGAGCTCCTGCACAGTCGCGGTCAATTCGCCAAGCGAGAAAGGTTTCGGCAGGAAGACCGAGTCGGGCACCGGCGAGCTGCCGTTCTGGAACACCTCCTCGGCATAGCCCGACATAAAGACCGTGCGCGTGCCCGGCCGCGCCTCGAGCGCCTGCCTCACCCAGCTTGGCCCGTCGAGACCGGGCATGATCACATCGGTGACGAAGATATCCACCTTCAGCTCCGAGTCTTCCAGCAATTCCAACGCCTCTTCGGCGCTCTCAGCCTCGAGCACGGTGTAGCCGCGCAGCTGGAGCGCGCGCGAGGCGAAGGCGCGAACCGGCGGTTCATCCTCGACGAGAAGTACGGTCGCGTCACCGGCGATGACGTGGCTGTCAGGGACGGAGGTTTGTGCGATCTCCAACTTGGGCGCGATGGTCGATGCTGCGGCGCGTGGCGGCACCGGCGCCTTTGTCGCGGGCGCGGGCTCGGGCGCGGGCTCGGCCGATTGCGACACCTCGGCCTCCTCCGCCAAGTCATAGGCGGGCAGCAGGATCGTGAAGCTCGTCCCCGTGCCAATGACGGAATCGCAGAAAATGTAGCCCCCGGTCTGCTTCACGATGCCATAGGCGGTGGAGAGGCCGAGCCCGGTCCCCTCGCCCGTGCGTTTCGTGGTGAAGAAAGGTTCGAAAATCTTGCCGAGCTTGTCGGCGGGGATCCCGGAGCCGGTATCGGTGACCTTGATCGCAACATAATCGCCCTTGGGCACCGTGACGCGGTCGCGCGGGCGGTTCTCGGCCAGGTGGAACGCTTCGGTCTCGATCCGGATTTCGCCGCCGCCGGGCATCGCGTCGCGCGCATTCACCACGAGATTCATGATGACCTGTTCGAGCTGCCGCTTATCCGCACGCACCCGTCCGGCATCACATTCGTGCCTGACGCTCAGCGCGACCTTCTCGCCGACCAACCGGTTGAGCAGATGGGTCAGGTCTGACAGCGTGTCGCGCAGATCGAGGGTTTCGGGTTTCAGCGTCTGCTTTCGGGAGAAGGCGAGTAGCTGGCCGACGAGCGCCGCGGCGCGATTGGCGTTCTGACTGATCTGGTCAAGATCGGCGTAATCGCCATCTCCCTTGTCATGGCGCAGCATCAGCAAGTCGCAATGCCCCGAGATCGCCGTGAGCAGGTTGTTGAAATCATGCGCGACCCCGCCCGCGAGCTGACCGATCGCCTGCATCTTCTGGCTTTGCACGAATTGCGCCTCGAGCGTCTTGAGTTGAGTCGCGTCGGACAGCACCGCCAGCAGCCCCGCGCGTCCGTTTTCCACGATCCGCGACAGGGTGACCTGCAGGAAGACCTCCTTGTCGCCGCGTCGGGCGCGCAGCACTTCGGGGCGGCCATCGGCACGACCGGCGAGGGCATCGTTCACCCAATCCGAGACCGGGCGGCCGAGCCCTTCGAGCAAGTCCGGCAGACGGGACTGCGGCTCGATCCGGCCCAACAGGCCGCGCGCCGCGCGATTGGCCGCGCGCACCCGGCCATGTGCGGAAAGACGCAGCATCGCGACGGGCAGCGCCTCGAAATTCGCGCCCTCCTCTGCCGAGCGCGGTCCGGGGATCGGGAGCAGATAGACCTCGGATCGTCCTCCTGCGCCTTGAAGCTGCGCCACGACTGCCGTGACCGGGCCATCCTGCCCCTTGATCTCATGCTCCTCGCCCGAGCGCAGCGGAAGATCGGTGAAGATACGGTCGAGAGACCGCACCCGCTCTCCGACGAGCCGCCTCAGCGCTTCGTTCATGAACAGAATCGTGCCGCCCTTGGAGACGGTGAGCATCGGCAGGCTGATCGTTTCCGCACCGCGCCCGCCAATCGCCCTCTCGGCCATGTCTTCGAGACGCCACAGAAAATCGCCAGAGCCGATGCGGTGCACCGAGAGACGCAGATGGCCGCGCCGGGTCACCAGATCCTCGCGCGCGGCCCCCTTCGCCTCCGCCTTGCTCTGCAATCGACGCAGCACCGCGCCCGGATCGGCGAAAAGTTCCGCAAGGGTTCGCGCCAGCCCCTGCCCGCCGCGAGAGCCGAACCGGTCCAGCGCGGCGCGGTTTTGATAGCCGATCTCGCCCTCCGGGTCCGTGGTGAAGCTGGGCGCGGCGTCATGGGCGACGAAATTCGCGATCGTTTCCTGCTGCCGCGCCCGTCGCCTTCGCTCCTGCGCCAAGGCGAGCCGCAACCAACCCGCCGTGATCACGAGCGTGCCGGCGACGGAAAACATGGCCCAGGTCACAACCTCGTCGGGCATCACGAAGGCAACCGCAGCCGCGATCCCTGCAGCAAGCAGCAGATAAACCGCACCTGGCGCCAGCGCGGCCATCGTCTTCGAGAGTGGCTGCAGCATCAATTCGTTCCGCCCCACACTCTCCTCCCTGCCTGACGTCTCGGTCCCATAGCGCGGCAAAAAACTTAAAACCCAATTAACGAGACTAGACTTTCAGCGAACGCGCGAGTCAATCACACGGCCGTGAGAAAGCGAGCGCCCGTTCGGGAAACTCAAAACTGGAGATGGGCCACGAAAAACCCGTCGCCACCCGAGAGCGGCGTGATCTGGCGCTGCGACAGCACCTCGCAGCCGTGGCGCATGGCGAAATTGGCTATTTGCGCGCCATTCTCGACCGTAAGCAGCGAGCAGGTCATGTAGACGAGACGGCCGCCGGGGGCGACAAAGCCGCGCGCGGCGTCGAGGATTTCGCTCTGCAAGGCGACGAGTTCCGACAGCCGCGCGGCGCTCAGACGCCATTTCGCATCCGGCGTGCGTCGCCACGTTCCCGAGCCCGAGCATGGCGCGTCGACCAGAACCAGATCGTAGCCCGTCCCCGGATCCCCCGGCGCGCGCAGGGACACCTTCGCCCCGGCCCGTTTCGCGCGCGCGGGCAAATCGCGCATTCGGCCCGCATCGATGTCATGCGCTGCGATCAGCGCCTCCGGACAGGCTGCCGCCAGCGCCAGCGACTTGCCGCCACCGCCCGCGCAATAATCGAGCACACGCTCCCCGGGCCCGAGCGGCACCGACGCGATCGCCGCTTGCGAGGCCGCGTCCTGCAACTCCACCAGACCGTCCTTGTAAGCCGCTGCCTGCTGAATGCGCCGCGCCCCCGCGCCGAGTTCCAGCGCGGTCGCGGCCAGCGGGTGCGGCGTGGCTTCGATCCCGTCCTTCGCGAGCGCCGCGATCGCACGGTCGCGGTCCGTCTTGGCAAGATTGACGCGGAGGAAAACCGGTGCGCGGGCGCGCATCGCCTCGGAGATGGCGCCGAAATCCGCACCAAGATCGGAAGCGAGCTGATCACGCAGCCAATCGGGCCAGTCCAGCTGGGCAATATCGTCGGGCAAGGCATGGGGCAGCGCGGCGCGCTCGGCTTCGGACAAGGGGTCAGGCGCAAAGCCCTCCCCGGTGAAGATCGTCGCGGGATCGACGCCTTGCAGGCGCAGCAACCCGGCGACGAGCGCGCGTCCCCCGGCCCCGCCTCCGGCAAGCGCTGCGCTTGCCTTGCAGCGCAGCACGTCGAAGACGTGATCGCGGATCGCCGCGCGATCCTTTGAACCCGCGAAACGGTGACTGCGCGCCCAGTTGGTCAGCGCGCGCTCGGCCACCTCGCCCGACTGGATGCGGTCGAGAATATCGATGGCGGCGGCATAGCGCGCGGCTGGCGTCATGGGCGGGCTCCGAGGCGGGCTGTGATCTGGCCCGGTTCTAGGCGCGCCGGCTGGGCGGCGCAATGCCACGCGACAAAGACCGCTCCCCGGTCACACGCTCGTAGAATCTTGCTGTTAAACCTTAATTTATTGATCGTAACCCACTTTTCGCCACATTTACGCCGCGACAACTCCCTTTTTCTCCCTAAGGAACATGTAAAAGGACGTTTTCAGCCACGGGGTATCCCTCCTTGAAGCGATTAATGAGTTTTCTGTCGGCCGAAGACGGCGCCACGACGATCGAGGCGCTGCTCTGGTTGCCACTTTTCGTCGGAATGCTGGCGGTAACCGTCGACGTTTCCCTCATTTTCAACGCCCAGTCCCGCATCCTCGGCATCGTGCAGGACGTCGATCGCGCCTATTCGGTCGGGCGGTTCGAGAATGACGAAGACACCATGGCGCGGCTGCGCGCGCTCCTTCCCTATGACCAAAACACCTACACGCTCGACACGAGCGTCACCGACGGGATCATCGAGACCCGCGTGACGATTCCGATGTCCGAACTCGTCGCGACGGGCCTCTTCACCAAAGTTCTGAACATGGACCTCACGGTCCGCGACTACCGCTACATGGAGTCCTGAGATGAGCCGCGTAACGATTACCGATTTCACCGCTGAAGAAGATGGCATGATCACTCAGCTCTCGCTGTTCTGGACGATCCTGTTCCTCGCCGTCGGCAGCCTCGCGCTCGACGTCTCCAACGGATATCGCGAGCGGGTGCAGATGCAGGATGCGACGGATGCTGCCGCGCTCGGTGCGATGTATCTTGCTTCCGACCCCCTGATCACCAAAGACGAGGCGAGGACCCGCGCGGCCGAGCTGGCCCATTCCAACCTCGGCTCCGACGATGCGACTTCGGTCATCACCAAAGACGATGTGACCTTCGGCTATTACGACGCGACCAACAATCGTTTCCTTACGGATTACGCCCCCGACCTCGATCTCAGCCCCGCGGTGCGCGTGATGGCGCATCGCACCACCGACCGCGCGAACGCAGCGCCCACCTTCTTCGGTAAGGTGATCGGTCAGGACGGGTGGCAGATCAATACCGGCGCCGTCGCCGAAGCATACCAGCCCGCCTGCCTCACCGAAGGCTTGGCCGCGAAAGGTGTCATCGACCTGCAATCGGGCAACAGCTTCGCGTCGGGCTTCTGCCTCTACGCGGCGCAATACGTGTCGCTCAACCAGAACAACATGTTCGAGAGCGGCGCGATCGTGTCGATGCCCGACACCAGCAAGCTCGACATCCCCGCATCCGGCTTCAAGCAGAACGACGGCTTGCAAGAGGCGCTGCGCACCTCCTTCTACAAGCTGCGCGTGCTCGACCGCATTCCGAAGATCATCGAATCCATGCGCGACGGCACTGGCTATTTGCCCTCCTATATTACGAACCGGACGCCGACCTTCCTCAACGGGACGAAGCTCGACACCACCGATTTCGCGCCCGGCAATCTCTACATACTCGACTGCAATTCGAGCGTGACGATCTCGGTCCCGAACAAGGTCGACGGGTCCGTGACGACCGACCCGAGCGTGATCTCCGAGGTCGCGGTTATCGCGAACTGCCCGGTGAAATTCGGCAATGGCGTCGCGCTGGAAAATGCGATCTTCGCAAACACCTCGACCGATGATCGCAGCTTCTCGGCGCCGCAGGGGCTGCGGATCGGGCGCGACGACAATTGCGCACCCGATGGCGGCGCGAAGCTGATCACGATGGGCGGTGTCTCTTCGGCGGCAAAAATTTCCTTCTACGGCGGTCAGATCCTCGCGATGAAGGATGTAAGCTTCTCGGCGCAGGCAGACGGGATCGAAGGAGTCGCGATCGTCTCTGGCGGCAAGATCGACGGCACCTCCAACTCGCGCTTCGGTCATTGCGATACCGGCATGGAGAGCAATATCGAGATGAGCTACTTCCGCCTGCGGATGTAAGGGGCCTCCCAGCGGGCGCAAAGCGCGATCGAAACAATCCGCGCAAGAAGGGATAGGAGAGGCCACGTTTTGGCCGCTCCATTGCTCCCGACGTCGCCATGCCTGATCGCGCCGTTTCCGCGCAACCGCCTTCCCTACCGCGCGTGGCGATCGGTTTCAACAAATGCGGCACCCGCTCCCGGGGATGCCATGGCGGCCTGGTCGCGGTTCGGGCGTGGTGATCCCGAGCTTCGAGATTTTCGCCCCGCCCAGCAGTTTTCGCAGCAGTCGCGCCTCCCGCCCCGGTCACGGACCGGGAGGGCCCTGCTCAATCGTCGGATTTGTAGCTGTATCGGTAGTTATAGTGATATTGGTAATGGCCGCCATAACGCTCGGCCGCCTCGGCCTTGAAGCCGTTGAGGACCGCGCCCGTGATCGACGTGCCCGCCGCCTCGAAGCTCGCCTGCACGGCACGCACCGCGCCCTGCATCGTCTCGAGATGGCGCGCGATCACGATGCTCGCGCCTACGGAGCGCCCGATCACCACCGGATCGGTGACCGCAAGCGCGGGCGGCGCATCGACGATGATGAGATCGAACTCGCTGTCGAGCTGGCGAAGCATGGTCCCGAACTCGGCCCGCATCAGCAGTTCCGACGGGTTCGGAGGGTAGCGGCCCGAGGTGATCACCTTCAGCCCCTCGACCGGCCCGTCGCGCATCACCTCTTCCAGCGCCTTCTCCTGGCCGAGATAATCCGAAAGGCCCTCCACCGTCTTCGGCAGATGCAGGAACCGCGCGAGATAGCCTTTGCGCATATCTGCATCGATCAGACAAACTCGCTGCCCCGCTTGCGCCGCGACTACGGCGAGGTTGATCGAAAGGAAGGTCTTGCCCACCCCCGGCGCGGCCGAGGTCACCTGGATCGAGTTGGTCTGCGCATCCAGTAGCCCGAAATGCAGCGAAGTGCGCAGGGATCGCAGCGCTTCGGTCGTCACGGCGTCTGAATGTTCAAGCGCGAAGATCGGTAGGTCGCCCTTGCGGTGACGCAGATCGGACGCCTCCTTGGCGAAGGGAACGGTTGCGAAGACTGGCAGACCGAGCGCTTCGATCTCTTCGGCGCCCTTGATTCCGTGACGCAGCGCGCGACGGATCAGAACGTAGGCTGCGCCAATGATGAGACCCAGTATCCCCGCCAGCGCGACGATCCGCGATTTGCGCGGCGCAACCGGGATGATGCTCGCATAGGCTTTGTCGATCACGCGCACCGAACCGACAGTCGAGGCGCGCACGACCTGCAATTCCTGCGATCGGTTGAGAAGCTGGGTGTAGACCTGCTGCGCCACTTCGAGGTTACGCTGCAGATTGAAGATGTCCTTCTGCGTCTCCGGCAGCCCTTGGGTCGCCTTCTTCGCCTGTTCCAGCTGCGCTTGCAGTTCCTTGCGGTTTTGCAGCAGCGCCTGATAGGCGGGGTGGTTGACCGTGTACTGGTTCTTCAGCTCGGCCTCTTTCAGATCGAGCGCGGACAGTTCCCCCTCGATCTTCGTGACGCGCTCCAACAGGGCCTGGGTCTCGTATTTCACGTCGACCGATTTCTGCTTCTGGCGATAGGCATTGAGCGCCTGCTCCGCCTCGGACACGTTCTTGCGCGCCTCGGGCAATTGCTTCTGGATGAATTCGAGGCTGTTCTCGGCGGAGGCCGAATTGCGCTCGATATTCTGGTCCACGAAAGACGCCGCGATCGCGTTGAGGATCTTTTCCGCGCGCTGGCGGTCGGTGTCCTGATATGCGGTATGCAGGATGTTCGAACCGCGCGGGCTTTCGGAGACCGAAAAGTTTTCGCGCATCGCCTGAATCGTCGCGTTGAGAGAGCGGCGCCCGATGTAGAACTCGCGGCCGACCGGGGCATCCATCTCGGATAGCGCAAGCGCGAAATCGCCATCGCGCGCGGTAACTTCGTGGCCGACCGTACCGCTGACTTCGGTGCCGTCGAGCAGCGTGACGCGATAGCTGTCCGCGCCGGTCACGGTCAGCGTCATCGGCTCTCCCTGCCATTGAGCGGGCACTTTCAGCTTACCGATCTGAACCGTCTCTGCGTTCCACTGGTATTGGGTGAACAGGCCCGGATCGGGCAAGTGCAGGTTCGCGGGAAGCATGCCGATAAGCGGCAGCCGGCGCGGAATGACGAAGTTCTGCAGGTCGAGCTTGTTCGCCGCATCGCCCAGCACCAGCCGCGACGACATGATCGCGATCTGGGTCTCGGCCTGCGATTTGCCGCCAACATCGCTGCCGAGAAGCGTCTGCATCGGGAGCGGTAGGGGCGCGCCAACATGTCAGGAAAATCCGCCTCGGTCACAATCAATTGGAGACCTAGCAGAGAGTCGCACTCCTCTGAAACGCGAATTGCTGCTTTTCCAAGGAATTGTCACCGATTTGCACTGCCGGGCGGCGACCCGCCGCCGAGCACGTGCTATTCGCCCACTGCGCGCATGTAGACATCTTCGTAGCGGATGATGTCATCTTCCCCGAGATAGGCCCCGGTCTGCACTTCGATCAGAACCATCGGCATCATTCCGGGGTTTTCGAGCCGGTGCGTCTCGCCGATCGGAATGTAGACGGATTCGTTTTCCGTCACGAGGCGCGCTTCCTTGCCCAGCGTCACGAGGGCGGTGCCCTGAACGACGATCCAATGCTCGGCCCGGTGGTGGTGACTTTGCAGACTGAGCGCCGCGCCGGGCTTCACCGTGATCCGCTTCACCTGGAACCGATCGCCGGTGACGAGGCTCTCGAACCCGCCCCAAGGTCGGTGATCGCGCGGGAAGTCTGTCGCCTGCGCAGCGTCGCGGGCCTTGAGCGCGTTAACCGCCGCTTTCACATCCTGCGCGCGCGAGCGATGCGCGACGAGGACCGCGTCGGGCATCGCCACCGCGATCACGTCCTCAAGCCCGATCCCGACCATGTGTAGCCGCGGATCTTCCGAGCGCAGCAGGCTGTCGCGGCAATCGATCGCGGTGGCAGCGCCCGACAGCGCGACCCCGTCGGAACCCGCAGCCGGGGCCGCGCGGCGCACCGCCTCCCAATCGCCCAGATCCGACCAGCCCGCCTGCACCGGCATCACGGAGACGCAGCCCGCGCGTTCCATGATCGCGTAATCGATCGAGATGTCGGGCGCATCCCCCCAGGTATCCGGGTCGAGTCGCAGAAAACCCAGATCGGCGCGCGCGGCAGCGAATGCCGCCTCGACGCGCGCGAGGAGGCTCGGCGCGTGGGTTCGCGCGGCCTCGAGGATCGCGCCCGCGGAAAACAGAAAGAGGCCGGAATTCCATAGGTAATCGCCGCTTTCATAGAGGGCGCGCGCCCGTACGAGATCGGGCTTTTCGATGAACCGGACCAGGGGCACGGGGCCGCCGACGCCTGACTCCTGAGAAGGTTCGAGATATCCATATCCCGTCTCGGCCCGGTCGGGGGTAATGCCAAAGGTCACCAACCGCCCTCTCCGCGCCGCAAGCTCTGCGCCTGCGATCGCCTCCTGAAACGCCTGCGCATCGGCGATGACATGATCCGAGGGCGCGACCAGCATCAGCGCCTCCTCCCCTGCCTCGCGTCGGAGCCAGAGCGCCGCGGCGAGAATGGCGGGGGCGGTGTTGCGCCCCTCGGGCTCCAGCATCACCGCGCCGGGATCAATGCCGACCGCGGCAAGCTGCTCGGTCGCGATGAAGCGGAAGTCGGATTGTGTGAGCACCAGCGGCGGCGCGAAACCCGCGCCCGACAACCGCTCTGCCGTCGCTTGAAACAGTGTTACCGGCCCTGTCAGTTCGGCGAATTGCTTCGGATAGCTGCGCCGGGACAGCGGCCACAGACGCGTTCCCGACCCGCCCGCTAGAAGAACCGGAGTGATCATGTGCATCCTCCCCATCTCGGCAGGTTTCCCCTGCCATGTCGGAGCTTTGCACGGTCATTCCTAACGTTACGTTAACGACGCTCGGAACCACTTTGGCGCGCATCTTTACGCACGAATTCGCCTTGTCAGATTGACTTGTCAGGCCCTATCCATCAGTCAGCAAAGCACACCCCGGTTGGACAAAAGGCCCAAGCCATGACCGATCAGAGCCCGGCCCGCGCGTGGCATGTGGCGCAGTTCAAGCCCAACAGCGCCGCCATCGCCCGGCGCAATCTGGCGCGCCAGAAGTTCGAGGTTTTCCTGCCGATGATCGAGACGACGCGGCGCCAGGCGGGCAAATTTGTGACCCGCAGCGCGCCGCTCTTTCCAGGCTATCTTTTCCTGCGCGAGACACCTGGCTCGGCGCATCTCGGCGCGGTGAACGGGACGCAGGGGATAACGCGGCTCGTGGCGCTTGCAGGTCGCCCGACGCCGGTGCCCGACGCGATGATCAAGGCGCTGCGCGCGCGCTGCGATACTCAAGATCAAGTTCAGCCGCTACCGGATTACGCGCCCGGCGATGCGGTCACGCTGGCGACCGGGCCGTTCGCGGATTTTGTGGCGACGGTTGAAAGGGTCGATGCCGAGAGACGGGTCTGGCTGCTGTTGGATTTCATGGGCCGCGAGACCCGGATCAAGGCTACGCCTGACGCCTTGATCTAAGCCCGCGAACCAGCGCTACAGCCTAGCCTTTGTGCTGCTCATACGCGGCCAGGGCGCGCTCCCGCCCTTCCTTGAGATCGATCAGTCGATCGGGATAGTCCTGATCCGGCGTTAGCGCCCAACTCTCTGGGATCGCTTCGAAATAATCCGTCGCCGTCTCGGGCGGATTGGCCTGCCCCTCGGCGATGAAATCCTTCCGGTAGCGCCCGTCCCTATCGAATTTATCCAGCTGCGTCTCCGGATTGAACACGCGGAAATAGGGCGTCGCGTCCGGCCCCGGACCTGCGACCCATTGCCATCCCATCGCGTTGCTTGCCGGATCCCAGTCGATCAGGCAGTCCTCGAACCAGCGCAAGCCCACCCGCCAATCGGTCATCAGGTGCTTGCTGAGATAAGAGGCCACGATCATCCGGGCGCGATTATGCATCGTGCCGGTGACATACATCTCGCGCATCGCCGCATCGACGAAAGGCTCTCCGGTCATACCGCGCCGCCACGCCTCGGCGTCGTTATTGTCGCGCCGCCAGTCGAAGCCGTTCCACTCGTCGCGCCAGTTTCTCTCGGCCATGTCGGGCCAGTGAAAGAACAGGTGCCAGGCGAATTCGCGCCAGACGAGCTCTTTCAGGAAGGTCTCTGCACCGGGGTTGCCCTCGGCCATCTCGCGATAACCGGCATGCCAGATCGTACGCGGGGAGATCTCGCCATAAGTCAGGTTTTCGGACAGGCCCGAGGTACCGCCCGAAGCGGGCACATCACGCTGCGTCTTGTAGGCCGAGAGGCGATCGCGCAGGAAATTCGACAGCCGCGACTGCGCGGCGCGCTCGCCGACATTGACATGTTTCGCAACGATGGCCGCACCGCGCCGCATCGCCGCTCCCATCTTCCAGTCCTCCAGCTTTTCGCTTCTTGGCCAATCACTTGGCGGGCGAAGTTCAGACACTGTCTTAACTTCCGGCGCGACATCCGTGCCCTTCACCGCGTTCCAAAAGGGCGTGTAAACCTTATAGGGGCCGCCGGTCTTGGTCTCCACCGTCCACGGCTCGAACAGCAGATGCCCGGTGAAGCTTTTTGCCTCGATCCCGTCGTCGGAGAGCGCGGATTTCACCTCCGTATCGGTGTCGCGACCCGGCTTGTCGTAGCGGCGCGACCAATAGACCGCGCCCGCCCCCGTCTCCTCGATCAGCGCACGGAGCACAGTAAGGGGCGCGCCCTTGCGTAGGATCAGCTTCGAGTCTTTCTCCGAGAGGCTTTCCGCAAATGCCTCCACCGCAAGACCGAGCCGCCATTTCGCCGCCGCCCCCAAGGCTTCGACCTGGTCGTCATGGATGAAGACCGGGATCACCGGGGCACCGGTCTTCGCGGCCGCCGCCATCGCCTCATGATCGTGGAATCGGAAGTCGCGCCGCAGCCATAACAGGACGGGGGTGTCACTCATGCTCGTCTCCTTTGCCTCCCTCTCCCTACGCGCCGCGCCCGATCCGGTTCAGTCGCGCCCAAATTTTCCGCATCCGCACCGGCTGACCATCGCGCCGCACCGTCAAACCCGGCGCTCCTGCCTAACGGCCGTGCAAATGCCTCTTGCGAGGGCGAAAAAGCCGCTCTAGCGTTTTCACAAAACGAACACAAAACAGGGAAGATACAATGAAGACTTCTGCTCTCCTTATGGCGGGGATCGCCGTGGCCGCACTGAGCGCGCCCGCGCGGGCCGCCGATCCGGACCTGACTATCTTCGATTGGGCCGGCTTCGAAATTCCGGGCCTGTTCCAGCCCTATATCGACAAATACGGCGACAGCCCGACTTACGCCTTCTACGGAGATGACGACGAAGCCTATCAGAAACTCGCCTCCGGCTTCAAAGCAGATGCCGCCCATCCCTGTTCGCAGATGATCTCGAAATACAAGGACGCCGGGCTGATCGAGCCCTGGGATGTCTCCAAGATCCCGGAGTTCAAGAATATCGACCCCAAATACCTGAACTCGAAGATTTTCGTCGATGACGACAAGAACGTCTGGTATCTGCCGACCGATTGGGGCGCGACCGCGATCGCCTACAATCCCGACAAGGTCCCGGCCGAGGACGTGGCCAGCCTCGATGTCTTCGTGAACCCGAAATATGCGGGCCGCACCTCGCTGCCCGACAGCTCGGACGACGTCTGGGCGCTGGCCTATCTCGCGACCGGCGTGACCGACTGGACCAATGTCACCGACGAGCAGTTCCAGGCCGCCGCCGACTGGCTGCGCGAAGCCAACAAGAACGTGCAATCTTACTGGACCGACCCCTCGCAGCAGGCGCAGTTGATGGCCTCGGGCGAGGTTCTGGTCGCGTGGTCGTGGAATGACGGCGTCGCCTATCTGCAGGACGACAATTATCCGGTCGCCTTCCAGCGCGAGGCGAAAGAGGGCTCGTCGACCTGGTTCTGCGGCTTCGTGAACCTCAAGGACGGTCCCGGCTCGGAAGAAAAGCTTTACGATTTCATGAACGCATGGCTGCGCCCGGAGGCGGGCCCGGTTCTCGTCGACGAGATCGGCTATGGTCACACGAACACCGAGGCGATGAAGCTGATCCCGCCGGAGCAGCTGGAAACGGCAGGCCTGACCGAGATCAACGCGCCTGTCCTCGCACAGACGCCGAACTCGCCGGAGCTGCGTGAAAAGCAACTGGCCGAGTTCGAGAAGATCAAGGCTGGCTTCTGATCACTGCGCCGAATACGTCACAACCCGAGGGCCGCGTCTGACGCGGCCCTTTCTAATTGCCCCCCTCGTGCTAGCTGCGTGCAACCGACCATTTGAGACCGACCATGATCCTCGACGCAGCCATTCTCATTCTCGCCCTGATCGTCCTTGCCGCGATGTTCCTGCCGCAGCTACGCGACCTGCCGCGCTGGCGCGCCATGGTGACGCCGCTGGCCTCGATCATCGGCTCGGGCTTCCTGGTGCTGGGGCCGATCCTAGAGGTGCGCTACGGCAGTTTCGCTCCGCTTGCGATGGCGGCCTTGTGTGGCTTGGGATGGCTGTTCGGCGCGGCCGTGCGCGCCAATATCCGCGCCGAGGACGTGCCCGACACCCGCGCCGTCAAGCGCATCGAAGAGGTGGCACAGCTCGCACTCGCCTTCGCCTATGTCATCTCGGTCGCCTATTACCTCAACCTGTTCGGGGCATTCGCGGTTTCGCTTACGCCGTGGAATACGGATTTCGCGGCGCGCGCGGTGACGACGACGATGCTCGCCATCGTCGCGATCGCCGGGTTCTCGGGCGGGTTCAAACGGCTCGAGCAGATGGAATATGCCTCGGTCGCACTCAAGCTCGCGATCATCGCCGGACTGATCCTCGGCCTTGCGGTCTATTTCGGCAAGGTCGCCGTCGCGGGCGATCTTGTGGTCGATGCGCCGACGCTGGGGCCGTGGGACTCTTTACGGCTGCTCTTCGGCCTGATCGTGACCGTGCAGGGGTTCGAGACCGCGCGCTATCTGGGCAAGAGCTACGATGCCGACACCCGGGTCGCTGCGATGAAATGGGCGCAGATGCTCGCGACCGCGATCTACATGGTCTATATCGCGCTGCTGGCTTACATCTTCACGCCCAACGCCCATAACCTGACCGAGACCGCGATCATCGACATGATGCGCGTCGTAGCCCCGATCCTGCCGGCCATGCTGGTAGCCGCGGCGCTGGCCGCGCAGTTCTCCGCTGCCGTGGCCGATACCGGTGGCGCGGGCGGTCTGATCGCGGAATTCTCGCGTGGGAAGATCCCGCAAAAGGCGGCCTACCCGGTGTTGATCGGCGCGGGCATCGTGCTGACCTGGACGACCGACCTGTTCCAGATCATCTCCTACGCCTCGCGCGCCTTCGCGGGCTATTACGCGCTGCAAGCAGTGCTGGCCGCACTGCAAACCGAAGGGACGAAGCGCCACGCGTTCTGGGCACTTGCTGCGCTTGGGGTCGCGATCACGCTTCTGGGCATCCCGGCCGAAGGCGACTGAGGCGCCTATCCGGCCAGGCTAGCTCTCGGCCAGCGCCTGCGCATGCAGCCGCGCATCGAGCGCATAGTAATCCCCTATGAAGCCGCGAATATCGTCCGTCAGGAACGCCTCGTAAGGCGGGGTGTGCGCCGCCATCCAGTCCCCCGGCAGCGCATCGGAGAGATCGCGCGTCGGCGTCCCGCGTGTCTTTTGCGCCGCATTGGTCAGCCCGAGCCGGATCTCGCGCAGATCCTCCGGCAGGCGCTCACGCAGGAAGGCCTCGAAACTCTCGATCTTTTCCAGCGCGAAGAGCCTGTCCCAGCGGCGATTTTGCAGATAGCTCCACTGTGCCGCCCAGTGGCTGTCCTGCACCTCGCGCGCAGTGGCGTTGATGTAGAAACAGAATTGGCGAAAGCTCAGCCCGCGCTCGACCATCTCCCGGTCCGGCGCATCTCCCCCCGCGAAGAACGCATAGACCGACCGGGTATGATGGAGCACCGAGCCCTGCATTCGGTTGCGCCCGAACTTGTCGCAATAGCAGCTGACGAGCCGATCGACGGGATCGCGCAGAAGCGCGACCGAGACCCAATCCGGCGCGTGATCAACGCGGGCGCGTGCGGCGAAGGCCCAGTGGCGTGCCTGCATGCGGCTCTGCCCGGAATCGAGCCAGTAATGCGACATGCCCGGCTCGGGTCGTCCATCGCCCACCAACCGCAGAGCCCAATCCTTGACCGAGGTATTGGCGACCTTCGCGATCGGGCAGAACACCACCCGCGCCGGCGCAATGTAGAGCATCGCGCCATCGTACTGGCTACGATCCTGATCGCGCAGAAGCCGGGCCTTGCGTCGATATTCCTCCGACCCGCGCAGCTCCCGCTCGACATCGGCCACGCTCGCGCGCCGCTCTTTCAACGCGGCCTGCGCCCGCGCTTTCGCAGGCCGCCCGAGATAGGCCTGAAACAACGTGTCGATCGCGGCAGGCGTGGCGCGCATTTGCGCGGCCAGTTCCGGATCGTCAAAGGCGACGGGCTGCAGGGATAAATCCGTCATGCGGCGAGACTTTCATAGCGGGACATCAGAGGCGCGAGCTGCGCGGGCCAGCCATATTGCGCTACGTCTTCGGGGCGGCGCTGCGAGCCGATCGCCCCCGTCATGGCATCGCGCAACAAGCGACGAAACTGCACAGGATCGTCCGCGACATGAACGCCGCTCAGTCCCTCCGCGTCTTCAAACCCGCGCATCGCGGGGCGCATCGCGACGACGGGCTTGCAGGACAAAAGCGCCTCCGCGGTCTTGAGATTGGTGCCGCCTCCCTCGGTGATCGGCAGGCAGATGGCGCGGGCGTGATGCAGAAGACCACTCAAGGTTTCTTCCGCGACCACGCCCAGGGGCGCGACGAATTCCGCGTTCATCTGCGCGTAACGTTCATAGCGGGCGTCGGTGGTAATAAGGTGGGTCATCGCCCCCGCGACGGCGAGGCGGCTACGCGGCGGAAGGAACCCCGGAATTTCGCCAAAAGACGCCCAATAGCCCGTGGCGTTCGGCGGATGCGCCGAGCCCGCAACGAGTGCGTAAGCCCCATCCAACGGTGCGGGTGGACGCGCCTCGGGATCGGGCGCCCAGCAGCCGTTCGGAGCCACGACGATTGCCGGCGCGCCCGGCTGGCACGCGAAGTGCCGTGCATCGGCCTCGCAGACCGCGATGACCAGATCGGCTGCCGCGACGAGCGCCGCTTCGAGCGCTTCCGCCTGCGCGCGCCAATGCGGGTCGATCAGCGCCGCCTCGACATTATGGGCGGAATAGATGAGCCGGGCGCGGCGCAGGATGGGGTCGCGTTCCAGCGCTTCGGCGAAAAGCGGATAGAGCCAGGGATGCTCGAACTGCACCGCGTCGGGTGCGAAATCGCGCAACTCGCCGATCAGCCCGGGGATCAATGGATGAGCGGCGAGAGCGTCCGATATATGCAGATCCTCTCGGCGCTGCGGATCGTGGAGACGCGGCAGCAGCGCCATCGGCACCGCCGTACGTTGCTCGTCCGGGGAGCCGTCGGGATAGCTGCGCGTCGAATAGATCGGGACATAGCGAAAGATATGCCCCGCCGCCCGCGCCTGCCGCGCAATGGCTGCGACCCGGCGCTGACCGCCATGTAGCGGGCGGTGGATCGGATAATGACCGAAAGCGGCGATCTTCATGCGGCGTCCTCCCGGTAGGTCGTGGCGTTTTCGGAAAGCGCGTAGGATGTGGCGGGACGTGAAGATTTCTCCGACGAGTCCACGTCGAAACCTTCGGTCAACGCCACTCGAAAATCGGCCCATCTATGCGGCTTGAACCGCTCCGCTTGCGCGCGGGCCGCGCGATAGGCCGCCTCGTCCACCATCAGCGCCTCGGCGCGCGCAAGCCAGCGCTCGCCCTCGAACAGACCGATCGCCTCGGAGGCCCCGCCCCCGGCTTCGATCAGCGCCGGCGCATCCGACGTGAGACAGGGTTTGCCATGCAGCAGCGATTCCACGACAGGCAGGCCCCACCCTTCGTAATGGGAGGGGTAGATGGTGAAGCGACAGTTGCCGTAGAGCACCTGCAACTCGGCATCGTCCACATCGTCGAGGATGCGGATCGCGCCATGCGGCAGGCCGGGATCGGCCCGCACCATCGCGAGCAGCGGGTCGATCGACCAGCCGGGCTGCCCCACCCAGACCAAGGGCAAGACATCGCCGCCGTGCCGCGCACACAGCTCCCGCCAGAGGCGATAGGCGAATGCGTGGTTCTTGCGCGGCTCTTGCGTGCCGACCATGAGGACGTAACGCCCGGGCTCCAGGTTTCGGTGCGCGAAGATTCCCGAGAGATCGTCGGCGGGCGTGGTTCGCGCCACCGCATCGGCACCGAGGGCAACGACACGCACTTGGGTCGGGTCCAACTCGGGGTAGCCGCAACTGGCGGCGTGGGCGAGCAGATCGCACCGCGTCACCTCTGAATTCGTCCAGATCCGATCCACCCCCCAGAGCATCCAGTGCAGCGCGGGCGGAAAAGTCTTGCGCGTCGTGGGTTCGGCGACATGCCCCCAGAGGATCGGGATCAGGTCATGAATGTAGTAGCTCAGCCGCCAGCCGTGGGACTGGCGCATCTCATAGGCCGCGCGGTAGCGCGCATCGCCCCAGAATCCGCCGGCCGAGACATAGTCACTCACTTCCTCGGGCGAAATCCGGTTTCGATCGGCGCAGATCTCGTCATGGACCGTATCGATGAGACCGTAATGCGCCCGGTGATTGAGCGCATCGAGCGCGCGGATGCGCGGCGCGATAGGCGGAGCGATCCCCTCGAGCCGTACGAGCCAGCGGCGCATCTGGGCATATTCGTCACCGCTCAGCCGCAGCAATTCCTCCGCCGCGGCGCTCTCACGCCGCGCACGAAGTGCAGCTTCGCTTGGTCTTGCGCCCTGCCCCGAGTCGCGTCCGACCGCCCGCAATCTGCGCGAGACCCGCCAGACAAACCGCCCGATCCGCGCCCATGACCGCCAGCGGCGCGGCGCGGTGAGGGCGCGCGCAGGCGCCTCCGGCTGAAAACCGTTGCGAAAGATGACCTCTTCGAAGATCGCCTGAGGGATGCGATAGAACCCGCCACGCGCCTCGTCATAGATCACTGGCACCGTCCGCACGCCGAAGCGCGCGGCAAACGCCCGCCAGACCTCATGTTCCACCCGAAGGATGCCCATCGGGCGCCAATGGCGGAACTGATAGCTCGTGCTGAGATCGATCAGGATCGTCTTGTCGCGCATCGCGCCCCTCCATGGCCAGTTCTTGACCCGACTCGAGCTATAGCGTGCTGCAAGTTCACGTCCGGTTAATGCGCATTCATCCCATCCGACGCCTTGAAGCGCCCTGATCTTCCCCCTATATTCCAAAGCGTTCCCGGCAACGGGGACTATGGGCATAAACGCGCATGTAATAAGCGGATCGGACCCGGGGGCGGTACCCGGCGGCTCCACCATCAACCCTCGTTGGGGGAGAATGGGGCCGAAATAGGATCGACGAACGTGTAAAGATGTTTGCTTTGTCCCGGTGAGCCACCACCGTTATCGGTGCAAATTGTACAGTTGCCAACGACAACCGTGCTCCGGTCGCTCTGGCTGCGTAAGCAGCTCGGGTAACCGAAACTTAACTCCTTGCGCTTAGCCGCGTAAGGCGGGGCCCGCAGGAGCCTTGCAACAGAATCCTGCATTTCTTCCCCCTTTTTTCATTCGATCACCGTTAACCGGTTTGAAATTCGTGGCTGCAATGCTGGCCCGAAAGGATCGGCTGGACGAAATCGACGGGTTGTTTGACGCGGATGCCTTGACCAAAGGACTGATCTCTGGGCTCGAGATTCGACCGAAGGATTTCCGCGAACGGGTGCCGGCGTTGCGGGCGCATTTACACGGAATTCAGATAGACGTGCTGCGCCATGTCGAATCCGGCGACTGGCTCTGGACGCTTCTGAAAGTCGCTGGAAAATCCGCGCAGACCGCGTGTTCGGTGGAGTTTACCGGACAATTGGCCATGCGATTTCGCGGAGAAAAAATCGTGGAATCTTACAACACTCACGACGTGATCGCGCTGCTCTAGGGCTTGGAGCTGATGCCCCCCGACACGGTCGCGCTCTGCCTATCCGGGGAGATGCTGGAGTAAGTAGAAACGCTACCCCGTCTCGCCTCTAGGATGCAAAGGCATCGATCGCGACGAGGCTGGCGCGTCCCCGCAAAGTCGCGCTTCGCGCTCCCTCGCCCGCCTTGCGGCCCGCCAAGAATCCCCTATGCTTGAGGCCGAGAAGAAAGGGACTTGGCCATGACGCAATCCATTGATTACGGAAACCTGATGCATCACGCGATGCGCGGGCTGATCCAGACAGTGCTGAGCGACATCGCGGCGAATGGCCTGCCCGGTGAACACCACTTTTTCATCACCTTCGATACCCGTCATCCCGACGCCGAACTCGCCGATTGGCTGCGCGAACGGTACCCCGAGGAAATGACGATCGTCATCCAGAATTGGTATGACAATTTCGAAGTGGGCGAGGACGGTTTCTCGATCACGCTGAACTTCGGCAATTCGCCCGAGCCGCTCTATGTGCCGCTCGACGCGATCACCACCTTCGTCGATCCCTCGGTAGAGTTCGGCCTGCGTTTCGAGACGCAGGAATATGACGACGAAGACGAGTTCGAAGAGGAAGAGGTGGCCGAGGAAGAAGAGGCGGCCCCCGCCGCGCGTGGCGAGGCCGAGGTCGTGAGCCTCGATCAATTCCGCAAGTAACCCGGTGGCGTCGGAGCCTCCGGACCGCGAAGCGCTTCTGTCGCTTTTTCACGGCTATCTGACTTGCCTGAACGAACAGGACTGGGCGCGTCTCGGTGATTTCGTGCATCCCGAGGTCACTCATAATGCGCGCCCGCTTGGCCTCGCGGGCTACCGGGAGATGCTCGAGGGTGACCATCGCGCGATCCCGGACCTTCATTTCGATGCGGAAACGCTCGCGGCCGATCCGCCAGTGATCGCAGCACGGCTGCGCTTCGACTGCACGCCCGTGGGAATGCTCTTCGATCTGCCGGTGAATGGCCGCCGCGTGAGGTTCGACGAGCATGTCTTCTATCGCGTTGCGGATGGCCGCATCCGCGAGGTGCATTCGCTGATCGACCGGGATGCGATCGCCGCACAGATCTGAGAGCCGCCCCAAGTATACCTCCGTATACCGTTGCAAAATTCCTTCGCGGGCCCTATCAGTGCGTGCGAAAGATTGCGCGCAATCATGGAGGCCCAGATGACCGCGACCCGCACCGAAACCGACAGCTTCGGCCCGCTTGAAGTTCCTGCAGACAAATATTGGGGCGCGCAGACGCAGCGCTCGATCATGAACTTCCCGATCGGATGGGAGCGCCAGCCGGTCCCGATCATCCGCGCGCTCGGCGTGATCAAGAAAGCCTGCGCGATGGCCAACAAGGCGCAGGGCAAGCTGGACGCGAAGATCGCCGATGCGATCATCGAGGCGGCCGGCGAAGTGATCGAAGGCAAGTTCGACGACAACTTCCCCCTCGTGGTCTGGCAGACCGGATCGGGTACGCAGTCGAACATGAACGCCAACGAGGTGATCTCGAACCGCGCGATCGAAATTCTGGGCGGCGAGATGGGGTCGAAAGACCCGGTCCACCCGAACGATCACTGCAACATGGGGCAGTCCTCGAACGACACCTTCCCGACCGCGATGCATGTCGGGATCGCGATGCAGGCGCGCGACGTGCTGCTGCCCGGTCTGCGCAAACTGCACGCGGCGCTGGAAGCCAAGTCCGAGGACTTCAAGGACATCATCAAAATTGGCCGCACCCACACGCAGGACGCGACGCCGCTGACCCTCGGCCAGGAATTCTCCGGCTACGCCCATCAGGTGAAGAAGGGAATCGAGCGCGTCGAAGCCTCACTCGGCGACATCTACGAACTGGCCCAAGGCGGCACCGCCGTCGGCACCGGTCTGAACACCCAAGTCGGTTGGGCCGAGACCGTGGCGGCGAATATGGCCGAGATTACCGACCTGCCCTTCGTCACCGCGCCGAACAAGTTCGAAGCGCTCGCCGCGCATGACGCGATGGTCATGTTCTCGGGCGCGCTGAAAACCGTGGCCGCCTCGCTCTTCAAGATCGCCAACGACATCCGTCTGCTGGGCTCTGGCCCGCGCTGCGGCCTGGGCGAGCTGATCCTGCCGGAGAACGAGCCGGGCTCCTCGATCATGCCGGGCAAGGTGAACCCGACGCAGGCCGAAGCGCTGACCATGGTCTGCGCCCATGTCATGGGCAATGACGCGGCCATCGGGTTCGCCGGCTCGCAAGGCCATTTCGAGCTCAACGTCTACAACCCGATGATGAGCTATAACGTGCTGCAATCCATGCAGCTTCTGGGCGACAGCGCCTCGGCCTTCACCGACAACATGGTTGCCGGCATCGAGGCCAACGAGCCGCGCATCGAGAAGCTGCTGCACGAGTCGCTGATGCTGGTCACCGCGCTCGCGCCGACGATCGGCTACGACAACGCGACCAAGGTCGCGAAGACCGCGCATAAGAACGGCACCACGTTGAAGGAGGAGGCGATCAAGCTTGGCTTCGTCGACGAGGAAACCTTCGACAAGGTCGTCCGCCCCGAGCAGATGATCGGCCCGAAAGCCTGATCCAGCTTCCATGAATGACGAAGGGCGGCCCAGTGGTCGCCCTTTTTCATTGGGGGGCTCTGCCCCCGCGCTTTCAGCGCTCCCCCGGGATATTTCGGCAAGCCCGATGCAGCCATGTCCGTTCGGGCTTGTCTAAATATCCCGGGGTGGATGCCGAAGGCAGAGGGGCAGCGCCCCTGCCCGGCCCGCAGTTCTCAGGCAAGATGAAGATGTACGCGGCGGTTCATCTTGCCCTTCTTCTCGATCTTGCCGAGCCGGAGGCCACCGATCTCGCCGGTCGAGGCGACATGGGTGCCGCCGCAGGGCTGCAGGTCGATGCGGTCGGCAGCTTCGCCGATCGCGACCAGCCGCACCCAGCCCTGCCCCTTGGGCGGCGCGACCGAGAGCGTCTTGACCAGCTCTGGCTGCGCCTCGAGTTCAGCATCGGTGATCCAATGCTCGACCACTTTCAGGTCTTGCGCGACCCAATCGTTCAGCTGCCGTTCGATCGCTTCCAGATCTTCAGGCCTCTCCGGCATATCGAAATCGAGCCGCCCCTTGTCGGACCCGATCTGTCCGCCCGTCACCGGCAGCGGGATCGCGACCGACAGCAGATGCAGCGCGGTATGGACGCGCATGTGGCGGTGGCGGCGTTCCCAGTCGAGATGCTGCTGCACCTGAGCACCGACAGGCGGCAGGGGTTGCGGCTCGGCGGGCACGAGGATCACCGCGCCGGGCGCGCCGGGTTCGGCCTTCACGGTGGTCGCGATCTCGATCTCGCCGCCGTCCCAGACCAGCTTGCCGCTATCCCCCGGTTGGCCGCCGCCGGTCGGGTAGAAGATCGAATCCGCGCAATAGATGCCGCCTTCGTCGGTCAGCCCGGTCACCCGAACTTCGAGATCGCGGGCATAGGGGTGGATACGGTAGCTTTGCTGCTGCGATTGTTTAACGGTCTCCTGCATCGGCCTCTCCATCGGAACTGTCGTGGCGCTGTTGTTCTAACCCTTCCGGACCTTCGCCGGGTTGGGGCTTGCCATACTCGGCGCGGCTGACGGGGCGCTTGGAGGCGGTGTCGTCACTGTCCTCCGAACCCTTGTCCTCGGCCTCGGCGGATTGCGCCTCGGCGTCGTCCTTATTGGGCCGCAGCACCTCGGGATTGCGCAACCAGACGTCGCGCTGTGCGAAGGGAATCTCGATCCCGGCCTCGGCGAAGCGTTGATTGATCTCGTGGTTCATCTCGCTCTGGACGCGGAGGATGAAGTTCACGTCCGAGAGGATCACGCGCACCTCGAAATCGAGGCTGTCCGCGCCGAAGCCCTTGAAGATCACGACAGGCTCGGGGTTCATCATCACCAGCGACTGGTTCGCGGCCACCTCGTGCAGGATGGTCTCGACCTTGCGGGTGTCGGTGCCATAAGCCACGCCGACCGGCACGATCAGGCGCCCCGTGACATTGCCGCGCGTCCAGTTCGTCACCTGCCCCGAGATCAGGTCCGCATTGGGCACGATGACTTCGGTGCGATCGAAGGTCTCGATCCGGGTGGAGCGCACGGAGATCGCCTTCACGATTCCCATCTGGCCGTTGACCTCGATCCAGTCGCCTTCGGAGATCGGACGCTCGATCAGCAGGATGATGCCCGAGACGAAGTTCTGCACGATGGTCTGCAGACCGAAACCGACACCGACAGAGAGCGCACCGGCGACGATGGCGAGCGAGCTGAGGTCGATCCCGGCCGAGGAAATCGCGATCACCGCGGCGAGGAAGATGCCGAAATAGCCAAGGCCCGAGACGATGGCGTTCTGCCCGCCCTTGTCGATCTTGGTCTTCGGCAGAAGCGAGGTTTTCAGCGCCCCTTGCAGGAGCCGGGTAACCATCAGGCCGATCACGAAGACGATCGCGAAGGTCAGGAAAATGCCAGGCGAGATCGTGACGCCGCTGACCGAGACACCGTTCTGGAAACGCGTCCACATCTCGGCCAGATCGGCCGGGCGCGCCCCCCAGATCAGAGCTGCGGGCGGCATCGCGAGCAGGCCAAGCAGGAACCCGATCAGCGCCGGGATGAGAGAGTCGCGCCCGTCGTCCTCGCGCCGGGCGACCAGCACATAGACATCGGTAAAGAACTGGTTGAGCACCAGGAGCAGCGCGATCAGCCCCAGCGTCAGGATGGTCGGGAAGATCAGCGCGTTGGCGGCGTTGATATAGCCGATACCGCCCAGAACCGGCGCGACCACCGCGACCGCGATCAGCGCATTGCCGAGCGCCCCCACGAGCCGGTCGCGGAACGCGCCCTCCTCGGAGCCGGAGGTCTCGTTGCGCAGGTGACGCCGCAGCAGTTGCCCGAAGCGGAAGAGCGCGATCGCGGCAAGAACCTGCAGCGGAAAGACCAAGACGCCGAAACCGGCATCGAGCGTATGCCCCGCCGCATCGATCTCTTCGGCCGTTTTCGCGCTTCCCTCGATCACATCCTGCCCGCGCGCGACGAGCCAATCGCCGAACGGGCCCTGGATCGCCGCGAAAACCGCCAGCGAGATCGTCAGCAACCGGCCTTCGCGGCGACGCTCGCTTTGCAGGGTGAAGGGCGCGACTTGCCGGTCGTTGCGCGGGAAGATGCGGCCCGAGAGCCAGAAGGCGACGAAGGCCGCGCTCAGCACCACGCCGATCGCTATGAGCAGCTCCATCCATCGCGAGCCGAAGAGTTCGGTCTGAACCAGCGCGGCTTCGAGCAGCACGATCCCCGCGATCGGCAGCAGGAGCTGCCCCAGCGAGACGATGAAATCGATCACCCTCTGCGCATTGCGCGCCAGCCGCGCCTCGAGCACATCGGCCAGCTTGTCGATCCATGTCCGGCCGCGCGCCACCAGAAGCAGCGCCACCAACAGCAAGCCCACGATCGCGGGCGCGTTGTTGCGCGCACTGGCATAGGGATCGGTGTCATTGAGCTGCTGGCCCATCTCCGAGGCAAGCTCGGAGGTCAGTTCCGACAGCACTTTCAGCCCCTCGGGCCAGTTTATCGGGTTCAGCGGCGAGGGTGTGAGCCGCAACAGCTTGTCAGTCTGCCGCGCGCGCAGAAGCTGGTCGATATTGGCAACGATGGAATCCGCGCGGCTCGCGGCCTCGGTCGCGCGCAACCCCGGCGATTGAAGCTGCGCCAACTCGTCGTTGAGCTTCTTGCGCCGGTCGGCGATCGCCTTGTCCTCGCTCTGGCCCTCCTTCGGCGGAGGTCCGAGCGCTTCGATCTGCGCCTTGACGGTCGAGATCTGGCTGGCGTTGATATCCTCGGCCGCCTTGAATTTCTCGCGCCAGTTGACGACCTCCTGCCGGATCTTGTCGAATTCCTGGCGCTGTGCCTTGTCGGCCTGCACCATCTGCTCGGCTTCGGTCGCGGTTTTTTCCCACGCCTTGTAATCCGGCGGCTCGGGGCTTTGTGCAAAGACGATCCCCGGAAGCGCCAGCGCGACGGCCAGCAATAGCAGACGCGCCAGACGCAGGATCGTCATCCCTCGAACACCTCCGGCATCTCACGCGGGGCCCGGTCGAGCCATTCCGGCACAGGCAGACCCTTGCCCTTGAGGAAGTCGGGGTTGAAGAGCTTCGACTGGTAGCGGTTGCCGTAGTCGCACAGCACCGTCACGATCGTATGGCCGGGGCCAAGCTCGCGCGCCATATGCATCGCGCCCGCGATATTGATGCCCGAGGAGCCGCCCAAGCAGAGGCCTTCTTCCTGCAGCAGGTCGAATACCACCGGCAGCGCTTCGCTATCGGGGATGTTGAAGCTCATATCCGGGGTGAAGCCCTCGAGATTGGCGGTGATCCGCCCCTGCCCGATGCCTTCGGTGATCGACGAGCCCTCGGATTTGAACTCGCCGGTCGTGTAATAGCTGTGCAGCGCCGCGCCATCGGGATCGGCGAGGCCGATCTTCACGCCCTTGGGCTGCAGCGCCATGCCGGTGCCCGCGAGCGTGCCGCCCGAGCCCACCGCGCAGATGAAGCCGTCGACCTTGCCGCCGGTCTGATCCCAGATTTCGGGGCCGGTCGTTTCGATATGAGCCTGCCGGTTCGCGGTATTGTCGAACTGGTTGGCCCAGATCGCGCCATGCGGATCGGTCTTGGCCAGTTCCTTCGCAAGCCGCTCGGAATAGCGCACGTAGTTGTTGGGGTTGCGATAGGGCGCGGCCGGGACCTGCACCAGCTCGGCGCCGGCCAGCCTCAGCATGTCCTTCTTTTCCTGGCTCTGCGTCTCGGGGATCACGATCACCGAGCGGAAGCCCATCGACGCGCCCACGAGCGCGAGGCCGATGCCGGTGTTGCCCGCCGTGCCTTCGACGATCGTGCCACCGGGTGCGAGCTCGCCGCGCTGGATCGCGTCGCGGATGATGTAGAGCGCCGCGCGGTCTTTCACCGATTGGCCGGGATTGAGGAATTCCGCCTTGCCGAGGATCGTGCAGCCGGTCTCTTCCGATGCCTTCCTGAGCTTGATGAGCGGGGTATTTCCCACCGCCGACGCCAGATCGCTGCAGATACGCATCGCGCTTTCCTCCCGTATCGAGTTGCCCGCCACGGGGCCGTTGAAGCCAGACTTAGGACGCGGCGCGCGCCACCTCAACCCCGCGATTACGCGACGCCCGCCATCCGCTGCAGTGCGGCGCGCTGCCCGGCGAGCCAGAGTGCGAGCACGACAAGCGGCGCATTGCCCGCCTCGCCGGTCGCCACCAGCGTCATCAGACGCTCGAACGGCACCAGATGAGCGCGGATATCTTCATGCTCATCGGCCTTGCCGCCAAGCTGCGCAGCCTCGTCGGGAAGATCGGCGATCCCGATATAGGAATAGACGAATTCGCTCTTGGCTCCCGGCGACGGATAGTAGCGCGGGGCCTCGATGAGGCGCGCAATCGTGATGCCCGCCTCTTCCCCCGCCTCGCGCAGCGCCGCTTCCTCGGGCGTCTCGCCGGGATCGACCCGGCCCGCGATCGCCTCGATCATCCACGGGTTCGGCTCACCGCGGGCCAGCGGCCCGGTGCGGATCTGTTCGATCAGCATCACCCGGTCGCGCACCGGATCATAAGGCAAAACGACGCTCGCATCGCCCGAAACGAAGGCCGCCCGGTCGAGCTTGGCGCTCATGCCTCCGGCAAAGAGCCGGTGTTCCAGCTTGTAATCTTCGACGGCGAAAAACTTAGCATAGGCAGTCTGTTGCGCGTCGATCTTGATGTCGCCATCCTGCAGGTCGCGGCGCAGGTCCTGCGCCATCGGGGCAGCGCGCGCCCGCAGGATGGAGGCCGCGCGCACGAGGATCGCATGATAGCGCGCATTGGCGGCGTCGGGCCCGACGGCCTGCGCTTCAGCGATGAACAGGCGCGCGGCTTCGGTCTTCAGCGCTGCCCATTTCGGCGCCCAGTCGCCGAGCGTCCACTCCGCGCCGACCTCCCAGCGATCGGCCTGCGGCAGCCAGAGCTTCGCCTCGCGCGACCCCGCCCCGGTTTCCAGCTCACGAATTTCGGCGTCGTAACCATCCTCGTACCACGCGATGCGCTCCGCCTCGGCCTCGGTCAGATCGGCCACGACCCCGCGCGTCACCGCCCCCGGCGTTTCGATCAGGATCGGAAAGCCCAGACCCTGCCCCTCGCGGCAGGCCTCGTGCGGCGCGAAACCTTCCAGCCGTGCCGGAACGAGCTGCGGCACACGTCCGATCACCGCCTCCAGCAGTGGCGGATGACAAAGCGTTCCGTAAAAGAAATGTGGTTGCATGAGCATCCCCGCAGCTTGGCGCATCATGCGCTTCAACCTGCAAGGCAAGCGCGCGATGTCAAGCCAAGGGTGCGGCCCGCGCGGTGTTCAGCGCCCGTAGCGGCGATAGGCGAACTCCGACAGCAGGCCCGCGCCCATCGCGCCCAGACCGAGCGTGATGACCGGCGCCACCCCCAGCGAGGCCACCCCGATCGCGACACCCTGCCCGATGACATCGGTCACGGCGGAGAGCACGTCGTCATAGCGCATCCGCAGTGCCAGCTTCAGCATCTGGATTGTGCCGAGGAAGAAGAAGGTCCACATCAGGACATAGATCCCGCCGCGCAGCCCGTCATTGATTGCATCGACCCAACGCCGTCCTTCCGACACGCCCACCACGCGCCAACCAACCAGAAGCCCGAAGGAGCCCATGATCAGGCCCAGCTCTTTCGCGCCATCGACCCCAGCCGGAATCGCAGGCATGATCTGTTGGGCAGCGAAGAACCCCGTCGCCCCGAGCGCGAGCGCCGCGAAAAGTTTCGCGAGGGTCGGGATTTGCGCCTGCGACTTGCGCACTGCGATACGTTGCATCATTGCCGGGCCTCCATCTCGAAACCGATCCGGTCTGAGGGTGATCCCTACTGGTTAACGCGCGATTACGGCGAAACTATGAAAGGCTGACGTAAGGTAATGCGCCATCAAGAAGGCCATCGCGAAGGACGCATTCGTCCGGTCGCGTCGCTCGCTTTCACATGTCAGGCCCCCGCGCCGCCCAATGCATCCCGCGCCGGACGATCTCGGTCACCTGCTCGACCTTCAGATCGTCGAGCGTGTGCCCGATCGAGCAATAGAAGATCCGCCCCTTGTCCCAGCGCCGCTTCCACACGACCGGAATCACCGTGCCCTCGATCCACCACAGGTGATCGCCCGAGAAGGTCGTCGTCGCGAGCACCTCGTTGCTCGGATCGGTAAGCATATAATACTGCTCGGATTTCAGCCGGAAGCTGCGGATGCCCTTCACGATCGGATCTGCGGGGCGGCAGATCGTGACGTCGTAATCGACGTAATCGTCGGTCGGCACAAGGTTGTCCGGCCAGCCCGGTGGATGGGCGACGAACTGCCCGCCGATCAGGAAGTGGTAAGTCGGGCGGTCGCGGAAGGCATCGCCCATATGGCCGTGCCAGCCCGCCAGCCCACAGCCGCCTGCCACCAGCTTGAGAAGCCCGTCCTCCTCCGCCTTGGTCATGTTGCCGAATTCCGGCTGGTGCGCGGAGCGGGCGGACGACCAGATCGGCACGATCAGGTCGCAATCAGCCATCTTCTCGGGTTCGGCAAGGGGCGCGAGCGTATCATGCACCACCACCTCGAAGCCCTCGCCCTCCAGCAGGTCGCGGCACCAGTCTGCGAATTCGGTCGGCGCGTGGCCTTCCCAGCCTCCGACGAAGAGAACGGCTTTCATTATTTATCCTTTCGCGTGAAATCGACCATCGAAGCCATGTCGCGCGCCCCTCGGCCCGCAGCTTCGGCGGCGCGAAGCCGCTCCAGCACAACCTCGCCCTGCGGCAGCGCGACGCCAAGCTGCGCGGCCAGTGCCTGCGTGACCTCCATATCCTTGCGCGCCAGCGCCACTGTGAAACTGACCGGGTGGGCCGCCTCGTCCAGATAAAGCGGCTTGCGGTAGCTCAGCATCGGCGCGGCGGCGGCCGAAGCCTCGATCGCGGCAAAGGCCGTGCTTGTGTCGATGCCTGCCGCGTCGGTGAGGCTCAGCGCCTCGGCGAGGGTCTGGTTGAGGCTGTGGATCAGCATGTTCACGGCGAGCTTCATCACCGCGCCGTCGCCCACATTGCCCAGACAGATCACCGTCTTGCCCATCGCGTCGAGCGCGCGGCGCAGCGGCGCCGCCTGATCCTCGGTGCAGCCCGCCATGATCATCAGGCTCGCCGCCTCGGCCGCGGCTGTGGAACCCGAGACCGGCGCGTCGATCACCTGCCAGTCTGCGGGGGCCTCGCCCGCGAGATCAGCGATATGTTCGGGGCTCATCGTGCCCATCTCAAGCACCGTCAGCGGACCGGACGCGGCGAAGAGACCGTCCTCTCCCAGATGCACGGCGGAGGACGCCGCGTCGTCGGAGAGCATCGTCACCACCAGTTCCGCCCCCTCGGCCAGGGCGCGCGGGGTGGCGGCCACCCCTGCTCCGGTCTCGGCGGCGAAGGTCTCAGCGCGGTCCGGAGAGCGGTTCCAGACCGTCACCTCGTGCCCGGCCGCGATCAGGTTGCGCGCCATCGGCGCACCCATCCGCCCGAGCCCCGCAAACCCGATCCGCATCACGCGACCTGTTCTTGCTCGATCCCGGAAATCGCGGCGACGAGGTTGTCCTCGGTCACTTCCTCGGCGGTGAAGCGGCGCATCACGCGTCCATGATACATCGCGAGGATGCGGTCCGAGACATGAAGCACTTCGGGCATCTCCGAAGAAATCACGATCACCGCGTAGCCCGAGCGGGCAAGCTCGCGGATCAGGTCGTGGATCTCGGATTTCGAGCCCACGTCGATGCCGCGCGTTGGCTCGTCCACGATCAGGATGCGCGGATGCATCGCGAGCCATTTGCCGATCACGATCTTCTGCTGGTTGCCGCCCGAGAGATTGCCGACCGCCTGCCGCCAGCTGGGAGTCTTGATCTTCAGCGTATCGCGATACTGGTCGAAGATCGCGATCTCGGCCCCGTCCGACACGAACGGCCCCGAGGTCAGATCGCCCACCTGCGGCAGGGTGATGTTGTCGCGGCAGTTCATGCCAAGCACCAGCCCTTGTTCCTTGCGGCTTTCGGGCACCAGCGAGATGCCTTTCGCGATCGCGTCGGCGGGCGAGTGGATCGAGGTCTCCTTGCCGTCGATTTCGATCGTGCCGGCGGTGGGACGGCGCAGGCCGAACAGCGTCTCGGCGATCTCGGTGCGCCCCGCGCCCACAAGACCGTAGAAGCCCAGCACCTCGCCCTCGCGCAGCTCGAAGCTGACATCCTGGAACAGCTTGCCGCAGCTCAGCCCCTCCACCTTCAGGGCGACGTCACCGGTCTTCACCTCGGCATGCTGGCGGCGCGACAGGTCGAGCGAGCGCCCGATCATCAGCTGGATCACCTCGTCCTCGGTGGTGTCGCCGGCGACCAGCGTCCCGCGATAGCCGCCATCGCGCAGCACCGAGATCCGGTCGGCCAGCGTGAATATCTCGTCCATTCGGTGCGAAATGTAGACGATGCCAACGCCGCGCGCCTTCAGGTCGTTGATGATCTCGAACAGCACCACCTTCTCGGCATCGGTCAGCGAGGCGGTCGGTTCGTCGAAAATCACGACCTTCGCATCTACCGTCAGCGCGCGGGCGATCTCCACCATCTGCTGGTTGGCGATGGAGAGTGCGCCCACCCGGTCCTTCGGGCCGAAGCCGCAATTGAGGCGTTTGAGGATTTCCTCCGACTTGGCGAAGAGCGTCTTCCAGTCGACCCGGCCAAGGCTCCGGCGCGGCAGCTCGCCAAGGTAGATGTTCTCGGCGACCGTCATCTCCTCGGCCAGCGACAGCTCCTGGTGGATCAGCACCACGCCGCGCCGTTTTGCCTCGAGGGGCGTGCGCATCGTGACTGGTTTGCCCTCGATCTCGATCGTGCCCTCGTCGGGTTGATACATCCCGGCGAGCACCTTCATCAGGGTGGATTTGCCCGCACCGTTTTCGCCAAGCAGCGCGTGGACCTCGCCTGCGCGGACGTCGAATGTCACGTCGTCCAGTGCGCGCACACCGGGAAAGGTCTTGACGATCCCCTTGAGTTGCAGCGCGGGGGTCTTGGTTTCAGCAGCGTCGCTCATACCCGAAGCTCCTCTTTGCCCTTGCGGTTGAGCTGCTTGTCGAGCAGCAGCACGGCGATCAGGATCGTCCCGAGGATCACCAGCACGTAGAAAGCGGGCACCTGCATCAGGTTCATCCCGTTGCGCAGGATGCCGATGGCGAGCACGCCGCCCAGCGTGCCGATGATATTGCCCGCACCGCCGTTCAGCTTGGTGCCGCCAAGCACGACCGAGGTGATGACCCACAGTTCGTAATTCGTGCCGAGGTTCGGCGTCGCCGCGCCCATCTGCGAGGACAGCGTGACCCCTGCAAGCGCCGCGAAGAAGCCGACGATCATGAAGTTGATCAGCATGTGCGGCCCCACGCGGATCCCCGCATTCACCGCTGCTGCCCGGTTGCCCCCCACCGCGTAGGTGTTACGGCCATGCACGGTGCGCGCAAGCAGCAGATGCACCACTACCGTGCAGACGAGGAATAACACCGCCAGCGTCGGCAACGGTCCGAGATTGCTCGACCCGAAATCCGAGAAGGAGAAGTTCATCGCGAAGAAGGACTGTTCCTTGGTGTAGACGAAGACGAGCCCGCGCACGCCAAGCATCGCGCCCAGCGTCACGATGAAGGCATCGACCCCCGTTTTCCAGACGATGAACCCGTTGAGCGCGCCAAGGGCGGTGCCCGCTACCAGCGCCGCGACTACGGCGGGCAGGAGCGCCCAGTTGCCCCAGGCCGAGAACATATCCCAGCCCTGAATGTCGACGCAGAGGCTTGCCGCGAGGGCGACGACCGCACCGACGCTCAGGTCGATATTGCCGTTGATCATCACCAGCGTCATGCCGAGCGCGATCAGGCCGATGGTCGAGGTCTGCACGAGGATGTTCTGGAAGTTCTGCACCGCGAAGAAATACGGGTTCGCGAAGCTGAAGAACACGAATATCAGAACGATGAAGCCCCATATCGGGTTGGCTGCGAGCCAACGCACGGGCGATTTGATAACGGTATCCGCCATTGTCTCCTCCTCAGGCGATCGGGGAAAGCAGCCGGCCACGCTTGGCCGCGATGTCGAGCCAGACCGCGAGGATGATCACCACCCACGTCACCAGCCACTGCACGTAATATTCGAAGCCCATCAGCAGCAGGCCGTTCTGGATGAAGCCGAGGATCAGCACGCCGATCACCGTCTTCCAGATCGTGCCCGAGCCGCCCAGCAGCGACGTTCCGCCGAGGATCACGCCCGCCAGCACCTGCAGCTCGTAGCCTTGGCCCACGTTGTTCTGCGAGCCCATCACCCGGCTGCCGAGGATGATCGCGGCGATGGCGACGCCGGTGGCCGAGATCAGGTAGGTCAGGAACACCACGCGCGAGCGCCGCACGCCCGAGAACACCGCCGCCGTGGCGTTGCCGCCGGTGGCGTAGATGCGCCGTCCGAAGGGGGTGTAGGCCATCGTCAGGTGCAGCACGATCGCGCAGATCCCGAAGATCACGATGGGCGTCGGGATATCGAAGATCGAGCCGCGCCCGAAAATCTTGAACCAGGTCTGATCCTGATTGACGATATCGACGTTCTTGCCGCCCGAATAAATCAGCGTGAGGCCCTGTATCGCCGAGAGCATACCGAGGGTCACGATCAGCGAATTCAGCCGCGCGACGCCGACGAGCAAACCGTTCACCGCGCCGAGCGCCAGAGTGGCGACCAGCATCACACCAATCGCCGGTGCCGGGCCGATCTTGTCATGCAGATCGACCACCAGGACGGTCGAGAAGGACAGCATCGAGCCCACCGACAGATCGAGATTGCCGCCGATCACCACCACCGTCACGCCTAGCGCCATGACCCCGATGATCGCCGAGGAGCGTATCACCGAGAAGAGGTTCTCCGGCGACAGGAACCGATCCGAAAAGATCGAGAATCCGATCAGGAACAGAGCGAAGGCCACCAGGATGCCCTGCCGCGCCAGCACGCCGGCGATCGTTTTCCACCTGTCTCGGTTCATTCCACTCCCCCTGCTGTCACGCGCCACGCGCGCCGTGTGCGGGCTGCTTGCGGCAGCCGGCTTCTCCACATGCGAATTCGCCATTTTCTCCTCCCGTCGGGCAGCCTCCTCGCTGCCGCTGACGGCGGGTCAGACCAGTGTCATACCGCCGTCGATCATCACGATCTGTCCCGTCATGTAGTCACTGTCGGGCGAGGCGAGGAACGTCGTGGTTCCCGTGATATCGGCAGGTCGTGCGACCCGTCCGCGCAGGATGCCCGAGGCGAACTCCTCCATCGCCTGCCCGGGCGCCTGCGCCGCGCCGATCTCCATCAGGTCGCGATCGACCTCTTCCCACATCTCCGTCGCCACCACGCCCGGCGCGAAACCTGTCACGGTGATATCGTGCTTCGCAAGATCGCGCGCGCCTGATTGCGTCAGCGAAACCACCGCCCATTTCGAGGCGCAATAGGGCGCCACGTTGTCAAAGCCCTGACGGCTCGCGATCGAAGCGGTGTTGATGATCTTGCCACCACCGCCCTGCGCGATCATCTGATGGGCTGCTTCCTGCATCCCGATCAGAGTGCCTAGCCCGTTGATATCCATGATGAAATGCCAATTATCTTCGGTCACGTCGAGGAAGTTCATCGGGCGATTGACGCCCGCATTGTTGAACACCACGTCGACCCGGCCGAATTCCGCAGCGACCTTCTGCATCATCGCGCGCACTTCGTCACGCTTGGTCACGTTCACCTGCGCCGACATCACCCGGCCACCCGCAGCTTCCGCGCGCGCCGCATTCTCCGTCGCAAGTTCGGCGACCCGCTCACCGTTGAGATCGGCGAAACAGACATCCGCACCCTCATCCAGCAAAGCCTCGGCAATCGCGCGTCCAATACCGCGCGCAGCACCCGTCACGAGACAGACCCGTCCAGTTACGCGTCCCATCGAATTCTCCGTTTTTCCTGCAATAAGGTGGGCATGGGTCGCCCCGTGAGCTTGACCCATGCCCTGGGGAGGAGAGATCAGAAGGCAGGCTTCTTGAACTGGTCCATATTCTCCTGGGTGATCTGGGGCGTCTTGAAGTAGTTCATCTTCGGAACGTCCTTGCCCTGGATCACGTCGATCGCGGTCTGAAGCGCGTTCTTCGCATCGTCGATCGGCGACTGGTAAACCGAGCCGTAATACTCGCCCTTCTTCATCGCCTCGTAGCCGACCGCGAAGTTGGTGGCGCCGACGAACTTGATGTCCTTGGCACGACCCGCAGCCTTGGCGGCGTTGAGCGCACCGACGCCCATGTTGTCATCGGCCGCATAGACGCCGTCGATCTTCGGATATTTCACGAGGAAATCTTCCATGACGCGCTGCGACTTCTCGCGGTTCCAGTCGCCAGGCTGAGTGTCCATGATCTTCACGTCGGGGCAGGCTTTGGCCAGCTCGTCCTCGAAGCCCTTCTGGCGTTCGATCGCGGTGGTGTAGCCGGGCTTGCCCGAGATCTGCACGATGTCACCCTTGCCGTTGAGCCCGGTGCACATCATGTCCGCGGCTTCCTTGCCCTGCTCGATATTGTTCGGGCCCGAGAAGGCGGCGATGAAGGGCATGCCCTGCTCGGCGATGTTGGAGTTGGTGATGATGACCGGGATGCCCGCGTCATGCGCCTTCTTGACCGCAGGGACCACGGCCTTGCCGTTGGTCGGCCAGACGATGATCGCCTGCACTTTCTGCTGCACGAGATCCTGGATCTGCGCGATCTGGCGCGCCACGTCGCCGCCCGCATCGAGCACGACCGCATCGACGTCGGGATTGGCCGCCGCCGCCTCCTTGAAGGCTTTCTCATAGGTGGTCTGGTAGCTGTCCACCCCGACGTTGTTCTGCGTAATGCCGATCTTCATCTGTTCGGCCCATGCACCGCCGGCAAGCGCGAGCGTTGCGACTGCGGTAGTTCCGGCGACGAGCGCCTTCATCGATCTTTTCATCATTATCCTCCCATGATGTTTCAGTCCGGCCGTTGGTCAGCCGTGGCACCCACCCCCTCCTGAGTGTCTGCCATGCAGCCCGAATCCTCCGGCGGCACATCCTGATCATTCCGACAGCGGCCCCGGCTTTCGCCCGCCAACTTATCCATTTTGAACATCGTTACATCCATAATGGATATTTTTGCTAAGGTGAACGATCCTCGATCTGGACATCTTTCGGAGGACTTCATGGCGAAGCAACCAAAACCACAGCTCGGACACAGACGCGTGACCAAACTCGATCCGCAAAATATCCAACATGGACATACCGGCGCCCCGGCGCCGTCCGCGTCCGTCGTTCAGGATCGGGACACCGCTCTGTCGATGATCGACCTGCTCGAGTCTCTTGCCGACGAGATCGATTCCACGCTCGCGCTCTCCACCCCGAACCCGTATCTCGCGATGGCCGCCCATCTGGTGCGCTGCCATCTGGAGGGCAAGATCGTCACGCCCTCCTCGCTCGTCGCGGCTTCGGGCGTGCCCTACGCGACGGCGATGCGCAAACTCTCGGACATGATCGATGCCGGGATGATCGAGCAACGCCCGCGCACTCGCTCTGGCAAGACCGTTTCGCTTCATGCCAGCACGCAGCTGCTGACGAACTGGGGACAGCTTTCCGATCGCGTCGCGCGTCTGGCCCGCAAGCACCTCGCCGACTCCGATGGGGGCGAGCGCGACTATTACTTCGGCGGCACCTACCTCGCCGGTCATTCGATTGCTCCGCCCTCGGTGCTGCCCGAACCGATCACCGTGCCGGGCGGCCTGCGCGTTCTGGTCCATGGCGATCCGACCTTCATGGTGATGGAGAACCTCAAGCGCCAGTTTGAACATATCGTGGGTACATCGATCTCGCAGCGGGCTTTCTCGATCGACCGGCTGCACGAAGAGACGCTGCGCAATGCCACCCGCAAGACCAGCCATTACGACATCATCGCCGTCGACCTGCCGTGGATCGGGGAATTCGCGAAGAAAGGGCTGTTGATGCCGCTCGACGAGGTGATGGATATCTCGCGCCTCGATCCGAGCGATTTCCATACCGCGGGCTGGCGTGGCGCGCATTGGGAGGGCCGCCCCTATGGCGTGCCCAGCCAGACCACGCCGGAGCTGCTGTTCTATCGCAAGGATCTGTTCGCCGAAGCCGGGCTGAAGCCACCGTCCACGACCGATCTCGTGCTCAAGGCCGCGCGGCATTTCCACGACCCCACGCATGGCCGCTACGGCATCGCGTGGAACGCCGCGCGCGGCACCGCGCTGGGGCACACCTTCATCATGGCGATGGCCGATTTCGGCCAGCCGGTCGTCAATCTCGACCCGATCGCGGGCGGGTTCGACGCCGATCATCTCGATCGGGACGATTTCGTTGCGCAGTTCGACACCCCCGCGACCGAGGCGGCTGCAGAGTACCTGCTGCAACTGATGAGCGTCTCGCCGCCCGACATCCTGTCGATGTCCTGGTACGAGCGCGTGCGCCCCTACGCGGCGGGCAAGGTCGCGATGGCCTATGGCTATACGCTGCTCGCGCCGTATTTCGAACTCGACGCGAATTCGCCCGCGCATGACACGACCGGCTATCTTCCGCATCCGACAGGGCTTGGCGCGAAGCCGGTGGCGCCTGTGGGCGGATACGTGCTCGCGATCCCGGCCAATCTACCCGAGGAGCGGCGCGCCGCCGCGGCAGAGGCGCTGATCGCCTTCACCTCGCCCGCGGCGCAGAAACTGTACGTGCTCAACGGCAGCCGCACGGTGCCGCGCTACTCGGTCGGCGCCGATCCGCAGGTGCAGCATCTCTCGCCGATCTTCGAGGCGGTGGACGCGATGTCCTGGCGCGACGAGCTGCAATTCTGGCCGCGCCCGCCGCTGCCGACCATCTGCGAGCTGATCGAGATCTGCGGGCAGGAAATTCACGACATGCTGCGCGGGGTCACCACCCCGCGCGAGGCACTCGGCAAGGTCCAGATCCGGGCCGACCGGGTGCTGAGGACAGGTTCAAGTTAGGGAGGAAAGACATGGACCCCGATCGACTGAAGGGAAAGAACATCCTGATCACCGGCGCAGGCCAGGGCATGGGTGCGTGCAACGCGGAGTATTTCGCGCAGCAGGGCGCGAATGTCTGCCTGGGTGATATCGATCTCGACGCAGCCCAGGAGACCGCCGACCGTATCAACAAGGGCGGCAACGGCAAGGCGATCGCGGTGCGCATGGACGTCACCAAGCGCAAGGACAATGCCGATGCGGTCGCAGCCACCGTCGACGCCTTCGGCATGATCAATGTCGGCCTGTTCAATGCGGGCCTGAACAAGCCCCGGTTCTTCATGGATATCGATGAAGACAACTGGGATCACATCATGACGGTCAACACCAAGGGCATGTGGCTCGGCATGCAGGAGACCGCACGGCAGATGATCGCGCAGGGCAAGCAGGACTATCCCTACAAGCTGATCAACGTGGGCTCCGTCGCCTCGCGCAAGCCGCTGGTCGACGTGACGGTCTACTGCACCTCGAAATACGGCTGCCTCGCGCTGACCCATTGCGGGGCGATCGCGCTGGCAGAGCATGGCATCACCGTGAACGGCTACGCGCCCGGCGTGGTGAAGACGCCGCTCTGGGAGCAGCTCGACAAGGATCTCGTGGATATCGGCTTCAAGGAGCGTGAAGGTCAGGCCTTCGACGATCTGGCCGAAATCCTCGCGCTCAAGAAGGTCTCCTACCCGGATGACGTGAAGGGAACGGCGGCGTTCCTCGTCAGCCCGGAGAGCGACTACATGACAGGCCAGATGATCCATATCGACGGCGGCTGGGTCATCCAGTGATCCGCGCCTGAACCGGGCCAACACCCCGGAACTCTTAGACAATCGCAACCGAACAGGCGCGCCGGAACGGCCGCGCCGGGAGACATATCATGACCACGACCGCCCTCAACCCGCGCATTCTGCAACCCGGGGACATCGACCCGAACTGGCGCTGGGAAAAGCACATCCCCGCCTGGGGTCACACCTCGGTGGATTTCGAGCGCCGCGTCGATCACGACCGTCTGCGCCGCTACCGCCTCAGCCGCGCCAAGGATGCGCTGAAGAAATCGGGCTGCGGCTCGCTGCTGCTGTTTGATGTGAACAACATCCGCTACATCTCCGGCACCAAGATCGGCGAGTGGGAACGCGACAAGATGTGCCGGTTCTGCCTGCTCGCAGGCGATGAAGAACCCTATGTCTGGGACTTCGGCTCCGCCGCCGTGCACCACCGCGAATATTGCGACTGGCTCGACCCCGAGCGGATGCTGGCGGGCGTCGTCGGCATGCGCGGAACGATCCCGCCCTCCTTCGGGCTGATGAAGAAATATGCCGAGGAGATCGCCTCGCTGATCAAGAAGGCGGGCATGGCCGACATGCCGGTGGGCGTGGACTATGCCGAGACGGCGATGTTCTTCGCGCTGAAGGAAGCCGGGCTGAACGTCGTGGACGGCCAGCAGGTCATGCTCTCGGCCCGCGAGATCAAGAATATCGATGAGATCCAGCTGCTCAACCAGGCGGCTTCGATGGTCGATGGCGTCTACCACATGATCCACGAGGAGCTGAAACCGGGCGTGCGCGAGAACGATATCGTCGCGATGTCGAACAAGCTCCTCTACGAGATGGGCTCGGACGACGTGGAAGCGATCAACGCGATCTCGGGCGAGCGCTGCAACCCGCACCCGCATAACTTCACCGACCGCCTGTTCCGGCCCGGTGATCAGGCCTTCTTCGACATCCTGCAAAGCTATCAGGGTTACCGCACCTGCTATTACCGGACCTTCAACATCGGTCGCGCGACGCCCTCGCAGAACGACGCCTACATCCGGTGCCGCGAATGGCTCGACAACGCGATCGCCCTGATCAAGCCGGGCGTCACCACCGATGTCGTCGCGAAGGCTTTCCCGAAATGCGAGGAATTCGGCTTCCCCGACGAGCTGTCGGCCTTCGGTCTGCAATTCGGCCACGGGCTGGGTCTCGCGCTGCACGAACGGCCGATCATCAGCCGGGCGGTGTCGCTCGACAATCCGATGGAGATCCAGACCGGCATGGTCTTCGCACTCGAAACCTATTGCCCGGCCTCTGACGGCTATTCGGCGGCACGGATCGAGGAGGAGGTCGTGGTGACCGACAAGGGCTGCACCGTGATCAGCCTTTTCCCGGCCGAAGAGCTGCCGATCGCGGCCCGCTACTGACCGGCTCCCGGGCCCGCGCCATTCCGCGCGGGCCCGGACCTTACGCATAACGCCTACGCCAAAGGGGGGAGCGCGCCATGGCCAAAGCCACCAAGCGCAAGACGAATACCGAAGACTACCTGCGCATGTATCGCCAGATGGTGCGCATCCGCAGCTTCGAGGACAACGCCAACCAGCTGTATCTCTCGGCCAAGATGCCGGGCCTGACCCACATGTATTCCGGCGAGGAGGCCGTCGCGGTGGGCATCTGCGAGGCGCTGACCGACGACGACAAGATCACCTCGACGCACCGGGGCCACGGCCATTGCGTCGCCAAGGGGGCCGAGTTCAAGCAGATGTTCTGCGAGCTTCTCGGCAAGGCCGAGGGCTATTGCCGCGGCAAGGGTGGCTCGATGCATATCGCCGATCAGAGCCACGGCAACCTCGGCGCCAACGCAATCGTCGGCGGCTCGATGGGGATCGCCACTGGGGCCGCGCTCTCGGCCCGGCGGCTCGGGCGCGACGACGTGACCGTCTGCTTCTTCGGCGACGGCGCGACCGCTCAGGGTCTTTGGTACGAGGTGATGAACATGGCCGCGCTCTGGAAGCTGCCGGTCATCTATGCCTGCGAGAATAACGGCTATTCCGAATACACCAAGACCGACGAGATCGCCGCTGGTTCGCTGACCGCGCGCGCCGAGGCTTTCGGGATCGAAGCCTTCGAGGTCGACGGGCAGGACGTGCTGGCGGTGAACGAACTGGCGCAGCGACTGGTCGCCCGCGCCCGCAAGGGCGAAGGCCCGTTCTTCATCGAACTCAAGACTTACCGCTATCACGGTCACCATGTCGGCGACATCAACCGCGACTACTACCGCTCCAAGGACGAAGAGACGATCTGGAAGGAGCAGCGCGACCCGATCATCAATTTCGGCAAGTGGCTCGTCGGCGAGGGCGTCGCGAGCGATGCGGAACTCGAGGAGATCCGCGAAGCGGTGAAGAAAGACGCCGCCGACGCCGTCGAATATGCGCTGGCCGCCGCCTACCCCGATCCGGGCGAGGTCGACATGCATGTCTACGCCCCCAACGACGCCGCCTGAGGAGGAAATCATGCGCGAGATCACCCTGTCCAAGGCCGTCAACGAGGCCATCGCCGAGGAAATGCGCCGCGATCCCACGATCTTCCTGATCGGCGAGGACGTGGCCGAAGCCGGCACCCCCTTCAAGGTCCTCTCCGGGCTCGTCGAGGAATTCGGCACCGAGCGGATCATCGACACCCCCATCTCCGAGCCCGGTTTCATGGGCCTCGCGGTGGGCGCGGCGATGACCGGATCGCGACCCATCGTCGATCTGATGTTCGGCGACTTCCTGTTTCTGGTGATGGATCAGCTCTGCAACCAGGCGGCCAAGACCCATTACATGTCGGGCGGCAAGCTGAGCGTGCCCTTGGTGCTGCGCACCAATCTCGGCGCGACCCGGCGCTCGGCGGCGCAGCACAGCCAGTCGCTCCATGCGCTCGTGGCCCATATCCCGGGGCTGAAGGTCGCCCTGCCCTCTTCGGCCTACGAGGCCAAGGGGCTGATGAAGACCGCGATCCGCGACAACAGCCCGGTCGTCATTTTCGAAGACAAGCTGATGTATAACGACAAGGCCCCGGTGCCCGAGGAGGAGTATTACATTCCCTTCGGCGAGGCCAACGTGCTGCGCGAGGGCAGCGACATCACTCTGGTCGCCACCTCGTCGATGGTGCAGGTGGCACAGGCTGCCGCCGAGACGCTGGCCGCGGAGGGCATCTCCGCCGAGGTGATCGACCCGCGCACCATCGTGCCGCTCGACGAGAAGACAATCCTCGACAGCGTGCGCAAGACCAGCCGCGCCATCGTCATCGACGAGGGCCACCAGAGCTACGGCATCACCGGCGAGATCGCCGCGCGCATCTCGGAGAAGGCCTTCTACCACCTCGACGCGCCGGTGCTGCGGATGGGCGCGATGGACGTGCCGGTGCCGTTCTCGCCCGCGCTCGAGGATCTGACCGTGCCGACGGCAGAGGGCGTGGCGCAAGCGGCCCGCCGGCTGGTCCGGCAGGAGGTGAGCGATGCCGCATGAGGTCATCATGCCCGCGCTCGGCATGGCCCAGCAATCGGGCCAACTGGTCGCCTGGCTGAAAGCGCCGGGCGATGCCGTAAAGGCGGGCGAACCCCTGATGGAGGTCGAAACCGACAAGGCCACGATGGAGGTCGAGGCGCAGGCCGACGGCTACCTCGGCGGGCTGCGCGCGAAGGCGGGCGATGACGTGCCCGTGGGCTCCGTGGTCGCGGTGATCGCCGAGACGAAGGAAGCCGCGGAGGCCGAAGCTGGCGGAGAGGTTGCCCAAGACGCACCTGCCGACGAGCCAGCCTCCGGGTCCGATACCGAGACCGCGAACGACGACGCGCTCCCCGAGGGTGCGGAGGTCATCATGCCCGCGCTTGGCATGGCGCAGGAGACCGGTCAGATCACGACCTGGCTCAAGGAGCCGGGCGACGCGGTGGGTGCCGACGACATCCTCTTCGAGGTCGAGACCGACAAGAGCGCCGTCGAAGTACCTGCCGGTGTCTCGGGCTACCTTGCCGCGATCCTCGCGGACCCCGGCGAGGAAGTTCCGGTCGGCGCGCCGATTGCGATCATTTCGGCGGAGGCGCCCGCGAACCCGGTCCGCCGCAGCCACGCGCAAAAACCGGCCGCGCCCAAGGCTGCCAAGGCAGAAGCCCCGGCGAACAAAGCCACGCCGGAAAAAGAGACCACATCGAAGCCCGCAGCGGCTAGGCCGTCTGCGAAACCCGCGGCAGCCCCCGCGCCCGGCGGTCGCATCCTCGCCTCGCCGAAGGCGAAACGGCTGGCCCGCGAACAAGGGCTCGACCTCGCGCGGCTGGCCGAGGCAGGCATCGCGCAACCCTACCATGTCTCGGATCTCGAGACGCTGCGCACCCTGCCCGCACCGCAAGCGGCGGCAGCGACGGCTCCGACCGCTCAAGCGCTGCATCTGAGCGCCGAGGTGTCGGCGAAAGGCTTCGCCGCATTCTGCGACTGGATTGAAGCGGAGACGGGTCAGGCCCCCGATCCGGGCGCGCTGCTCGCCGGTCTCGCGGCAGGTGCGACGTTCTCGGGCCCGGTCGCGGTTTCGCGTCACGGGCGCAGCCGCTGCTTTGCCGATCCGGGCCGTTACCCGCTGGGGCAAGCCCCCGAGTCGGAAGAGGATGCCCCCCCCGCGCTCCTGATCCGCGATCTGCGCGGCAGCGCGTTGCAGCGGATCTCGCTCGGCGCAGAGGCGCAGCCAGTGCTGACGCTCACCGGCTCCGATCCGCTGACCCTCACGCTCGAGGCCGATCCCGGCCAGCTCGCGCCCGAGACGGCGCTCGACCTGATAACCGGATTTGCCGCGCGGCTGGCCGAGCCGCTGCGCCATCTCCTCTGATACAAGGAACCGGACCGACATGGACCAGACCGACCTCTATATCGACGGCGCGTGGCGCCAGGGCGCGAAAGGCGCCCGCTTCGATGTCATCAACCCCGCGACCGAGGAAGTGCTCGCCTCCGTCGCCTCCGCCGAGATCGAAGACGCGGATGCGGCGCTCGACGCCGCGCAGAAGGCCTTCGTGGACTGGGCGGCGCGCTCGCCCCGTGAACGCTCGGAAATCCTGCGCAAGGCGTTCGAGTTGATGACCGAACGGCTTGATCACTTCGCGCATCTCATCACGCTGGAGAACGGCAAGGCCGGGGCCGACGCGATGGGCGAAGCCCGCTACGCCGCCGAGTTCTTCCGCTGGTTCGCCGAGGAAGCCGTGCGCGCCGACGGGATGATTACCCGCGCCCCCGCCTCCGGCGCGCGGATCGTGGTGCAGCACAAACCGGCGGGCATCGCGGTGCTGGTGACGCCGTGGAACTACCCCGCCGCGATGGGCACCCGCAAGATCGCGCCTGCGCTGGCCGCAGGCTGCCCGGTGATCATCAAGCCCGCCTCCGAGACGCCGCTGACGATGCTCGCGCTGATGCCGCTTCTGGAAGAGGCCGGCGTGCCCAAGGGTCTCGTGAACGTGCTGCCGTCGGAGAATTCCGCGGAGATCGTCGATCACATGCTGCACGATCCGCGGGTGCGCGTCGTGAGCTTCACTGGCTCCACCGGGGTCGGCCGCAAGCTTCTGCGCTCGGCCGCCGATCAGGTGCTGAAACCGGCGATGGAGCTGGGCGGCAACGCGCCGCTGATCGTCTTCGAGGATGCCGATATCGACGTCGCTGTCGAAGGTGCGATGTTGGCCAAGATGCGCAATCTCGGCGAAGCCTGCACCGCAGCGAACCGGTTCTATGTCCACGAGGCGGTGGCCGAGGAATTCACCGCGAAGATGACAGCGGCGATGGGCGCGCTGAAGGTGGGCAACGGCGTCGAGAAGGACGTCGATGTCGGCCCGCTGGTCAACGCCAAGACCCGCGACAAGGTGGCGAGCTTCGTGACCGACGCGCTGGAGCGTGGTGCGGAACTGAAACTCGGCGGCAAGGTCCCGAACGGGCCGGGCTATTTCTACCCGCCGACCGTTCTGACGAAGGTGCCGCAGGATGCCGCATGCGTGCATGACGAAATCTTCGGCCCGGTCGCCGCGATCCAGACCTTCACCGACGAAGAAGACGTGATCGCGCGCGCCAACGACACCGAATACGGGCTCGTGGGCTATGTCTTCACGCAGGACATGGCGCGCGGGATGCGGGTCTGCGAACGGCTCGATTACGGGATGGTCGGGCTCAATCGCGGCCTCGTCAGCGATCCTGCAGCGCCCTTCGGCGGCTCCAAGCAATCGGGTCTCGGCCGCGAAGGCGGGCATGAAGGGATGCTCGAATTCATGGAAACGCAATACATCTCGGCCAGCTGGTGAGGAGGATGTCATGAGCTATGTCGCAAGCCCTTCGGTGCGCAGCTACGCCGCCGAACGCGGGGTGGATCTCGACCGCCTCGCGCAGGAGACCGGGCGCGAGACGCTCGCGCGCGAAGATGTGGATCGCAAGGCCGACGGGGCGGGCTCCGGTGTCGCACCCGGCCCCGCCCCGGATGCCGCGCGCTACTGGGATGTCGATCATGCGGCCTTCGGGCCGGTGACCGAAGACCCACTCTCACGGATCGCCCGGGTCGCCGCCGACAACCTGTCCGCAGCGAATTCGCTGATCCCGCAGGTCACGCATCACGACAGCGCTGACATGCGCGCGGTCGAAGCCTTCCGAAAAGGCCTTCGCGACGAGGCGCGGGACCGTGGCACCCGCCTGACGGCGCTCGCCTTCCATGTGCGGGTTCTGGCGCGCTGTCTGCGCGAATTCCCCCGGTTCAACGCCTCGCTCGACGCAAGCGGCGAGACGCTGGTGCTCAAGGATTACGTCCATGTGGGCATCGCGGTCGACACGCCGAACGGCCTGATGGTTCCGGTGATCCGCGACGCCGACCGCAAGGGGCTTTGGGAAATCGCGGCGGAAATCACCGAACTGTCGCGCAAGGCGCAGGGCCGGAAACTGCGCCCCGAGGAAATGGGCGGCGCCTCGATGACGATCTCCAATCTCGGCGGGATCGGCGGCAGCGCCTTCACCCCGATCGTGAACCCTCCGGAAGTCGCGATCCTCGGCATCACCCGCAGCCAGATCACACCGGTCTGGGAAGGCGAATGGGTGCCGGTGCCGCTTTGCCCGCTCGATCTGAGCTACGATCACCGGGTCATCAACGGCGCCGATGCCGCGCGCTTCCTGTCGCGCTATGCAACACTGATGGCGGATCCGCGCCGGATGCTGATCTGACGGCGGAACGGGGCGCGAAGCATCGCGCCCTCGCCGTGGTCGACGTGGCGATCTGCCGCCCCCGCCGGAGACAGCCCGCCGATTACGATTGCCGGGTAAAGGCACAGCGTCCAAAGAGACGCGTGGCCGGTAGCTTCAAGCGACGTCCGTTCACCGGGCATCCCTTTTGAATCCGATCTGGGATCGTGCGGGTATGGCGGCGAAACCGAACTGCGAGTTCGTCGGTCTCACAGTAGCGGGGCAGCGGGCCTTCCTGAGGCTCAGCACCGATCGATTGATGTTTTTCACACGCCATGTGTTCTGCCTCCCAGGTTCTGGGGGGTTACGGCGAGCAATCCCCTGCACTGATCCGTCGAGGCATGTTTCGAGTGACGATTTTCCATTTGTTGTCTCCGGCATTTGTGGAAACCGGAATGGAGATGGGTCGACATCGGCCTGTGCAAAAAAATCGAGCTCTCAACCCTATGCCAAACTTTCTGCTCAGAGATGATTAGCTTCCGACATACTGCCAGAAGGGCGGATTCCAGAAGTTCGCTGCGTTCGGTTCAAATGTATGGTTAGAGCGCGTTGCGGCGGGCTCGGGGGATGCCGGGCGGGAAACGGAATTTCCTTGCGATATCCACGAACGGCCCCAACGGGCAGGCACTGGACTTTCACTATATCGGCCAAAACAAATTGGACTTCATGGTCAGATGGCATTCAATGCATGCGTCATCGGGTATTTGAGTGACGAAGCTATTCTTCTGGCAAACCTGCCCGACGCATTGCGTCGTAGAACTCCTGCCGGTTCTCTACGGCTGATGGTGGAAGCGAGTCGCTCAGTTTGCGAACGGTCAACCCAGGATACGCTGCAAGCAGCTTTCGATAGGCTTCTTCGGCATCCGCCTGCCGTCCAAGCCGAATATTCAGAGACGCTATGAAACGGTAGGCCCATTCGACGCCAGGAGAGAGGGCCATTCCTCGCTTGAAGTGTTTGAGGCACTCCTCAAAGCGATCTTCATGGAGATATGTGACACCGCGGCCAAACTCTATGTTGAACAGGAAAGGGTCGAGTGGACTAAGGGCTTCCGCACGATCAAAGCTCAAGCGCGCCTCTTCGGTTTCTCCAAGATAATGACGGTTCCAGCCGCGGCGCATCCAGCCCCAAGCACAATTTGGGTCGATCGCAAGCGCGCGATCAATAAAAGTTCTGCTGAAATCGTGATCCGTTGAAACGAGGTCAACTGCTGCGCCGACAGCCACCATCGAAGGCGCATGTTCACCGACGAATTGGGCAGCCTGCTGCGCCAACCGCAGCGCCTCTGCCTTATCCGCCAAAGGATTGTCTGACCATATGTAGGAGCACTGTTGCGCAAGCGCCCATGCCTTATGCGCCAGAGCAGGTCCATAGTCCGGAGCGATCGAAAGCGCTCTATCGAACAGGTCAATCGCTCGTGCGTTGCTTTTGCGTTGATGGGCCCACATGTGCGGCAGGCCGGTCAAAAACAATTCGTAAGCATTCCGGCTTTCCGGCGGAGTGGTTCTTGCGCGTGCGATCTCGGCATTGCGCAGACTGGGTAAAATCTGCCCCGCGACTTGGCCTGCGACCCTATCCTGCAAGGCGAATAGGTCGTCGAGCCGGTCGTCGAAGCGTTCAGTCCAGATTGTGCGACCGTCGCGCCCCTCTACGAGTTGAACTGAGATCCGCACTCTGTCGTCGGCGCGCCTGACGGTCCCCTCAACAACGTAATCAACCCCGAGTCTTTCGGCGACTTGAGGCACATCCAGATGCTCGCCGATAATCGCGATTGCAGATTGGCGGGCGATGACGTGGAACTCATGCACCCGGCCGAGCGCACCAGTAATTTCCTCGACCACCCCGTCGGCAAACATGTCTGTTGCAGCCACTCCGATCTCTTCGAAGGGGAGCACTGCAAGGCTGGGAAGCCGCCTTGCTCTATGAGGGGCGGCTGTAGCTACAGGAGTGGCTGAGCCAGGGCGCTCGGCTTGCCGCATTTCCCGGAGCCAATCTTCGAAACCTTCCGTGGCAAGATCGAACCCTTCGAGAAATACGCCCGAGCCGGACTTGTCGGCGACCACTGCGGTCGGGTCCAGCCAGACGAGTTGTCGGTTCGCGTCAAGAACCCCTTCGGGCAAAACGCGACGCAACACCGACAACTCCTGTCGGAGCGATGCCCGGGCTTGCCCCTCGGATCGGTCCGACCAGAGAAGGTCTGCCAATCGCGCACGCTCGGCCCGCATTTCCGGTTGTTGTGACAGGAAGGCAAGCAGCGCTTGCCCCCTTCGCGACAGGCCCACGAGTTCGAGGCCTGACCCATAATGGGCAGAGAACACTCCGTGAAGGATAAGTGTCAAATGCAGCTGTCCCGTCGACGTAGCCATAATATCTCGCGGTTCTCGAAGCTTCTTACGGTCGTCGCATTCGATTTTACGCGATTTTTACGCTGGAGGGAGAGTTTTGGTGGGCGGCTTTTGCGGGTGTTTTGCGGAAGACTGGCAATCTGGCTTCAGTTTGCCACTTCAGCAGGAGCCCAGAGATGCAAACCCTAAGCGACATTGCCCTCAAAATTCGCCGCCCCAAGGGCTGGATGCACGCCCTCCACTGGATTGTGGAGCAGAATGCCAACTACCGCGCTTCGCACAAGTTGCGCTCCATGACCGACGAACGACTCGAGGACATGGGGATATCACGTGAGGACGCGGATACCGCCTTCTACAAACGCTTCGCGCTCCGCGACGATTGATCCTGTGCCGGGAGGGCGGTGGCATTTCCTTCACGGGTGTCATGCGCGAGCAGTCGCCCTCCAGCACACCTTTATTGCGTTGCAGCCGCGCAATGCATGACTGCTGTCATTAGATGAGAGGTTAATTCAAGCGAGCGGACGCCTGCTGTGCTTGGAGCAAGTGTCTGGTTTGGGATGGGCCGACAAGAGCTAGTCATCCGGGGCTGCTGGGCGTAGCTGATCGCTGGATGTGCACTAAAACATCGGGCGATCGGCCAATTTTCCGAGACTTTGTCTCTGACATGATGACCGTTCCGTATCGCTACCAGTTTATCTGACGCGCTCGACACCTGCGCGCATCGGCAGTGCATTGAAGCATCAACATAACCCCGTTCGACAGCGACGCGTCAGCAATATACCGCGCCTCGATAAAGATAGCATCGGAGCGAACGGATGCAGCTGCAACGAAACTGAATCAGTTCGCATAAGCAAACGCTGTCCAGTTCTGGGTAGTTCGTATCCTGTTCACCTTCAGGCCGCGCGCATCGCGCGCGGCCCGCAGGATCTATTAATACATGTAATCAGATACTTACCCGATCCGGTAGTTCGGACTCTCCCGGGTAATCGCGACGTCGTGGACGTGACTTTCCTTGAGACCCGCGCCGGTGATGCGGACGAAATTGCAGTTCGTGCGCATCTCGGCCACCGTCGCGGAGCCGGTATAGCCCATCGCTGCGCGCAGACCGCCCACGAGCTGGTGGACGACGGCGCCTGCCGGGCCTTTGTAGGGCACCTGCCCCTCGATGCCTTCCGGCACGAGCTTGTCGTTCGCCGCATCCTTCTGGAAGTAGCGATCGGCCGAGCCGCGCGCCATTGCACCGAGCGAGCCCATGCCGCGATAGGATTTGAACGAGCGGCCCTGATAGAGGATCACTTCGCCGGGGCTCTCGTCGGTGCCCGCGATCATCGAGCCGACCATGGCGCAGCTTGCGCCCGCCGCGATGGCTTTCGCGAAATCGCCCGAGAACTTGATGCCGCCATCGGCGATGATCGGCACGTCTCCAGCCGCACTCACGCAATCCATGATTGCTGTCAACTGCGGCACGCCCACGCCCGCGACCATCCGCGTCGTGCAGATCGAACCCGGACCGATGCCGCATTTCACTGCATCCGCGCCCACGTCGATCAGCGCCTTGGTGGCATCTGCCGTCGCCACGTTGCCCGCGATCACCTGAATATCGTTCGACACCTGCTTGATGCGCTTCACCGCGTCGATCACGCCCTGACTATGGCCGTGGGCGGTGTCGACGACGATCAGGTCACAGCCCGCATCGATCAGCGCCTCGGACCGCTCGAAGCCCGCATCGCCGACCGAGGTCGCGGCGGCCACGCGCAGGCGGCCCAGCTCGTCCTTGCAGGCGGTGGGGTTGAGGACAGCCTGCTCGGTGTCGCGCAGCGTCAGCAGGCCGGTCAGCTTGCCCTCGTCATCGGTCACCAGCAGCTTCTCGATCCGGCGCTCGCGCATCATCGCGATCGCTTCGGACCGATCCGCCGGCTCCTGCAGGATCGCGAGGTTGTCGGTGGTCATCATCACCGAGACCGGAGTTTCGTCCTTCTGGGCGAAGCGCATGTCTCGGTTGGTCACGATGCCGACGACGCGGCGGTTTTCATCGACGACCGGGAAGCCGGAGAAACCGTAGCGCTCGGTCAGTGCCTTCGCATCGGCCAGCGTCTGATCGGGGCGCAGCGTGATCGGGTTGTAGACGATGCCGCTCTCGAAACGCTTGACGCGGCGGACCTCGTCGGCTTGCTGCGCGACGGTGAGGTTCTTGTGGATCACGCCCACGCCGCCCGCCTGCGCCATCGCGATCGCCATGCGCGCCTCGGTGACGGTGTCCATCGCGGAGGACAGAAGCGGGATGTTGAGACGGATTTTCTTCGTCACCTGGGTCGAAACATCTGCGGTTGCCGGAAGCACCGAAGAGGCTGCGGGAAGAAGAAGAACGTCGTCGAAGGTGAGCGCCTCGCGAATCTGCATGGGGGGTCTCCAGTGTCCAGATGCGTTTGGCAGTTTGCTGTTTCACGCAATGGACGCGAAGGCAACCCCTCGCGGACGCGGTACGCAGCGGGTGTGCGGAAAGGTCGGCCTGCGTGCGCCGCGCCAACGGTCTCTGGGCGCGGGGGCGACCAGCCCCCGGGCCGCGCCCGAGCCTCCCCCGGTTGGGCGCATTGGTCATGTCGTCGCGGGCACACTCGACATCCGGGCCTTCAAGACAAAGCGGCCGGCCACGTGCGGAGCAAAGCGCCCACCCGAGGCTCGGGGCCGCCCTTTCGCCTCACGCAATCGCGGCGTTGGTCTTCATCGCAAGCTGCCCCTTCGCCCAAAGCTGCAACACCTTCAGCGCGATCGGTACTACGACCAGCGTCGCCGCCGTCAGCATCAGCGCGCCGGGCAGCGCCCAGACGCCGCCAAGCGCGAGCCAGCACCCCGCCGTGGCTGCGACCGGGAAGGTGAACGCTCCCCAGAGCGGCGAGAAGCCCCCAGCGAGCAGCCAGCGCACCGACACGACCAGTGCCAGCAAATAGCCCGCAGACAGGATCGCCATCGCCTGCGCGATGCCCATCGCGCCGAACCCGCTCGCGACAGTCCCGAGCAGCGCCGCAGGCGCGAGGTGAATGGCGAGTAGCGGGCGCAGCGGCGCGGGAACGCGCTCATGTGCGAATTGTCGCAGCGAGATCATCCAGATCACGACGGCCGACAGCATCGCGACCCAGAACATCACCAGAGCCACGCTATCGAGCCCGAGGATCACGGCCGCCACCGCGCCGACGATCCAGCCCGAGAAGGTCAGCTGCCGCGTGGGATTGACGCGGCGCTGCTCGGCCGGGCCGGTCGCGAGCGTGTAGATCACCGCCGGGATCAGCCCCAGATGCACGACGACGCCCAGCCAGAAGACGATCGCTGCCAGCCCGCCATAGGGCGCAAGCGAGGCCGCGATCAGATAGATCGTCAGCGTTCCCGCCGCGAGCCCCGCACGCCCGGGCAGCACGCGCAGATCCTCGAACACCACGCCCGGACGCCGCACGATCTTCGCGCCATAGGCAACCAGCGTGAACAGCGCGAGCAAGGTCACCGCGCCCAGAAACAGCTCCGCCAGATCGGGCGGCAGCGCGAATTGCCCCACACCGCGCCGCCACGCGATCCCGAGGCCCATCAGCCCCAGCACGGGCGGGAACATCGCGGGCGGCGTACGGCGAAACAGGCCCTTGGGCGTCATCTTGGGCGGGGCGAAGGACATGCGCTCTCCTCGGGCAATCGGCAAATCATTTCGGTCGCGCAGAAGCTTGCAATATTTCGCGCGTGGCGAAAAGCTGTCGGGGGTGCGACAGGGTGTCTGGAGGCAAGATGGCGGAACATGGGTATGAGGCGGGGCGGCTGAACCTGCCTTTCGTGGGGATTTCGACTTTCGGCAAGCGCGCATACGTGGCCGATTGGGATGCGATCGAGGCGGATGTGGCGGTGATGGGCGCGCCCTTCGATTTCGGCACGCAGTTCCGCCCCGGCGCGCGGTTCGGGCCGCGGGCGGTGCGCGAGGCCTCGACGCTGTTCTCCTTCGGACACGCGGGCGCCTACGACCACGAGGATGACGCGACCTATCTCGGGCCGGAGGTCACGATCGTCGATATCGGCGATGCCGACATCGTCCATACCGACACGGTGAAGAGCCATGCGAATATCGAGGCCGGCGTGCGTGCGATGCTGAAGGCGGGCGCGCTGCCGGTGGTGATCGGCGGCGATCACTCGATCAATATTCCCTGCATCCGCGCCTTCGAGTCCGATTGCGCCGAGAAGGGACCGATCCATATCCTGCAAATCGACGCCCATCTCGATTTCGTGGACGAGCGTCACGGCGTCACCGAAGGCCACGGCAATCCGATGCGCCGCGCCGCCGAGAAGGACTATGTCTCGGGCATCACCGCGCTTGGCATTCGCAACGTCTCTTCCACCGCGAAAGACGGGTATGACGCCGCCCGCGCAATGGGCGACGACTTCCTGAGCGTGCGGCAGGTGCGCAAGCTGGGGTCCCAGGGCGTGCTGGCCCGCATCCCGGAAGGCGCACGGATCTATGTCACGATCGATATCGACGGGTTCGACCCCTCGATCGCGCCCGGCACCGGGACGCCGAGCCATGGCGGGTTTCTCTATTACGAGGTGCTGGAGATCCTGCAGGGCGTGGCAAAGCGGCACGAAGTTGTCGGCATCGATCTGGTCGAGGTCGCCCCCGATTACGACCCCAGCGGCTCGACCCCGATCCTCGCAGCGCAGGTGCTGCTGAATTTCCTCGGCTTCATCTTCCACGCGCGACAGTCCAGCGGCGCGTCTGCGGCGGGCTGAGGAGCCTCCGGCGGGGATATTTGGATCAAGAGGAAGGGGTTAGCGCGGCAACACCCACATAGTCGCCCCGAGACTGTGCGGCTTGGCGCCGGTGCCCAGTTTGAAGTGCATCCGCCCTGCCCCGTCCTCGCTATCCACCGCACCGAGATCGAGCTGTCGGATTCCGCGCGCCTTCAGCCGCAGCGCGGCCTGCCAGAGCATCAGGTTATGCGCGCCGGACACGCGCCCTTCCGGCCCGGTCCATCCGATGTGATAGCTGGCACCTTCGCCGTGAAGCAGGAAGATGCCGCCCGCGATCCGCTCGCCTTTCGATGTCGCGACGCGCAAGGCGAGAAGGTCGGCGGCGCTGCGATCCGCCCACGCGAGGGTGAAGCTCGGCGGCAAGGCGCGGTAACCGCGGGCGCGTTGCTGGGCCGCGTCGGAGGCGAGAAGCCACTCGATCTCGGGTTCGGGCTCCACGCACAGCCCGGCACGCTCTGCTGCCGCCAACCTGTTGCGCCATTTTCCCGCCAAGCCTGCGCGCAGCGTGTGGGCATCGGGGAGCAAGGACCAATGCGCATGGTGGCGCGGGGTGATCAGCGGGATCAGCCCGAACCCGGCCAGCGGGTTTTCCGGCGTCATCAGCACCAGCCCGGCACGGCGCGCGATCCGACGCAGCACTGCGCGCCGGATCCAGATACCGAGCTCCGGCGCAAAGACCGGCCCGCGCGACAGAAGCCACAAACCGCCGCGCCCGATCATCTGGGCCAGCGCGACCCGCCTGCCCTGACATGTCGCCTCCAGCCGCAGGCACCGCCGCCCGCGCGCGGCCGCGATCGTTCCATAGAGCGCCGCCTGCTGAACGGCCGGAGGGTGTTCCGGCGCAAGCGCGCGCAACGCACGGTTCCAGCTGTCGTCGGAGCCGGGAAACTGCATGACACGAAGAGGTTTCATCGCTGTCATTAAGGCCGGCTTCACCTAAGTCTGGGTTAATGGAGACGCGAAACGTTTCAACCTTGAGGCGAACATGCCCCGCATTCTCCCCAACGCGCTCCGCAACCTGCGCCAATCACCCAGAACCGCGCGCAAATCGTTGCGCCCCCGCCAGACCGAGGAACCGCGAAACCTGCCAGCGTCACGCGCGACTCTCTGGAGCGCGCTTTTCATCGCAATCTTCGGCGCGGCGCTCTGGCTCGGCCTTCTCGCGATTCTCAGCTTTTCCAGTGGCTTCTGAACGCTTCAGTTCAGAACTTGACGTTCAGGTCACCCTGGAGTGACCGCGAAGACACGCTTTTCCCTGCACAGCTGCAACAGAACGTGACGTCACCGTGATCCCCAGATTGATTTACCCCTTCCGGGTGGTAGCGTCGCCAAAAGGAATTCCTTCGAGACGTTAGGATCTCCTTCGGGACACGTTAGGGAAGAGGACAATTATGAAACGTGTGATGACTTCGATGGCCGCACTCGCGATTGGCGCAGGCGCGGCCCATGCGGGCGGGGTGGAGCGCTCGACGCAATCGGTCGGCATCCTGTTCGAACAGGGAAACTACGGCGAAGTGAGCTTCGGTGCGTTCAACCCGGATGTGTCGGGTACGGTGACGTATGCTCCTGGAGTCGGCGCCGAGTCCGGCGACATGGCGCCGGGTTATGGCACGCTGAGCCTTGGATATAAGCAACAGCTCAACGACCAGTGGGATCTCGCGGTCATTTTTGACCAGCCCGTCGGCGCGAAAGTGCACTATCCCGCGCAGCCTGCCCCTCCCGCAGGCTACCCGGCTGGCGGCTCACAAGCCTCGATCAAATCATCCGCAGTTACTGCGCTCGTCCGCTACAAGATGCCGAGCAATGTCTCGGTTTATGGCGGCCTGCGCAGCGAAAGCGTTAAAGGTAACGTGAACTTGCCGGCCCAAGGCTACACGATGTCCACGTCGGAAGAGACCGATTTCGGCTACGTCGTAGGCGCGGCTTGGGAAAAGCCCGAGATCGCCGCTCGTGTGGCGCTAACCTACAACTCGAAAATCGACCACACGTTCGACGTGACCGAAAACGGCGCGCCGAGCGCCCCCTTCACGACGACGGTTCCGGAATCGGTGAACCTCGAATTTCAGACCGGAATCATGAAGGACACGCTACTGATGGGTTCCGTGCGCTGGGTGCATTGGAAGCAATTCGACATCACCCCGCTCGGCTACCAGATCGCGACCAAGGGTGACTCGCTCGTGGACTATGCGAACAACACGATCACCTATAATCTCGGCGTGGGTCGGCGCTTCAACGACCAATGGTCGGGCGCGATCATGTTCGGCTATGAGAAGCACCAAGGAGGCATCGTGGGCAACCTCGGTCCGACCGATGGCTTCAAATCTGTCTCGCTGGCGGCAAGCTACCAGGCGACCAGCAACATCAAGATTACCGGCGGCGTGCGCTATGTCGATATTGGCAACGCCAAAACGGAAATCGACCCTTACACCACCGACTTCTCCGGCAATGACGGATGGGGCGCTGGCCTCCGCGTCGGGATCAACTTCTGATCGCAAGGTACTGATAATTCTCGAAAAGCCCCGTCTCGTGCGGGGCTTTTTCTTGGAATATCGACATTGCCGCAAGTTCCGGGTGGTGCGCGTCGCTGCCGCCCGCTAGATCGAAGCGATGAAACACGCACCCGCCCCTTTATCCCTCACCCCACTCGCCTGGGCGCTGCTCGCGGCGCTCGCGCTGATCTGGGGCTCGTCCTTCCTGTCGAACCGCGCGGCGCTGGAAGGTGCGGGAGTCTTTACCGTGGTCTTCCTGCGGGTCGCCTCGGGCGCGGTGCTGATCTGGGCCTATGTCGCGCTACGCCGCCTGCCGGTGCCGCGGCACCCGATCTATCTCGGGCATTTCCTGATCATGGGGCTGCTGAACAACGCCATTCCCTTCTCGCTCATCGTCTGGGGGCAGAAGCATATCGATAGCGGGTTGGCCTCGATCCTGAACGCCTCGACCGCGATCTTCGGGGCGCTGGTCGCGGCGGTGGTCTTCACCGACGAGCGGTTGAGCGCGCGCAAGGCCACTGGAATCGCGGTGGGCTTCGCGGGCGTCGTGGTGGCGATCGGGCCGGATGCGCTGAAGGGGTTCGATCTGACCTCGGCGGGCCAGCTCGCCGTGCTGGGAGCGGCGCTGAGCTATGGTTTCGCGGGCGCCTATGCGCGCTTTGCAATCAGAGGCTTACGGCCCGAAGTTGCAGCAGCCGGGATGCTCACCGGCGGTGCGATCTGGACGCTGCCGATCCTGCTTCTCACCGAAGGCGTGCCGAGCTTCGACTACGCGCCCTCGGTCTGGATCGCGATGCTCTGGCTGGGTGTCGGCTGCTCGGCGCTGGCCTACCTGCTCTATTACCGCATTCTCGCGCTGGCGGGGGCAGCCAATCTCGCCCTCGTCACGCTCTTGATCCCGCCGGTCGCGATCCTCGCAGGCTGGGCAGTCTATGGCGAGCGTCTGGGCTGGGCGGAGGCCTTGGGCTTCGCGATCCTCGCGCTTGGCCTGATGATCCTCAACCGCCGCCCCAAAACCCCGTGACGTGCGCGCCTTGCCGGGCTACACCGGGGCGAAAGACCTATGGGGACACGATGATCTATTCCAATCGCGCCGAGTGGCTGGCCGCCAAATCGAGGAAGGTTGCCCTGTTCGGCATGTCCGGCCTCGGCAAGACCTGGGCTGCGAACCTGCTGCGCGACGAGGGCTGGTTCCACTACTCCGTCGATTACCGGATCGGCACGCGCTACATGGGCGAATATATCGCCGACAACTTCAAGCGCGAGGCGATGAAGAACCCGTTCCTGGCGGAGCTTCTGCTGTCGGACTCGGTCTATATCGCGTCGAACATCACGTTTGAGAACCTCGCGCCGCTGTCGACCTATCTCGGCAAGCCGGGCGATCCGACCAAGGGCGGACTGCCCTTCGAGGAATACCTCGAACGCCAGCGCCAGCACCGCAAGGCCGAGATGGACGCGCTTCTCGACACCGCGCATTTCATCGACCGCGCAAAGCAGATTTACGGGATCGAGAATTTCCTGTGCGATTCCGGCGGCTCGATCTGCGAAGTGGTGGACCCCGACGACCCCGAGGATCCGATCCTGACCTCGCTGTCGCAGAACCTGCTGATGGTCTGGATCGAGGGCTCCGAAGCCCATACCGAGGAGCTGATCAAACGCTTCTCGCGCGCGCCGAAGCCGATGTATTATCAGCCCGCGTTTCTGGCCGCGAAATGGGACGAGTATCGCGATCTGAAAGGTGTGGCCGAAACGGAGGTGGACCCCGACGACTTCGTGCGCTGGACCTATGCGCAAGCGCTGGCCCATCGTCAGCCGCGCTATGCGGCGATGGCGAGAAACTGGGGCGTGACGATCCGTGCCGAAGACCTCTACCTTGTCCGCGACGCAAAAGGCTTTACATCGCTGATCGCCGACGCGCTGCCCGCGTGAGCCGCGACACTTCACGCATTACTTTAACTTCACCCTGCAAGAGACTGAGAAACAATGCCGATCAAGCTGCCTGAAAACCTCCCCGCCTTCGACATCCTGTCGCGGGAAGGCGTGATGGTGATGTCGCCCGAGCGCGCATCGCGGCAGGAAATCCGACCCATCCGGATCGGCCTTCTCAATCTCATGCCGAAGAAGATCCAGACCGAGAACCAGTTCGCACGCCTGATCGGAGCGACGCCGCTGCAGATCGACTTTCAGCTGATCCGCATGAGCGAGCATCAGACGAAGAACACCGCCGCCGAGCATATGGAAGAGTTCTACCGTCCCTTCGAAGAGGTCGAGGCCACCGGCGAGAAGTTCGACGGGCTGATCATCACCGGTGCTCCGATCGAACATTTGCCTTTCGAGGAGGTGACTTACTGGGAAGAGCTCAAGCGGATTTTCGACTGGACTCAGACCCATGTCTTTTCGACCTTCGGCGTCTGCTGGGGCGGCATGGCGATGGCCCACTACTTCCACGGCGTGAACAAGCACATGCTCGATCACAAGGCCTTCGGCTGCTTCCGGCATCGCAATTGCGCGCCCGCCTCGCCTTACCTGCGCGGCTTCTCGGACGATCTGCTGATCCCGGTGAGCCGCTGGACCGAGATGCGGCGTGACGAGTTGGAAGCGGCGGGCATGATCACGCTGATCCATTCCGATGAAACCGGGCCCTGTCTGGTCGAAGATCGCGCTCATCGGGCGCTCTACATCTTCAACCATCTGGAATATGACAGCGGCACGCTGAAAGAAGAATACGATCGTGACGTCGCGGCGGGGAAACCGATCAACGTCCCCGCGAATTACTATCCTGAGAACGACCCGAGCCGGGTGCCGACGAACCGGTGGAAGAGCCACGCCCACCTGCTTTACGGCAACTGGATTAACGAGATTTATCAGGAAACTCCGTATGATCTGGCCGAGATTGGTAACTAGCCTCGTCCTCGTGCTGCTCATTCTGGGCGGCGCGACCTGGGGACTCGAGAGCTGGCGCGGCCGGATGGCGGAGCAGCGCTATCCGCCCAACGGCATATTCGTGGACGTTGGGAACCAGCGTGTGCATATGGTCATCAAGGGCGATCACGGCCCGGCGGTCGTGTTGATCCACGGCGCCTCGGGCTCGGCCCGCGATCTGACCTTCGATCTCGCACCGGAACTAGCGAAACGCTATCGCGTCTTCGTGCCCGACCGTCCGGGGTTCGGCTATTCCGATCCGCTGCCGGAGGGGCACGACACGATCGAGGACCAGGCCAAGCTGCTGCAGAAGGCGACGAAGATGGCGGGCGCGGAGGAACCGATCGTGCTCGGCCATTCCTATGGCGGGGCTGTCGCAATTGCCTGGGCGGTATATCTGCCCGGCACGCTCTCGGGTCTGGTGCCAGTCTCCGCTCCCTCGCATAGCTGGGACACCGGGCTGCCGCTTCTCTATCAGATCACGTCGCCGCCACTGGGTCAGGCGATCGCTGTCCCGTTGATTTCGGCCTGGACGCCACCCGCGATCATTCGCTCCGAGGTGGAAGGAGTCTTCGCGCCGCAGGAGATGCCGATCGGCTACATGCGCTGGTTCGGCCCCGGCATGACGCTGCGGGTCGAAACGATGCGGGTGAATGCGCGCCAGCGTGCCGAGCTGAAGCCCGAAATTCAGCAGATGATCCCCCATTATCCCGATCTCGACCTCCCGGTCGTCTCTTTGCATGGCACGGCCGACACCATCGTGGGCGAGAAAATCCACGCGGTGCCCTTCACGAAGGAGGTGCCGGGGGCGGAACTGATCTCGCTCGACGGAATCGGACACATGGTCCCGCATGTCGCGTTGCTCCAGACCGTCGCCGCGGCGGACCGTGTCGCGACGCGCGCTGGCTATGATATCCCGATGAAGGCGGCGGCGGAGTAACCGACACTCAAGCACTGCAGTCGCGTGAAAAGCGGTCACTCCTGCGGTTTTGCGCGCACGTCACACGCCCGGTATCGCCTGCCCGCCGCTGTGCGGCACCGCTTGCAGCGTCCCGGCCCGCGCAGCATACTGCCGTGAAACGACAAAAGGCAGATCATGGCCAAGGACAAGAGCGACCCGCCGTTCGATATCCCCTTCGTGGGCGACATCACCCGCTACCTCGAGGAGGAAGCGCCGGATGTCGTGCGCGAGGCGATCGAGAAGGCGGGCAAGGATGACATGCTCTCGCCCTCCTACCCTTACGACGAGGAGATGAAGCGCAAGAAATACGACCGTCACATGGATGCGCTTCAGGTCGAACTGGTCAAGATGTTCTGGGACGCCAAGGAAACCGGCAAGCGGATCGCGGTGATCTTCGAAGGGCGCGACGCGGCAGGCAAAGGCGGCACGATCGGGCGGATGCGGCAGAACCTGAACCCGCGCTCGGCCTATGTCGTGGCGCTGCCGAAGCCCACCGAGACCGAAGCCACGCAATGGTATTTCCAGCGCTATGTCGACTGGCTTCCGGCCGCGGGCCAGATCGCGATGTTCGACCGCTCGTGGTACAACCGCGGCGTGGTGGAACATGTCTTCGGCTTCTGCACGCCCGAGCAGCGCGAGCATTTCTTCTGCCAGTTGCCCGATTTCGAGAAGATGCTGGTCGATGACGGGATCATCCTCGTGAAGCTCTGGCTCAACGTGGATCGCGCCGAACAGTTGCGCCGTTTTCTCAAGCGCGAGAAGGATCCGCTCAAACAGTGGAAGCTGAGCTGGATCGACGTCGAAGGGCTCAAGCGCTGGGACGCTTATTCCGACGCGATCCGGGAGACGCTGGCGCGCTCCGACAATGCGCATGCGCCCTGGACGGTAATCCGCTCGGACGACAAGAAACGCGCCCGGATCGCCGCGATCCAGACGGTGTTGAACGCGGTCGATTATGCGCATAAGGACCGCGACGCGATCGGCGAGATCGACGGTGAAATCTGCGGTGGCATCGACGTTCTGAATGTCTAAGCAAGGCTATCATCACGGCAACCTGCGTCAGGCGCTCGTAGCCTCCGCGCTGGAGCTGATCGAGGAGAAGGGCCCGACCGGCTTCACGCTCTCGGAAGCGGCGAAACGCGCAGGCGTGACCCCGGCTGCGGTCTATCGCCATTTCGAGGGGCGCGAGGACCTGATCGCGGAATGTGCGCGGCAGGGCTATCTGATCTTCGGCGACCTGCTGGATCACGCGTGGAACGGCGGCAAGCCTTCGGCGCTGGCGGCGTTCTCGGCGGTGGGGCGCGCCTATCTCGCCTTCGCGCGGAAATATCCCGGTCACTACATGGCGATGTTCGAAAGCGGCATATCGCCCAACCGCTCACCCGATCTTGCGGCGGTGGCGCGCAAATCCAGCGACGCGATGGAACGGGCGACGCGCGCCCTGATGGCGCATATGCCGCCGGAAAAGCGCCCGCCCGTCGCGATGGTCGCGGCGCATGTCTGGGCGATGAGCCACGGCGTCGTGGAGCTTTATTCCCGCGAGGGAAATCGCGCGCCCTATGCCCCCGAGGACCTTCTGGAAAGCGGCATCGGCGTCTATCTGCGCGGGCTGGGCCTGATCGCTCCGGATTGAGCGGCCTTGCGCGATCCCGCCGCGTCGCAGCATCATCCGGACAAAGAAAAACGGGCGGAGGTTTCCCCCCGCCCGTCGATATCAGACGATCCGTTCCAGATCAGAACTTGTAGGACGCGGTGAGGTTCAGCGTCGTGGTGTTCAGATCGTTGGTGGTGCCGTCGAAGTTGTTGCCCTTGCGGTAGTCGAGCTCGGTACCGACGGTCCACTTCGGGTTGATGGCATATTTCATGCCGACGCCAACCAGCGGAACGGTGTCGGAGTAGCTGGCGCCCGAATTGTCTTCAGCGTCGACGTAGGACGCACCGAGCGTGCCGTAGAACAGCATGTTGTTGTAAGGCGCACCGGCGATCATCTTGAGGTCGGTCATCGAGTTGACCTTCGCGCCGGTGGTGTTGTCGTCGATGTTCGCGGCGTTATAGGCAAGCTCGCCACCGAGGACATAGCCGCCGAAGTCGCGCAGGTAACCCGCGTGCAGACCGCCCACGACGCCGTCGCCATCGATCGACTGGTCAGCCTTGCCGTAGCCGAGTTGAGCACCGGCATAGAAGCCGTCCCAGCTGAACTGCGCGGGCGCGACCGCGACCGGGGCCGGGGTGACTTCCGGAGCCGGTGCCGGGGTGGTGTAGCCGCCCGCCATCGCGGCGGAGCCAGCGAGTGCCAGAATGCTCGACGTAACGATGATACGTTTCATGTTTCTCTCTCTCCTGTCTTGGGGGTTCATCCCCCGTTGAGACGTTTTGGATCAGATCCGTTGCCCGGACCTATGCTCATTCAATGCAACGTCAATCGGCTTGGTTCCGGCCATAGGCGGCAGGTTGCCGAAGCTGTCACAAGACGTGATCGGGGTGCCGGATGCTGCAGCCGCAAAATGCATTGGCAACACTGGACAAAGCGGCGGTTCCACTGGTTAATGAACACGCGTTCATTTCGAGGGAGTATCACATGGAGTTGAGCAAAATTCGCGCCATCATCACCGGCGGCGCTTCGGGGCTGGGGGCTGCGACCGCGCGGCACTTCGTTGAGTCGGGCGCGCAGGTGACGCTCTTCGACCGCGACCAGGCGGGCGGCGAGGCTTATGCGGCAGAGATCGGCGCGACCTTCGCCGAGGTCGACGTGACCTCCGAGGACAGCGTCGCCGCCGGGATCGCAGCCGCAGTAGACACGATGGGCGGCATCGATGTGGCGGTCAATTGCGCCGGTATCGCCACCGGCGAGCGCGTGGTCGGCCGCGACGGGCCGCACCGGCTCGAGAGCTTCGCGCGCACGATCGACATCAACCTCGTGGGCAGCTTCAACGTCGCCCGCCTCGCCGCCGCCGAGATGGCCCGCAACCCGGGCCCCGAGCGTGGCGTGATCATCAACACTGCCTCCATCGCGGCTTTCGACGGCCAGAAGGGCCAGGCAGCCTATGCGGCGTCAAAAGGCGGAATCGTCGCGATGACCCTGCCCCTCGCCCGCGATCTGGCCAGCCAGGGCGTCCGTTGCTGCGCCATCGCGCCGGGCATTTTCGCCACGCCGATGATGAAGGGCCTGCCGCAGGAGGTGCAGGACAGCCTCGCCGCCGAAGTCACCTTCCCGAAGCGGCTCGGTGATCCCTCGGAATACGCCAAACTTGCCGGTTTCATCGTCCAGAGCGGCTATCTGAACGGCGAAGTGATCCGCCTCGACGGGGCGCTCCGGATGCGTTGACCTCACGTTTATGACGGCTTTGCGAAGGATCTGAAAAAATCCTCGAAAAACGGGTTGCAAGGGCGCGCGAGGGCGGCTAAATCCCGCCCTACGAAACGACCCCTGATGCGGAGAGGTGGCAGAGTGGTCGAATGCGGCGGTCTCGAAAACCGTTGTCGGTGAGAGCCGACCCAGGGTTCGAATCCCTGTCTCTCCGCCACTTTCCCCGGCGAATGAATGTGGGGAAAATATCCAAGAAAATCAGCGTTTAGCTAGCGTAGCTCGGCGCGTGTCCCAGCTCTTTCGGTGAATTTGCCATGCCAGCGGAGCGCTTGCCCTTTTCCCGGCTTCCGAATTTTGGCAAACAGCCGCCCCCTGCGGAAAGTCAGAGGCTCCCGGACCGAAGCCAGTCGCCGCGCCGGGAGTATTGTTCCCGGCGGCAGACGCGGCGCGTCGTCCTCTGACGAAAGAAACCGATCCCTCCAAAACCGATTCTCACCGGAGTGTGACAAAACATTGCTCTCAGATGACGGTTTTGTGCACAAATTTTGTGCAGCCACCCCGAAAAATCCACCTCTGAGCTGTGAACCCGCAGAGGTTTCGCAATTTGCGCTTGCCGCCTGAGTCTCACGCTGCAAATTTGTTTCCACATCGGAACAACCCGAACGGCAATTGCGCCTCGCTTTGACACCGCTTTCCTGCGGCAAGTCAGCGGGGCGTTTTGCGTTTTGGATCAGGGGTGCTGCGGGAGCGGATATGAAGAAACGGATCGAACTTGGCCTGCTATATTCCCGCTCGGGGAGCTATTCTCTGATTTCAGAGGCTTGCCGGACCGGGGCGCTGAGCGCGATTGCAGAGATCAACGCGATGCCCGATTTCCCGCTCACCTTTGCTCCGGTCGAGCGCGACCCAGAGGGCAACATCGACGCCTACGGTCCGCTCTGCGAGGAAATTCTGCGAGACAGCGAGGCCCGCCACGTGATCGGCTGCGTCACGTCGTGGAGCCGCAAGGAAGTGATCCCGACGCTGGAGAAAGCGGGCGGTACGCTCTGGTACGCGGTGCCCTACGAAGGGTTCGAAGCCTCCGATCATGTCGTCTACACCCATGCCTGCCCGAACCAGCACCTGCTGCCAATGCTCGGCTGGGCCTTCGCCCGGCTGGGACGGCGGGGCTTTCTGACCGGCTCGAATTACATCTGGGGCTGGGAGATGAACCGGCTCGCCCGAGACGTGATCTCGACCGCTAGCGGCGAGGTTCTGGGCGAACGTTACCTGCCGCTCGGCTCGCTTGATGTCGACCGGATGATTGCTGAAATTCGCGCGACCCGGCCCGATTTCATTCTCAACAACCTGATCGGCCCGTCGCAATACGCCTTCCTCGAAGCCTATCACAGGCTCGGTCAGGAGGACGCCCATTTCCGGCCCGAGACCTGCCCGATCCTCTCATGCAATCTGACCGAATGCGAATTGCCCGCGATCCATCCGGGCGCGGCCGAGGGGCTCGTGGCCGCCGGGCCGTATTTCCGCGGCGCGACCGGTTGGCCGCAGGCGCAGCGCAATTTCGGCTCCTCGCATGAAGCGGCCGCGTGGTCCTCGGTCTATCGTCTCGCGCTTCTGCTCTCGGGGCATGAAGACGCCCCGGACCAGAGCCTCGCACAACTCTTGCACGATGCGCCGCAGGGTACCGAGGGCATCGACGCCTCGACCCACCATACCGCCCTGCCCGTCCTGATCGCGCAGGTCGAGAACGGCGCTTTCACCGTTCGCGAGCGGTTCGAAGCCGTCGCGGGCGACCCCTATCTCGCACGGGGTCGCAACGCGGTCTCGCCCGGCGCGCCCCGACTGAAGGTGGTGTCATGAAGCGCAAGATCCGCATCCCCGATCTCGGTGGCGCCCGCGCCTATATCCTGCATCGCCCGCACGCGACCGTGCAGGCGCTCGAGCGGCAGTTGCGCGCGATCGGCCTGACGGTCGTGCATTGCTGGCCCGAACTTCCGGCGGAAGCGCTGTCGGGCGATTTCGTCTTCTTCGACGCGGATCAGGGCTATGACGAGCAATTCCCGTGGAAGCCGGGGCAAAGCCCGATGCCGATGATCGCGCTGATCGGGACCGAAGCGCCGGGCCGGATCGAATGGTCGCTGGAAGCCGGTGCCCATGCGCAGCTCCTCAAACCGGTGGGCGATGGCGGGGTCTATTCAGCGCTGCTGATCGCGCGGCTCGGTTTCGAGGCGCGGGCGCAGCTTTCGGCGGAGATCGCGGATCTGCGTCGCCGCCTCGACGAGCGCCAGACGGTGGTGCGGGCGGTCACTCTGCTGGCCGCGCGGGGAAAGAGTGAGGCGGAGGCCTATGACCAGCTCCGCCAGATGGCGATGGCCTGGCGCGTGAGTTTCGAGGATGCCGCGCGCCGCATCGTCGCCAACCATGACGAACAAAGGAAGACCGATGACCGACGCGACCTTGGCTGAGGGACCGGCCCGACCGCAAAGCGCCTTGCGCCGCCTGATGCGCCGCAAGCTCGCCCTTCTGGGCTTTGCGATCATCGCGATCGTAACGCTTGGCGCGATCTTCGCGCCGTGGATCGCGCCATTCGAGCCGCAGGACCAGATGTTCGACGGGCTGACGCTGGAAGGCGCCCCCATGCCGCCGGGCGAAAAGTTCTGGCTCGGCACCGACCTTCTCGGCCGCGACCTGTTCTCGCGCATCCTTTACGGCGCGCGGACCTCGCTGATCATCGGCGTCGTCGCGAACGGCCTTGCGCTGATTATCGGCACGCTGATCGGCGTGACGGCAGGCTATTTCCGCGGCTGGATCGGTGCGGTGCTGATGCGCTTCACCGACCTGATGATGGCCTTCCCGGCGCTGCTGCTGGCGATCTGCCTCGCCGCTATCTTCACGCCGTCGCTGTGGATCGTCGCGATGGTGATCGCGCTGGTGAACTGGGTGCAGACGGCGCGCGTGGTCTTCACCGAGACCTCCGCGCTGGCCGAGCGTGAATTCGTCGCCGCCGAGCGGACCCTCGGCGCGGGCACCGTGCGCATCCTGTTCCGCCACATCCTGCCGCATCTGGTGCCGATGATCATCGTCTGGGGCACGCTGGGGATTTCGACCACGGTGCTGCTGGAGGCGACGCTGAGCTATCTCGGCGTGGGGGTTCAGCCGCCGACGCCGAGCTGGGGCAACATCATCTTCGAGAACCAGACCTATTTCCAGGCGGCCCCTTGGCTCGTCTTCATCCCGGGCGCCGCGATCCTGCTGCTGGCGCTGTCCTTCAACCTCGTGGGCGACGCATTGCGCGACGTGCTCGACCCGACGCAGAGAGGGCGTGACTGATGCTGGCCTATCTGATCCGACGCCTGATCCAGGCTGCCCTGATCCTTCTCGGCGTTTCCTTGATCACATTCTTCCTGCTCTTCGTGCTGCCGGCCGACCCGGTGCGTCAGATCGCGGGCCGCTCGGCCACGCCCGAAACGGTTGCCAATATCCGCCACCAGCTGGGCCTCGATCAGCCCTTCATCGTGCAATACTGGCGCTACCTGACCGGGTTGTTCCAGGGCGATATGGGCCGCAGCTACCTGCAGAAGACCGAGGTCGCGACGCTGGTCGCCGCGCGTCTGCCCGCGACGCTCCTGCTGATGCTGGGCGCGATCGTCGCCGAACTGATCATGGGGCTCACGCTGGGCATCGTCGCCGCGATCCGCCGCGGCGGCGCGCTCGACCAGTCGCTGATGATCACTTCGTTCGTCGCGGTCTCGGCGCCGCAATTCGTGGTCGGCCTGCTTCTGCTCTATGTATTCGCGGTCAAGCTGAGCTGGTTCCCGATCGGCGGCTACGGCAGCTTCTCGAACCTCGTGCTGCCGGCGCTGACCCTCGGGATCATGGGCTCGGGCTGGTACAGCCGGATGATGCGCTCCTCGATGATCGACGTGCTGCGCTCGGACTATATCCGTACCGCCCGCGCCAAGGGGCTGCGGCGCTTCCGGGTGCTGGCACTGCACGCGATGCCGAACGCCATCCTGCCGATCATCGCGATGATCGGGATCGATATCGGCATCTTCATGTCCGGCATCGTCGTCGTGGAAAGCGTCTTTGGCTGGCCCGGCATCGGGCAGCTCGCCTGGCAGGCGATCCAGCGCGTCGACATCCCGATCATCATGGGCGTCACGCTCGTATCCGCCTGCGCGATCGTGCTGGGCAACCTGCTGGCCGACCTGATCACACCTTTCATCGATCCGCGCATCAAGCTGCGCTGATCGCAACCAGAGCCCCGGAGGAACCGGGCCCCTCGACTAACGTCCAACGGAGAAAGAGAGACAAAATGAGCTTGATGAGAAAGATGCTCGTGACGAGCACCCTCGCGGTGTCGCTGGGCTTCGGCAGCTTTGCCGCGGCGGCGGACTACACCCCCGACCCGAACGCCAAGGAAGGCGGCGATATCGTCATCACCTACAAGGATGACGTGGCCACGCTGGACCCGGCGATCGGTTATGACTGGCAGAACTGGTCGATGATCAAATCAATCTTCGACGGGCTGATGGATTACGTTCCCGGCACCACCGAGCTGCGCCCCGGCCTCGCCGAGAGCTACGAGATCTCGGATGACGGCACGGTCTTCACCTTCCACCTGCGCAAGGGCGTAAAGTTCCACAACGGTCGCGAAATGACCGCCGAAGACGTGAAATACTCGCTCGACCGCGTGACCACGCCCGCGACCCAGTCGCCCGGCGCAGGCTTCTTCGGCTCGATCAAGGGCTATGACGCGATGGCGGACGGCTCGGCCACGAGCCTCGAAGGCGTGACCGTCGTCGATCCCTACACCGTCAAGATCGAGCTGTCGCGCGCCGACGCGACCTTCCTGCACGTGATGGCGCTGAACTTCGCCTCGGTCGTGCCGAAGGAAGCGGTCGACGAATACGGCACCGATTTCGGCAAGCATCCCGTCGGCACCGGCGCGTTCAAGCTCGCCGACTGGACGATCGGCCAGCAGCTCGTGTTCCAGAAGAACGCCGATTACTGGCGCGAGGGCATCCCCTATCTCGACACCATCACCTTCGAGGTCGGCCAAGAGCCGATCGTGGCCCTGCTGCGCCTGCAGAAGGGTGAGGTGGACGTGCCCGGCGATGGCATCCCGCCGGCGAAGTTCAACGAGGTGATGAACAATCCCGACGAGGCCAAACGCGTCGTCATGGGCGGCCAGCTGCATACCGGTTACATCACGCTGAACACCCAGATGGCGCCCTTCGACAAGGTCGAGGTGCGTCGGGCGATGAACATGGCGATCAACAAGGATCGCATCGTGCAGATGATCAACGGTCGCGCCACGCCCGCGAACCAGCCGCTGCCGCCGTCGATGCCGGGCTATACCAAGGATTACGAAGGCTACCCCTTCGATCAGGAAAAGGCCAAGCAGATGCTCGCGGATGCGGGCTATCCCGACGGGTTCGAGACCGAGCTCTACGTGATGAACACCGACCCGAACCCGCGCATCGCCCAGGCGATCCAGCAGGACCTGTCGCAGATCGGCGTGAAGGTCGACATCAAGGCGCTGGCGCAGGCCAACGTGATCGAAGCGGGCGGCACGCCGAAAACCGCGCCGATGATCTGGTCGGGCGGCATGGCGTGGATCGCCGACTTCCCCGATCCGTCCAACTTCTACGGGCCGATCCTGGGTTGCGCGGGTGCGGTCGAGGGCGGCTGGAACTGGTCGTGGTACTGCAACAAGGAACTCGACGCGATGGCGACCGAGGCGGACTCGATCACCGACCCGGCCAAGCAGGACGAACGCCTGCAGAAATGGTCCGACGTCTACATGAAGGTCATGGAAGACGCGCCGTGGGTGCCGGTGTTCAACGAGAACCGCTACACCATGAAGTCGAGCCGTATGGGCGGCGAAGATGCGCTCTATGTCGACCCGGTCTCGATCCCCGTGAACTACGATTACGTGTACGTGACGGAGTAAGCGCGCATGTGCAAAGCCTGTGACTATACGATCCACGGCGCACAGCACCATTTCGGCTGGGACAACTCGCTTGTCCCGGCCGAGACGGTGGCCCCGGGATCGACCATCGAATTCCATTGCCACGACAGCTCGGCCGGACAGCTCGGACCGTCCTCGACCGTGGAAGACGTCAAGACGCTCGATTTCGGCAAGATCAACCCGGTCTCCGGCCCGATCTATGTCGAAGGCGCGAAGCCCGGTGACGTGCTAAAGGTCACCATCGACAGCTTCACCCCGCGCGAGCAGGAAGGCTCCGCCTGGGGTTGGACCGCCAACATTCCGGGCTTCGGCCTGCTGGCGGATCAGTTCGAGGATCCGGCGCTGACGATCTGGAAATACGACGCTGGCTCGCCCGACAAGGCGCTTTGGGGCAGCGAAGGCAAGGTGGGTCTCAAACCGTTTTGCGGCACGATCGGCGTCGCCCCGGCAGAAGCCGGCCCGCATTCCATCGTCCCGCCGCGCCGCGTGGGCGGGAATCTCGACATTCGCGATCTGGCGGCGGGCACCACGCTCTACCTGCCGGTCGAGGTCGAGGGCGCGCTGTTCTCCGTGGGCGACACCCATGCCGCCCAAGGCGATGGCGAGGTCTGCGGCACCGCGATCGAAAGCCCGATGAACTGCGTGCTCAGCTTCGACCTGATCAAGAACGAGACGCTGAAATTCCCGCGCTTCACCACGCCGGGGCCGGTCACGCGCCACCTCGACACGGCGGGCTACGAGGTCACGACGGGCATCGGCCCGGACCTGATGTCGGGCGCGCGCGATGCGGTCTCGGGCATGATCGACCTTCTGTGCACACAGCGCGGCATGTCGGCGGTCGACGCCTATATGCTGGTTTCGACCTGTGGCGATCTGCGCATCTCCGAGATCGTCGATATGCCCAACTGGGTCGTCAGCTTCTACTTCCCGAGAAACGTGTTCGAATGATCGAGATGCAACAAACGAAAGCCGGGGCCGTCATGGCCCCGGAGACCGCCCAGCCGGTGCTCGCCGTCGAAGGTCTCACGATCTCGGTGCGCTCGGAGGGGCGCGAGCGCGCGTTGGTCAGCGATCTGAGCTTCACGCTCGCACGCGGCGAGACCATCGCCATCGCGGGCGAGAGCGGGTCGGGCAAGTCGCTGACCTCTCTGGCCATCATGGGTCTGTTGCCGCCCCCTGCCCTTCGGGTCAGTTCCGGCGCCATCCGCTTCCATGACGAAGACCTGACGCGCCTGCCCGAGGGCCGGATGCGCGCCATTCGCGGCAACCGCATCGCGATGATCTTCCAGGAGCCGATGACCTCGCTCAACCCGGTGCTGACGATCGGCTTGCAACTCTCCGAAGCGATCCGCGCGCATGAGCCGGTCTCGAAGCCAGAGGCTCGGACCCGTGCGCTTGAGGCACTGCGGCGTGTGCGCATCTCCGAACCCGAGCGTCGCATGACGCAATATCCGCACGAGCTGTCCGGCGGCATGCGGCAGCGCGTGATGATCGCGATGGCGCTGGCGCTGCGCCCCGACGTGTTGATCGCCGATGAGCCCACGACCGCGCTCGACGTGACGGTGCAGCGCGAGGTGCTCGATCTGCTGCGCGATCTGCAGGACGAGATGGGAACGGCGATCATCCTGATCACCCACGACATGGGCGTCGTCGCCGAGATGGCCGAGCGGGTCATCGTCATGAAGCAGGGTCAGGCGGTCGAGACCGGCCCTGTCTCGCAGATTTTCACCGCCCCGCGCGAGGCCTATACGCAGGACCTGCTGGCCGCGGTACCGCGCATGGGCGACGGCAGCGGCGCTGCGGGCGCGTCCCCGGATGCCAAACCCGTGGCGCGGTTGCGCGACGTGAAGGTGCATTTCGACATACGCGGCGGTATCCTGTCGCAGGTCACGCACCGAGTGCACGCGGTCGAAGGTGTAAGCTTCGACATCATGGAGGGCGAGACCTTCTCGCTCGTGGGTGAAAGCGGCTGCGGCAAATCCACCATCGCGAAGGCGCTGACCGGCCTCGTGCCGCATCAGGGCCGCATCGAGGTCGCAGGCCACACGATGGGCAGTTTGAGCGGCGCGAAGATGAAGGAGATGCGCCGCGACGTGCAGATCGTTTTTCAGGACCCGATGGCCGCGCTAGATCCGCGGATGCGGGTGGGCGATCTGGTAGCCGAGCCGCTGGTGATCCATGGCATCGGTACGCCCGAGGAGCAACGCGAGAAGGTCGCGGCGCTGTTCGAACGCGTCGGCCTCACCCGCGATCAGCTCGACCGCTATCCGCACGAGTTCTCGGGCGGCCAGCGCCAACGAATCTGCATCGCCCGCGCGCTTGCGCTGCAGCCCAAACTGATCGTGGCGGATGAAAGCGTCTCGGCGCTGGATGTGTCGGTGCAGGCACGGGTGCTGGACCTGCTCGAGGCACTGAAGCGCGAGTTCGGCATCGCGTACCTGTTCATCAGCCATGACATGGCCGTGGTCGAGAACATATCGGACCGGATCGCGGTGATGTATATGGGGCAGATCGTGGAGATGGGCACGCGGGCGCAGATCTTCGGCGCACCGCAGCACCCCTACACGAAGCGCCTGATGGCCGCCGTGCCGATCCCCGACCCCGACAAGGTGCGCGAACCCATTCCGCGCCTCTCCGGCGAGGTTCCCAGCCCGGTCTACAAGCTGGGCACCGGCCCGCAGCGGCTCACGCTGCGCGACGTTGGCGACGGACACCTGGTGGCGGATGGTGATCTCCCCGCGATGCCCTCCGACACCGCGGCCGAATAAGCGCGAACAGCCAACAGATAAACGAAAACACCGCGGCGCTGTTCGGCGCCGCGGTGTTCTATTTGGCAGATCGGTGGCGTTCGTTCCCGAAGCGGCTTTACGTCTCGACGCCGATCCGTTCGTGGCGAAGCGTCGCCTCCGTAGCTTTCGCATGGCTGGCGATCTCTTCCATCGGTGCGAACCAGACGTCGCGCGTCGCCACGGCGCGTTCCAGCAGCCGTTCCATCTCGCGCCAGCGCGCCAACCGGCCCGTCAGGAACGGGTGGAGCACCGGCATCCAGAACCCGCCTGCCTCGTGCATCGCGTCGAACTCCTCGGCGAAGGCGCGGATGCCATCGGAGGGCGCACGGATCGGCATCAGGTAGTCGATCTCGCCGAAATGCGCGAAGGGCGGCCAGTCATCGGTGCCCCAATGCGGCGGCATCTCGATCAGGCTGCCTTTCGGGGTTTCGACGCGGTAGGGCAACTCGTCGGCCATCATCGAGCTGTCATAGAGAAACCCGTGCTCGATCAACCGGTTCAGCATCGCGGGCGTGAAGGAATAGACCGGCGCGCGATAGCCGCGCGGCTTGCGGCCCGTCATCGAGACATGAACCTCCAGCGCGCGCTCGAACAGCTCCGCCTCGCGTTCGTCGGAATGTTCCATGGGGTCTTCGTGCATCCACGAATGGTGCCCGATTTCGTGCCCTGCCTTCAGGATCGCCTCGACCGTCGCGGGATAATTCTGCATCACCCAGGCGGGCATGAAGAAGGTCTGCGTGAGGCCCAGACGGCGATAGGTCTCGAGGATGCGCGGCACCGCGACCGTCGGCCCGTAGCGACCCATCGAAATCGGCTGCAGGCGCAGCTCGGCATCGTCAGGACGGGCGGTGCGGATCAACGAATCCGCGTCGATATCGAAGGTCACGCAGGCGGCGCAGCGCTTGCCCTCGGGCCAGGTGATCGGGTTGAGAAACATGTCACTCTCCGCTCAGGAAGGATCGGCGGACACCGGGAGCGTCACCGAGAACAGCGCCACGATATCGTTGCGCAGCCAGGTCTCGATATCGTCCCGGCGCGCGGCGTCGGTGGAAATGAACTGGATGAAACGGGCGTTCTGCAGCTGGAACAGCGCGCGGCCCAGGTGGAGCGGGTTGAGATCGGCACTGAGCCGGCCGTCCCGCTGCATCGCCTCGATCCGGCGCACCAGCACCGAGGCAAGCTGTTCGTCGAGCTTGAAATAGGCCTTCGACAGCTGCGTGCCCGCCTCGATCGTGACCGCAGCGATGACCTGACGCCAGATTTCCTTCTCCAGCGTCTGCATCGCGTGTTCCATGATCTCATGCGCGAAGGCGAGCGTCAGCTCGACGAGATCGGCCTCTTTCCCGGGCAACCTGGCGTCGAGCCGTTCCAAGAGCTGCTTGTCGCTCTCGATGACCAGCGCGAGCAGCACCCCCGCCTTGGTTCCGTAGTAGTTGTGGACAGTCACCCCCGAGACGCCCGCGGCGACCGCGATCGCCTCGATCGTGGTCTTGTCATAGCCCTTTTCGCGAAAAAGCTCTTTGGCCGATGTCACGATGCGGTTGCGACGGTCTTTTTTTTGTTGGGCGCGCAGGTTGCTCACAAGGTCCTCCTAGGGTTGCGAACAGTTGTCTGCGATGGCTCGTTTTTGGTCAAGACAAATTTTTTATTGCATAAAAGTTTTTATCTCATAAAGTTTTCTTCACAAGATCAAGAATCCATACCAACAGCGAGGTCCGCTTATGCGCTCCGTTCTCAAAATCGCCGCCGCCTCCGCGGTCGCCCTCTCCGCGGGCAGCCTCTCCGCTGCCGCCGCTGAAACCGTCAATGTCGGGGTCTGCGTCTCCTGGCCGGGCTATGCCATGCTCGAAGTCGCCAAGGAGCAGAACCTGATCCCCGATTACGATCTCAACATCACGATCTTCGAAGATCCGCTGGGCGGGCATGCCGCCCTCGCCGCGGGTCAGATCGACGTCTATGGTTGCACCGCCGATTACACGCCGCTGGTCGTGGATCGCGGCACCGACGTGGTGAACGTGGCTCAGCTCAACCCCTCCTACGGGGTCGATCACGTCATCCTCGCACCGGACACCGAGCCCACCGACCTGCCGGGCAAGAAGGTCGCGGCCCCGCAGGCCTATATCGGCCAGCTGCTGATGGGGATCTGGCTCGATTCCGAGGGCATCACTCCCGATCAGGTGGAATGGGTGAACCTCAACGCCGATGAAGCCGTCGGTCCGATGATGTCGGGCGACCTGTCCGCCGCCTACATGTACGAGCCGTGGATTTCCAAGGTGCTCGAGGCGAAACCGGGCGCGCGCTCCATCGTCGACACCTCCGATCCGGAAATGCTCAAGACCGGGATCTTCATGGACGCGCTCTACATGAACAAGAAGTTCATCGCCGATAACCGCGAGGCGGCGCTGGCGGTACTGAAGGCGCGCTGGGATGGTCTGGCCTACTGGAACCAGCATACCGAAGAGGCCAACAAGATGATCGCCTCCTTCCTGCAATGGCCCGCCGAGGATGTCGGCTACGTTATCGGCACCAACGGCAAGTCCTTCGAGGGCGGCATCTACATGATGGATTTCGACGAGTCTGCCCGGCTCTGCGGCGTGCTCGACGGCGAAGGCCCGCTTGGCATGGCCAACGGCTCGATGGTCGACTCGATCGCGATGACCAATGACTGGTGGATCAAACTCGGCCTGATGGAAAACAAGGTCGATGCGTCGAAGGGCGTCGACTGCTCGCTGATGGGCGATCTGGTCAAGTCCGGCTACCGCCAGAGCCTGACCGCACACTAACACACGCGGGAAGCGCCACGTCCCGGCGCTTCCCTTCCCCCAAGCCGGAGCATCTGCCTTGAGCGCCCGACCCACTCCCTTTCTCCAGCTGCGCAAGCCCGTGAACCGCCGTCAGAAGCTGCTTTCCGCGCTCGCCGTCTGGGTGCTGTTCTTCGGCATCTGGATCGTCGCCTCGGCCAGCGGTCTGGTGAACCCGCTTCTCGTCCCAGCCCCGCATCAGGTCTTCGCGACCACCTTCGATCTGTTCTTTAGTCGCGGGTTCAGCAGCGATGTCCTGATCTCCATCAGCCGCGTGCTGATCGCCTTCGCGCTGGCCAGCGCCGTGGCGGTGCCGCTGGGCGTGATGATGGGCTCCTTCCCCGCGATCGAGGCGTTCTTCGCCCCCTTCGTCTCCGCCTGGCGCTATCTGCCCGCGCCGTCCTTCATCCCGATCCTGCTAATGTGGTTCGGCACCGGCGAGGCCCCTAAACTGGCGCTGCTGTTCCTCGGGGTGATCTTCTTCCTGATCACGCTGATCATGGATCACACCAAGAACGTCCGCGAGGAACTCGTCGAGACTGCCCTCACGCTAGGCGCACCGCGCCGCAAGGTCGTGGCCCGCGTGATCTTCCCCGCCGTTCTGCCCGATATCGTGACCGCGATGCGCCAGATGCTGGCGATGACCTGGACCTATCTGGTGATCGCCGAGATCGTCGCCTCCACCACCGGCATCGGCGCGATGATGATGCGCGCGCGACGTTTCCTGAAGACCGATGAAATCCTGTCGGGGATCATCGTGATCGGGGTGCTGGGCCTGCTGTTCGACCTCGCCTTCTCCGCCCTGCATCGCTGGGCCTTCCCTTATCTGAGAAAGAGCTGAGCATGGCTGCCGAAACCGCATTGGAAATCCGCGAAATCACGAAGGAATTCGAGCTGTCGGGCGGGCGCAAGCTGGTCGCCGTCGAGGGCGCGGGCTTCACCGTCGAACGCAACTCTATCTGCGTCCTTCTCGGCCCGTCGGGCTGCGGGAAATCGACGATCCTGCGCATGATCGCGGGGCTCGAGACCCCGAGCGGCGGCGAGATCGTCATCGGCGGCCGTCGCGTAGAGGGACCGGGCCGCGACCGGGGCATGGTCTTTCAGGCCTATACCTCCTTCGACTGGCTGACGGTGCGCAAGAATGTCGAGTTCGGGATGCAGATCAACGGCGTCCCGGCCGCCGAGCGCCGCGAACGCGCGGAGCGATTCATCAATCTCGTAGGCCTCGGGAAATTCGCCGAAGCCTACCCGTCGCAACTCTCGGGCGGGATGCGTCAGCGCGTCGCCATCGCGCGCACGCTCGCCAATGACCCCGAGGTCTTGCTGATGGACGAGCCGTTCGGCGCACTCGATGCCGAGACCCGTTGGCTGATGCAGGAGCTGATGATCGACGTCGCTGAGAAGACCAACACGACGATGGTGATCGTCACCCACGATCTGGAGGAGGCGATTTTCCTCGCCGACAAGATCGTCTTTCTCTCGAGCCATCCGGGCCGGGTGAAAGAGGTGATCGTGCCCGAATTCAAGCAGGGCGCGCGGATCGCCGACAAGGAAAAAGCCGTGAAACTGGAAGGCTACTCCGACCTGGAGGGGCATCTGATGCGGCTGATGAGAGAGGAAGGACGCGGCAAGGAATGAGTGTGACATTCGACTTCACCGGAAAGACCGTTCTGGTCACCGGCGCATCGAGCGGGATCGGCTATGGCATCGCCGAAGGGTTTGCCCGCGCCGGCGCCGACCTGATCATTCTGTCAGAGACCGACGCGATCTATGAGGCCGCCGAGAGCCTGCCCGGCAAGGTCCGCGCGATCCGCTGCGACATCGCCGAGGCGGAGATGGTGACCGAGGCGCTGGCCGATATCAAACGCGTCGATGTGCTGGTGAACAATGCAGGGCTCGAGCGCCCCACGCCGCTCACCGGCGACAATCCCACGGGCAACGCGATGTTCGAGCGGATCGTGGCGATCAACGTAACCGGCACGCAGAACGTGACCGACGCGCTGATCTCGCGCATTCCCGAGGGCGGGCGCATCGTGATCACCGCCTCGATCTGGGCGCGCACCGCCGTACCGGGCTTCTCGGCCTACGTCGCCAGCAAACACGCCCTTCTGGGGCTGACCCGGACATGGGCGCAGGAGCTGGGCCCCCGCGGCATCCGCGTCAACGCGATCTGCCCCGGCTGGGTGAAAACCGGGCCGGCGGCCAATTCGCTGCGGGAGCTGGCGGAGTCCAGCGGGCGCAGCGAGGCCGAGGTCGAGGCCGAGATCATGGCCGCGCAAGCCATCGACGGGCTGATGGTGCCCGCCGACATGGCCGATCCGTATATGTTCCTCGCGTCCGAGGCTGGCGCGAATATCACCGGTCAGGCGCTCAACGTCGACCGCGGCGAGGTCATGTCATGAGCCTCGACGGTAAAGTCGCACTGGTCACCGGCGGCTCGCGCGGGATCGGGCGCGCAATCTCGCTGGCGCTGGCTGCACAAGGCGCAAAAGTCGCGTTCTGCCATCCCGACGATGCGCAGGCGTGCGAAACGCTCGCCGAACTTCAAAAGCTGACCGAGGCGGAATCCCTGCCCGCCGACGTCTCCGACGAGGCGCAGGTCGAGGGGATGTTCGACGCCGTCAAGTCGCGGTTCGGGCGGGTCGACATCCTCGTGAACAACGCGGGGATCCTGCGCGAAAGCCCGATTGCCGAGACGAAGATAGACGAGTTCGACCGCGTGATCGCGGTGAACCTGCGCGGCACATTCCTCGCCGCCCGTGCCTTCGTGCGCAGGGCCGAGGAAGGCCGGATCATCAATATCGCGAGCGATCTGGGTTTTCTCGGGCGCGAGGAAATGTCCGCCTATACCGCCTCTAAGGGCGGGATCATCGCGCTCACCCGGACACTCGCGCGCGAACTGGCACCGAAAATCCTTGTCAACGCCATCGCGCCGGGCTCGATCGAGACCGACATGACGAGCCCCGCCTCGATGAGCCCCGAACAGCTGGCAATCGACATGGCGACGCCCCTCGCCCGGTTCGGCCAGCCCGAGGATATCGCCGCGATGGCCTGCTATCTCGCGGGCCCGCAGAGCAATTTCATCACCGGTCAATGCTTCGGCGTGAACGGTGGCAGCGTCATGACCTGACAGGAGCGACCCCATGTCCAGCGATCCCTTTTTCCACCCCGTTTCCGGCTTCGATCTGCCCCGCTTCGCGGGCGTGCCGACCTTCATGCGCCTGCCGCATGTGCCGCTCGACGATCCGCGCCTGAGCGACGTGCAGATCGGTCTGATCGGCAGCCCGTGGGACTCCGGCACCACCAACCGTCCCGGCCCGCGCCACGGCCCGCGCCAGTTGCGCGATCTTTCGACGATGATCCGGGCGCAGAACGGCGCGACCGGCGTGCGCCCCTTCGAGATGGTCAACTGCGCCGATCTCGGCGATGTCGCCCCGAACCCCGCCGACATTCAGGACGCGATGGACCGGATCACCCGGTTTTTCGAGACGGTCCGCGAGCATGGAATCCGCCCGCTCACCGCAGGCGGCGACCACCTCAATTCGCTGCCGATCCTGCGCGCGTTGGGCACGCCCGAGCCGCTCGGCATGGTACATTTCGACAGCCATACCGACCTGTTCCACAGCTATTTCGGCGGCACCATGTACACGCACGGCACGCCCTTCCGCCGCGCCATCGAAGAAGAGCTGCTCGACCCGAAACGCGTGGTGCAGATCGGTATTCGCGGCTCCACCTATGATAGCGAAGATCGCGATTTTGCCGACAGCGTAGGCGTGCGCGTGATCCCGATCGAGGAGTTCCACGCCCGCGGCGTCGAGGATGTGATGACCGAGGCACGCGAGATCGTCGGATCCAAGCCCACCTATCTCTCCTACGATATCGACTTCATCGACCCGGCTTTCGCGCCCGGCACGGGCACGCCGGAAGTGGGCGGCCCGAATTCCTATCAGGCGTTGCAGGTGATCCGTCTGCTCGACGGGGTGGATATCGTGGGCGCCGATCTCGTCGAGGTCTCCCCGCCCTTCGACCCTTCCGGCGCAACCGCCTTCCTCGGCGTCTCGGTAATGTTCGAGATCCTGTGCCAGATGGCCGTGACCATGACGCGCGGGTAACCGCGACCGCCCCCATCCTGCCCTGTCCTGTCCCGGCATTTCGCAGGCCGCCCTTCACATTCCGGAGGACGGTCTGCGATGATCGCGGGACCGGCTCACCCCACCCAGCGCATCGCGTTCGCGCGGGTGCGATAAACCGGGGTCATATTGTTGGCGAGGCTCGCAGCGAGGTCGAGATCGGCGCTCAGCAAACTGGCGACCTCCTGCAGCGCGAGGCCGAGATAGCGCGCGATCTCCTGTGGAGAGAGGCCGAGATCGCGCAACGCCGAGACCTCCAATGTGCGGTCCGGTCCCGTTTTCCGAAGCCGCACTCCGGTCGGGCCGGCCGTGTCGTCCGGTCTGGCGCGCGCGCCCGGCAGCGGCCACGGAACGGTCTCCGGCGCGAGGCCATCGTCCCGCGCCCTTCGCGGCTGCGGCAGAAGGTCAGAACTGTTCTCGGGGGTGATCCAACGAAACATCCGCACACTCCTTCGAGCTTGGCTATGACGCCTCCCAGCTAAAACCAATCCGGCCAGCCGCGCCATTGACCACCGTCAATGCGAAACCCGCAAACCCTCTCGGACGGTCTGTCTGGGCGGGGTTTCGCCCATTTCTCGCAGAGGTTTGCGACAGGCGCGAGACAGGGTCACAGTTGCGCGAAAAAAATTTGGTCAAAGCGCCGGAGAGTTTGGCCGCCCCGGCCCCTGGGTGCGTCAAACGTGACGAAGGGCCATCGTCCGACGCGCGATGTCGATGTTTTCACATCGGAAATCACACGACAACGATGACCCTTCGATCGATGGAGCTCTCCGTGTCGGGGCGGACCGGCCACCGGGCCGCAGCGCGCAGCGTATCCGTATGGCGATCTCCGTATCGACTCCTCGCATCGATTTCGGAAGTCTGCGCGCGATCCGCGCGGCCTGCATTGACCAGCGACAATCGCGCGGCAGGTGCCTTCATTCCTGCAAGGTGGCGACATGCTCCGCGATCGCCAGCACCCGGCCCCGGATCACCGCCTCGGTTCCGAAACGCCCGACCAACGGCTCCAGCTCGTTGCGGAACAGCGCGCCGAAGACCGGCATCGGCCCGCCATGCCCGCGCACTTCCGTCCGCCCGTCGAGGATCTGGATAACCTTGAGCAGCGGGAACGTCCCGTCGTTGGCCGCAGACAACCCGGTCAGCGCGGGAATGTCCTGAATGAAGGCCTCTGCGAGCGGGCCGTCACCCTGCCCCTTCATGCCGTGACAGGCGGCACAATTGTCCGCATAAAGCTGCGCGCCCATCTCGTCGGACGTCATGGCGTCCTGAGCCGCGAGCGGTCCCGCCGCGCCGATCAAGACGAGAGCGAGCAGGAAAGGTCGAACCTGAGTCATTTGATATCCTCCCATATCGGTGGCCCAGCTTTCCCGCGGCGCGGTGCCGCGGCATTGTCCGCCGTCAATTCGGAGGCGCTGGCGGGGCGCGCCTGGTCCTACGCGCAGATAGCCGAGCCCCGCACCGGCGCCCTCGCTACGCCGCGATTGACGCCCGATAATGGCGCCTGCTCCGCGCTGGGGCATCATTTGGCATTCGCGGAAGGCTCGGGGTGACCTCGCTCGGTCGCCCCGGTCGAAGAGCATTTCGCGAATCCCGTCGGCCACCATGCGCCCCTCCCCGAGGCGTGGCCGGCGGGACCGAATTCATCGGCGTGGCGGTTTTTCTCCGCCGCCCTCCATCCCCCATGCTCCGCGCAACAATATTGCGCACAACGCCACTCAAATTGCATAAATTAACATTTCTCTACAATTCACCGCCTGACAGATGCCCTCCGACACGGCAAGATTCCTCTCGTCACGCAGGTGACCGTTGCCCGCGAACTGCCACCGACCGGGCGACCCAAGGGGGAGGGAAACATGTCAAGTATTCAGCCGATACGGCCGCAATTCGATGCGAAATGCGACGACTGCACGGCGCGCCAGACAGGGCTCTGCAGCGCTTTCGATCGTGACGCGCTACTCGATTTCGCCCGGCGCAGCTACCGCGAAACCTATCGCCAAGGGGCCGAGATCGCGGCACAGGGCGAAGCGGCGGACCGGATCGGGATCGTCGCATCCGGGCTCGTGAAACTCGTCGTTCTGACCGAAGGCGGCGACGAACACGTTCTGCAGATTCTGCGCACGGGCCACCTGATCGGCGACCCCGAACGCGAGGTGAACGGGTTCTCGAGCGAGGCCGCCACCGAGACCACCATCTGCTGGATGCCGCGCCAGACCTGGCACGGTTTTCTGCAGTCACATCCGCAAATCTTCCGGGGCTTCCTGTCGGCGCTGAACCGCCAATTCGAAGAATTGCAGATGAGCGTGGTGAAGATGCGCGGGCGCAGTACGGTGCAGCGGCTCGCGCTCTGGCTCGTGGAGCAGTTGCCCGGCGCGACCGAGGGCAGCACGCCGCAAATCCGCATCGTGCTGACCCGGCGCGATCTGGCCTCGCTGTTGGACATGACAGTGGAGACCCTGTGCCGCGCGCTGCACCAGATCGAGGAGCGCGGCGCGATCCGCCTGCTTGCGCCCGATCATCTCGCCGTCACCGATCTCGGGCGGTTGCGGCGACTTGCCAAGTTCCAGAACGAGCGGATCGGCGCGGCCCTTGCAGAACCCGCTCCCGCGCCGCGCCTGTCGGACTTCGACCGAGGGGCGATGGGCGGGAAAGCCGCGGCCATGCGTAGCGGCGCGGGACAAGCGCCCAAAGGCTCGCTGGCTGCCGCGTTTCCCGGGACGCGGCGCTAGGCAACCGCCCCGGGCCAAGGCGGGTTTCGCCACGCGCGCATTGATCTCCATCAATGCACGCGCCTGCCCCTGCGGCAAAGCTCGGGGAGCCGACATCAACTCCGGAGGAGGCTCCGATGCCCAGCTCGACCGACGCGACCGCGTACACCAATGCGGGCTACGCCGAACTGCTGAAACGCCTGCTTCCACCCGACGGACCGGACCCTGCGCTGCTTGGCCCCTTCGTCGCGATGCAGATGCAGGCGGCGGATCGGACATTGCAGTTCAACCAGGAATGGCTGCGCTTCACCACCGATCGGATCACCTGTGACCGCGCCCTGCTCGCCAATCTCGCCAATCCCGGCGATCCGGCGGCCATCGCCGCCGCGTGGTCGGAATTCGTCTCGGGCGCGATCGACGACTATTCCGCGCTCTATCGCCGCCTCTGGGGACAGGTCGCCGAGGAAATGACGGCGGCTGTGTTCGACACGCAAAAACAGGCGCAGGAACTTTTCGTGACCTCACTGCGGGTCGCGGGCTCCGGAGAGAAGCGTCACGCGACGCCCGTATGAGAGCCCGCGGCAGCGGTTGGCGCGGCACGGGACGCGTGGTGCCAAGCGCGCAAGGAGTGGCGTCGATGGCAAATTCCGAAGAGTGCAGGCCCGACCCGAGACCGGGCCACGGCGCTGCGGCGCTCGCCGAGGATCTGGAGGGCGTGATCGATCTGATACCGGTTCCGGTCGCGGTGTTCGACACCGAGATGCGGTTCGTCGCGGCTTCGGCGGCGTTTCTGGCGGCCTACGGGGGCGATATCGCACATGCCGTCGGGTCGGACCATGACGCGTTGCTGCCTAGGTTACCCGCAGCCTGCCGCGACGCGCGCGGCAAAGCGCTGGCGGGCGAAACCGTGCAGTGCGACGAGAGCCGCACGATTTGTCCCGACGGCCGCGAGGCGTGGACCCGCTGGACCGTCGCACCGCTGCGCCGCGCAGGACAAGTCGCGGGGATCATCCTGATCATCGAGGACATCAGCGCCGAAAAGGAATTTCAACAGCTGACGGACCTGCGCGCGGAAGAGATCATCGAGGCGATGAAAGCCGCGGGAATTGCGTTCTTCGAGATGGATTTCGACCGCGACACGCTCGTCGCGACGGAGCCCGCCCGGCAACTCCTTGAGACGCAGGAGGTGCCCGACAGCTTCGACACGTGGATTGCCCTCGCCGCGCCCGAGGATCGTGTGCGCCTGAAAGAGGCGCATCGCGCGGCGATCGATCCCACGGGCAGCCGGAAATTCTCCATCGAGTTCAAGCTCGCCCGCAGCGCCGAGCCCAAGGTGATCGAATTGCGCGGGAACATCCGCTTCGACGAGAGCGCCGACCCGCCCCGCCCGGTCGGCGCTATCGGCGCAATCCTCGACCGGACCGAGCGCGCTCGGATCGCGGCGGCGATGGTGCGCGGGCAGCGGATGGAAACCGTAGGCCGGATGGCGGGGCTGATCGCGCATGATTTCAATAATCTTCTGACCGTCATCCTGTCCAATCTGGAGCTGGCGGCGCGCACCGAGATGGCCGATCTCGCGCGCGGGCATCTCGAACGCGCCATCGACGCGACGCGGATCGGCGCGGGGTTCAACCAGCGGCTGCTGGCGCTCGCGGGGGCGCGGACGCCCAAACCGGTGCGCTTCGGCCTCGATGCGCAGCTCGCAGAGACATGGACGCTTCTCGAGCGGGTGCTCGGAGAGCAGGTGCATCTGCGTCTCTTGCCGGGCGCGGATCGAGGCCAGATCTACATGGATCGCGGGGAACTGGACGGGGCACTGCTCAATCTCGTCATCAATGCCCGCGATGCGATTTCGGCGGCTGGCACCATCACGATCCGGACCGGCAGCGCGCAGCTCGACGTGCAGCAGGCAGGCGAAATCGAAGGCGCGCACCCGGGCAGGTTCCTGACGGTTAGCGTGAGCGATACCGGCCACGGCATGACGCCGGATGTGCGGCGGCAGGCGCTCGATCCGTTCTTCACCACCAAGGATGCGCGGGTCGGGAACGGGCTCGGGCTGACGAGCGTCGCGAGTTCGGTGGCGCGGGCGGGCGGTTTTCTCGACATCGACAGCGCCCCCGGTGAGGGCACGACGATCACGCTCTATCTTCCCGAGGTCGACGGGGATCCCATGCTTGCCGCAGCCGAAGATCGCGACGCGCTGCGGATGGGTGACGGTCAGCTCGTGCTCGTGGTCGAGGACGATCCGCTGGTGCGCGAGACGGTTCTCGACCGGCTGGAAGCCTTGGGATACGCGGTGATCGAGGCCGGGAATGCGCATCAGGCGCTGGAGCAGATCGAGGCGGGCGAGCCGGTGGATCTGCTGTTTTCCGACGTCGTCCTGCCCGGCAGTTGCTCGGGCTTCGACCTGGTCGATCGGGTGCGCGCCCGAGACCCCCGATTGCCGGTGCTTCTGACTTCGGGGCATGCATCGGAGAAATTCGCCGGGCGTCCGAAGGTCGAGCAAGAGATCGAATTGCTCACGAAACCCTATTCGCTCTCGACATTGAGCGCAGCCGTCGCGCGCGCGCTTAACCCCGACGCGCCTCCTGGTTGATCTGCCCGGTGAAGACATAGCCCACGCCGCGCACCGAGCGGATCATCCGGGGCGACGCGTCTCCCGGTTCGATCTTGCGCCGCAGCCGGGCGATATGGGTGTCGATGGTGCGGTCGTAGGGCGACCAGTCGCGCCCGTGCAGAGCCCGGTTGATATCGTCGCGCGAGAGCACCTGCGCCGGGCGGCTGAGGAACAGCTCGAGCAGTTTCGTCTCGGTTCCGGTCAGGTCCTCGCGGCGCCCGTCGCGATGCTCGATCACACCCCGACGCAGGTCGATGCTGCTGTGATCGATATGGAGCCGGTCGACCGGCACGGCCCGCGTCCGGTATCCCTCGAGCACGCGGCGGATGCGGATCACCACTTCGCGCGCGGCAAAGGGTTTGACGATATAGTCGTCCGCCCCCGCCTCCAGCCCGCGTACCCGGTCTAACGGCTGACCATATCCCGTGATGAAGACGACCGGAATGTTTCTGCGCCCGCGCAGAACCCGGGCCAAGGCAAACCCGTCATCGGCGCCGAGCCCCAGATCGAGCGTCACGAGGTCGATGCCGCCCGTTTCGATCTCGCGCAACATGCCGGCCGCGTCTTGCGCCTCGCGCACCGCCCAGCCTTCCGCCTCGAGACACTCCCGCAGCGCCGCACGCACGGCGGCATCATCTTCGACGATAAGAATTGTCTGCCGTTCCACAGGCGCCTCCTCCGAAGGTACGCCATGATCCCTTCGCCCTGCCGGTTCTGTCTTTGACCGTGATCAAGCGACGAAACGGGGCGCGGGCAATTAACCTTGAGCGCCGCGTGATCATCGGCCCCTCGCCAAAGCCGTTGAGCCGGTCGGAGCCCTGGCGCGAGACATCTCGGAAAATAACCGGTTGGACGGGACGCGAGTATACGGACGTCGTGTGCGGTGGAACTCGGCCCCAGAATGCGCAGCGCGCGCTTCCGATGTGGAAACGCGCGCTACTCCCCCAACAGACCTGCAAGCAGTGTCGTTTTATCGACCCCAACCGCCCGCGCGGCCTGCACCCGTTCCCATGCCGCCAACTCTCAATTGCGTCGCTCCATCAGCAGGGCGACCAGCAGCCCGGTCCCCACCATCCCCAGCAGCACCCCGGCCCACGGCACGGGATGGCTGCGCACGCTGCGGCGCAGGTCGTGCTGCGCCTCGGTGAGCGCCTCGCGCATCTCGAAGACCGCGTCGCGGGCATCTTCCACGAACTCGTGGCCGCGCCGCGTCGCTTCGGCGCCAAGATCGCTGGCCCGCAACCGGCCATGACGACGCAGCGCCTGCGCCAGTTCCGTCACATCCTCGCGCAGATCTTCGAGATCGGAGCGGATCGCCTCGACTGCCAGACGCTCGTGTTCCTCGATATCGGCGCGGTCGGGCGTGTCTTCGCTGGAGGACTTGGCCATGACACTTCTCCTCTGATCGGGTTCGACTCCGTGCGGCAGGGTCAGGATGCGAAGCCGCGAGGCGGCGCGCATTGATCGCTGTCACTGCAAAATGCAAATGCGCGGGTCACGTCACCTTCAGCGCCTCCTGCAGTTTTTCGCGGAACTGGTTCGGCGAAAGGCTCGCAAGGTTAGAGCGGATTTCGCGGTTCACGCGCGCCGCGAGGGAATCGGGCATCGCCTCGCGCATCGCACCGAGCATGCGTGGCGGCGCGACGAGGACGAGCGTGTCGAACTCCCCCTCCCCGAGGCTGCGTTCGAGGCGGTCGCTCAGATCGCGGGCGAAGGCGAGTTCCTGAACATGGCTCGGATCACCATGCGGCGCCATCGCGGCCCGCCGCCCGGGCGATCCGATCGCAAAACTGCGCCCGGCCCGGTCGCGGTCTCGGTCGCGCGGGCGTGCATGTGGCGATTCAAGCTCGAAGACCAGCGCATGGCCCTCGGCATCGGCTAGCACATGCGCGCTGGCAGAGTTCATCACCACGATCCATTCGATTTTCTTCGGCTGGGGCATCGGCTCACCTATTTCGAAAACAGCACCGGCAGATGGGAAGTCTCCAACAGGCGCGTCGTCACCGCGCCGATCACGAAATCATAGAGCCGCGAATGACCGAACGCGCCGACGGCGATCAGCTCGGCGCCGCGTTCGCGCGCGGTATGCAGCAACTCGTCGCCCGCCTCCGACGTCGTTTTCATCCGGTCGAGAAGCGTCACGTCATATCCGCGCCGGTCGAGCGCCGTCGCCAGATCGTCGCGCAGATCGTCGACCGCCTGCCGCTCTCCCCCGGAGGGCGACACCGAGAGCAGATCGATCCGCGCACCGCTGGCCGCAAGATAGAGCATGTCATGCGCCGCACGCATCGCCTCGCGGCTGCAGGAAACACCGAGAAGAACGTGCCGCGCGGGCCGCTCCAGCTTTACGGTCTCGCTCACCACCAGCACCGGACGTCCGGTCTGGCGGATCAGTTGCTCCTGCAGACGGATGTCGCTCGCGCGGCCCGCGTGGGGCGGCACCCGCGCCGAGACGACCAGATCGGCGGCGCGGCAGCTATCGACGAGAAAGTCGACCAGCGCGTCGCGCGTGTCGACCGGGCTGCGGAACTCTCCCTGCACATCCTCCGCCGTCAGCGCGTGCTCGAAGGTCTCGCGGATCGCGGCGGCCTCCTTGCGCTGCCAGTCGAGGAATTCGGGGTAGATAATCGGATCGCTCGCCAGATCACCCCCCAACAGCGGCAGCGGCTCTACGCCATGCACCCCGATCAGATGGGCGTTGAAACCGCGACACAACCCGGCCGTCATCGGGGCGAGCCATCGGGCGTCGTCGGTCTCGAGAAAGGCGGCGGCAACGGTGCGCGGAATCATCTTCGGGCTCCTGAGTGGCTGGCATCGCGCCGAGACTGCGCCGCTGCGGGCGATGCGGCATTGATCGCGCGCAACGTCGGAGCGGTTCGGAACCATCGGTCCGCCGCGCCCCCTATGCGCGCCGTCAATGCGCAAGCCGCACCGGTCGTGACAGCTTCGATGGCGTTCTACCAAGACACTTCGCATGGGAGATCCAGCATGACACCACAAGCCACCGAGATCGGCGTCAAGCACGAGAGCGCCCCGCCGACCAGCAAGCCCCCGAGCGCCGAAACACCGGCGAAACCTCCAGCCTCCAGCGCCGCCCCGCCCGCGCGGGGGCGCGATGTCTTCGCGATGCTGCGTTCCGAGATCGACCGCCTGTTCGACGACTTTGCGCGTCCCGGAGCCGGATGGCCGCGCGCCCTGACCCTGCCGTCGGGCTTCGGCGACCTTTCGCTCTCCGCGCCCGCGATGGATTTCGTCGCGAATGACGGAAGCTACGAGCTGCGCGTCGACATGCCCGGGCTCAAGCCCGAGGAGATCGAGCTCAAGCTCGACGACGGACGCCTGAAGATCCGCGGAGAAAGCTCCAGCAAGCGCGAGACGCATGAGGGAGACTACGTCGTGCAGGAGCGGAGCTCCGGTAGGCTCGAACGCACGATCACCTTGCCGCGCGGGGTCGATCCAGACCGCATCGACGCGGTTCTGAGCGACGGGGTTCTGACCGTGACCCTGCCGAAAACCACCGAAGCGCGCGAGAAAGACCGCCGCATCGCGGTCAAGGCGCAATAATTGCACATGACCGGAGGCTTGCCCCGTGCGCCGCAACCGTTAGGCGCGCGGGGCCGCCCCAAATCTGGAAGGACAATCCTGCTGATCGCGGAATATCTCGCGAGTATCCAAAGCTGAGGCGGTGTCTTCAGTACTTCGACCGGGAGGTTCGACCGATGAAAGTGACCGGCCTGAGCGCCATCGACCACGCCCCGCAAATCGTGGCGGAATGGCTCAACGATCTGGAATATCGTCTGGACAACAAGGATCGCAGCCACGCCTATCTGCTGCTGCGTACCACCTTGCATGCGATCCGCGATTTCCTGACCACCGCGGAAGCGGCCGATCTCGGGGCGCAGCTTCCAGTGTTGCTGCGCGGCATCTACTATGACGGTTTTGTGCCCTCCCGCCAGCCCGCGCATCCGCGCAATCGCGATGCCTTCGTGGCGAGGGTCACGGAGGCGTTCGCAGACCGCCCGCTCGACGATCCCGAAGCGGAGGTGGCGGCGGTGTTCGATCTGTTGCACGAGCGGATTTCCGAGGGCGAATACCGGCAGGTGACGCAGGCGATGCGTCATTCGTTGCGCAGCCTCCTGGCCTGATCGCGCCGCTGGGCCGCTATGCCGGATCCTTGCCCAAGGGGCGCGCCCGCGCCTTCGCGAGAATTTGCGTGACCTCGGCGTCCGGCACCTGATCGAAATAGGTGTAATAGGCCCCGACCGCCCCGAAGAATTCCACCTCGAGCGGGCAGACCACGCGGTCGGCCTCGGTGCGGATCGCCTCCAACGCGTCGGTGGCGCCGACCGGGGTCGCACAGACCAGCTCGGCTGGACCGGCGGCGCGCACTGCCCGCAACGCCGCGCGCATCGTGGCCCCCGTGGCCACCCCATCATCCACGAGGATCGCGACCCGCCCGGCCAGCGGCAGCCCCGGGGCCCCGTAAAGCTTGATCCGGTCCGCGATCACCTCGCGTTCGCGGGCTGCGAGACGCTCCAGCGTCGCCGCGTCGCAGCCGGTGGCGCGGATCACGTCCGCGTTGCGCACGATCACCTCGCCGCGAAGACCCGCGATCGCTGCAAGCGCTACTTCGGGATTGCTGGGCGCGCCGAGCTTGCGCACGAAAACGAGGTCCAGCGGCAGATCGAGACGCTCCGCGATCTCCCACGCGATCGGCACCCCGCCGCGCGGCAGGGCAAGCACCACCGCGTCGCGCCCGCGATAGGCGTCGAGCTTTCGGGCGAGGATGATCCCCGCCTCCCTCCGGTCGGTGTAACCTTCGAAATCGGACATCCGGATGAGCCTCTGCAGGGGCGTATTCGACCGTAAGCCTGCCGTGCCCTCCGGCCCGTGGCATTGATTTCGAACAACGAGGGCGGATTTGTTTTCGCTCTGCTGGGTCTTGCGCAGCCCGCGCCCGGCGCAAAGAATTTCGGGACGATCTCGCGCAGGGCCCTAAGTCGATTTGAAGCGCAGACCGCCCCGCCCTCACCGCGGGCCCGACAGGAGGAGACCATCGTCATGAGTTTGAAAGATAACCGCATTCTCGTCGTCGGCGGTTCGTCCGGCATCGGCTTCGGCGTGGCGCAGGCGGCGCTCGCGCGCGGCGCACAGGTGAGCATCGCCTCACGCTCGGCTCAGAAGATCGAGGATGCCTGCAAACGGCTGGGCGGCAAAGTCGCGGGCGTCACGCTCGATACCGGCGACGCCGCCGCGCTGGAGGCGTTTTTCGCGGAGCGCGAAGCGTGGGAACATGTCTACTGCTCGGCAGCCAGCACCAAGGTCGCGGCGGTGAAGGAGTTGCCGCTGGAGGACGCGCAGGCCTCGTTCGAGTCGAAGTTCTGGGGCGCTTATCGGCTCGCTCGTGCGGCGAAGATCGGCCACGGCGGCTCGCTCACCTTCACCTCGGGCTTTCTGTCGCAGCGGCCCAAGGCGGGCGCGGCGATCCAGGGCGCGATCAATGCCGGCCTCGAGGGGCTGACCCGTGGCCTCGCGCTGGAATTCGCGCCGGTGCGGGTTAACTGCATCTCTCCCGGGCTGGTGAAAACCGAGATGTACGAGACCCTTGAAGGCGACAGCCGCCGCGCGATGTTCGACAATGCCGCGGACCGCCTTCCTGCGGGTCGCGTGGGCCTGCCCGAACATATCGCGATTCAGGCGCTCGCCCTGATGGACAACCCTTACATGACCGGCACCACCGTCTTCGTCGAAGGTGGCGGGCTGCTGGTCTGAGCAAGCGAAAGGACCTCCCATGAAACGCACAGCTCTCGGAACGACCGGCTTCGAGATCGCCCCCATCGTCTTCGGTGGCAATGTCTTCGGCTGGACGCTCGACGAGGTCGCAAGCTTCCGCATTCTCGACGCTTTCATCGACCACGGCTTCGACGCGATCGACACCGCCGATGTCTATTCGAAATGGGCCGAGGGCAATGCGGGCGGCGAGTCCGAGACGGTTCTTGGCCGCTGGTTCGACGCACGCCCCGGAATGCGCGACAAGGTGAAGCTGTTCACCAAGGTCGGCTCGGATATGGGCGGCCCGGGCGAGAAAGGCCTCGGCGCGGAGTGGATTTCCAAAGCCATCGACCGGTCGCTGGCGCGGCTGCGCACCGATCACGTCGATCTCTATTTCTCGCATTGGCCCGATGAGAGCGTGAGCCATGCCGAGACGCTGGGCGCCTATGACAAGCTTCTCAAAGCGGGCAAGATCGGCGCGATCGGAGCGTCGAATTACGATGCCGCCATGCTGAAAGCGGCGCTGGAGACTGCCGATAGCGAGGGGCTGCCGCGCTATCAGGTGATCCAGCCGGAATATAACCTTTATGACCGCGAGGCTTTCGACGGGCCGTTGCGCGATCTCTGTGTGAGCGAGACTATCGGGGTGGTCACCTATTTCTCGCTCGCCGCCGGGTTCCTGTCGGGCAAGTATCGCTCGAAAGCCGATCTGGAAGGCCGCAAGCGCGGCGGGATGGTCGAGAAATACCTCACCGATCGCGGCATGGCGCTTCTCGACGTGCTCGAAGACGTGGCGAGCCAGAAAGGCGCGAAACCCGCCGAGGTGGCCATCGCCTGGCTGATCAACCGGGAGGGCGTCAGCGCCCCGATCGCCAGCGCTACCAGCATCGAGCAGGTGGAAAGCTTCGCGAAGGCCGCGGAGATGACGCTCAGCGACGAAGAGATGCGCCGCCTCACAGACGCGGGCGCCTGATCGCCTTCTTTCGGGTGGCCCGCCGGGCCGCCCGCTTCTCCCCTCCTGCCCGGACGCCGTTCACATGTATGAAACCATTTTGCTGATCGTCGCGGCGCTGGTCGTCGGCATGTCGAAGGGAGGGCTGTCGTCCGCTGCGGCCATCGCGGTGCCAATGCTCGCGCTGTTCATGAACCCGGTGAAGGCGGCAGCCACGCTACTGCCGGTCTATATCGTGACCGACTGGGTGGGCGTCTGGCTCTACCGTCACCATTTTTCCAAGCGGAACCTGTTCATTCTCGTGCCCGCGATGCTTGCCGGCGTCGCCATCGCGACCGTGATCACGCCCTACACGCCGGAATGGGCGTTGCTCATCTTCACCGGGCTGATCGGGATATGGCATGTCGGGCGCGCCTGGCTGAAACGGCATGATGACAGCCAGGCCGAGGCCAAGGTGATCCCGGGGCTGTTCTGGGGCACGCTGACCGGGATCGCGAGCTTCATCACCCATTCCGGCTCGCCGCCTGCGCAGGCCTACCTGCTGCCGCAGAAGCTGCCCAAGCTGGAATTCGCGGGCACCATCGCCATCGCCTTCGCCATCGGAAATATCGTGAAACTGCCTGCCTATTGGGTGATCGGTCAGCTCGACGGGCTGAACTGGCCCCTTGTCGCGGGGCTGGCCGTGGCGGGGATCGCAGGAACCGTTGCGGGGCGTTGGCTGACCGCTCGGCTGTCGCAGCAACTCTACATGCGGGTTATCCAGATCATGCTGGCAGTGCTGTCGGTCCTGCTGCTGATCCGCGGCGCGACGCAGGTGATGTGATCAGCGCGGCGGGTAATGGCTGCGCAGCGCCATCGCGTCCTGCCCGATCAGCCGCGTGACCGAATTCCCGTCCTCCGAGAAAATCGAGCTTTGGGTGTAATACGGATCTTCCAGATCGGTCGAGAAACCGAGCGATTGCACGATCTCTTCCAGCACGACCGAGCGGATATCGCGCATCTGGATGTCCCGGCTGAAGGCGATATCGGCATCCATGATCCGGCCCGTGTTGGTCTGCCAGTAGAAGGTCACCTTCGCGACCGTGCCCGGTCCCAGTCGCCGGCCATTGAGCCGCATCGATGGTGTGCCGCGCACCGTGCCGCCCACGGGCGTGTCGGTCAGGTAGAGCTTGATATCGGCGGGACGCGCCCCGGCATAGCTAAGGTGCAACGCAGCGCCGGTCTTGTTGATCTGCGCGATCGCGGCACGGGCGGCCTGTTCGATGGCATGGGCGCGCTTGGCTGGAAAATGCTGTGAGCGGAAGGCGAGGCCGACCGTCAGATCGCGGCATTTGCTGGCCGCCCAGCGGCGGTAGGGCAAGGTGCAGGCGCCCCCAGGCCGCGCGGCGCAGGCCATCGCGCGATAGAAGTCGCGGTCGCTCATCTTGCCGGAATTGGCGATGTTCCGGTCGGCGCCGGTGTCGCTCGCCCAGGCGGGGGCCGCAAGGTTGAGTGCAAGTGCGAGGCAGGTCACGCCCAGGATCAGCCCGAACGCAATTCTAATTCTTTTCTCAAACGCTTGCAGACCGATCTTAAAGCCCCCTCTTAACTCAGAACCGAACAGGCGCGGCGGGTTGCGAGCGCGTAACCCTCGATCCCGAAGCCTGCCAGAACCCCCTCCGCCCGTTGCGAGATGTAGGAATGATGGCGGAAGCTTTCCCGCTTGTGAACATTGGAAATATGCACTTCGAAGACCGGGCCTTCGAAGGTGTTCAGCGCATCGAGGATCGCGACGGAAGTGTGGGTGTAGGCCCCCGCATTGATCACGATGGCGCAGGCCTCGTCGCGCGCATGGTGAATCTGCTCGACGATTTCGCCCTCGAAATTCGACTGGAACAGCGCGACATCGAAGCCGCGGGGCTGCGCCTCCTCGCGGCAAATCCGCTCCACGTCCTCGAGCGTGTCCGAGCCGTAGATCTCGGGCTGGCGCTTGCCCAGAAGGTTCAGGTTCGGGCCGTTGAGGATATGGATTGTCTTCGACATTCTGCGCTCCGAGTGGCGCGTGAGGCAGGCGCGCCCTGCCCCTCGCGCGGATCAATTTCCCCAAGCTATAGTGCCTTGCGCGGCCCTCCGTCCAGCAAAAGGGCGTGATCGGTTGCGGCGGCGAGCGGTCGCTGACACCACGACATCCGCAAGCGCATCCTAGATCCCCGCCTCGGCCTCGCTGAACAGTTGCGGCGGCGGATGCCGCGCGACCAATGCGATGGCCTCCCCGCCCCCGGCCAGTGTGCGAAAACAAATCGCACGCAGCGGCCGCCAAGGACTTGGCAGCGGGGCCGTTTTCGCCCACTCTGTCGGCGAGGGCTGAAGGCGATGGCGTCGCCAGCGCGTTGCGCGCCCGCCCGATCACCCGTCCTGTACGCCGGGATCTTGCTTTGTCGCAGTGCGCGACGGGGGAAGATCGTCCCTCGGCGCGTTGCGGCCTCTGACAAGGAAGAGTGCCGATGGACCGTCCTGCTTTTTACCGATTTCACCAAGGCGAGCGCATCCTGCCCTTCGCTGCCAGCGAATACGAGGCGCGGCTCGCGGGTCTCCGCGCGGCGATGAGCCAAGCGGGCATTGATGCCTGCCTGTTCACTTCGATGCATAACATCGCCTATTACTCGGGCTTTCTATACTGCGCCTTTGGGCGGCCCTACGCGCTGGTCGTGACGCCAAGCGACAGCGTGACGATCTCGGCGGGGATCGATGCCGCGCAACCGTGGCGGCGCGGCCATGGCGACAATATCACCTATACCGACTGGGCGCGGAACAATTACTGGCGCGCGATCGCCTCCGTCACCGGCAAACGCCGCGTGCTGGGCATCGAGACCGATCACCTGACGCTGGCGCAGGCGGCGCTTCTGCAGGATTTCCTCGAGCCGACCGAGACCCGCGACATCGCCCCCGCCACGATGCGGCAACGGATGCACAAATCGCCTGCCGAGATCGCCCTGATCCGGCAAGGGGCCGCGGTCGCGGACGTGGGTGGCTATGCTATCCGCGAGACGATCCGCGAAGGCGTGCGCGAGATCGACGTGGCGATGGCGGGCCGCGACGCGATGGAGTTGGAAATCGCCAGGCGATTTCCCGACGCCGAGTATCGCGATACCTGGGTCTGGTTCCAGTCGGGCATCAACACCGACGGCGCGCATAACCCGGTGACGGGGCGCGTTTTGCAGCGCGGCGACATCCTGTCGCTCAACACCTTCCCCATGATTTCAGGCTATTACACGGCGCTAGAGCGCACGCTGTTCGTGGGCGAGGTTGACGACGCCTCGCGCGCGATCTGGGAGGCGAATGTCGCCGCCCATGAATACGGGATGAGCCTTCTGAAACCCGGGGCGAGTTGCGCCGAGGTGACCGAGAATATCAATGCCTTCTTCGCCGAGCGTGACTTGCTGCAATATCGCACCTTCGGCTATGGCCACAGCTTCGGCGTGCTGTCGCATTACTACGGGCGCGAAGCGGGGCTGGAGTTGCGCGAGGATATCGACACGGTGCTGGAGCCCGGAATGGTGATCTCGATGGAGCCGATGCTGACGATCCCCGAGGGTCAGCCCGGCGCGGGCGGCTATCGTGAGCACGACATCCTCGTGATCACCGAGAACGGCAACGAGAACATCACAGGCTACCCCTACGGGCCGGAGTTCAACGTGGTGGGATGATGTGACCGGCACGTGGGCGGCCCGGCTGCCCGCGCGCTACAAAAGCCCGAAGCGCAATGCGATCGCCACGGCTTCGGCGATCGTCCGGGCGCCGAGTTTGCGGCGCAGGTTGGCGCTGTGCATATCGATTGTCGGCATGGCCAGATCGAGGTCATGGGCCAGCTGATCGCGCCTGCGGCCGCGGATCATCCCGTGCAGGACATCGCGCTCGCGCGGGGTCAGGTGAATCCTGTCGCGCGGTGCATCCACCAGATCGCGAAGGGCTGTCTCTTCCTCGCTCGTGACGATGACGAGGACCCGGCGCCCGCCATCTGTGCGCGGCAGAAGGTTCAGTCGCAGCCTCGGAATGATCCGCCCGTCCGCCCCACGCATCTGCGGCAGATCGAGCGAGCCCGCCGCGCTTTTACCAGCATCGGTCGCCCGTCCGATCGCGCGGCGCAAGGCAGGTTGCGCCGCCCCGCGCGCCCGCAGCACACGCTGGAAATTCAGCACGAGAAGCGGGTGGATTGCTATCAGCGTCTCGGCCATCCCGTTCATCCGCACAAGGCGGCCCTCGTGGTCGAGCTCGAAAATCGGGGCGTCGTCGAGCAGGCTGTTATCAGACGCGGTGACCTGCTGGATACTGGCGCGATGAAGCTCCCGACGGATCTTGTGCAGCCGCCCCAGATCCTGGACATGCGCGCCGAGAGTCCTCATCTCGGGGTCGGTGAAATCCCCCCCGCGCTTGCCCTTGTGGAACGCCGTGGCGACCAAACCGTCGCGGGTGCTCTGCATCATCGCGAGACACCAGTAGCGATCGACACCGTTCTTCACGATGAAATCGTTATACATTTCGCTGCGTTCGAACTCCTGCGCGCTCACGTGGTCCGACAAACGAAACAGCCCTGTTCCACACTTCTCCGGCGTGCCATGGGCCAACCATGGGTCGTGCCCCTCGAAGGAATTGTAGTCGAGATTGGCCTCCGCCTGGGTTCCGGCGGTAATTTCGCGATAGTCGCCGGGATGGAGCCAGATGAAGACCGCGGAGGGAATGTCGATCTCCCGCGCCATCATGCTGGGCAGCAACGTGAACAACTCGTCGTCAAGCGCGGCGTCGTAGATCTCGTGATGCGATATGAGATGTGACATCGGATCAGGTCAGTCGTCGCGGGCGGACCATTGGTGACATGATGTGCGTTTCTTGAAAAACGACGCGCAGAAACGAACCCGGCATTGGCCCCCCAAACTTTTCAAACAACCGCCAATCGGACCGTCGAGCCTGCACCCGACTGCGACGAAGCTGAAATGCTCACCGATTATGTTTTTTGACATAAAACACCGACTTTTCCTCAAAAATCAAGCTTGAGGGAAAAAGCGCAATCGACCGAGTTCGTCGTGTAGAGCGCGACATTCGACCGGGTGCGCCGCGCCGTGCAAGAAATTCTGGGCGTTTGACCGAGGATTTTCACCCGCTTCAACTCCAGGCTCAGACCGAGGCTTGCGGCCCGGTCGCGGCGATGCACGCCGACGATCGGAAAGGCGGCATCATAGCGGCGCTCGCCATAGCTGAGCGACAGCCCGCCCCGTACGCCCGCGATCAAGGGGCGCTCGAAACCCACGCGCAATTCGGCGCCGGAATAGCGGTGATAGTCCGTCCGGGGCACGGCGCGCTCCAGCCTCAGGCCATAGCTCAGGGCACCGCGCCGCCCCACCCGCGTCCGGCGTGCGAGATCGACGTAATATCTCGGCCCGCTCAGGTAGGACTTCTCGCCATAGCTGGCGTATTCGCCGCCCAGCCGGAAAACCGTGTGCCCGCCCGCCACGGACCGCCACGCCTTCGCGAACCGGACTCCGCGCGTGAGATTGTCCGACGTGATGTCTTGCGACCCGCCGCCATAGCGCCTGTCGCGGACGAACGCCTCGACCGACCAGGGCCCGCGACGGCCGAGATGCTCATATTGCACCGCAAGGCCGGGCTCGAAATAACGCAATGTCGCAGTGTGGTACCACGACCCCGCATAAGAGGCGCGAAACCGGATGCGATGACCCGGGCGCGGCTGAACGAACCAGTCGAGATTGGCGCCATAGCCGAGCCCCAGGCCGGAGGTCTCGTTGCCGCCATCTTTGATCAGGAAGGTCCCGAAATCTGTCACGAGGTAACGCTCCGAGGCGACATGATCGACATTGCTGCTCGGCAGGATCGAGGCGGTGGCGGAGAAGCGCAGCGGATGCGCGCGATCGAGCGCCTGCCAAGCCGCGAGAAGCGCGCCTTCGTGCTTTGGATCCTTGGCGAGCGCATAACGCAGGAACGCCTCGGTACGGCGCACGGAGCCAAGTTTCCTGAAGCTCTGCTGCAACCCGGCCTGCGCCGGAGAAAATTCCGGATGGCGCGACGCGATTTCGCCGAAAATCAGCAGCGCCCGCTCCGGTTTGCCCTGCGCGAGCTGCGCATTCGCCACGCCGAGCCAATCCGAAACCGTCTGTTCGGCGAAGCTACGCGTCGGCAAGAGCGTGGAGGTGACAAGCGCGAAGGCGAGCCAGATCAGGAGGAAGGAAGAACGGTATCGCATCGCGCTTGTCGTTTGCCTCTCGGCGAGACGGAAAGAGACCGGACGCAGAACGTCCGGCCTGTGCAGGAAAAGCCCCGCCTCAATTCTCGGTGGCGTAATAATTGCCGTCGACGTTGCGGACATCAGTGCCGTCGGTCAACGTGCCGGAGACGTCACCCACGGCGGTCAACACGTTCCCGTTGTTGGCGTCCGTATAGAAGCCGCCGCTCATTTTCAGATCGAAATCTGCGCCGGGCGAGGTGCCATCCGACATCGTGCCCGTCGCGGTCGCGGCCATGGTCGAGCCGGTAACCGTGCCCGCAACGTCGAGCGAGCCCGTCACATTGGCTTCTTTCGTCAGGACGTCGCCGCTGTAGATGCCGAAGTTCGTTCCCTTGCCGGTCAGCGTTCCCGCGCCAAAATCGACATCCATCGCCAATTCCCCCATCACGGTCGTGGTCGGGTCGTCGGGATTGACGTTGCTTACGCCCATAAAGCCCGACATCGACGCCTGCCCCGCCGTCGGCGCAGTCGCGGTCATGGTCGGGCCGCCCTTCCGATCCTGATAATCAGTATAGGTTGCATCGACGTTTTGGGCTTCTGCCGAGGTCAAGGCCCCGGAAGACCCGTTGCTGCTGTTGCAGGCAGCCAGCGCAAGACAGGCGGCTGACGCCGCGAGAGCGAGTTTGAATGTCATGAGAATACCCCGATTTTTTGGTGTTTTGTCACGGCCCAAGCACACGAACCGATCACGCGCATTTCATGTCACCGCACCGAAAGCTCGCAACCTATGAGAACTTATAGGGTTCTGCGAAATTGGCGCCCGAGCGCCCTCCGCAGTCCCGAAATCACGAAAACGTGCAAACCTGCGTAAACCTTGGTTTCTCGGAGATGAAGGAACGGGACGGCGCGGCGTTTCGAGACATTCGACCATGTCCGGCATCGCCCGGAACAAACTGCGCACGGGACGGATCGGAGCGCATTGCAAAGAACGCAACGGGCCATCGGCGAAAGGCGCGCCTCGAATGCACCGACGATGCTGGCCAGGAAAAACGTCATCGGCTCCGTCCCGACCGCTGAAGCAAGTCCCGCCAACTGGATCAGCAGAACTGCAGCACCTTCTGCCGCGAAGCGTTCACCACAAACATCGTCCCGCCCGTCCATGACGCGCGAGTCGACGCTGGCCCCCGCGACGCGAGGGATCGGGCTCCCGCGGCGCAGCGCAAACTGCGGCGCAAAGCCTCGCTAGGCGCTTGAAAACATGGGCTTGAAAGGGGGTAATGGCGGAGCGGAAGGCAGCCATAGCAAGTTCCGTACGTTTCCGAAGAATTCCCTTAGTGATCTGAAAAAATTCACTAAAATATAATTCTGTTCCAGAATGCTCTTGCGGAGTCCGGGGGTATCCGTAATTTTTAGGGGGAGGGATTGGGGGAGGTTCAATGTTCGATTCCGAGAAGTCTCGCAGGGGAAAATCCCTGACGGCAGCGTTCGTTCGGAACATCAAGGAACCGGGCAAGTATCACGACGGAAATGGCACGGGCCTGTTCCTGCGGGTGGACAAGACCGGCACGAAGTTCTGGGTTCAGCGCATCACCTTTGGCGGCAAACGGCATGAGCTCGGAGTTGGCAGCCCGCCTGTTGTCAGCCTCGCGGAAGCGCGGGAGAAGGCGTTCGAGAACAAGCGTACCGTGCGTCGTGGCGGCAACCCACTCACTGAGAAACGGCGAGCGCGCCTTGAAGAGATGAACTTTGCCCAGGTGGTCGACAAGTATCTGGAAGCTAAACTCAGCGAGTTTCGAAGCGAAAAGCATCGCAAGCAATGGCGTTCGACACTCGATACCTACGCTAAGCCCGTGATCGGCAGCGATCCGATTGGCCAAATTTCACCGGCTGACGTGCTGCGTGTTCTTGAGCCAATCTGGGAAACGAAAACGGAGACCGCGACACGCTTGCGACAGCGCATCGAAGCCGTCTTCTCATGGGCGATCGCCAGCGAACTTCGCCAGACGGAAAACCCTGCGCGCTGGAAGGGCAACCTTTCTGAAATGTTGCCCAAGCCAAGCAAGGTGAAGAAATCTCAGAACTTCCCCGCGCTTTCGCTCAAAGATGCGCCCAGGTGGTGGGCCGCGTTGACGAAACGCGACGGGATGGCCGCACGCGCTCTGCAATTTACCTGCTTGACGGCGTCCCGCTCAGGAGAAGTCAGGGGCATGGCTTGGGACGAAGTTGATCTCGACGCGGCGCTTTGGGTTATCCCTGCGGAGCGAATGAAAGCACGGAGAGAGCATCGTGAGCCCCTTACGCCTGGAGCGGTGTCATTGCTGAGGTCGCTTCCTCGTTTGAAGCGTTCGCCCTATGTCTTCTTTGCCCCCCAGGGCGGCATGCTGTCGGATATGTCACTCTCGGCAGTCATGCGCCGCATGCATGAAGCCGAAGTAAAAACGAACCAGCCCGGATTTCTTGATGTGAGATCGGGGCGTCCAGCAGTGCCGCACGGGCTTCGCTCGACATTTCGCGATTGGGCAGCGGAAAGTGGGGAAGAACGTGATCTCGCAGAGATCGCCCTTTCTCACGACGTGGGAAGCGCTGTCGAACGCGCCTATCGACGCTCAGATATGCTGGACCGCCGTCGTCGTATGATGGCGCGATGGGAACGATATTTACTTAAAGGAAGCCCTCTAAACCATTGATTTCACGCGATCGAATTTCTCTCACATTTATGTGATGCGATTCCGCGAAAATCATGAAAACCGCCCAAAATCTTAGATTATCCCCCCAAAATTCCTCTTACCTTCTGATTTTATAGAAAATTTGTCTACCTCCGGTGCGCGTTTGATCACCGAACCGAAGATCGCGCAAATGGACCCACGCGGTGCTTACGGGCAGTTGGCAGCGCGTGTCGGCTCCGGTGCGCCAACACCGGAACCGACGAGAAGTCAGGTTTTTTCAGCAAACCCTGTCTTGTCGATACTGCCGGATAATCTCTGGGTCAAAGCAAAGTTCCCAGACATTCGTAGAGGCATTGTCCATGCAAGAACGTATCTATCGCCGCCCCGACGTCGAGAAGCTGGTTGGTCTGTCGCGCTCGACGCTTTACGCCATGATGGCTGAAGGAAGCTTCCCGAAGCCGGTCAAACTCGGCAAACGCGCGGTTGGCTGGCGCGAAACGGACCTTCACATTTGGCTCAACAATCGCCTGAACAACGCGGTGTAAGCCAATGATAAGAAATGAATTACATGAGAGCTTAGCGTATTGTTCACCCCGGAACAGCATGCGCGCAACCGATGCGCGCACGATCACGGCAGCTTTGGGCGGAAGATGGACTGGCAACTCAGGCAGTGCGTGCTGTCCTGCCCATGAAGATCACAGCCCAAGCCTAAGCATCGCGGATGGAGCCGAAGGGCGTTTACTGTTGCACTGCCATGCAGGCTGCACGTTCCATGAAATCCGAGACGCCTTGCGAGCGCGTGGCATTATCGCAGAAAACGGCGGCTTCCGACCGATCGGCCCCATTTGTAGGGCTCAGCGCGAAGATATCGAGAAGACTAACGCGGCCAAGCGAAAGCGTCAGGTAGCGGACCTTTGGAAGACAGCAGCCCCGATCGCTCGCAGCCCGGCGGAACGGTATCTAAGAGGGCGCGGCATCAGCTGCGCGTTGCCGAGCACCTTGCGGTATCAAAAAGAGTGCTGGCACCCGACCGCCATGCGCTGCCCGGCCATGATCTCTTCAATAGATATTATTAATATAAGAACGGTCGCGGTCCATCGCATCTATTTAAGAGACGATGGGAGTGGAAAGGCTTCGATCTCTCCGGCGAAGGCCATGCTCGGCCCCGCGGGAGGGGGCGCTGTCCATCTATCCAAATCGAACGGCCCGCTTGTTGTGACTGAAGGCATTGAAACGGGGCTGTCGCTTCTCAGTGGGGTCTTCCCCCGCCCTGCATCCATCTGGGCTGCCCTGAGCGCGCCGGGGATGAAGAACCTGCAATTGCCTGCCACGCCAAGCGAACTGGTCATTGCGGCGGATGGCGATCCGGTGGGGCGCGCGGCAGCCGAGGCGTTGGCGAGCCGTGCTCATGCTCTAGGCTGGCGCGTCTCGATGCTACCGGCGCCGGAAGGGTTCGACTGGAACGATGTGCTGACCGGAAAGGTGGTGCGGAGATGATTCAGCCGCCCCCGCCACAGCCGTTCACGCCCGAATGGCCCATGCCTGCGCCTCGGTTTATGCGCGACGAGCTTCCACCTCCCCCTATGCTGCCATTGACCGACGTATTCGGGTCGCGTTGGACTGATTGGATCTCTCGAGCAGCTGAGGCAAAATCTTCGCCGCCGGATTATGTGCTCGCCGCGCTCTTGCCTGTTGTTGGGGCGGCGATCGGGAATACACGCTGGGCAATGCCTTGGGCCGGTTGGGCGGAGCCGCCAGTGCTTTGGACGATGGCTATCGGCAACCCATCGAGCAACAAGTCCCCCGGCCTGGATGCAGTGCTCACACCATTGCGCAACGTCGAGCGAAAGCTGCGCGGCGAGGTCGAGGCTGAACGAGCCAATTGGCTTGAGGCTGCCGAGCTCGCCAAGATTGCGGAAAGTACCTGGAAGGAAGCGGTAAAGCGCGCGCTGAAGGACGGCGACGAGGCACCTGCTCGCCCAGTAGAAGCGAACCCCGGTCCCGAGCCCTTCCTTCCACGCCTAGCGATCGCAGATGCGACGGTTGAGCGACTTGGTGTTATTCTTGCAGAACAGCCTCGCGGAACCTTGCTGTCCCGAGACGAACTCGCCGGTTGGCTCCACGGAATGACTCGCTACGCGGGCGGAGGCTCGGATCGGCCATTCTGGCTGGAAGCCTACGGCGGGCGGGGGCACACTGTCGAGCGCATGGGCCGCCCGCCGGTCCATGTGGATCGCCTCTCGATCGGCGTCTTGGGAGGTATACAGCCAGATCGGCTGCGCTCGCTCCTGCTTAAATCCGATGATGATGGCCTGCTCGCCCGCTTTTTGCCGCTGTGGCCTGACCCGGCTCCAATCCGGCGTCCTGAACGTTTGCCGGATGAAGAATTTATTGAGACGGCGCTGTTGCGGCTGCACAGACTTAACATGCCCGTCAATGAACGCGACGAATTGGTGCCGTCAGTCATGTCCTTCACGGATGACGCCCGCGACCGGCTCGATTGTTTCCGGTTGGCTGTGCGTGAATGGGAAGGTGGTGCAGAGGGCTTGCTACTCTCCTTCATTGGTAAGCTTCCGGGACTCGCTGTGCGTCTTGCGCTTATTCTGACCTATTTGGATTGGCTTGCCGGATCTGAGCCGGAACCCTTGTGGGTTGAAGCCGACGCATTTGACCGCGCTGCGCTGTTCATTGAGGCCTATGCGTTGCGAATGGCACGGCGTGCCTATGCGGATGCGAGTCAGTCGAAAGCGGAACGCGCCGCGCGGCGTCTTCTAGCATTGATCCGGGATCAAGGGTGGGAGTGCTTCACGTCACGCGAAGTTCTCCGCTTAGATCGTAAAAGCCTCACGACAGCGGCGGAGCTGAACCCTGCTCTCTCTGTGCTAATCGAAGGGGATGTCGTCCGCGCCGCAGAGAGAACGCCTGGCCCGAAGGGCGGACGACCGAGTAAGCTATTTCTCGTCAATCCGGCTGTGCGGCACTAGGCTACCCGTATAGGACAATACTGCCAGAACCTAAAAAACCAGCGCGCGAAGGGAGGATTCGTAAGTTATGTCGATTTTGTCCGCGACCAATTTGCCACCAGTTCATTAAATTTGCGTGCCCGGCAGCGCTCAATCAGCGCTCCGGGACACACTAAATAATCACCAAACGACGAAAGATCAATTCTCGTTGAAACCCAACTCGGACACGCCCTTTCGGTAGAGGTTAGGAGTTGTCGAAGTTTGCACAAAGCCATAATGATCAAACAGACGCTGGAAAAGAAGAAACTTACTCTCGCTTACCGTCAGGAGCGGCTTATCAACCTGCAACCAATCCAAAAGATGATCGAAAATCCTTACACCCAACCCACGCCCGAAATATTCCGGATGGACCCGAACGGTGCAAATTTTCTTTTCGCCACCTTCATCTTTCGCGATACCCAATGCCACGAGACGACCGTCACGTTCAAACTGCACAAGATGCCGAGCACCCAACGCCTCTCCAGTGACCACTTTGTCAACGAACCAGCGGTCGATATTGGGATAGTCATCAGACAGGGGCACAAGGAAAGCTAGTGCTTGAAGGTGCTCTCTCGACAGAACCGGCACCCTACTAGGCACTGCATCTTGCGGCACTCGACACGGCGCACTGCTGGCAAAAAAATCCTTATAAATCATAGACATTCTCTATACTCCGCCTAGTTTTTTTCCGCCTGGGCTTCTGGATCTTGTACCGCAATATCGTCGCTTTGGGAACTCAAAAGAACCGCTTGGGACGGCACGATATAGCTCGCAGCGACGTTTCCGAAAACCCCAAAAAGGAACGCGATTGCAAGGTAAACGACGATCGTACCCAAGCCCGCGCGTCGTTGTTTTAGTTTAACGAACGCGGAAAAATCGCTAATCGGCTCCTCACCGTTTTTAAAGTTGCTAGATTTTTTCCAATGATAAATCGCAATATCGTCAGGAAGACCGTTACTGATATAATCGCCCCAAATATCATGTTCGAGTGTACGACTTTTGTGCGAAGGGGTGCTCGAAGAGGCCATATCTGCAACCGCAGGTACAGCCGCAAGAAACGCAATCAGCCGAACTTTCGCGTTATTTGTATTTTCTGAACGTCGAAGACAGTTCTGAACTTCGCTCGGCAAAGTTCTCATTTCATTAAGCCTAAAATTGATCAACTCAATCCCCTCAAACCCACTTTGGAGCGCCCAATCCGAAGGCCTGATGGTTTGGACGAACGGCCCCTCCGAAGTCTGTGGAAGTTTCACGCGAAGGCGAAAATAGGTCTTTCCATCCAAGGCCTTTACGTTAAAAGGCGCCTGCACGGCAATGTGTTTGATCGTCAAAAGTGTTCCGTGACCCGCAGGTTTCACGTCTAGATGATTATCCGAAATGTTGCCACGAGACTTTTCAAACTTGTGAACTCGACAAAAAGTCCCGCCATTTGTTTTTAATTCTAGATAAGATCCATCCTTTGCAGCTGGAATTTCGACAGAAATCTGCTCATTGAAAATCCCTTCAGCGATACTTTCGTCCCGAAAAAATGGCCCACAGTCTATTATATCACCCCGCGCAACCGAAAATGGAAAAAATAGACATATTTCTTCGATCTGTTCGGGCTGATCAACAAGAATGCCAACTTCAATGAAGTCCCTGTCGTGATCCCCCGAACCCGAACGAAATTTTCTCCACCATCCAAGTTTTGGCAGACGCCATAAGTTAAAATGGAACTCGACCGACGCCGTTTCGTGACCTTGCCTCACCGGACACCAGGCGGCCATGCTGTGATTTTGGTGCAAGCTATCCCCTCCGAATAAACCTATCAAATTTTGGGGCAAGCTTAGTCGCACCGGCACTAAAGTCTAGATCTCATCTTGGTCGTGGCTTTGGGAAAGGCCTGTGCGTACAAGCCTCAACTTACGTTTGCTCGCTGAACCGATGTAAGAGACCCCGCTCACGGTGGATTCATCGAAATTTTTTATAGCTACAGTGTCACTAAAATTCTCAACGCATCCTCGTGCGTGACGACATGCAGCGGAATGGCGAGCTTTAGTGCGATATCTGCCGCTGTAAGAATCGCCACTTCTTGGAGGTGCCTGATTTCGTCAGTCGATCTCTTGGGTCTAACTCGTGCAATGTCCGCGGATCTTCGGTGACGTATTGCTTCGGGATCGTCTTGAAGGAAGAGCAGCGAATGTAGGTTCATTTCCGCGAATATTGACGGTGGTATTCGTTGAAGCTGAGAACCAGTATCCAAGACGGTGTGGCCATCTAACACGACTAACCCGGCCTCCCTATCCGTTCTTCGGTGAAACGCCTTGAGCAGGGCTGACTGATTGCCCACAACTTCTGCACTTCGTAGATTGTCAGCAATCTCGAACTTTTGTTTCGAAAGCGCGATTTCTTCTTTGATTAACTTACTGGCCTCCAGGTGGAGGAACGGCCTCACGTTCGCCGCTCCCTTTAGCAAGGTAGTTTTCCCGACACCCGAAATTCCCACAAGGGCAATGTTCATCAAATCACCCGAAATCCAAGATCTAACTTCCTAAAGAGGGCTTCCAATGCGCAGCGATTAATCTGAAAAATAGATTGGCTCGGATGGTGCTTTATCGCACCAATTTCGCGTAGCTCCTTCAAATCGACTGGCTCTCTAAAATAACCAGCAAGAAGGAAATTTATTACCTTTACTGGCCTATCATAGGTTGCGCCCAATTTATCGAGCTGAGCCTCGCTGTAGACTGAACGTCGCTGCGCGAGTTGCATAAGCTCTTTAGTCGAATGCGCCAACTCCATATTTTCGAAAATCCCCACAGAGGTAATCGCCTGAGACGGGGTACTTTTGGACTTTCCTTTATAGAAAAATAATAATGATCCAGGTTCCTTGAGATTAGCCGACGAGCGGCTAAGGTATACTTTTCTAATTGTATTCCCAGGCCGACTGGGCCCACCGTATAGACCGACGTGCTCGAACATGTCCGCCTGCCTTAAATCTCTCAGTTCTGGGAACAATTCGTCATGGTAGGCTTCCAAGATGGGTACGCCGTACCCATGAATAAATGATTCGGTCGAAAATCTTGGATAGTTCGTCCGCTGAGCACTGAAAACAGATTCTCCTTCGGGAAGGATCAATCTTTCTCTCGAGAACGTCTTCTCGTAGAGCAACTCGCCGTCGTCGCGCTCCAATGTTTGTTGAAATCCATAATAGTCAAGCAATTCGATAAGTGCGTTTTGTTTGGGATATGTTGTCAGATACACAAGATCGTAACCATTTGTTTGGGCGAACCAAAGCACCTGTTTCAGCAATAGCTCACCGAGCTTTATACCGCGATTCTCTGGTGCAACTTTGAAAGTACAAATTTTCAATATCTTCGTACCAGAAAGAGTGGCGTCACTATATCTACTAGCCTCATCCTTACGTACTAAGATGCCGGCAATTCCTTGACTACCGGGGCGGGCTACAATCCAACATTTTCTTAGCTCCGAAACGCATTTCTTCCACCACTCGTCAAACTTATCGTAGTCATCCCGTAAACTTTCGAATATTGGGTCATCAAGCGGCACCGCATGCGCTTCAATCTCTTCAATATACCGGATTGGTACGTCGATCGGTTCATAAATCGACTCTAAGAGTGAAGTAGCGTCGGCTACAAAAAGTAGTCGATCAGATAACTCGGGAGCATGCTTACGCGCTCGCTCGTGAAGCTTTCTATCTTCAGTTACAAGAAAGTCGGCTAAATCGAGACTAAGTGCATGCAAAAGCGTCGCATCAACAACGTCGTTAGCTTTGCGAAGATAACCAAATTTTCGTGACAGCTCGGAAGTAGTTAGTCCGCGCACTTTCGACAACGGCGCAAATTTCGCAAATTTACTAAGCGATATACGCCGTCGGCTCGTATCTTTATCTCTAGCAATGTCATCCCTTGCCGCTTCATGCACGAAAATCCTCACACTATGCTTTGAAGCAAGCTGTAGTAAATGCGAGAAGTTCGGGTCTATCTCGCGATCATCTTCTAGTCCAATAAATACATTCGTATCAATGAGGTAGCGAAGATGACTCATTTTTTATGGCTTCTCGCAATAATGGGTTTGCGTAGATGAAAGACTGCGGTGGTGCAAATTCAAAGCGGTCACGCAACTCGCTTAGCCCTATAGCGCGCGACAAGGGGCGCACATTTCCAAGTAGGATTGCAATGCCCTGCTCTAAGCCCGAAAAATAGGAATCGAAATCACCACGATCAATGCATGCAACCGGCGAAAATCGCTCCCACATCTCCTCTAGATCAATTTTTTCGACGCCCAAAATACGTGCGGTACCGGTCAAAGCGCGTATTGGGCTTGTCGAATATATATAGACTAGAGTCCCTTTCGGCACTTGAACCGGAAATCGCCGGCGCAACTCTACTGTCTTGGTACCATCCAGTATTCGAGTGGAATATCTAGGCTTTATACTCAGCACTACATCTCGGCTTGCCTTGAATGACTCTTCTTCGAAAAGAGGGAAAAGCAACTGGTCATCATTCGTGCATTCGGAGCCAAACGCCTCGCGAACACGAAGCGTCACCGGAGAAGTCGAATCGAAACTTGCGTCGACACGCAGCGTTGCGCCCAATCCGGAGACGAATTTCTTAAGCAAAACCACGCTAAGATCTTCGCTTCTCTCCATACGCGAAACCGCTGAACGACTGACTCCAATTTGACTGGCGAGTTCGCTCTGCGTCATGCCCGCGACCTCACGCAGCTCCCGCAGCTTCTTTCCAAGAGACGGCTTCAATTCATTGGGAGAAAACGCTTTTGTTTCAATCACTTTACCCGAAAGATTCTTCACTTCATGCCTCGTTTTACACTGAGGGTAACACCCTCAAGATGAAACGGGCAACCTATATGTAACCTCTGAGCCCGCAATTGACCGAAGGGGCACACCCGCAACCAAAATCAGATCGCGCAACCTATGATGGAAGTGACCATCTTAAGCTCAACAGATTGCAATTAACCAGAGAGGAGTAGCTCGTGACTTTCATCCAAGTGTCGGACGACAAGCTTGAGATAGCAAGTGTGCCGCACACACGGGCGCCCAAAGGTGGGTGCGTTCACGTTCCGCGGGCTTGCTTCGGACCGACGTATCTACGCATCGGCGGGGGACGCATTGGGGGAAGAAAAATCCCGATAGCAGAATAAAACGATAATTAACAAAACCTTAGGAGATTTTTATGGCGGAGCGGAAGGGATTCGAACCCTCGAGACGGTTTCCCGCCTACACACTTTCCAGGCGTGCGCCTTCGACCACTCGGCCACCGCTCCGCCGACGGGTTTATCCGCAAATCCGGGAGGGATGCAAGAGCCGATCCGGAATAATGCGAAGGACATTAAAAAGCCCTGAAAACACGCGGGTTCGGCGCTTGCGCGCCTGCCCGGTGGCTCCTAGCATAAGAAAATCAGGTTACGCCCCCGTCAGGGGCAGGCACAGGAAGATGATGAAGATGAAGGACACTCCCGATGAGGGCCGCCCCGCCCTGATCGATGGGCGCGCATTCGAGCCGCGCGCGCTCACCAACGTGCTTCTCGGCATCATCGCCTTCGCGCTGGCGCTGTTCCTGATGGTGCAGGCGAAATTCATCCTGATCTCTCTGGCCATCGCGATCATCCTGTTCTCGCTGACCTCCGAGGCGATCAATGCGGTCGGGCGGCTCCGGATCGGGCCGGTCTCGATCCCGCCGCGTCTGGCGTCGCTGGTGGCACTTGCGCTGATCGCGGGCGGGCTGCTCACGCTGAGCGCGGTGCTGATCTCGCAGGTGAACACCGTCGTGACGATGGTGCTGAACTATGCGGGCCCCGCGCAGCAGGCGATCGCGCAACTCTTCGGCTGGATGGGCCCCGAGGTTGAGCAATCGGTGCTGGAATCGATGCAGAGCATTCAGGTCGCAGGGTATCTGACCACCCTGGCGGGTCAGGCCTCGAACCTGCTTTCGGCCACGATCCTGATCATTCTGTTCGTGGGCTTCCTGTTCGCCGAGCGGATCTGGTTCGACGCGAAGCTGAACTCGCTGATGGGTGATCGCGCCAGCGCAGAGCGGATCGCGCGAATGGTTGGCACGATCATGCGCCGGGTGAACCACTATCTGCTGGTCAAAGCCATCGTCAGCGCCGTCACGGCCATCGCGGTCTACGGCGTCTTCACCGTGGGCGGTTTCGACTTGGCGCTCCCGGTCGCGATCATCACCTTCGCACTGAACTTCATCCCCTCGATCGGCTCGATCATCGCGACGGTTATCGCGACGCTCGCGGTCTATGTGCTGACCCAGAACCCCTACACGGCGGGCACGGTGCTCGTCGCGGTCGGCATCCTGCAATTCGTGATCGGCAACGTGATCGACCCGATGCTGATGGGCCATGCGCTGCGGCTGTCGAGCTTCGGGATCATCATCTCGCTTGCCTTCTGGGGCGCGGTCTGGGGGCTTCCGGGGATGTTCCTCGCCGTGCCGATCATGGTGGCGCTGATGATCATCTGTTCGCAAAGCCCGCGTCTGCGTCCGCTCGCGGTGCTGCTGTCGCGCGAAGGTCTGCCGGACATGGAACATTGAAGGCGCTGATAGCCAACGGGGATTGGATTGAAGGGCGCAAGGCTTAGATAGGGAGGTAAGGAGACGCCATGACCATTCCCTTCGACAACAGCTATGCCCGCCTGCCCGACACGTTCTTCGAGCGTCAGCCGCCCCAACCGGTGAAAGCGCCGGAACTGGTGCTGCTGAACCGCGACCTTGCCGACCGTCTGGGCCTGGATGCCGATTGGCTGGAGGGCCCCCAAGGGCTCGAGATGCTGGCCGGCAACACGATGCCCGAGGGCGCGGAGCCGATCGCGCAGGCCTATGCGGGTCACCAGTTCGGTGGCTTCGTGCCGCGTCTGGGCGATGGGCGTGCGGTGCTGCTGGGTGAAGTGGTCGCACCCGATGGCGTGCGCTTCGATCTGCAACTGAAAGGCGCCGGGCGCACCGCGTTTTCGCGTGGCCGCTCTGACGGGCGGGCGTGGCTCGGTCCGGTATTGCGCGAATATCTCCTGAGCGAAGCGATGGCGAAGCTTGGCGTGCCGACGACTCGCGCGCTCGCCGCCGTGCGCACGGGCGAAACCGTTGTGCGCGATGCCTCGGGGCGTCCCGGGGCGATCCTAACCCGCGTCGCGCGCAGCCATATCCGCGTCGGCACCTTCCAGTATTTCGCGGCGCGCAATGATCGCGATGGATTAAGAACGCTCCTCACCACGTTGATAGATAGACATTATCCGGAATGTGATACACCGCTCGAAGTCCTGCGTGCGGTAGCGGCGAAGCAGGGCGAGCTCGTCGCGAAATGGATGGCGCTCGGCTTCATCCATGGCGTGATGAACACCGACAACATGGCGCTGTCGGGCGAGACGATCGACTATGGCCCCTGCGCCTTCATGGACCATTACCATCCGGGGCGGGTCTTCTCCTCCATCGACCAACAGGGCCGCTACGCCTATGCGCGCCAGCCGCAAGTGGCGGTCTGGAACCTTGCGCAATTCGCGACCTGCCTGATGCCGCTGATCGGCGACGACGATGCGGCGATCGAACGGGCGAGTGCCGCCGTCGACAGCTTCATCGGCGTCTATCAGGGCGAATGGCTGCGGCTGATGGGCCGCAAGATCGGCCTCGCTGAGGCGACCGACGAAGACCTGCCGCTCATCGAGGACCTGTTGAACCGAATGGCGACCGAAAATGCCGATTTCACGCGTGTCTTCAGCGCGCTGCGGCGCGATCCTAAGACGGCGGGTCAAGAGTTCACAGAGCCTATGGCATTCGATCTCTGGTGCGAGGGATGGGAGAAGCGGATCGCGAGCGAAGACGATCCGCGCGCCGTCATGGAGATGGCGAACCCGCTGCGCATTCCGCGCAATCACCGGGTCGAGGAGATGATCGCGGCCGCGGTCGATGGTGATGACGGTCCACTCCACAGGCTTATGGAGGCGCTGGCGGACCCCTATGCGGAAGATCCGCGTTACGCCTCGTATGAAGACGCCCCGAAGCCCGACGAACGGGTCTTCCGGACCTTCTGCGGGACATGAAGATCACCCTGTAAGGCACTCAGAAAAATGACACTTCGGATCGCTTCCTACAATCTGCACAAATGCGTGGGGACCGATCGCAAGCATGACCCGGCGCGGATAGTGAACGTCATCAATGCGCTGCACGCCGATGTGATCGCCTTGCAGGAAGTCGACAAGCGCATGGGTGAGCGCCCCGCCGCACTGCCGCAAAAGCTGATCGAGGAAGAGACCGATTTCATCCGCCACGACATGCCCCGCACCACAGCCGCCTCGCTGGGCTGGCATGGGCAGGTCGTGCTGGTCCGGCGTGGCTCCCGGGTGCTGGGGATCGAGCCGGTTACCCTGCCCGGTCTCGAGCCGCGCGGCGCCATCGCGGTGAACATCGCCCCCGACAGCGGCGCGCCCTTCCTGCTCATTGCGGCGCATCTTGGGCTGCGGCGGAGCGACCGGCGCGCACAATGGACCCGGATCGCCGAGATCATGGCCGGGGTGAAGCCGCATCCGGCGCTCGCAATCGGCGATTTCAACGAATGGCGCGAACGCCACGGCTTTGAAGCGCTGACCGGCTTTCACATCCATGCGCCGGGCGCGACCTACCCCTCGCGCGCCCCGATCGGCCGGCTCGACCGGATCGTGACCTCGCCGGGAATCCGCGTGGTGCGCAAGGGTGTGCTGGATACGCCACTGGCGCGCGTGGCCTCGGATCACCTGCCGATCTGGGCCGATATCGGCGGTATCGTCACCCGGGCGCATCCCCGCGCCTGACACCCTGCTTGAAGGCCGATCACAGGCGCGCTAGGTGGGCCTTGACCATCCGGTCAGGAGCGCCCCATGACACCCGAACCCACCGAGAACGACAATCTGCGCGGCTCGATGCTGATGATCCTCGCGATGGCGGGGTTCGCGCTCGAGGATATGTTCATCAAGATGCTCGCGGGCGACTGGCCGGTGGGGCAAATTCTCGCCGCCGTGGGGCTTGGCGGCGCGACGATCTTCGCGGTGCTCGCCAAGCTGAAGGGCGAGCGCATCTTCACCCGCTCGCTGCTTTCCTCTGCGCTCTGGCTGCGCAACGCCGGCGAGATCGTCGGCACCGGGTTCTTCGTCTCCGCCGTGGCTTTCACGCCGCTCGCCCAAGCCACCGCGATCCATCAGGCGACGCCGCTTGCGACCACGCTCGGCGCCGCGATCTTTCTAAAAGAACGGGTCGGCTGGCGCAGGCTTTCGGCGATCCTGATCGGGTTTCTCGGCGTGATGATCGTGATCCGGCCCGGCACGGACGAATTCTCGATGCTCTCACTTCTCGCGGTCGGCGCGGTCATCGGCCTGTCGATGCGCGATGTCACCACGCGGCGCGTGCCGCGCGACGTGACCTCGCTGCAGGTGGCGACACTCGGCTTCTTCTGCGTGTTGCCGCTGGGGCTCCTGCTGCTGGCCGTGCTGCCAGAGCCGGTCGTCACACCCGCACCGATGGATTGGCTCTACCTGCTCGGCGCGCTCGCGATCGGGCCGGTGGGCTATTACGCCCTGATCGCCTCGGTGCGGCTGGGCGAAATCGCGGTGATCATGCCGTTTCGCTATTCGCGTCTCGCCTTCGCCGTCGTGATTTCGACCGTCGTCTTCGCCGAGCCCCCGGATCGCTGGACGCTGATCGGCGGGGCGGTGATCGTGGGCTCGGGCCTCTATGCGCTGTGGCGGCAGGCGAAACTGCGCAGGGAAGGTCGCCGTTAGCGGTACCATTTCCTCCAGAAATTGCCCTTACGGCCTTTTCGCAGGCGCAGCACGGGTGTATGCACCTAGCCAAGCATCAACCGGAGCCCGAGGAGAGCGCCCCCATGAGCACCATCATCGACATCCACGCCCGCGAGATTCTCGACAGCCGTGGCAACCCCACCGTCGAAGTCGACGTCATCCTCGAAGACGGAACGATGGGCCGTGCGGCCGTGCCGTCGGGCGCCTCCACCGGCGCGCATGAGGCGGTCGAGCGCCGCGACGGCGACAAGGCCCGCTACATGGGTAAAGGGGTTCTGGAAGCGGTAATGGCCGTGAACGGCGAGATCGCGGAGAACCTCGTCGGCGAGGACGTCACCGAGCAGGTCGAGATCGACCGCGCGATGATCGAACTGGACGGCACCGAGAACAAGGGCCGCCTCGGCGCCAACGCGATCCTCGGCGTCTCGCTCGCCTGCGCGAAAGCGGCCGCCGATTTCTCGACCCTGCCGCTTTACCGTTATGTCGGCGGCACCTCGGCCCGCGTCCTGCCGGTGCCGATGATGAACATCATCAATGGCGGCGAGCATGCCGACAACCCGATCGACATCCAGGAATTCATGATCATGCCGGTCTCCGCGGGCAATATCCGCGACGCGGTGCGCATGGGCTCGGAAGTATTCCACACGCTGAAGAAAGAGCTCTCGGCCGGCGGCATGTCCACGGGTCTGGGCGATGAGGGCGGGTTTGCTCCGGAACTCAGCTCGACCACGGCCGCGCTCGACATCATTCTCAAGTCGATCGAGAAAGCGGGCTACAAGCCGGGCGAGGACATCTACCTCGCGATGGATTGCGCCTCGACCGAATATTACAAGAACGGCAAATACGAGATGAAGGGCGAAGGCCTGTCGCTGACCTCGGAAGAGAATGTCGACTATCTCGAGAAGCTGCTGGGGGCCTATCCGATCATCTCGATCGAAGACGGCATGGCCGAGGACGATTGGGAAGGCTGGAAGCTCCTGACCGAGCGTCTGGGCGACAAGGTGCAGCTGGTGGGCGACGATCTCTTCGTGACCAATCCGACGCGTCTGGCCGATGGCATCAAGCAGGGCGTCGCGAATTCGATGCTGGTGAAGGTCAACCAGATCGGCACCCTTACCGAGACCCTGCAGGCCGTCGATATGGCGCACCGCGCAGGCTACACCAACGTGATGAGCCACCGTTCGGGCGAGACCGAGGACGCGACCATCGCCGATCTCGCGGTCGCCACCAACTGCGGTCAGATCAAGACCGGCTCGCTGGCGCGTTCGGACCGGCTCGCGAAATACAACCAGCTGATCCGCATCGAGGAATCGCTGGGCGAGACCGCGGAATATGCGGGTCGTTCGATCCTGCGCTAAGCGCGTCTTGACGTGAGACACCCAGGCCCCCGGCGGAGCACGCGCTTCGCCGGGGGTTTTCGTTTCGCCTTCGGCGAGGATATTTGGGCCAAGCCGAAGGGGCGATTGCGTTGCGCCCTTATCCGCGTCACTGTCGGGCCATGATCAAGGCTCTGATTTTCGATGTGTTCGGCACCTGTGTCGATTGGAGGAACTCCGTCGCGCGTGAGGTGAAAACTGCCTTTCCCGGGATCGATTCCCTGGCTTTCGCCGATGCGTGGCGTGGCGAATACGATCCTGCGATGCGGCGCATTCGCGACGGCGGGCGCGGCTATGTGGCGCTCGACGATCTGCATCGCGAGAACCTGCACCGGGTAGCCAAGCGCTTCGCGGTCTCGGCACCCGATAGCCTGTCGCATGTCTGGGAGCGGCTGAACCCGTGGCCCGACGCGGTCAGCGGCCTTCACGCGCTGAGGCGCCATGCGATCATCGCGCCATGTTCCAACGGGTCCATCGCGCTGATGACACGGCTTGCGCGCCACGCGGGGCTGCCGTGGGATTGCATCCTCGGCGCGGATATCGCCCGCGACTACAAGCCGAAGCCGGAGGTCTATCTGGCCTCCTGCGCCGCGCTGCGTCTGCCGCCCGAAGAGGTGATGATGGTGGCCGCGCATAATGATGATCTTGCGGCAGCCCGGTCGCTGGGGCTAAAGACCGCTTTCGTACCGCGCCCGACCGAATACGGGCCTGCTCAGGACAAGGACCTTGTGCCGAGCGAGGAATGGGACGCGATCGCGCCCGATTTCGAGACGCTCGCCAAGGAGCTCTTCGCATGAGCGAGGCCGACGCGATCATCGAGGCCCTTGGCCTCGTGCCGCATCCCGAAGGCGGGCATTACCGCCAAACCTGGGAAGCGGAAGCCGCAGACGGCGCGCGTCCTTCGGGCACCTGCATCTATTTCCTGCTCAAGGCGGGCGAGCGCAGCCACTGGCACCGGGTGGACGCGACCGAAATCTGGCATTTCCACGCAGGCGCGCCGGTGCAGCTCGATATCGCGCCGCAGGAGGCGGGACCGGTGCTGGAATTGCTGTTGGGCCCCGACGTGATCGGCGGCGATCAACCTCAGGGGATCGTGCCCGCGGGCCAGTGGCAATCCGCGCGCTCGACCGGGGGGTGGAGCCTTGTCAGCTGCACTGTCTCGCCGGGCTTTCGCTTCGAGGGGTTCGAACTGGCCCCGCCCGGTTTCGACATCCCCCGCTGATCACCAGAGCCCGACGCTCGCCCAACGCGAGAGTTGATCGAGCCAGCTGACAGGCGGCCACCAGAGCAGCGTCAGCACGATCACCGCGGCCACGAGCCCCACCGCCAGCGCCAATTCGCGCCTGTGACACAGCGTTTGCGCCGCCGCGGACCACAGCAGGTTGCGGATCACCGGCCAGTGCAGCTTGATGTGCCAGACCCCGGCGAAGACGAAGAGCACCCCCATCGCGAGGTGCAAAAGCTCCCAGTCGGCGCGGTCGAGCGCGAGGAGCGACCAGTCGATATCCCGCGCAACCCGGCCCGAGGGCGCAATGCTGACGACGAGGCCGGAGATGACCATGACGACGAAGCTGAGCCCCGCAAGGAAGACCGCGGCGGCCCGGTTCGAGAACGGGGCCTGCTTGCGCGCCTGCGGCGTCGGACAGGGATCGGTTGGAGTTTCAGACATCGGACTACCCTCTTCAATGAGGCCGATCCTAGCGCCGTCCGCCGCGGCGCGGCATGATCAGCGTCAAGTGATGCGAATTTAGCCGGGGCGCGAGACCTTGCCGCCGCCGATCAGCGCCGACACCCCGGTCGTCGAGGGCCCAGAGGTTGCCATGCCACGCGCCACCCGCACCGCGAGATAGGCGAAGGCCTGCGCCTCCAGCATGTCGCCATCGAGCCCGATATCCTCGATCGGCTGCACTGGCACGTTCATGCGCCGCTGCAAAGCCACCATCAGCGCGGTGTTGAGCCGCCCGCCGCCGCATACATAGATCGCCGAGGGCGAGGTCGGGTAATGCTCCCCCGCCCGCGCGACCGAGGCTGCCGCACAGGCGGTAAGCGTGGCTGCCGCATCCGCGTCTTCCAGCGCGGCCACACGGGACAGGACGTCATGAAAATCGTTCCGGTCGAGCGACTTCGGCGGCATCTTCAGGAAATAGGGATGCGTCAGGAAGGCCTCGACCACTGCCTCGTCAACGCGGCCCGTCAGCGCCAGCTCTCCGCCCGCATCGAACTCCGCCTTGCGCCTGAGCCGCATCAGATCGTTGATCGGTGCGTTGGCGGGGCCGGTGTCAAAGGCCAGAACCGCGCCCGGCACCTCTGCCGAGGGTTGGCGCGGATCGACCCAGGTCACATTGCCGACGCCGCCGAGGTTCAGAAACACCGCCGGCGCATCGAGCTTGGCGTATTTCGCGCAGGCAAAGTGGAAGAAGGGCGCGAGCGGCGCGCCCTGCCCGCCCATCTCGACATCGGTGGAGCGGAAATCCCAGACCACCGGGCGCGACAGCACCTCGGCCAGGACCGAGCCGTCGCCGGCCTGATGGGTGCGGCGCGGGCCCTGCATCCCATAGGGATCGTGGGCGAGCGTCTGGCCGTGAAACCCCACGAGCTGCGCCTCTCCGAAGCCGCTGAGCAGTTCGGCATGGGCGGTTTCGACCACCTCGCAGGCCTCCTCCACCCCGGCCTCGCCGGGCCAGCGCCCGAGGGCTGCATGGAGCGTCGCGCGCTCGGCCTCGGTATAGGGGCGGTAGTCGCTGCGGCCGAAATCGAGAATGCGGGTTCCGTCGGTCAACACGAGCGCCGCGTCCACCCCGTCCAAGGACGTGCCCGACATGGCGCCAACCGCCCAGACCGGCCCGGATTTCAACATGGCTTCCCTCTCGTCGCCTGCCCCGATATACGCACGCTCAGACGAAAGGAACAAGCACGATGACCTACCATCCGAAATCAGACTTCATGCGCGTGATGATCGAGCGGGGCTTTCTGGCCGACTGCACGGATTATCAGGGGCTGGACGAGGCTTTGGCGAAAGGCACCGTGCCGGGTTATATCGGCTTCGACGCGACGGCGAAGTCGCTGCATGTCGGCTCGCTGATCCAGATCATGATGCTGCGCTGGCTGCAAAAGACCGGCCACCAGCCGATCACCCTGATGGGCGGCGGCACGACGAAGGTGGGCGACCCCTCCTTCCGCGCCGACGAGCGCCCGCTGCTGACGCCCGACCAGATCGACGACAATATCGCGGGCATCAAGCAGGTGTTTGCGAAATACCTCGATTACGAGGCCGAGACGCCGGCGCTGATGCTCAACAACGCGGAATGGCTCGACGGGCTGAACTACCTCGATTTCCTGCGCGATATCGGGCGGCATTTCTCGGTCAACCGGATGCTGTCGTTCGAGAGCGTGAAATCGCGGCTGGATCGCGAGCAGAGCCTCAGCTTCCTCGAATTCAACTACATGATCCTGCAGGCCTATGACTTCCTCGAGCTGAACCGCCGCTACGGTTGCCTGCTGCAGATGGGCGGCTCGGATCAATGGGGGAATATCGTCAACGGGATCGACCTGACGCGCCGCGTGCTCGATCAGGAGATCTTCGGACTGACCTCGCCGCTTCTGACAACCTCGGACGGCAGGAAGATGGGCAAATCGGCCTCGGGCGCAATCTGGCTGAACTCGGACATGCTGAGCCCTTACGAGTTCTGGCAGTTCTGGCGCAACACAACCGACGCCGATGTTGGCCGCTTCCTTAAGCTTTATACCGAGCTTCCGGTCGAGGAATGCGAGCGTCTGGGCGCGTTGGAAGGCTCCGAGATCAACGCGGCGAAGGTGCGGCTGGCCAACGAGGTCACCGCGCTCTGCCACGGCTGGGAGGCCGCGCATGCTGCCGAGGCAACCGCGCGCGAAGTCTTCGAGAAGGGCGGCGTGGGCGACGACCTGCCTACCCTCACGCTGACGGTCGAGGAACTGGGCGACGGGATCAGCCTCGCGCAGCTCGTCGTGCGTTCGGGCCTCGCGAAATCGGGTAAGGACGGCAAGCGGCTGATCGCCGAAGGCGCGCTCAAGGTCGATGACGAGCCCTGCGCCGATCCGGGCCGCATGTTCACCGCCGCCGATCTGGAGACCCCGGTGAAGCTGAGCGCGGGCAAGAAGCGTCACGCGCTGGTCGAAGTCGAGTAACTCTATCGGGCGCGCCTCATGCGGGCGCGCCCAAGCCCCTTTTCCGATACGATCGGCTGTGGCACTCTTTGCCCATGAGCAAGGTCACCAATCTCAACCAGTTTCGCAAACAGCAGGCGCGCGTGAAGAAGCGCGAGCAAGGCTCTGTGAATGCTGAGAAATTCGGTCGCAGCAAGGCCGAGAAAACGCTACAGGAAAACCGTGCCACGAAAGAGCGGCGCGATCTCGACGGCCATCAGCGCGAGCACGACGAATGAGCCGACCGAAGAAACGCTCCCTGACGCTGGGCGGGCACCGCACCTCGGTCACGCTGGAGGATGAATTCTGGCGTGCCTTCCGCGATATCGCCCATGAGAAATCATTAGGCCTCAACGAGTTGGCAGCCGAAATTGATGTGGATCGCGGCACCGAGACGGGCCTTGCCACGGCAATCCGCCTCTACGTGCTGGCCTATTACCGGGCGCGTGCGATCTCGTAAGGCAAGCCGCGACGCACGGCGCTCTCCGCAGCCCATGCAAGCTCCTTGCGCGAGCGATAGTCGGAGACCGAGAGCGGCGCGTGGAACACCACTTCGACCGCGCCCTGCCGCGCCTGTGCCAGCACCTTGATCAGATGCGGCCCGAACTCCATATCGCCCCACCAGCCATAGAACCGCACGTCCTCGCCCGCGGGGGGCGTGTAGACCACGGTGACCGGCTGGATCTGCATCACGCGCTCCAGCCCATGGCTGTAGAAGGCCTGAAACAGCGTCGGCTTGAAGGGCAGCACCCGGCGCGCATCGGTCGAGGTGCCCTCGGGGAAGAACAGCAGGTGATGGCCCGCCCGGATGCGATCCTCGAACAGCCCCTGCTGCGTCTTTGCCTCACGCGGATCGCGCTTGATGAAAACGGTGCCCGTGGCCCGCGCGAGCCAGCCGACGAAAGGCCATCTGGCGACCTCGGCCTTGGAGACGAAATAGACCCGCTGGCAGGCGTTGAGCGCAAAGATATCGAGCCACGATCCGTGATTTGCGACCACCGCCCCGATCTTGGTCATCGGACGCCCCGTGACGCGATAGGAGATCCCGAGGATCGGGAAGCTCATCCGGCAGACCGCTTGCGTGATCCACGGCGTCCAGGGCCGCGCCAGCCCGTGAACCGGGCGCTCCACCAGACGCACCAGCAGCAGCACTACAAGCCCGATCAGCAGCATCAGCCCCCAGATCAGACCGCGCAGCCCCGCCCGCATCCAATCGAGCGCGCCGAACTGCTTTGGATCGGGCTCGTCCTCGATCCAGCTCACGCGCGGCCCTCGAAACGACGGGTGTAGAAGCTGCGATGCTTGTCGCTCATCGCCTTGGTATCCATGAGCAGGAGAACGTCGGTCGTGTTGAACGGATAGTCGATGAAAGCCCCCTCGCCCACGAAGCCGCCGAGCCGCAGATAGGCCTTTATCAGATTGGGCATTTCGGCCAGCGCCGCACGCCGATCCAGCGCCGCCTCAGGTACGAGGTCCATTGGCTGGAACGCCTCTGGCCGCGCGCGCGGACGCATGTGCGCGGGCGCTAGGTGATGGTGATGCAACCACGACAGCGGCGCTTTCAGCTTCTCGGCATCGGTGCCGTGGAAGGACGCAACGCCGAAGAGAATCTCGATGTCATGGGCAAGGACGTAATCGGCCAGCGCATTCCACAAAAGCAGCATTGCCGCCCCGCCCCGATAGTCCGGATCGACGCAGGAGCGCCCAAGCTCCAGCAACTTGCGCCCGGTGCCGACCAGCGGCGAGAGGTCGTATTCGCTATCGCAATAGAATTGCCCTGCCCGCTCCAGCCGATCCGAAGGTAGCAGCCGGTAGGCGCCCACCACATGCTCGCCTTCAGCGCGTGCGGGATCGACCAGCAGAAGATGATCGTAGATCGCGTCGAGCCGATCGCTTTCCAGACGATTTTGGTGATCGACCGTCTCGCCGCCGCCGCCGAGTTCTTCGACGAAAACGCGGTAGCGAAGCCGCTGGGACGCCACGAGATCGGCGGCATCGCGGGCCAGCCTGATTTCGAATGCGGCGCTGTCGATCACGGGCGTCCTCCTGCCGATATTCGCTGGCCCGGTTTAGAAAGCCGCGCCCGGATTGGCAATATCGCGCGGCGCGGAGCGTGTCATGGACGCATCACGACGGGGGGCGATGCGCCACATCCTCCGGTTGACGGAATTTCTCGCGTGACCTCACGCGCCTGTTAACGTTTCATCAACTTTGTTCAGAGAAAACCAATTCCAACGCGACCCGCCGACCGTCCAGGACAAGCTTGCCTTCATGTTCAAAATTGACCGTCACCTTTTCGCCGATACGCGATTGCACCTGGCCAGTGCCCCAGTCGGGCTGGGCGGGATTCCTGACCAGCATGCCGGGTTCTAGGATTTCATAGATCACATTTCACCTTCTGGAGAGTTTGATGCCATTCGAGACCGCGAATGCGGGTGCGGAGGACGCTGATTTGATCGAACTTGTCGCGTCGCGCCTGTGCCATGACCTTATCAGCCCGATCGGGGCCATCGGCAATGGGGTAGAATTGCTCACCATGACAAGCGAAGCGCCCGGCCCGGAGGTGGAGCTCATTTCGCAAAGCGTGGCGGCGGCGAATGCGCGCGTCAAGTTCTTCCGGCTGGCCTTTGGACGCGCCGGCCCCGATCAGCAGTTGAGCGAAGCGGAAATCACCGGGTTGCTGGGCGAAGTCTCCGCTCAGAGCCGCGTGGACTACGATTGGCGGGCGCCGGGAGAGACGCCGCGCGCCGAGGTGAAACTGGCGCTTCTCGCGATGCTTTGCCTCGAAACCGCGCTGCCCTTCGGCGGCGATATCCGCGCGATGCCCTGCGGCGACGGCTGGATGATCACGGCGCGCGCCGAGAAAGCGCGACCCGATCGTGCGGCCTTCGCGGCGCTCGATGGGGAACCGCTGGACCTGACGCCCACGCGGGTGCAATTCGCGCTCCTGCCGCGCGAGGCGGCGCGGCAGGGTCGCAGACTCGATTGGTCGGTCGATTCCGAAGGCGGCACGATCGCCTTCTGACAGCGACCGCGTCAGGCTGAAATCGGAGGGTACGGTGCGCTCAGGGACGCACCGTGCCGTGCCCGGTCACCAGGTACTTGAACGAGGTGAGCTGCTCGGCGCCCACCGGCCCGCGCGCATGCATCTTGCCGGTCGCGATACCGATCTCTGCGCCCATGCCGAACTCGCCGCCATCGGCGAATTGGGTGGAGGCGTTGCGCATAAGGATCGCGCTGTCGAGCCGCTCGAAGAAGCGGTCGGCGGCGGCGTCATTCTCGGTCAGGATCGATTCAGTGTGCTGGCTGCCATAGCGGCGGATATGTTCGATCGCGCCATCCACGCCATCGACGATCTTCGCCGCGCAGATCATATCGAGGAATTCGCGCCCGAAATCTTCCGCACTTGCCTCGGTGACGCCCTCGATTTGCAGCAAATCGCCCGTGCCGCGCACCTCGACGCCTGCTTTGAGCAGGTCTTCGATCAGCACGCCGCCATGTTTCTTCCAGAAGGCGCGGTCGATCAGAAGGCACTCCATCGCGCCGCAAATCCCGGTGCGCCGGGTCTTGGCGTTCACCACGACGGCCCGCGCCTGTTCCAGATCGGCTGCCCCGTCGGCATAGATATGGCAGATGCCCTCGAGATGGGCGAAGACCGGAACACGCGCCTCGGCCTGCACCAGACCGACGAGCCCCTTGCCCCCGCGCGGCACGATCACGTCGATCAATTCGGTCGCGCGCAGCATCTCGGCCACGGCGGCGCGGTCGCGGGTCGGCACGAGCTGGACCGCCGCCTCGGGCAGCCCCACCGCACGCAGCCCCTCGAGCAGGCAGGCATGGATCGCACGGCTGGAATGGAAGCTCTCCGAGCCGCCGCGCAGGATCACCGCATTGCCCGATTTCAGGCATAGCGCGCCGGCGTCCGCCGTCACGTTGGGCCGCGATTCATAAATCACGCCGATCACGCCAAGCGGCGTGCGCACGCGCTTGATATGCAGCCCCGAGGGCATGTCCCATTCCGCGATCGTGTCGCCCACCGGATCGCGTTGCGCTGCCACCGCCCGCAATCCCTTGGCGATCGCCTCGATGCGCGCATCGTCCAGCATCAGCCGATCCATCATCGCGGGGCTCAGCCCCTTCTCGGCCCCGTAGGCCATGTCATCGCCATTTGCGGTGATGATGTCATCTTTACGCGCGAGCACCGCATCGGCCGCCACTTCCAGCGCCTTCTGCTTTACCTCGGCGCTGGCGAAGGCCAGTTCCGCCGCGGCCGCCCGCGCGGCAGCGCCCATCGTCTCGATCAGCCCTTTGGCGTCCATGTCGTCTTTCATTACGCACCCCTACCGGATTTCCCGGTCTGTCCGGTTTTCACCCATTGCGCCAGCTTCACCGCCAGCACGACCCACGGGAGCCCGTGCATCACCAGATCGAACCAATCGACCGTACGCACCAGCGTGCCCGCCGCCAACATCTTCAGCTTTTCCCAAATATGTGGCTCTGGGGTGAATGGCGCGAGACCCAGCAGCCCCGCGAACAGGACTGCTTGCAGCAGGGTGATGTGGTCGAAAAACTGCTTGATCCAGCGCATGCGCTCCTCCCGAAACTTCGCCCGGATATAAGCGACAGATGCGCGTTTCACAAACGCAACTTTACCGTAGAAGGGGGGAAAGTGGCGCGGTTGACGGGGCTCGAACCCGCGACCCCCGGCGTGACAGGCCGGTACTCTAACCAACTGAGCTACAACCGCTCGCATCATCTGCCCGGATCGCCGTCCGAGCGTGGGGAGGGTATTACGCGGGCGACCTGCCCCCGTCAAGCGGCCTGAGAGCAAAAATCCGACGAATTTTCACCTGCCGTTCGGGCAAGCAAATCGCGGCTCCTCAGTGCGCGTCCGCGGCCCTTATTTATCGCGCCCGCACGCGCGCCGATGAGATGCGCTTTCTGCTTCCCCTTGGCAGAAATATCCCGGGGGAGACCGAAGGTCGGGGGCGGAGCCCCCTCTTCTTTTAGTTTTGTCGCCGTCCGGCGACGGGGGCAGCGCCCCCTTTCTCGGCGGATGCAATCAACGTTCCGGCGCGGGAATGAACTCCGCATCATCCGCGGGCGGCAGTTGGAATCGGCCATGCGCCCAGTCGCCCGCGCGCCATGCCTCTTTGGCCGCGTCGATCTTGTCGCGCGAGGAGGCCACGAAATTCCACCAGATATAGCGCGGACCGCCCATGGTCGCGCCGCCCAGAACGATCAGCCGGGCGCCCTGCCCGCCCGCCTTGAGCGACACCCGGTCGCCGGGGCGGAAAACGAGCATCCGACCTTCCTTGTAGGTTTCGCCCGCGACGGTGACGGAGCCCTGCAGCACATAAACCCCGCGATCCTCGTGATCGTCAGGCAGCGGGATCTGCGCGCCCGGATCGAGCTTCGCATCGGCGTAGAACATCTCGGAGGGCAGATCGATTGGGGCATGCGCACCCCAGGCATCGCCCAGCACCAGCCGCACGGTCTTGCCCTCGGCCTGCAATTCGGGAAGCGCCTCGGCACCCACATGTTTGAACGCCGCCTGCCCCTCTTCCTGATCCTCCGGCAGCGCAACCCATGTCTGGATACCCGCGAGATGCTGGCCGCTGTCGCGGACCTTGCCGTCAGTGCGCTCGGAATGGGTGATGCCGTAGCCCGCACTCATCCAGTTCACCGCGCCTGGCGTGATCCATTGATCGGTGCCCAGCGAATCGCGGTGATGCAGGCGGCCTTGCAGCAAGTAGGTCACAGTCGCGAGCCCGATATGCGGGTGCGGGCGAATGTCGATGCCGCGCTGGCCGGAGAGGAACTCCACCGGGCCGATCTGGTCGAAGAAGATGAACGGGCCGATCATCTGGCGTGCAGCCGAGGGCAAGGCGCGGCGCACCTCGAATCCACCAAGGTCGCGCGCTCGGGGCGCGATAACGGTTTCAATGGCGTCGACGGCATCGCCGATCGGAATTTCGGGGTCGAGGGCGGGGTTCCAACTCATCGGGCGCTCCTTTCCTGTGGTTGAGGGAAAGGTAGCATCGCGGCGCGCATATCATAGAGCCATGCGCGAACAGAGTCTGAGCGCGGTCGCGCAACGACACGCAAGCCGTTGATATCCGTACTATTCATGGGGAATGGTGGGCGGTGAGGGGCTCGAACCCCCGACATCTTCGGTGTAAACAAAGCGACACTTGGGCAAACTATTGTTTTTTGGTCAACAATACACTTCGTATAAGGGCGATGTTCTCGTTTTGATCAAGGATTTCGCATCTTCTCAGGTTCACTGAACTTTGGAACGCTTCGTAAATTGCACGCTGACCGATCAGGATTGGCAAGAAACCCCGCGCAAGCTTGCACCCCCATTTGAAACAGGCAATGCTGTTCATGAAGGCGCCTATGCGCCATACCAAAGGGTCACCGTGAGATTATTGAATATCGAGAAAAGGACGGCGATAACGTTTTACAGCACCGAGCACTGCTGGTGACCTGCTAGTGAGCGGCGTTGATGATGTAACCGCCCTCCGACGGCATCGATGTGCCAAGGTAGGTCTGCGGTGATCAACAAGGGTCATGTCGGATGAATAAGATCTCGGGTCATTTTTGTGTTTTCTCTCCTGCTAGATCAAAGATGGTTTGTGGAAAATAGAGACGCCAATTCAGCTTATGGATCGGGCTTGACGAAATCATCTGTCGAAGGCTTTTCTCGCAGAGTTGGCCCATATCACCGAATTTTGCCGCGGCTCCTAGCGAGTGCGCCGGAATTGCCGAGATTTTTGGTGTTTTTTGCCAGACATCCTTTGCGCCCGGATGTGAGCGCACATGATCGGCAAAGATGTAATGGAAGAAAAAATAGGGCGCGAAAGGATAAGCGGCGCCGCCATTAGGATCGACCGCGTAGAAAGGGTCGCGGTGCGCGCGGCGGCGCGCAAGCAAGGCCGACACGTTCCACTTTTTAACGCCGTCATATTTATGCGAAATACGCCTCGGAACAGACTAATATTTGACCAAACGGGATAGGAAATCCTCAAGCATCGGAGTGCCCGCCTCAGATGCGAGGCACCAGCTGGAAATCAGTCGATCCGCCCCCGGTCGGGTGAAGGCAAAAAATCCAGACTCCGAAGTAGCATCAGATATCCAGTTTGACAGGGGGTCGCTCAACAGACATGTCGCATCAAGCCAGATCCCGCCCTGTTCAAAGAGGAGCTTTGTACGCAAGAGATCCGAGGCCGCCTGGATGGTCAGGTTGGCATTGGATAGGCCAAGTTCCTCCATATGTCTTTGCAAATCATCATCCTGCAAAGCATTAACCTCATAGTCCCCTGCATGATGATCCCAGCTTTGACGAACCTTTGCGACGACTGACGGAGGTTCCTGCCAGCCAGTGTTCCAGAGGGAATGAATTTTCATCGGGATCATTTCAACGCCTCCAATGGTCAAGATTGCGATCTGTCAGGCGCTCGATCTTATCGACTTGGCTGGAGAATTCCTGTTAAAATCCTCTTTCATAAGCGAAACAATCGATAGCATTATAGATATTCCTCTCAGTGGCTATTAATCGTAGCCGAAAGCGTCAAAATCCTCAGCATACAACGCCTGAATCTTGGATATCTGATCGGGATTAGCAATACGCTCAGCCATTTGAGATGCGTTCTTGCGAATAGTAACGACGCGCTCAGCGGCGTCTTTGTCGACGCCGGCCATAATCAGAACGGCCATAAGGTCTTCGGCGAGCCTTTCGACTCTGCCGATGTGATCATACTGAAATCGTCCCCAGCCTATGTTGTCGACTTGCAGCCGCCAATGTCTATCTGTCCTGAGCCTAGACACTTCGAGACTAGCTTCAACGTACTCGAGAAATGCGCTGAAGTTTTCGCTTTCACTTCGATCTTCCCTGCACCCGAATTTTCGAAATTGCTCCTTGTGATAGGCATGGTTCGGGTTACGACCTTCCGTCACAAAATCTCGGAATGCTGACTCGACCCGGTCAACGGGGTGCCGAACAAACGTAAAAGTTTGGTACGATGGGGAGGCAAGGCGGGCGATATTAGTTTCCCAATGCTTGCGCCCTTGAGAGAGAACTGCCGCCTCTTGGTGGATCACTCCATTGTATTGAGCACCAGTGGCCAACTTATAAATAGCATGTGCAATCGAAGTGCAAGCGGCCTTCGAGTTCTTAGAAAATACAACTTTAGGGTATTCCGAGGAGGCCAAGTGATCAAGCACGATGCGATCGGAGAGTGGCGTTCGTGCCAGTCTTGTTTTCTGGCGATAGTGCGCCGACAGGGGCGCCAGAAATGGATAGTACCACTTTTCACGGACGTCTTCCTTGAGCGATACATCATCGGAGATCAAAGCGTGGACAGATGTATCTGCCTTACTGGTATTTTGGGTCACTTGATTCCTCCAGCGATGAAGCCGTACCCCTACTACATCTAATACTACACTACCAACCGTGTCTTGCCGACCTCACGACCCTCTGATCTGATCCCCGGAAACTGGACCGTTTGAAGCTGGAGTTTTCCGCTACGCTTCCTTGGCTGGAAGAGGAGTGGAG